>NZ_LR590477.1:1465926-2198889 GCF_901482445.1 Neisseria lactamica | reverse complement strand
GGTAAAACCGCAATCGATCCGCAAACAGGCGAGTTCAATGCCAACCTGCTGCCGGACATATCAAAGAAGAAATCAAATCGAAGATCGGGGTGATTGCATCGCTGACGGGCGCGGCCGTGGGCGGCACGCCGGCAGAGGCGCAAACCGGAGGGGCGGTCGGGCAGAATGCGGTGGAAAACAACCTCTATCTGACATCGGAAGCCTTAAAACGGGATGAACAGACAGCCCGTAAAATTTATTCCGTCATAAAAGAGCAAGTCAAACATGAATGCAGTTCCACAGGAAGAATTACCGAATGTCGTCAAAAATATAGGACGCATTATCGAATTTACCCAAGACCAACGCTTTGACAGTCGGTTTAAGGACTTAGAAAAAGAATCCTTATATTACCTAAATCAACATCCTGATTTAGTAGCCTCTTATTTGAAGGCTGAGTACGAAAAGCTGGATAGGGAAGACAAAAGTATCCTGCACCGCTACATCTCACCCGGGGCTGAAATCGTTTCGGGCAGTTTGGGTGTTGTTCTTTCAGGAGTAGCCGGAGGCGGATCTTGTGCCGAGACTTTCGGCTTAGGCTGTGCCGCCGCTTTGGTTGGTGTAACGTCTTCCTACGATCATGTCATTACTGGGGCGAAGAACTTCGGAAAAAAAGCCAGCGAACAACGACCGACGATTACGGTTCAGACCTTGAAGCAGTTGGGGCTGTCGGAGCAGGCTGCGGAATATGTTCAGTTTTCTATAGATTTGTTCAGTGTGGGTAAATCAGGAGCCGGTATGCCTAAGGCTAAGCCTGTGTCTGATGCAAAACCGAGATGGGAGGTTGATAGGAAGCTTAATAAATTGACAACTCGTGAGCAGGTGGAGAAAAATGTTCAGGAAACGAGAAGAAGGAGTCAGAGTAGTCAGTTTAAAGCCCATGCGCAACGAGAATGGGAAAATAAAACAGGGTTAGATTTTAATCATTTTATAGGTGGTGATATCAATAAGAAAGGCACAGTAACAGGAGGGCATAGTCTAACCCGTGGTGATGTACGGGTGATACAACAAACCTCGGCACCTGATAAACATGGGGTTTATCAAGCGACAGTGGAAATTAAAAAGCCTGATGGAAGTTGGGAGGTGAAAACGAAAAAAGGTGGGAAAGTGATGACCAAGCACACCATGTTCCCAAAAGATTGGGATGAGGCTAGAATTAGGGCTGAAGTTACTTCGGCTTGGGAGAAAAGAAAGGAATTAGAAGGTCAAAAATGGAGAGGTACAAGTAAATCTGGTGTTGAAATAGAAGGATTTACGGAACCTAATCGAACAGCTTATCCACTTTATAATAGTAAATGAAGTATTGATTAAAAAGGTGTTTTTAAATGTATAAAATAAAATGTTTTTATGATCAGTTTAGTTCTGGTGAATTATTTAACTACTGCCAGTTTTTAGATAATTCTTCTAATCAAAAGATAAATACACGAGGAACAGTGTATCAATATATTATTTATGTTTTAACAGGAGACCTTTATCTACAAAAAGACATAGATGAAAATTTAGAATTTATCTATCAAGCAGAAAATAATCCCAATGAAGTTTATTCAGGAGGTGGACAAGGTTTTTGCTGGGATATTTCTGCTGAAAAAGTAGTTTTCTATCACAACGAATTTGATGAAGAAGACGGCTGGCCTGATTTAAGCTGTTCGCTGCATACTTTTAAAACTGCTTTAATTGCTTGGAATGCTTTTTTGCAATTGCCTAAAAGTATTCATTCGGTGGTGGAGACTGTGATTGAGGAATAAGCATAATTAGCTTAATGAATAGAATCAGCGATATAGATTGGACTGCAAATCCACGCTTATACGCTGTGCCATGATTAAGATGTTAGAACTTGTATTGAATACAAGTTCTCATAAACGAATGGCAGCAATCCTTTGATTTAGATAAGATCCTTGATTTAGAATAATATTGTCCAATTATTTGCAATCATTCTATAAAAATCAAGGAACTAAAATCATGAACAAAACCCTATCGCGTCATCTTCAACTTTTGTCGTGGCTGCCTGATGGTTGTTGCAGAGAATGTGAAGTGCGAAGGTAAAAGCTGTGCCGATAGTGATTCAGCAAGCCGTAGCCCATATGAAACCTAAACTCAACAAGTAAGATGTGTGCGGAACGCACACATGCGGTTCTCAAGGTTTGAGCTAAGAGGCCGTCTGAAAATAACAAATGGGTTTTGCCTATGGTTGTTTTCAGACGGCTTCAGATTTCGCTTCCTCTTTTCCATATCCTATAAACATGTGATTAAATTTTCATTTATGGCGTTTTTTTATCTTTTTGTCTGTTTTTGTGCATTGCTATAATTGCCCGCTTACATTACCATACCGAACAGGACAACAAACAAACCGGCGCCGGCGTACGTGTACAAGTTTCCTTGGGCACCGCCTGGGAGGCTTCGGGCAACTTCAACCAAAGCAAAGCTTCAGGCAGCAGTGACAGTGCGGCTATCCAATCCGGACTTTTTGCAGGAGAAGGCGGCTACCACATCGAGGCCGACAGCATCCACCTAAAAGGCGGAGCCATTACCTCTACCGCGCCGAAGGAGCAAAATGAATTAACTGCCAAACGTCTTACTTTTGAAAATATTCAAAACCAAAGCAGTTATAGCGCATCCAATGTCAGCTTGAGCGGTAGTTACGGTAGCGACAGCCCCTCTGAACCCCCCGACAACGCCGACTTCCGTCAAACAAACTTAGGTAAGGCATTTGCACGCTCTGCAGGCAAAAATGGTACCGACTTCAACCCCGGCTTGCCGCAATATGAAAAAGGCGGCGACAACAGCACCACCTATGCTACCCTGAGCGAAGGCCGTCTGAACATCGGCGGCAAAGAGACCACTACGCAAGAACTGGGTATCAATAGTGACAGCAGTAACGCACACCGTGCTGTTGCGGCTCTGCCCGATTTAGCCAAGATTACCGAAAAGCAACAGATTATAGCTAAAGCAACTTCCGATATAGTAACCGCTGCGCACACTTTCAGCAGCAACCGCCAAAAAACCGCTGCAGAAAATAAAGCCAAAGCCGAATCGGAGTTCGAAGGCCGTCTGAAAGCCCAAAATGACGGTAGCTATGAAGCCTACGCCAAACTGGACGAAACCGAACGGCAAAAAATCCTAATCAACTACTCAGAAACCTATCGCAAAGCCGATGCCGAAGCCCAAAATTGGGGGGTGGGAGGTAAACACAGCCGTGCCCTTAATGCCGGCATCACCCTCGCGACCGGTCTGCTTGGTGGTCAAAGCGGATTGCAAAGCGCAGTCAATGCCGCTGCGCCTTATGCCTCCGAAGCAATAGGCAGGACATTTGGACACGGTGAAAACAAAAACGAAACCGCCCAAGCCGTCGGACATTTCCTTTTAGGAGCAGCTATTGCCCGCGTCAACGGTGGTAATTTTGCTGCCGGCGGCTCGGCTGCAGTTGCAGCTGAAAAAGCAGCGGAACATCTTGCCCAACGGTATAACGACGGTAAAACCGCAATCGATCCGCAAACAGGCGAGTTCAATGCCAACCTGCTGCCGGAACATATCAAAGAAGAAATCAAATCGAAGAGCGGGGTGATTGCATCGCTGACGGGCGCGGCCGTGGGCGGCACGCCGGCAGAGGCGCAAACCGGAGGGGCGGTCGGGCAGAATGCGGTGGAGAATAATTCAGTGGGTATATCATATTCTGCTTGGAAAAAAGATCAGGCTTTAATGAAAGAAAATCCTGCCGCTTATTCGCAATTACGAACAGAACAACTCCAGGCTATTAACTTTTTGATTGACTTTATTCCAGTTATCGGAGATATAAAAGGTTTTGCAGAAGCAGAAACCAAAGGCGATTATTTCTTTGCTACTGTAGGAATAATTCCACTTTATGGAGATGCTGCCAGAAAAGTCCATCAAGCCGAAAAAGCTTATCAGGCAGCCAAAGCCGCTAAAAATACAGAAAAAATGAAGGCCGCAATAGATCAAGCCCGCCGCAATCTGGGAAACATAAGGTCGAATGTTACAGGCAGTGATCCTTTGTTGGCGGGTGTGGGGAATATCCGTATTCCTGTAAACGGCAATGTTGCGAAGGGGGGCAGGATTCCGGATACGGCATTGGCGTCGAAGAATTATTCGAGAAATGATTTAAGGCCACATAAAGAATCAAGCACAGGATCATCTGTACCTGTTCCATCTGAAACCACAGTAACTTTTAGAGAGGGTAAAGATAGCTATGAATTAAAATATCAATCTAATGAAAAACACTCATTAGGACACGGTGGGAAAAGACCTGGACATGAAGCATCATTAGAACCTAAAAATTCTTTAGAATTATTTCAACAGTCAATTTCCGTTAAAGACGGTATGAGGGTTACTTTTGATAAATCAACTGGTGAAGTGCATCAATTTTTTTCAGGTACTGGCAATAACAGGAATTTGTATCACTGGGCAGGAATTTTAAACAGGAATAGAATAGATAAACTTAATATCCAATTGCGTAGAAAATTGGGTATTCCTGGAAAATAAATTTTATTCAAGGAGTATTCTAAATGATTTTTGGGAATCCATATAAATTTGCAATTTGGATTGAGGAGATAGACGAATGGAGTTCAGAAAATTTTTCCGAAGGGATTTTTACATTTTTTGTGAATGGAGACATGATTCCTCAAGAACTACCAAATACATCTACTTTTTTACCAAATTCTTTGCGTAGCATACAACAGTTTATTTCAATAATTGATGATCTAGAGTGCCCTAATTTATTTAACTTAGACTATTGTAATGCATATGTTTTTTTGAACGATGCTGTTCATTATCGTAATATGGAATTATCAGAAGAGGAATCTTATTCATATTGGAAATACTGTATAACAGAATATATTGATAACCCTGAAGAAAAAGACAATATTTGGTATTTATCTAATAAGCATAATGAAAAATTATTATATTTAAATGATAATATTGTTAAGGAATCGGTGTTTAAAAAAGGATATATAAAAAATATTATGGAAAAAATAATTATGAAATTTAATTATATTTAAATGATAATGATGAAATTTATCTCACATAAAATCTATGTTTAAAGATGCATCAAGCACGTGTTTTTTAATATCTTCCAGAACTGGTAGGCTTATAAAGCCAACAGGAAGTAAGTATGATGCTCACCATATTCAACCATTAGAAAATAATGGTGGTAATATTTGGCAAAACATTACTCCAGCTAGGTATCCTGATTGGATAGATAATATGTTTGAACGAATAAAAAATTCTTCTATTATTGTGAATAATTTCGACGAATATTCATTATGCCAAGAGAAAAATCTATTTTTTAAATTACCAGATAGTGATTTTCTAGAGTTAGAAAAGCATATCCAAATTCCATATGATTTATTCTGCTTTTGGAAAGAAATTGGTTATGGTTTTCTTACTGTAAATGAAAGTGGAAGTATTCGATCAGAGTCTGATAATCGAATTATGGATCCTTTATCTATTTTAGATATATTGGTTGGGGAATCAGAACAAGTTTCTTCTAATTTTGTTATTGAACCATATCAAGTACCATTTTTCGAAAGATTTAGTGAATATTTTATTTGTTTTGATAGGCGAAATTTAAATAAGCCTAAACAACCTGTCTATTGGATATGGGATATGGAAAATCCGTTAGCTGACTCAATAGAGAGTTTTATTTACAAGTTATTTGAAAATCCTGATTTTTTAAATGAAATTTAGCAAGCCGTAGCCCATATGAAACCTAAACTCAACAATTAGCACAAGGTTTGAGCTAAGAGGCCGTCTGAAAACTGAACTGCACCCCAAAAGTTGGACACATCCCCTCCAACTCACAAGGTGCAGTTTTTTTATGAGCAAATATACATTACACTTCAAATACCAAGCCGTACTCTACTACCTGCATATACGCAGCCAACAGCGTACCGCAGACCACTACGGCATCTCCCGAACCCACCTGCGACGATGGATACGCGCCTATCAAGAAGGCGGCGTCGGCGCACTCGAACATCCCCAATCCAAAACCATGACCGACCACCGCAAAAACCCCTTCATCGCCGACAAACCCGACCACGAAAAAACACAGGCGGAGCTTATCGAAGAGTTGTGCTATATGCGCGCAAAGGTTGCCTACCTAAAGGAGTTAAAAGCCCTCAGCAAAAAGCGGACCGAAAAGAACAAAGCCAAACCGTCCAAACACTGAGGGCGCAACACCCGCTCAAATACCTGCTACACATCGCAAACCTGCCCAAAAGCAGCTTTTACTACCACCACCAAGACCGACCCGACCCCGATGAAGCCGACAAAGCCCTCCTCGTCGAAACCTACCGGCGGCATAAAGGACGATACGGGCAAAGGCGCATTGCCGCAGCATTGGGTTGGAACCGCAAAAAAGTGGCGCGGTTGATAAGACAGCTAGGACTGAAAGCCCTCATACGGGCGAAAAAAGCCTACCGCCATCCCGCCATGGGCGAAATATCGGAACACCTCCTCAAACGTCGGTTCACAGCCAAAAAGCCCAACGAAAAATGGCTGACAGACGTGACCGAACTCAAAGGAAAGGACGGCAAACTGTACCTCTCGCCGATCTTGGACTTGTTCAACCGCGAGATCGTCGCCTACGCCATGAGCCGCAGAGCCGACAGTGAAATGGTGAAGGAAATGCTCGAAAAAGCCGCACCCCGGCTGACTGATAAAGGAACAATGCTTCATTCTGACCAAGGCGTGCTGTACCGTACGGCGGGGTATAGGGAATTGCTTGCCCAACATTCCATGGTTCAAAGCATGTCGCGAAAGGCGAATTGTTGGGACAATGCACCGATGGAGAGTTTCTTTGCGGTGTTGAAGACGGAGTGTTTCTATAACGCAGGAGAATTGACGGTGGACGAATTGATGAAACAGATAGATGATTATATGGATTACTACAACCGGGAGCGTTGCAGTTTGAAATTGAAAAAGCTGAGTCCTGTCGCATACAGAACCCAGCTTACACAGAGCGCCTGAATAGGCTTTTATGAGCGTCCAAAATTTGGGGGCCAGTTCACGTTTCAGACGACCTTTATTTAACGTTACCGAGCTAGCGGGTTACAAAGCGCAGTCAATGCCGCTGCGCCTTATGCCTCCGAAGCAATAGGCAGGACATTCGGCCACGGTGAAAACAAAAACGAAACCGCCCAAGCCGTCGGACATTTCCTTTTAGGAGCAGCTATCGCCCGCGTCAACGGTGGTAATTTTGCTGCCGGCGGTTCGGCTGCGGTTGCAGCTGAAAAAGCAGCGGAACATCTTGCCCAACGGTATAACGACGGTAAAACCGCAATCGATCCGCAAACAGGCGAGTTCAATGCCAACCTGCTGCCGGAACATATCAAAGAAGAAATCAAATCGAAGATCGGGGTGATTGCATCGCTGACGGGCGCGGCCGTGGGCGGCACGCCGGCAGAGGCGCAAACCGGAGGGGCGGTCGGGCAGAATGCGGTGGAAAACAACCTCTATCTGACATCGGAAGCCTTAAAACGGGATGAACAGACAGCCCGTAAAATTTATTCCGTCATAAAAGAGCAAGTCAAACATGAATGCAGTTCCACAGGAAGAATTACCGAATGTCGTCAAAATATAGGACGCATTATCGAATTTACCCAAGACCAACGCTTTGACAGTCGGTTTAAGGACTTAGAAAAAGAATCCTTATATTACCTAAATCAACATCCTGATTTAGTAGCCTCTTATTTGAAGGCTGAGTACGAAAAGCTGGATAGGGAAGACAAAAGTATCCTGCACCGCTACATCTCACCCGGGGCTGAAATCGTTTCGGGCAGTTTGGGTGTTGTTCTTTCAGGAGTAGCCGGAGGCGGATCTTGTGCCGAGACTTTCGGCTTAGGCTGTGCCGCCGCTTTGGTTGGTGTAACGTCTTCCTACGATCATGTCATTACTGGGGCGAAGAACTTCGGAAAAAAAGCCAGCGAACAACGACCGACGATTACGGTTCAGACCTTGAAGCAGTTGGGGCTGTCGGAGCAGGCTGCGGAATATGTTCAGTTTTCTATAGATTTGTTCAGTGTGGGTAAATCAGGAGCCGGTATGCCTAAGGCTAAGCCTGTGTCTGATGCAAAACCGAGATGGGAGGTTGATAGGAAGCTTAATAAATTGACAACTCGTGAGCAGGTGGAGAAAAATGTTCAGGAAACGAGAAGAAGGAGTCAGAGTAGTCAGTTTAAAGCCCATGCGCAACGAGAAGCATCAATAAAATATTCTCTAAATGCCCTAGAAGGCATGAGAAATAATGGAGGGCATGCAATTAGACATTTAGAAGGCATTCTTATTCCTAATACAGGATCATTAGAAAATAGGGTTAATGCTTTCCGAAAAATTGCTTTGCCAATATTACAATCCCCTGTTCATAAAGCAGATTGGAGAATTGGTGCAACAAATGGTATAGCTCATTTAGGTAAATCAAATGGGAAATATGTTGTTATTGTTGTTGCAAAAGATGGGCCGTATAAGGATAAAGTCATTGCAAGCTTTATACCAGATAATAATCAATTAAACCTAATTAGAGGTAACTAAATGAAAATAATAGATTTTTTAAAAAATTGTGGTACTGACCAGTTTTCTATATTGTGTTATGGTATTTTTTTAAAAGAAGACAGAAATCATGAAAATATAAAGCAATGGGAATCTAGATCACGTTGCATTAAATCTGAAAAATATATTCTTGAAAATAATGAGTGGAAATATGATATTTTTTTAACAGAATCTTATTTTTTATATTCCAAAAATATTGATTTATTTAATGTAATTAAAGATGAAATACTAAATATCAATCAGCTTAATCCAATAGCTATAATATGCATGTTTGATGGTGCTTTCTCAGATTTTAATTATCTGAAGAATATAGATATAATTCAACAAACTTATGCATTCTGGTCAAAAGATATTGGTTTGTATATTGCTGAAGATACAGATACCCTACAATCAAATGAATGGAGTGAAAAAATTATATATCTATATAACCATATAGATATATAACAAGCATAGCCAGTCTGTCTGATAGCAAGCGTGGGTGCTCGCACTCACGCGTTCTCTTTTTCGCTGTTAATCCGCTTTCAGGCAGCCTTAAAACCACTTACACTTACCTTTTTTGTTTTACCCCCCCCTCTAAACTATGCCCACCATCTCAACCCTTAAACATCATCTCCCCTAAACTCTACCTCAATGAACAATGGAACGAAAGCGAAGCACTCGGTGCCATCACTTGGCTATGGTATCAGTCGCCTACGCATCGCCAAGTACCTATTGTGGAGATGATGACGTATATATTGCCTGTGTTAAAAAACGGGCAGTTCGCTTTGTTTTGCAAGGGTACCCAACCAATCGGTTATATCTCATGGGCTTATTTTGATGAAGTGGCGCAGGCGCATTATTTAGAATCTGACCGCCATTTGCGCGACAACAGCGATTGGAACTGTGGCGACAATATTTGGTTGATTCAATGGTTTGCGCCATTGGGACACAGTCATCAAATGCGCTCAGCTGTGCGCCAGTTATTTCCTAGTAGGACACTACGCGCCTTGTATCATAAAGGGAGCGATAAGGGTTTGAGAATTTTAACTTTTAAAACTTGATGCAATCGTGTATTGAATGCCCATTGATGATTTTATTGATTTTGCGACCATGCCATGAAACTTCCTTTATCCTATTTGCCTAATATTCGCTTTTTGTCTTGGTGCTGCTTATTGGCAGGTATCATCGCTCCTGCTACTTTGTTGGCCTCCCCCAACCCTGCCGAAATCCGTATGCAGCAAGATATTCAGCAACGCCAACGCGAAGAGCAGTTGCGCCAAACCATGCAGCCTGAAAGCGATGTGCGTTTGCATCAAAAAACACGGGGGAAACGGTTAATCAGTTGATGGGCGATGACAGCAGCCAACCGTGTTTTGCCATTAACGAAGTGGTGTTGGAAGGCGAACACCATGCTCGGTTTCAGTTTGCCCTAAAACGTGCCTTGCGCGAAACGGGTTTTCAGGCTGGCAAGTGTTTGAATGCAGGCGACATCAATCACATTATGACGGTTGCGCAAAATATTTTGATTGGACGGGGTTACACCACCACGCGCATTTTGGCTGCGCCACAGGATTTAAACAGCGGTAAGCTGGTTTTAACGGTGTTGGCAGGTTATCTTAAAAACGTTGAAATGGATATGTCGCAAGCGAATCAAACCCATGCTGGACGCATTGCGGCGTTTCAAAATGAATTTCCCACGCGTTCAGACGGCATCTTGAATTTGCGCGATTTGGAACAGGGTTTGGAGAATTTAAAGCGTATTCCAACAGTGGAAGCAGATATTCAAATTGTGCCTGTGGAGGGGGTACCCAATCAAAGTACGGTACTGGTGAAATGGCAGCAAAGATTGGTGCCTTATCGTTTGAGTGTGGGGATGGATGATTCGGGTACCAAGGCAACAGGTAAATATCAAGGCAATGTTACTTTCTCGGCGGATAATCCATTGGGATTAAGCGATTTGTTTTATGTGAACTATGGACGTTCCATTGGTAATGTTCCCGATGAAACAGACAGTTCAGGCAGCCTGAAAAAAGGTGGTACACACAATTATGCGCTGCATTACTCTGTGCCGTTTGGCAAATGGACATGGGCATTCAATCACAGCGGCTACCGCTATCATCAAGCCGTAGCAGGATTAAGTGCAGCGTATGATTACAACGGTAAAAGTTACAACACCGATTTAGGTTTCAACCGCCTAATCTACCGCGATGCCAAACGCAAAACACATGTTGGTGCGAAATTATGGACACGCGGAACACAAAGCTATATTGACGATGCGGAGATTACAGTGCAACGCCGTAGAACGGCAGGTTGGTTAGCCGAGTTAAGCCATAAAGAATACATTGGCAACAGTACGGCTCAATTTAAGATTGCTTATAAACGTGGGACGGGTATGAGTGATGCTCTGCGCGCGCCTGAAGAAGCCTTTGGCGAAGGCACGTCACGTATGAAAATTTGGACGGCGTCGGCTGATGTAAATACTCCTTTTCAAATCGGTAAACAGCTATTTGCCTATGACACATCCGTTCATGCACAATGGAACAAAACCCCGCTAACATCGCAAGACAAACTGGCTATCGGCGGACACCACACCGTGCGTGGCTTCGACGGTGAGATGAGTTTGTCTGCCGAGCGGGGATGGTATTGGCGCAACGATTTGAGCTGGCAATTTAAACCAGGCCATCAGCTTTATCTTGGGGCTGATGTAGGACATGTTTCAGGACAATCCGCCAAATGGTTATTGGGCCAAACTTTAGCCGGCACAGCAATTGGGATACGCGGGCAGATAAAGCTTGGCGGCAACCTGCATTACGATATATTTACCGGCCGTGCATTGAAAAAGCCCGAATTTTTCCAATCAAGGAAATGGGCAAGCGGTTTTCAGGTAGGCTATACGTTTTAAAACGGCATAGTCAAATCAACGGTAACTATAGATATAGCTTTTCATAATAAAATACCTATCATGATTATGGTAAGAGATGGCTGTGTTTTGATATTAGATTGACACAGAAATTTAAGAAGGAATCATGAAATACATGATTCCTTCTCGTTTGCCTACATTAAACATATAGGCCGCCAACTCAATCAATAGAGTGATTTACCAGTTTTCCAATCTTCCCAGTATATCTCCTACCGAATACGATTCTTCTAATTTCTCGGTTTCAAACACCATAAGATGAAGTGATTTTCAGGGTGAAAGTCGACCGGCCATCTCTGACAGCCGGTTCAGACCCGGCAGCTACCGGAATGTAAACGGTAGACCTTCTTCATTTTCATCCGGGATAAAATGCCATTGTTGGGCCAGCCATCCGTTATCGCGCAATACATCCGAGTATTTAACAAGAACCTGTTCTTTAGCTTGAACGATTGTATCTATCATAAAGGATGCATCTTCTCTTCCCAAATCGCAATATTTCTCAGCAAAATCCAACAATGTATTCTTGGAAGGGTATGTTTTCTTACCGAGGTCAGTTAGGTTCAATGCCAGCATATCGTCATAAGCATCAAAAGTTCCTTGTGTTCCAACTCCGTATATTGATGTATCCAATACATCATAGGCAGGTGCAAGACGTACATCGTATTCGTCATGATAGAGTACTGAAAAATTTTTGAGGTATGCATCCCCGTTTTTCAATATGCAACTGGCGGCAAGCTGGTTAAAGAAATGGATTAAATCTTCATCGGGTCTACCAGATATCTGACGAATAATCTGTGCAATAGCCGCATAACTGCCTTTATATTTATCTTCTACCGAATACTGGCGCAGACTGGTAAAGTCTTCCATCCCTAAAAAATAACCCTGTTCGCCGACATCAAACCGACGTACCAACAACACGGATGAATCTTCCGACAAGCTGGTTTGTGCAACTGGAATACCTGCTTGTTTGATTGTTTGCATACATAAAAATTCATTTGCAGCCAAACACGGGTATTCTGACGGATCAAATCCCTTGGCAATGTATGAGTCAGTTTGCTTGGTATTTCTGCTGATGGCATCTAAGGACATCTTCTGCTGTATCCCGGATACGCTGACGAAACGGCCGTGATGGAAGATTTCTGCCATATATTGCTGAAAAACCTGTCGGGCATTTATGCCCAGCAAATCTCGTTCAGTCAATATTCTTGGATTTTTCATCTCCAACCCGTCAATCCATTCATTAAAAAGCGAGTCATTACAGCGCACATGTATCCGACCCAAAGCCTCTCTGCCCAGAATTGCCAAGCGCAGCATCTCATTGTCTTCAAAAGGCGCATCATGAAAAGCATATTTGCTTGTGATGTGTGCAGCCAAAAAGCCTTCCGGAAAATACTGTACAAAGATATGCGGCATGTTGTTGCTGATATATACCTTGCTTCTGTCTTGATGATGCAGGCCCAGCAACGAAGAATTGGAATTGTCGTATGTGAACCGATACATGGCCCCCTTTTCCAGAGTACCGATTCTTTCATCGTTTGCCCAAACATCCAAATGGGTGATTCTGGGTTTACGCATACGATTTCCGAATACGGCGAGGATAGACTTCATCATGAGAAGTTCTTTCAAACTGGAACAGCGGGTCGTTTAGATACCTCTGCTGATTTAATTGTACTTTGCGTATTGCGGATGAAATTCAGCAATACCGCTTCTCGTGCCTTTTATCTCGTTCGGTTAGCATTACATTATTGGGTTTTTGCGTTTCCATAGCTGTAAATTCTCCCATTCTTGAGTATTCAAGTGCGGTTCGATTTGGTTAAGTAAGTCATAAACTGATTGCTTGTCTTCATCGCTTGGAAACCAATCATCTAAAATCACACGACCGATTGAGCCAGTTTGTAACACTGCTGTGTAAAGATAATCCACGCAAGCACGGGGGTGATCTGCGAGCCAAACTGGGATGTTTTCAGGATAATAGCCCATCTCATTGAAGCGGTTTGTTCCATCAATCACACCAACGTTACCAAGCAAATGTAACGTGCTACGTGTTTGATCTTTGCCATAAATATAGAAATCTTGGGGGTAAGCATCATCATTAAGGGCTGCTGCACTGTGCCAATCGCCTGTACCGTTAGGACTATGCACGTTTAAGGCTACAATACTGCTAACATATCGATCAGGTTCCGTTGGGGGTATATGTAACATAAAGATTCCTTAAAATTTAGCAGAGCAAAAGTGGTTTCCATGTTTTAGGACATATTTTACAGGATAGTCACCCCAATAATGTAAGGCTGTGTTTTAGTAATCTTTTGATTTCAATTACTTGCAAGGGAAGAGACAATTATTTTCCGGTTAGGAATAAACCTATCCTGTTGAATACCTTAAAGCCAAACACGCCTATCAACATCATATTAAAACACAGCCAATAATTAAAAGTATCGAATTTTCTAACCCTGCTTGCTTGGAAAGCAAAATTGCTACAATCTTGGTTAAATCAGCTACAAAGATCATTTGTAGAGCAAAAAGCAAGCAGTCCGCAGCTTCTTTTTGAAAGTGCGGACTGTATTGATTTTGACTCGGTTAAAGCTGCATTTTGGGCTAGCAAACTATTTTTTTTCTAACCTTTCCAATAAATCCTGAGGAGCAACATACTCTAAAGCATTTCCTGATTTGAACGGCACTAGGAATCTATATTCTCCCAGTTTGCTCAAATCGCTACGGGCAGTATTCAGGGAGATGCCGTATTGGTTGGCAATTTCTTGTGCAGTAAAGATTTTTCCGCTTTCTTCCACTGCTTTTTGCAGGATACCAATTTGCCGTTGGTTCAACTTTCCTATCTTTTCAGTATATTGGGCAATCGCTGCTTTGAATTCCTGTTGGTGTTTTTGTTTGTCGGAAATGTAGTGCTCCAAATCGGCAACCGCCCGCTTGATAATATCGCATTGGTAATAGATGAAATAGGTTAAATCTAAATCGTCAGTTTCCGCATACAAATAGGATTTGGCGTATTGGGCAGGAGCGTTTTTCAGAAGACGGCTGATGGATATGTATTCAAATAGCCAGTAGCCGTTTTTGAGCATAAACCAATAGAACAAAGCCCGCGCTGTCCGCCCGTTGCCATCACCAAATGGGTGGATGTAGCCGATGAGGAAATGCAAGATAATAGCTTGGACAACCGGATGGATAAACGGATTTTCCACGCCGTCATAGGTATTATTGGCAAACGCACACACCTCTTCCATCAGCGTATGAACCTGTCCGTGCGGCGGTGGTTGATACAGGCTGTTACCATTGATATCGGCGATAAAGATTTCGTCATCCTGCCTGAATTGTCCGGGCTCGGCCTTGTTTTCAATAGCGTTGCTGGTAGCAATGCGGTGCAAATCCAAAATCATTTCAACACTTAACGGCGTATTTTTCAATTCTACCGCTTTTTTCATCAAGTGATAGTTGTTCACTATCATGATTTCGTCTTTTGTTTTGGGCTTACGCTGCGATTTGAGCATATCCTTGGCCACTTTGCGCGTGGTAGCCGCGCCTTCCAGTTGGGCGGATGTAATCGCTTCTTCCATAATCAGAGACTTGAGCAAGAATCTGTTTTGCTCGCTTCTGCCAAAGCCACCCAAGCTAGACGTGCCGATAGAACTGCCGCAGCTTTTGTCAATCAAATGAAGCCGTGCCTGCAAAGAGTCGGGAATGCAGAACCAAAACTGATGTTCAAACGGGAAATCAATTGGTTTTTGGATTTTTTTGCGGCTTTCCTTAACGGCGCGCCATTTCATCCGCGTATCTTCCGTGTGAATCCGGCGGAATTTGTCCCAATGCAGATAGGTTCCATTTTCATCTGTCACGGAAAATTCTGAATAATCTTTGATTTCAGTAAGAAAATCGGGAATGTCTATATCAGGATTGTTTGAGGAAGAATTCAGCAGCTTGGCAATTTGCGTCATTCTTTCAGTGAGATGCTGCATATATTCCTGTTGCAACAGGGTAAATTCCGGAGGTCTGGAAATTTTCATGATAAATACCAAAATCGCGCAATTTTTTATAATTGAGTTATTTTAGTCAAATTTTCTAGAAATAGAAAGTATTAAAATACGAATCTGAAAGAAGCTATCACCTTCATAAATAGGGAAAGATTGTGTCTACTATATTAAAAAAGGCTGTGTTTTAATATGGTGTTGATAGGCGTATTTGGCTTTAAGGTATTCAACAGGATAGGTTTATTCCTAACCGGAAAATAATTGTCTTTTCCCTTGCAAATAATTGAAATCAATAGATTACTAAAACACAGCCTAATGTAAAAACAAATTGGTACAAATGGCGAAGATAACATTTGGCTCAAACGTACCGAGCGGCTACGCATTGAATGGTAAAATACCTACCGCAAATTGAAAGCTGCAAGACGACAGCTCTACTATACGTTCGCAAACAGAATTGCCGAACAAAGCCGGATACTCTGTATCAAAAAATTGAATCTGCTCAACCTACAGTGCATACAGATTAAAGTCAACAAACTCCACCAGAAGATAGTTGCCTCATCCCTACTGCTGCATACGCTGAAAGAAGGTGCAGCTAAAAATGGAGTTCATATCGAAGAGATTAAAGCCAATGCTACCAGCCAATCATGTTACTCTTGTGGTCGCTTGAACAAACGGATAGGTGTTGCTGCCACAAGAACCAATATGGTTTGTGAGAGTTTTGGTCGGCATTACGACACTGATGAAAATGCCTCCTCCAATATTCGAAAATAGGGAGCTGAAAAGCTAGGCACATAGAGTAGCAGTTGACCGTAAAATCATAAACGCTTCGGAATAAAAAGATGTAGTGATCGCATCCTTGCATTCCTTTTTATGTTTTGTTGCTTTAGCAGTTTTACAGTTTAGCAACTGTACATTTTGGCATTTTTAACTTTTCATATACGAACCAACATTTTTAAATACTGCAAATATTTTGTACAAATTATATTCAGTATGCCTTTTTGATTTCTCATCATTAATATCTCGTTTATATTAATATTGCAAATAATTTAAACAAATTTTAGGAAAGGAAACCAATTGCGGTAACATCTAAAATCCAAAAAACTGCTTCTTTCTTTTTACCTTCTTGCTGGTTTTCTACTTCAGCAGTTGCACAGTTTTACTCCATGCAAACCAAGCAACAAAAAAAGACCGACGAAGAAGTTTTCTGCTTAGAATTTAAAGAATACTGGAGTAGGGGACTCCCGTTTTCCGCGACATCATTTCCAAATAGATACGGGGTGCGCTCAGCATTTCATCTGAACCATATCCATCTTTTTCCCCAGTTTTAACCTTGTGAAACATTCAGTCCTTTTTCAAATCTTCAGACAGAAAAGAAATACTTTCCTGTTTGATTGACTTGAAGAGAACTATCTTGCCATCACTCTCGTAAGAAAAGGCAGTATCTAATACCTGTTTTCTGGAGTCGATATACTCCCTTGACGAAAAAAATGATGATATTACGGATGCCAAAACTAAGGTCGTATCTACCCCCCTACTCTCCCTAAGCTAGGAGATGAAACAGCGTATCGGTCCCCTACCGGTTGAATTTTCCGAAAAAAAGCGACGTAGCCAGCATCAATATATATATAAGAACAGCACAAATAGCATCAATACATCACGCAACGAAAAAAGTCAGAAAAATGCACTTAGTAGTGTTTGGATATCTGTTGTTTTGTGCTGTCAGTATTGCTTCTTTCTGTGTTTGCAGTTTAGCAGTTGTACAGTTTTACAGTAAGGTTTAAACAATGACTGATTTATTTTTAAATGCAGATATTGTAGAGGATAAAAATGACCAAAGTCCTTTCAGTAACATTTTTGATTTTTTAGCGAGCCTTTTCATTTCCCCGGCGAGATCGGAAATGGCAGCGGTACTTTGGCCGCCGATATGCTTAAGTTCAGTAACCTTAGTGCGTAAACCCAGTAACCTTAAGTTATGGAAACCATTAGCTGGCAGGGTGTGAGTTCAATTTGAGCAAGCATTATTTTGTCTCCTGTTGTACGGTTTCAGACGGCATCGGTTTGCCACGTTTGTACCAAGTGGCGTGGGAAATGCCGAGACTCTCCCACGGTTTATCGCGGCTGCAATTTTTCAGTCATCATAAGCTCCTAAAATAAGTTTGCTTTTTTTGTACTAATTACTGCTTGGATAGTTTAGATTAGACTTAAGTAGATTTCGAGTGAGCTGTTTCACACCCTACCCGAAGCTCTAAAACGCACAGAAAACGCCGCAGCGCGCCAAAAACTGACAGAACTGCGGCGGATGTTTAAGAGTAAAGGAGGTTAATTTAATTTCAGGTTAGGACTTTCCAATTCAAATTTCTGTTTTTCCAGAACCTGATTGATTTGCTCATCAGACAATCCAGCTTCTGTTAGGGACATACGAAGTTGTTCAACACGTTGAAGGAAAGCCTGTTTGGCTTGATACACACCATCAGCGATAAATTGTGCGTTCAAATCGCTTTCAATGCGGTAAAACTTAATGTTTGAAATACAGGAGTAAAACCAATCAAACCGAGCGGTCAGTTCCTGAATGGCTATTGTTCCGTGTGCTTCACTGATGCCTTCACGGCCTAGATAAACACTGCGCTGAATCTTTTCAAATCCATGTCTAGCCAAGATGTGTTTAATATCCGCATAGGCGTTGTTATAGCTATTTCCGTGGTAATTGTTTTTCAGACAGTTGGTATCCATGTCAAAGGTAATCAGGTAACGGCTCATTATTTTTCTCCTGTTGCGTTTCAGACGGCATCGGTTTCCCGCGATAATACCAAGTGCGGCGCATGATACCGAGCTTTTCCCACAGTTTATCGCGGCTGATAGTGTTTTCGGCGAGGTAGTCGGCACGTGTTTGAGACCACCAGTGAGTGATTGTGCTTTCAGCACAATAATTTTACTGCTTGCCCTATGTCTAAAAATCTATCCATATTGGATAGTTTAGATTAGACTTAAGTAGATTTCAAGTAAGCTATTTAACCCTTAGCTAGCAAGGGTTTTGGTGGCGTAAGGTTTTGAACTTAAGCATATCGGCGGCCAAAGTACCGCTGCCATTTCCGATCTCGCCGGGGAAATGAAAAGGCTCGCTAAAAAATCAAAAATGTTACTGAAAGGACTTTGGTCATTTTTATCCTCTACAATATCTGCATTTAAAAATAAATCAGTCATTGTTTAAACCTTACTGTAAAACTGTACAACTGCTAAACTGCAAACACAGAAAGAAGCAATACTGACAGCACAAAACAACAGATATCCAAACACTACTAAGTGCATTTTTCTGACTTTTTTCGTTGCGTGATGTATTGATGCTATTTGTGCTGTTCTTATATATATATTGATGCTGGCTACGTCGCTTTTTTTCGGAAAATTCAACCGGTAGGGGACCGATACGCTGTTTCATCTCTTTGCTTAGGGAGAGTAGGGGGGGATATGACCTTAGTTTTAGTATCCGTAATATCATCATTTTTTTCGTCAAGGGAATATACACGGAGGATGATTCAAAACCGGCAGGCAAAAAAGACCGCTTCTGAACTGCACCCCAAAATGAGACACCTTACCGACTTTAGGAGGTTCAGTTTTTTATGGCAAAATATTCAGATGAATTCCGACTTGCCGTCGTCCAATACTATTTGGCAGGGAACGGCAGCACAAGAACAGCAGACCATTTTTCTATTTCCGATTCATTGGTACGCAGATGGGTGACAAGATACAGATTACACGGTGAGAGCGGCATCAAACGCAGAAAGCATACGACAAAATATTCGGTCGAATACAAACTTGAGGCAATCCGCCCGGTGACGGGGCAGGGAATGTACCAAAAAGCTGCCGCAGACCAACTGAATCTGCCCGACTGCTCCATCTTGCTGCAATGGTTGCGCCTCTATCGTTTGAATGGTATTAACAGTTTAAAGCCCAAACCCTAAACCCAAAGGAAGAAAGCCCGTGAAAAAACAGCATCCGCCGCAAACGAAAAAGCCGACTACCTGTTCAGTACAGAATTCACTCCCTGAAAGCCGCTTGATTAAACTGTCCAACTTTTTGGGATCAGTTAATATCGGTTCCACCAATGGTCGTCAGGGTTGCAGTTGGGGGTCGGGGATACCGATGGTGCTTGGGAAGGACGGGACTGAATATCTCTGGCTGGGCGTAGTAGATTATGGGAAGAATTTTGGGTTCCTTGTACCGTTTCCAAGACTACATTGATGTCGACACGGGTCGAACGCAGTATCCGTTGCTGTTCTGTTGCGTGTGCTTGAAGCAGGGAGGCTTGTGTGCCGTACTCCATAAGCTCATCCCGTGGCGCTATCTGAACCACGTCAAAAACGCTCTGTAGCTGCGAAAGAGCATGTTCTGGTTTCAGCAGTTGTACAGACGTGCCTTTGTCGGTCAGCTTGCCTAACTGAAAAGAGAGGTTCTTTGTTAATCGGGTTATGTATCGGTAAGCGTCACCATCATCAGCTACTTCCTGTTATTCTCGCTGATTGCTCAATGCTGTTCACTCTTTACGTAACTTTTGTACCGCTAGAGAATCTACCGTTTCATGCAGCCCAGTCTCCATTGTTGATGACCTGCCCAACAGCCAAAATGAGCGGCGCATCACGCCCGAGAACCATGTCCGCCTGTATAACGAGGAGTGTACGGCTGTTTCGCAGTGCAACCACGGCATCATCACCACGCAAATCAAGAAGTATTGCGCAAAAATCCAGTTTAAACTAAGATTCAATCTTAAATTAAACTGGATTTTGTTATGTATTACCCACGTCACCTGCAATCCGTTCTGCAAAAGCTGTCCGCCCAATTTCCCGCCGTGTTGCTGACCGGTGCGCGGCAAGTCGGCAAATCCACGCTGCTTCAGCACATTGCGCCCGAATACGGATATCTTACCTTAGACGATCCCTTGCTGCTCGACCAAGCCAAAAACGAGCCGCAACTGTTTTTATTGAACCACACGCCGCCGCTGATTGTGGACGAAGTCCAATACGCCTCCGAGCTGTTCCCCCTGCTGAAAATGGATATAGACCGGCGCAGGCAGAACGGCCTGTATCTGCTGTCCGGTTCGCAGGCTTTTGAGTTGATGCAAAATGTCAGCGAAAGCCTGGCCGGGCGTATTGCGGTATTGAAATTAAACGGATTGTCGTGGCGCGAAATGCGCGGCGATGATTTTCAGGCGGCCTTCGTACCGGACGAAGGCTATTTGGCTGACCGGAAACCCGTATTCAGGCTACCTGAACACGAGAATATCTGGCAGATTATCCACCGCGGCGATATGCCGCGCTTATACGAGCAGCCCGAGACCGACTGGCAGGTTTACTATGCCTCGTATGTCGCCACCTATATCGAACGCGACGTGCGCCAATTGGTCAATGTAGGCAGCAGCGGCGATTTCACACGGTTTATGATTGCTATTGCCGCACGCAGCGGGGAGTTATTGAATTACAGCAGCGTGACCCAGGAAATCGGCGTATCGGTGGATACCGTCAAGCGTTGGCTCACCGTGCTGCAAACATCGGGCATCGTCTATCTGCTGCAACCCTACGGCAACAACCACCTCAAACGCGCCATCAAAACCCCGAAAGTCTATATGTTGAACACCGGCCTGATGGCCTACCTGACCAAATGGCTGACACCGGAAACCATTCAAAACGGAGCCAAGAGCGGACAGTTTTTTGAAACCTTCGTGGTGGGCGAAATCATCAAATCCTTCCACAACCAAGGTCAAGAACCGCCGATTTATTTTTACCGCGACACCAATCAAAAAGAAATCGACCTACTGATCGAACATCGGCAGATGCTGTATCCCGTTGAAATCAAAGCCACCGCCAATCCCAATAAAAAAATGGCCGCTGCTTTCAACCTGCTGCGCAACACGCTGCCGGCAAACGAATTGGGCATCGCCCACGGCACGATTATCAACCAGTACCCGCAAAAAATCTGGTTGGCGGAGAATTTGGTTGCCGTGCCTGCGGCCTGTGTTTGAGGCTGCCTGAAACTATTTTCGAGCTAACGCTTTATCTTTCTTTTTACGACACCCTCGGCGGGAACTTCCTCATTTTCTGTTGTTGAGCCGATGAAATAATCTTGGTCGTAGTGGTAAAACAGTTCGTCCAAAATCCGTATCGGGTTGGTCATGCGCTCATCTCGCAGGTGTAACAGATCCCGTTCGCGCAGGACGTACAGCTCATGCCCTTTGGCCATGCGGAAATATTGCCATAAACTCATTACCTGCAAAGGTGGTAGGTCATCATCTGCGGTATCACTGACATACAGCCCATACAGCTGCAACAGGGTGGTCAAGGCCATCATCGCTTTATTATTGTCCGAACCGGAATATTGCCGCCATTTTGCCAGCTTGGCTTTGGCAACTCGCGGAATGACGCGCACATACTCGATGTTTTTTTCGGGGTGTGCGGTGGTTTTGGGAGCCAGTTCTTCAGGCAAACCAGATCCAGGTAACACCGTCTGCCACGTTTCGCCCCAAACCGGTTTTTGTTTCGCCTGCGCGTATTCTTCCAGCCGGATATAGATGTCTATAGCCATGCGGACGGCTTCTTCAAACGAATAATCCCAAGCCCGGCCATCAGTTTGCACGGCTATGCCTGCAGCGGGATCGTATTGCCGTAGTCGTTCGGTTGCTTCCAGTTGGTAGGCACTTGCCCACATGTTTACCACGCGGTACAAGGTTAGGGGCAGCCGTAAGGCCAAATCTTCCCATTCTTCAGTTTCTGAAGCTGTATTTTTAGGTAGCCCGACCGGATAAAACACGGCGGGGAAAAAACGACCCCCGTATGCAGGCTGGCTGAAAACAACTTGCGGCCTGTTGCCCAAACGTAATTCGATCTTACCCAGCTGTGATTCTGGTGCTGCCAGGATCTTGAAAGCGTCTGCTATTTCCTGTCCATCAAGATCGTAGAACACGAAGCCGGCATGCTGCAAAAATAACACAATCGCAAAATTGATAAACACACTGGAACTGACATTGTAGCCGCTCATGCGCCGCCAGCAGGTTAATGCCGCCCCCACTTCCTGCTTCAAGTTTCCATTGGGAAAACGGCAGGTAAAACGGAAACTGTTCCAGCCGTTAATGATGGGGGCATCTATAAAATTAAATGTGTTGTCATAAAATTGGTACTGTTCAGCCGTTTTGGCGATGGCAGCCTCCACGGCCCAGGTGACGCAGTCGTTCATAGTGATGACCAAGCCATCTGGATTGTATACGCCAAGCAGATCGGCCGCCTTCTGCAGGCAGACCCTCGGGATCTCGTTTAACAGGATCTGCTCACTCCACTCTTCCGTCATGGTGGCAGCCGCCTTCTCGGCCTTCGCTGCCTTGCGCATCTTTCGGGCAGACCAAGCTGCCAAATGCGCTGAGTCAAATACAACTGATTCTTTCTCTGATTCTTTTTGTTCAATCATTTTCTAAGAGTCATCTACGGATAACAGAACTGATTCTACTGTAAGTATCTGTACTAAACAAAATCATCTAGTAGGATTTGTAGAATCCCGCAAATAACACTCATAAATTAAACTTGAAAAGCATTAATTGACAAACTAAAGCATTTTTGATATTTTATCTTTAGGTAATTCTTAGATAAACTTATTGACAGATTATTCAAGGAGCCGCCATGGCCTTCTCTAACGATATCCGGGTTGATGCCATTGTAGCCACCCATGAAGAAACACAGGCAATGTTTGCACCAGTTGAATCGAATACATTGAATCATCATGATTCTGATGGTTCTAGTCGGAGCAACCGCCGAGGAATCGAAGATCAGCCAGCTGATACCTTTCCAACAATCTGCTTGGTGGATGAGGAGCAACAACCGTCTCTGCGGCAGTTGATCACGCGATGTGGCCAACAAAAAGAGGGCTATACCCATAAAGTCATGTTGCAAAAATTGATGAATCCAAAGAAGTTGGTTTTATTTAAAAATATTGAGTATGCACTGGAGAAATTGGATTCGTTGGCACAGAAAATGCCGAATTTCAAAGAAGTGATTCTGGATGTGCAGGCACAAGTCGTGCTGCAGGGAAGGATAGGGCAAGCCTTGGTCTGCCAGCCGATGATATTGGTTGGCAATCCGGGAACGGGCAAAAGTCATTTTGTTAGCGAGTTGGCTGTGGCTTTGGGTTTGCCCCTCTTCGAGAAATCGTTTGAAAACGTGACCACCGGTGCGGCCTTAAGCGGGACAAGCAGCAAATGGGGCAACGGCGCACCAGGTGCGGTGGTGCAGAGAATGTCGGATAGCGATACCGCCAATTTCCTATTTTTTATTGATGAAATCAAAAAAGCTGTGAAAGACGAGCGCTATCCTTCCCCTTTAAATGTACTGCACTCGCTGTGGGAATCGGAAACTGCCCGAAAATTTCACGATGATTTCCTAGAACTGCCGATTAATACTGCTTATATCAACTGGATCGCGGCGGCAAACAGTTTGAACCGCATTCCGGCCAGTATCCTGTCTCGGGCAACCGTTTATCACATCGCGTTGCCGACAACGGAACAAATGCACCGGATGATTGATGGTTTTTATGCCTCCTACCGTGCCGAATACCGGATGGAACATTGCACCCCGGCTAAATTGAATGACGAAGTGGTTCGTGCTTTGGCAAAGGAGTCGCCACGTGATGCCAAAAAAAGGCTGGGCCTGGCTCTGGCTCGGGCGTTTTTGGCGAATAGTCAATATGCCGAAATTAAGTTACATCATCTGCCGTTGCTATATAGCAATGTGTCACAGACAGAGGATGAATGCGTATCCATTACCGGGCTGCTACATTAAGGAGGTGCTACATCATCATAGGCGGGTGTTGCTTTTCCAGTTTGGCACAGAACTCTTCCAGTACAAGGCTGGGGTTCAGCTCCAGTGCTTGGCAGTATCTCACAAACTCGGCAATGTCTAAGCGCCGCTCACCCGTTTCAACCTTCCCGATAAACGACAAAATGACCCCCATGCGTTCTGCCAACATTTTTTGGGTTAAATTCAGCTCCAAACGGCGGCCGACTAAGGTTTGCCGCAGCCATGCCATTTCGGGGGAATAAAGGGAGGGACGCATTCTTTTCATAGGAAAATCATAGTGTATTGCTTAATATTCCCCAATTTGGGATAATAGGATATTACAGGTTGTTAACCTATATCTTTGAACTTGAGCCTACCTTTCAGGCTATCTGATAACTGTGTGATTTTTTACAGGAGAACGTTTGATGAAGAAGTCAATATACCTATTACCTTTAGTGAGCTTGTTGACCGCGTGCGGTGGCGAGCCGAGCAATAGCGACATTAAAGGAGTGCTGGCGGAAACCTTGGCACAGATGAATCATTATTCGACGGGAAATCCGATGGCGGGCGAAATGTTGGAAAAGATACAAAGCAACCTGTCTGTCAGCAAAGCGGGAAGCTGTGTGAAGGACGATACAGAAGGGAAGCGCTTTGAGTGCCCGATCAGCTACGAAGTCGGCGAATATGAAATCAACGGGATGAAAGTACCTGCCTATACCGGTTCGACTACCATTGTGCTGGTTCGCACCGATTCAGGCTGGACAGCACATTAAACACTGCCATCTGTTTTTTCTTTTTAACTTTCCCATAAGGAGCATGGTCATGACGACTGAAAACCAAAACAATGCCTCCATCACAAATACATCTAGTGCCGGTAATGGCATCAGCAAACGCTTGGTGGCGGCCTTGTTAGCCATATTTTTGGGTTGCTTAGGCGCACATAAGTTTTATTTGGGTATTAATAAGGTAGGTTTGATCTATCTACTGGTCAGCATACTGGGATCTTTTTTGTTAATCCCAATACTCGTGATCAGCGTGTTAAGCCTGATTGACGGCATCAAATACCTGATGTAGCGATGAAGAGTTTGAGCGTGTGTATGTACAGGGCAAAAAGGCTTGGTTTTAATCCTTAACCCTTAATCCAACGTTTAGGCTACCTGAAAATCATCAGGTAGTCTAAACACCGGTTACTATTTCTTTTAACTCACTTTTTCTTCGAAAAGGGAAGCAAGGATGAAAAAATTAGTTTGTATTGCCATGTTGACTGTATCATTAGTCGCTTGCTCTAAAAAGGATGCTAATAATAGCAATTTTCAGGAAGCTATCCAGAAAGGCTTTGATGAAGGTAGGGCAAACCACAGCGCAGGAATGTGTTTAAGCATCAATACAAATGGAAGCATGCGACTAGGTATTATTTTTGATGAGGACAGCCAAAAGATTTCTATTGGCGACGGTTCTTCTGATGTTGTTACCCAAGAACGTATTGACACTTTAACTGATGCTGGTTTGATTGACCCGGAATCTAATGATGGACATACCTTTAAGGTAAGTGAAATGGGGAAACCATTTTTGCGCAATGTCCTCGACAATAGATATCCAGCTTTTTGTACAGGTAGATACACCATCAAGGTTGAATCATTCAGCGAGCCAGTCAACGATGGCAAACGCACGTATTCAGAGGTTGCCTACACTGCGACGCTCGGTGATCAAGCTCCGTGGTCCAATAATCAAAAAGTTCAAAAAGCTATGTCGTCTATGGTAATGGAACCGCATTATGCTATTGTTTATCTAACCGATAATGGTTGGGTTATGGAAGATAATAGCGATACTGCTGGTATGAAAACAAGTATTCTACCAGAACCGAGCTTATACATGTATTGATGCAGAAAAGTTTTAGAAATCAACAGTGTTTTTTACACTCTCAGCTTTTTCTTGAACAGTCGATTCAGCAGATATTTGATATTATCAAGGATATCAATCAGCACAAAAAAATCTCTGTGTTTTTGATAATGGCGGAAAAGTGTAAACAATACGACGTTTTCCAATATGTGTAGCCTTTATGCAATGCAACAAACCAAGAAATACGGAGTTGCTAATAATGAACAAGCTGATTTTGAATACTAAATTAAAAACCGTCGCAGCCGTCTGTGCAACGATATTCCTGACCGCCTGCGGAGGCGGTGGTGGCGGCGGAGGGGGAAGTTCTCCCGACTGGAGCAGCACGCCTACCGCGCCCGGTGTTTCCAATACCGGCAGTGCCGATACCCCCGACACCCTCGAACCGGACAAGCCGGGCTTCGGCAACAACTGCAAAGGCTACCCCCTCTGCGTGGCAGACCATCTCAAACCGGACAGTACGGAAAATGCACCGGCACCGAATTTGAACATCAATCCTGTTGCAGGGGAACTCCCACCTGTTTTAAACGGATATCCCGAAGCTAATCCGCGTCTGAATTTTAACGACCTAACCCAGTACAAAAACGCGATTAACCTGAAAACCGCACACGATCTCGGCTACAAAGGCAAAGGCGCGGTTGTCGGTGTGGTCGATGACGATATATCCGATTATGCCGAACTGTTCGGCAGCACGACCCGCATCAGCTACGGGTGCAGCGGCCACCAGGCCGGAATCTCGGAACTGGACAGGCTGGCCTGCCCGGGCATGGTATCCGACGGTACGGAAGACATGAATATCGATCCGGCGTATCTCACCGTCAAAGTCCGCCCGTTTGATGTGTATGACAACGCGAAACTCAATCGTGTGTTCCGTGATTTCGAAAACCCGACTTTCCAGCACGGCGCGCCCCACTCGGACACGTTGAACCATATGGATATAGTCAGCTATCTGCTTGCCGGACGTGCCGTGCCCGGCTACGGCACGGGCGGCGTGGCACCGGAAGCCAAACTGGTCGGCTATGACGTGCGGGACAAATTCAATAAAGAAGACATTATTGAAGGCTGGCGGTTTGCTGTCAGCAATGGCGCGAAAATCATCAATAACAGCTATGGTGTATCGGATATGAATGATGCCGGACACGTTGCCCAGTTCAATGCGGATGCCAATTCGCTGAGCTTTCGCAAGATGGACGAACATATCCGCAAAGACGGCGTGCTGTTTGTCTTTGCGGCAGGAAACGATGGGCTGACTTATGGCAGCTATGAAGGATTCTTTCCATACGCCTATCCGAAAGCGCAAAAAGGCCTCATCGTGGCCGCCGGGGTGGAAAGCGACGGTACGATTGCCAAAAGTTCGAACCGCTGCGGCCTGATGGCGCAATGGTGCCTGTCCGCACCATATCAACCCGGTGTTTTGTTTAAAGGCCGTCAATACGTAGACGCCTTGGACAAAAATATGGTTATCAGAGGCTCGAACGACGAACCGCTTCTCGGTTTGGGAAGCCGTGGAACGTCGCTGTCCGCTCCCCTTGTCAGCGGAACGGCGGCGCTGGTGTTGGGCCGTTATCCGTGGATGTCCAACGACAACCTGCGTACCACCATCCTGACTACCGCGCAGGACATAGGCGCCAAAGGCGTGGACAGCGTGTACGGCTGGGGATTGCTCAATGCCGGTAAAGCAGTCAAAGGCCCCGCTCAGTTCGCCTTCGGTATGTTTGATGCGAACGTGACGGGCGAGGACACCGTGTCTTTCTTTGAAAACGACATCAGCGGCAATGGCGGATTGAACAAAACCGGCGACGGCCGCCTCATCCTTGACGGTGAAAACACCTACACGGGCGTGACCAATGTAATGGGCGGCATGCTCTCCGTCAACAAAAGCATTACTTCGGACGTATATAGCGGAAGCAAGTTCCATTTGAACGACAATGCCAGAGTGAAAGGCAATGTACAGGTTGATGTCAACGGCTTCCTCTTTGGCGGCAACAACAGCACCATCGACGGCAATCTGACCTTTACTCAAAACGGCAATCTGTTTGTCCAGTTGGGCGATGTCCTCAATGTGACCGGCAAAACCGAGTTTGGCGACACCGGTGGTATCTGGCTGGGCGGCGTAAGCAAATACTACGCCCGTCCGAACGAACGCCTGATTACCTTCCTGCGTTCAGAGGGCGGCATTACCGCAAAAGACGGACAGGTTCAGCGCGTCTATGCCGACGGCGAGATGGTCTCCCGCGACAAAGTCGGCACCGCCACCGGCAAAGACCTGTACTACAGCCTGCGCCGCAACAATGTCAATACAGTTGCCATGACGGTTAAAGAACGCCTCGATCCCGTACTCGCCCATAATGTCGTACAGGGCGGACGCAACCTCGAAAACCTGATGGAGGAAGCCGACAAACTGAGCGACAAAGAATTGGCAACCGGTTCTTACGCGCAGACAGGCAGGTTGCTCATCCGCGCTCAAAGCGAACGCACGGACGGAACCGCAACCATGTTGGAACAGTTGGCCGCCGGGATTCACGCCAACAGCACCAATGTCTTTGCGGAGACTCAAAGCCGCCGCCTGAAATCGACGGCCGACAAACTTGACCGACCGCTTAAAACCGGCGAAACAGATGTCTTTGCCGAAACCAAACGCGACACCGGCGACTGGAAACACGGGGCGGCTTCTGGCGGTCTGACCGACTTCCGCCAAACCCTGGGTGTCAAATACCAGGCGGGCGAACAAACCACACTTGCCGCCACGTTTGACGCCGGTCAAACCAAATGGGACGAGAACACCCGTGGTAGCGCAGCCGTCAACAGCTTCGGTCTGAATGCCGGTGTCCGTCACAATCTGGACAACATGACTTTTGTCAAAGCCCTCTTGGGTTACAGCGGCTACAAGAACAAAACCGCCCGCCTGAACGGTGTCGATATCCGCGCCGAAGGTGAAGCAGAAGGTTCGCTGACACAGGCAGCCCTATTATCCGGTTTCCGCCTCCCCGTTTTCGGCAGCGGCCTGCTGGAGACCGAAATAGGTGCCCGTTTGGATATACTCAGACAAAAGGCGTTTGAAGAAAAAGGCGGTGCGCTGGCATGGAAAGCCGATAAACTCTCCGAAACCACCCCCGTCGGACTGCTCAACGTCCGCCTGACACAACCGCTGAACGACAAAACCGCCCTCTTCGGTTTTGCAGGTGTCGAACATGACTTCAAAAAACGCGATTACGCCCTGACAGGTATGTTTAAAGGTGCGAATCAGGCTCGTGGCAAAACCGGTGCTTGGGATATGCCGCAAACCCGTTGGAATGCAGGTCTCGGTATCCGCGCAGAATTGGGCAGAGGTTGGAGCGCCTTCGGCAATTACGAGCACACAGGCAGCAGCCGCTACAAAAGCAACAGCCTGAAAGCCGGTGTCGGATACAGGTTCTGACCGTCAAAAAAAACGCCATGTTTGAAACGTGGCGTTTTTTTTACCGGCTGCCGTATAGCACGACAAACGGTGTTATATATACAGAATTTGCTACCTGTTTTGGCGGGACAGCAGCATCGGTTCCGCCCAAAGCCTGATAGACGGACAAGCCGCTGTGTTTCTGCATGATTGGAACGCATTCTGCCGTCTGTTTGTCCGTACCGGTAAACACCGTGGCCATACAGACAACCAAGCGGAAGACGGCCAATACAGTTATTTCGGCTTGCCAATTGTGCATACGCCAGGACAAAATAACGCTCCTGCCGTATTGGAAGCCGACATCGCCAAACTTCCGTTTTACATCTATTGGCGCACTGCCTGCACTTCCGATGTACACCGGTTAGCAGGCGGCACACGCGTTGTACCCCTTGCCGATTGGGAAGCCTTCTGCCAACAGTTGGTATTGACCGGCAGATAGGGAGGGTAAATGGTAAACAGTGCTAGTGGTTTCTGCATTTTTAGTTATTCATTGGATGCTAACATATAAATCAATATCTAAACTTACACTTCTTGACATTTTTAAATCTCCTATAACTTTTAATATTCAAAATATTTAATACCTTTTTTGTTCAAAAATTCTTTAACATGTTTGGGGATTGGTGTATTTGAATGTAATTCATATGTTGCTCCATTTTTTGTTGCAATTTTCAATCTATCACCCATATCTGATTTAAATTTTTCGAATTTTTGAGGTGTAGAAGTGTGATCTCTCCAGAAATTACCAGATTTGGCTTCATACCAACGATTGATTGTAATAGCACCATCAAACTCTCTTTACCTCGGCAGCATAAGGCGCAGCGGCATTGACTGCGCTTTAACCCGCTGGCTCGGTGGCGTTAAACAAAGGCCGTCTGAAACGATTTTCTGTTTTCAGACGGCCTCTTAGCTCAAACCTTGAGAACCGCATGAGTGCATTCCATGCACATCCTACGTATTGAGTTTAGGTTTCATATGGGCCACGGCTTGCTTTCCAAATATGCTTTTATTTCATACATTAGATTATTTATATTAGGGGAAACTACATTTCCTGTTTTTCCTATTACAAGTAGACAATTATATTTTATTGCCCAATCAATGATTTTCTGAATAAATTTAGTATAATCAAATCTTAAATCAAGTTCACACTCTATATCATCTGGCCAAACGGTAAGACTATTACCAAAATTATCACAAAACATGATTGCGTCTTTATCCCAAGACTCTTTCAATTTAAGCTGTTTTTTTGCTTCATTTATTATTGATGATAATATAACATCATTATCGATAAAGTAATTTTCAAAACTTTTATTCTCATTAAAATTCTGAAAACCATTAGATCGATACTCATCAAGTATGATATCTTTATTTGCATTAAATTTATTTCTGATAGCAGCTGATGGGATAAGGTAGTACCGATAATTCCAAATTGCCATTTTTATTTACTCCTATAACGAGGTCTCTTAACATTACCTGATTCATTCAAGACATCAGTAGGATTTTTCCAACTAGTATTAGGAACAGGAAAGTCAACTTTTTTAAATTTTAATTCATGTATCCTGCCAAGGTATTCTGCAGCAAAAACCCTATTATTTCCTCTTACGATATATGCTTTTCCATTTATTTCAACGTACTCCACAACTGGATTTGTGAAGCCATTCTCTTTAACTGATTTCACAAGCCTACTAAAAACCTTGTCATTCATGCTATCGGTAAATTTTCCCATTCCATCTGCAAAATTAATTTCATCGGCAGATTTTAGTTTATTAATTTCCCTCTCTAGTTGAGCATGTTGGCTAAAGTTACTGTTTTTATTACCGTTCCTTATTTCCTGAACATTTTTCTCCACCTGCTCACGAGTTGTCAATTTATTAAGCTTCCTATCAACCTCCCATCTCGGTTTTGCATCAGACACAGGCTTAGCCTTAGGCATACCGGCTCCTGATTTACCCACACTGAACAAATCTATAGAAAACTGAACATATTCCGCAGCCTGCTCCGACAGCCCCAACTGCTTCAAGGTCTGAACCGTAATCGTCGGTCGTTGTTCGCTGGCTTTTTTTCCGAAGTTCTTCGCCCCAGTAATGACATGATCGTAGGAAGACGTTACACCAACCAAAGCGGCGGCACAGCCTAAGCCGAAAGTCTCGGCACAAGATCCGCCTCCGGCTACTCCTGAAAGAACAACACCCAAACTGCCCGAAACGATTTCAGCCCCGGGTGAGATGTAGCGGTGCAGGATACTTTTGTCTTCCCTATCCAGCTTTTCGTACTCAGCCTTCAAATAAGAGGCTACTAAATCAGGATGTTGATTTAGGTAATATAAGGATTCTTTTTCTAAGTCCTTAAACCGACTGTCAAAGCGTTGGTCTTGGGTAAATTCGATAATGCGTCCTATATTTTGACGACATTCGGTAATTCTTCCTGTGGAACTGCATTCATGTTTGACTTGCTCTTTTATGACGGAATAAATTTTACGGGCTGTCTGTTCATCCCGTTTTAAGGCTTCCGATGTCAGATAGAGGTTGTTTTCCACCGCATTCTGCCCGACCGCCCCTCCGGTTTGCGCCTCTGCCGGCGTGCCGCCCACGGCCGCGCCCGTCAGCGATGCAATCACCCCGCTCTTCGATTTGATTTCTTCTTTGATATGTTCCGGCAGCAGGTTGGCATTGAACTCGCCTGTTTGCGGATCGATTGCGGTTTTACCGTCGTTATACCGTTGGGCAAGATGTTCCGCTGCTTTTTCAGCTGCAACTGCAGCCGAGCCGCCGGCAGCAAAATTACCACCGTTGACGCGGGCAATAGCTGCTCCTAAAAGGAAATGTCCGACGGCTTGGGCGGTTTCGTTTTTGTTTTCACCGTGTCCAAATGTCCTGCCTATTGCTTCGGAGGCATAAGGCGCAGCGGCATTGGCTGCGCTTTGTAACCCGCTGGATCGGTGGAGTTAAACAAAGACCGTCTGAAACGGTTTTTCCGTTTTCAGACGGCCTTTCGTCAAGTAATGGGGGATGCAGACATAATTGGTATTGCGGAATCTTCAAGCCAGCGTGCGTGCCATACTCACTCTATAGGGAGGATTGGTTTACATTGTGGCTTGTTCTGCATCAACTTACATCAAATATCAGATTTTTCTTCATCGGTTTTATCATTCATTACCTTATTTACGGCTTCAGGAGACAGGGGCTTGCCGCATTTGCTGCAGTAATCGATTTTTGGAACAGGGGAAATGCCTTTAAAGAAAGTAAAGCTATCCGACCCGATGCCGACGGAGGTGCCATAATTCATCTTTTGGAATTCGTGGCAATAGGGGCAGATTCCTGCGATGATTATGTAGAATAAAATTATGATACCTCCGAAACTGAAATATATCACAAATATTATTTGCACAATTGTTATTTGCAGAAAGTTAGAACCCGTTATCACGTCTTGGATAAATGCCAAAACCACTGTGATTCCGAGAATTAAAAAGAAAAATTTCGGAATCCTCATCCTTTTCTGAAACCTGATTGCGGTATCCATGGCTTTGTCTTTGTCATTTAAGTTTGTGTTCATGTTTTTGACCCTCTTTGTTTCTAAAATCCTTTTTAAATTGCCGACTTTTTCCGTTCCAAATGTCCCATTTGAACATTATCCCGCTGCCTATTTGTGTGTTGAGAGACACCTTTGCTTCGCCTCCTTTATAGATGGAGGAAGTGCCATTAGGCTTATATTCCCTTCCTCCATGAAACGATGTGTTAATATTCAGAATCCCAATCTTACCTTCAATTTCGGCTTTCGTGCCCAAGGATGCGTTCGCGTCCTGCGGGGAAGAGCCGAATTTGGGATTAGCTAGGATGTATTCCGTGGATACGGCAAGGCTTTTGTTTTCGTCCATCTCTACATTCCTCCTTTGGGTATTTCCTCCTACCGAAACTTTCGCACCCAAGCCTAAACCCACACCGCCTTCAGCTTGTACGGACGAACCTCTGTTCCCTAAAGTTACGATTACTTTTGCGTTGACCTGTACACCCACCCCCAGCGCACCTGACAGCTCTCCTTTCAATTCAAAGCCCGTGGGGTAATTATAGTCACGTTTACCCTGATATGTAGATCTATCGATCTGATTCCTCAAATTTTGGCATGCGACAGTATTGATCCCTTTATCACATGCCGCATAAAGTTTTCTCGTATTATTAAGCCCAATCTTCTCCCATTTTTTATCAACTTCAAATTCGCAACGCCAATCGGCTTTGCATGCTCGGAATTCCGCATTCATTTGGATTCGCTGCCCTGCGAGCAGATGGTTGTTTTCCACCGCATTCTGCCCGACCGCCCCCCCGGTTTGCGCCTCTGCCGGCGTACCGCCCACGGCAGCTCCCGTCAGCGATGCAATCACCCCGCTCTTCGATTTGATTTCCTCTTTGATATGCTCCGGCAGCAGGTTGGCATTGAACTCGCCTGTTTGCGGATCGATTGCGGTTTTACCGTCGTTATACCGTTGGGCAAGATGTTCCGCTGCTTTTTCAGCTGCAACTGCAGCCGAGCCGCCGGCAGCAAAATTACCACCGTTGACGCGGGCAATAGCTGCTCCTAAAAGGAAATGTCCGACGGCTTGGGCGGTTTCGTTTTTGTTTTCACCGTGTCCAAATGTCCTGCCTATTGCTTCGGAGGCATAAGGCGCAGCGGCATTGACTGCGCTTTGCAATCCGCTTTGACCACCAAGCAGACCGGTCGCGAGGGTGATGCCGGCATTAAGGGCACGGCTGTGTTTACCTCCCACCCCCCAATTTTGGGCTTCGGCATCGGCTTTGCGATAGGTTTCTGAGTAGTTGATTAGGATTTTTTGCCGTTCGGTTTCGTCCAGTTTGGCGTAGGCTTCATAGCTGCCGTCATTTTGGGCTTTCAGACGACCTTCGAACTCCGATTCGGCTTTGGCTTTATTTTCTGCAGCGGTTTTTTGGCGGTTGCTGCTGAAAGTGTGCGCAGCGGTTACTATATCGGAAGTTGCTTTAGCTATAATCTGTTGCTTTTCGGTAATCTTGGCTAAATCGGGCAGAGCCGCAACAGCACGGTGTGCGTTACTGCTGTCACTATTGATACCCAGTTCTTGCGTAGTGGTCTCTTTGCCGCCGATGTTCAGACGGCCTTCGCTCAGGGTAGCATAGGTGGTGCTGTTGTCGCCGCCTTTTTCATATTGCGGCAAGCCGGGGTTGAAGTCGGTACCATTTTTGCCTGCAGAGCGTGCAAATGCCTTACCTAAGTTTGTTTGACGGAAGTCGGCGTTGTCGGGGGGTTCAGAGGGGCTGTCGCTACCGTAACTACCGCTCAAGCTGACATTGGATGCGCTATAACTGCTTTGGTTTTGAATATTTTCAAAAGTAAGACGTTTGGCAGTTAATTCATTTTGCTCCTTCGGCGCGGTAGAGGTAATGGCTCCGCCTTTTAGGTGGATGCTGTCGGCCTCGATGTGGTAGCCGCCTTCTCCTGCAAAAAGTCCGGATTGGATAGCCGCACTGTCACTGCTGCCTGAAGCTTTGCTTTGGTTGAAGTTGCCCGAAGCCTCCCAGGCGGTGCCCAAGGAAACTTGTACACGTACGCCGGCGCCGGTTTGTTTGTTGTCCTGTTCGGTATGGTAATGTAAGCGGGCAATTATAGCAATGCACAAAAACAGACAAAAAGATAAAAAAACGCCATAAATGAAAATTTAATCACATGTTTATAGGATATGGAAAAGAGGAAGCGAAATCTGAAGCCGTCTGAAAACAACCATAGGCAAAACCCATTTGTTATTTTCAGACGGCCTCTTAGCTCAAACCTTGAGAACCGCATGTGTGCGTTCCGCACACATCTTACTTGTTGAGTTTAGGTTTCATATGGGCTACGGCTTGCTGAATCACTATCGGCACAGCTTTTACCTTCGCACTTCACATTCTCTGCAACAACCATCAGGCAGCCACGACAAAAGTTGAAGATGACGCGATAGGGTTTTGTTCATGATTTTAGTTCCTTGATTTTTATAGAATGATTGCAAATAATTGGACAATATTATTCTAAATCAAGGATCTTATCTAAATCAAAGGATTGCTGCCATTCGTTTATGAGAACTTGTATTCAATACAAGTTCTAACATCTTAATCATGGCACAGCGTATAAGCGTGGATTTGCAGTCCAATCTATATCGCTGATTCTATTCATTAAGCTAATTATGCTTATTCCTCAATCACAGTCTCCACCACCGAATGAATACTTTTAGGCAATTGCAAAAAAGCATTCCAAGCAATTAAAGCAGTTTTAAAAGTATGCAGCGAACAGCTTAAATCAGGCCAGCCGTCTTCTTCATCAAATTCGTTGTGATAGAAAACTACTTTTTCAGCAGAAATATCCCAGCAAAAACCTTGTCCACCTCCTGAATAAACTTCATTGGGATTATTTTCTGCTTGATAGATAAATTCTAAATTTTCATCTATGTCTTTTTGTAGATAAAGGTCTCCTGTTAAAACATAAATAATATATTGATACACTGTTCCTCGTGTATTTATCTTTTGATTAGAAGAATTATCTAAAAACTGGCAGTAGTTAAATAATTCACCAGAACTAAACTGATCATAAAAACATTTTATTTTATACATTTAAAAACACCTTTTTAATCAATACTTCATTTACTATTATAAAGTGGATAAGCTGTTCGATTAGGTTCCGTAAATCCTTCTATTTCAACACCAGATTTACTTGTACCTCTCCATTTTTGACCTTCTAATTCCTTTCTTTTCTCCCAAGCCGAAGTAACTTCAGCCCTAATTCTAGCCTCATCCCAATCTTTTGGGAACATGGTGTGCTTGGTCATCACTTTCCCACCTTTTTTCGTTTTCACCTCCCAACTTCCATCAGGCTTTTTAATTTCCACTGTCGCTTGATAAACCCCATGTTTATCAGGTGCCGAGGTTTGTTGTATCACCCGTACATCACCACGGGTTAGACTATGCCCTCCTGTTACTGTGCCTTTCTTATTGATATCACCACCTATAAAATGATTAAAATCTAACCCTGTTTTATTTTCCCATTCTCGTTGCGCATGGGCTTTAAACTGACTACTCTGACTCCTTCTTCTCGTTTCCTGAACATTTTTCTCCACCTGCTCACGAGTTGTCAATTTATTAAGCTTCCTATCAACCTCCCATCTCGGTTTTGCATCAGACACAGGCTTAGCCTTAGGCATACCGGCTCCTGATTTACCCACACTGAACAAATCTATAGAAAACTGAACATATTCCGCAGCCTGCTCCGACAGCCCCAACTGCTTCAAGGTCTGAACCGTAATCGTCGGTCGTTGTTCGCTGGCTTTTTTTCCGAAGTTCTTCGCCCCAGTAATGACATGATCGTAGGAAGACGTTACACCAACCAAAGCGGCGGCACAGCCTAAGCCGAAAGTCTCGGCACAAGATCCGCCTCCGGCTACTCCTGAAAGAACAACACCCAAACTGCCCGAAACGATTTCAGCCCCGGGTGAGATGTAGCGGTGCAGGATACTTTTGTCTTCCCTATCCAGCTTTTCGTACTCAGCCTTCAAATAAGAGGCTACTAAATCAGGATGTTGATTTAGGTAATATAAGGATTCTTTTTCTAAGTCCTTAAACCGACTGTCAAAGCGTTGGTCTTGGGTAAATTCGATAATGCGTCCTATATTTTGACGACATTCGGTAATTCTTCCTGTGGAACTGCATTCATGTTTGACTTGCTCTTTTATGACGGAATAAATTTTACGGGCTGTCTGTTCATCCCGTTTTAAGGCTTCCGATGTCAGATAGAGGTTGTTTTCCACCGCATTCTGCCCGACCGCCCCTCCGGTTTGCGCCTCTGCCGGCGTGCCGCCCACGGCCGCGCCCGTCAGCGATGCAATCACCCCGATCTTCGATTTGATTTCTTCTTTGATATGTTCCGGCAGCAGGTTGGCATTGAACTCGCCTGTTTGCGGATCGATTGCGGTTTTACCGTCGTTATACCGTTGGGCAAGATGTTCCGCTGCTTTTTCAGCTGCAACCGCAGCCGAACCGCCGGCAGCAAAATTACCACCGTTGACGCGGGCGATAGCTGCTCCTAAAAGGAAATGTCCGACGGCTTGGGCGGTTTCGTTTTTGTTTTCACCGTGTCCAAATGTCCTGCCTATTGCTTCGGAGGCATAAGGCGCAGCGGCATTGACTGCGCTTTGCAATCCGCTTTGACCACCAAGCAGACCGGTCGCGAGGGTGATGCCGGCATTAAGGGCACGGCTGTGTTTACCTCCCACCCCCAATTTTGGGCTTCGGCATCGGCTTTGCGATAGGTTTCTGAGTAGTTGATTAGGATTTTTTGCCGTTCGGTTTCGTCCAGTTTGGCGTAGGCTTCATAGCTGCCGTCATTTTGGGCTTTCAGACGACCTTCGAACTCCGATTCGGCTTTGGCTTTATTTTTTGCAGCGGTTTTTTGGCGGTTGCTGCTGAAAGTGTGCGCAGCGGATACTATATCGGAAGTTGCTTTAGCTATAATCTGTTGCTTTTCAGTAATCTTGGCTAAATCGGGCAGAGCCGCAACAGCACGGTGTGCGTTACTGCTGTCACTATTGATACCCAGTTCTTGCGTAGTGGTCTCTTTGCCGCCGATGTTCAGACGGCCTTCGCTCAGGGTAGCATAGGTGGTGCTGTTGTCGCCGCCTTTTTCATATTGCGGCAAGCCGGGGTTGAAGTCGGTACCATTTTTGCCTGCAGAGCGTGCAAATGCCTTACCTAAGTTTGTTTGACGGAAGTCGGCGTTGTCGGGGGTTTCAGAGGGGCTGTCGCTACCGTAACTACCGCTCAAGCTGACATTGGATGCGCTATAACTGCTTTGGTTTTGAATATTTTCAAAAGTAAGACGTTTGGCAGTTAATTCATTTTGCTCCTTCGGCGCGGTAGAGGTAATGGCTCCGCCTTTTAGGTGGATGCTGTCGGCCTCGATGTGGTAGCCGCCTTCTCCTGCAAAAAGTCCGGATTGGATAGCCGCACTGTCACTGCTGCCTGAAGCTTTGCTTTGGTTGAAGTTGCCCGAAGCCTCCCAGGCGGTGCCCAAGGAAACTTGTACACGTACGCCGGCGCCGGTTTGTTTGTTGTCCTGTTCGGTATGGTCTTGAACACTTTCGATGTTCAGACGGCCTTTTACATCGGCATCAATGCGGCCGGCAGTGGCTGCAGCCCCTTTGAGAGTGGTATCACCTTTGCTTGCCAATTCGATTTTATTAGCTTGGAGGGTCGTGTGATCGTGTGTTTGGGCAAGATAATGGTTTTTACCTTTGCTGCCACCCACTTCGCCATAAGCATAAACACCGGTTTGCGCGCCTACGGAGACGCCTGCACCCACTGATGCACCAAGGCTGCTATTTTTTCCATCGGCGGATTGGGAAGATTGGCCAGATTCGAGTATCAAATCTTTGGCTGAATCTAAGCGGAGGGTTTCAGCCGCTTGTGCTTGGGTGTTTTGAAGGTGGATGTTACCTTCGGTAGAACGGATATTGAGGTTACCACCGGCATTCAAAACATTGGCTTGGCTATGGTTTTGGCTTTGGTCTTGGCTGCTGTTGGCAGTTTTAAAGCCGAAACCTACTTCTGCTTTGGCTAATGCACCGCCGCTGGTAGCGGTATTGTAGGTAGAATAAGCTTGTGCACCTGCAGCCAGTGTTTGCAGCGCCTGCGTGCGGTCGTCTGCTTTACTCTTCACCGCGCCTTCGGCAGCGTTTACCAGGTCGATCAGTGGAGAAGATACCTTGGCAAAGGTGCCAATTTTAACGTCGCGCTCGGATTGGTGGCTGTTGTTGCGATTGTGGTCAGCCAGAATCTCAACGCTTTTTGCTGTAATATTGATGTCTTTGGCGGCCACCACATTGGCAACCTGTTGGGTATAGTTGCCACCAGCCTGTATATTGACGTTGCCGCCCAAGCTCCCAACTTGGGATTTAATCTGTTCAACTTGATTACTGTTACTATCTTTCCGGTTTTTCATCCACCCGGCAAAGTGTTCGGTATCGGAAATTACCGCAGTGCCGATGCCGCTGGTGATTTGACGTTCTGATTGGGTTTGATTGTTTTGGCTGGAACGGATATTGATATTGCGGCCGGCAGACAAGGTAACATCATCTTGCGCGGCAATGCTGCTACCGAAGATGTTGATATCCGCTTTTTTCGCTTGCAATGTGGCGATGCCACCCGCGGACAATTGTGTGCCGGTAGCTTTATCGAGATTGCCTTGTGCATTGCTACGGTCATTAAACGTCCCCGCCGGAATCAATTCTCGGTTATCTATGCTGAAACCGCTGCGCTTACGGGAACCGTGTTGATCGGCGGTGTTGCGGGCAACATCCAACGTTATACTTTCTGTTGCCGAAAGCAGGATATCGCGTTCGGCAGCCAGTTTTGTCCCTTCACTTCTGATACTGCCGCCGTCGGCAACAATGTTTAGGTTGCCTTGCGCAGAAACGGCCGTTACCACTGCTTGCGTATCTTCTTGATGACGATTTTCCGTAGTTTTTTGGCGACCACCGTTGATGACGATAGGAGTAAAAGCTGCTGTGGATGCCTTTGCTCCGGCATCGGCGCGTTGCAAGGCCTTACCCACTATGCTATTGCTGTAGCCACTGCCTTGCATATTGCGTTTGTAATTAGCTTTGGCAGCATCAATGGGATTCAGGGTTATGCCCATGGATAGACCTGATTGTTTTTGTTCGATATCGTTGTTGTTATTTGTTTCCGTGTACCCTGCATTTAAAGCAACATCACGTCCCTGTAGGTGCATATCGCCACCTGATGCCAGTATCGCAGCTTTGGTGTTTAGGGTTCGTTCGGCAACAACTACGGTATTACCTTGTTTACTACCGACTTGGGAGTTTGTCAGGGTGGTTGCAGTTTGGTCTTGGTTGGATTTTGTGGAAGCTTTAGTGTATCCGACACTTAAAACACCGTCGCGGAAGCCTCCGCTCAGACCCGATTTTTTATATTCGTGTGTTTCAGCATCAAAATAGCGATTGGAAGCTGCTTCTAGCTGGATGTCCCTACCTGCTTTTAAGACAGTGCCCTTATCAGAAATAAGGTTGCTGCCGCGTACATTGATATCCTGCCCGGCTGCAACAATCATTTTGCCGCCGCCGATGTTGCTGCCGACTGCTTCATCATGACTGAAGCGGTAGCGGTCGTGTGTTTTGGTACTGGAAAGGATGCCTTTGCTTTTCCCGCTTACCGAGGTATCCAGTTCGGTTATTTGGCGTCCTTCGCTGATAGTGACATCACGTCCTGCGGCAAGGACGGTTTTGCCTTCTTCGGCCTCCAGTTCGCCTTGGCGGATTTTTAAGTTGTTACCGGCTCTAAGCAGTGCGCCGTTTTGCATGCGGATACTGCTGCCGACTTCGGTACTTTGGCGGACATGGCGATGGTTCTCGTCATCTAATGCACCATAGGCTTCGCGATGTTCGGTATGGATGGTGCCGAGGTTGAGATTATTGCCGGCGGTAATTTGGGTAGTGCCGCCTTTAACTTGGTTAGAGACGGTGGCCGCATTGAGGTTGATATCGTTGCCGGCATGCAGGGATAGGATGCCGTCTGAAGCTCTGTTATCTACTTGCTCAGTATAGCTTCCGACCACGTTAATGCCGGCCATACGGTCGATGGCGGTATTGCCGTTACGTTCATTACCGGAAGTTTGGGTTGTACCGTTAAGGTTGATATTTTGCGCTTGGGCAGTCAGCAGTCTGCCTGCTTGTACCTGCCCGCCGTCGATATTGATACTTTTTTCAGCTTTTAAGCCGATTTGGTCGGCTTGAATGTTGCCGTTGCTGTTAATATTCCGTGCCTGGATGAGTACGGCCTGCCGCCCCGCAATGGTACCGCTGTTAGTCAGGTTGCCGTTTTGCAGTTTAAGTAAGACTTGTTCGGCACTAATCAGGCCACCGGAGGTATTGAGATCACCTTTGCGCGCCAGGGCATAGACTTTAGGAACCAGTACGGTTTGAGTCGAACCGTCAGACAGTGTGACGGTTTGATTTTCCATCCAAACGATATCTGAAGTTAAGCGGGCAACTTGCTCTGAACTCAAGGCGATACCTGGGGTGAGACCGAATGTTTTGGCAGCAGTAAGGCCGTTGTCCATCAGAGCTTTGAATTGTTCTTCATCACTCCTGTAGCCGTCGAGTCGGCGGTAGCCTGTTAACTGGTGGATTTGTTCATTAACAAGTTTTTGTTCGTAGTAGCCGTCGCCTAGCCGTTTGTGTAGATGATTGGCGTCCAATTCCAGTTGTTGCAACATGTAGTCGCTGCCCAACCAGCGGCGGTAGTCTGCAAATTGAGGATCGGTTTCAATCAACCAGCCTTTATTGTCAGGATGGGTGGTATAGAGGCTGCTGTTAGGCAGAGTAACAGTAGCGTTATTTAACGAGACCACATTACCGGTATGGATGCGCTGACCATTGACGGCTGCTGTGGATACTCCGTCAATCAGTTTGATTGCAGATGCAGCGGGTTGAAAGGAAGGGGAGGCGGCATTCTGTTGGATGACGGATACAGGCGTGTCGAAGTCGTGGGTAAATAGTTGGGTATCATGGTAAGGAGTATGGTTTCTTTCAGTACGGCGTTGTCTTTTTCTGCCGCTGTACCATCCTTTTTTTGTAACTGAATCCCACTGTGTGCCGACAGCATCTGTGCGACCTTTGCCTGTTGTACTTTGATTGGTAATTTCTTTCTGGTTTAAATCATCAGTGATAATACGCCCGCCCACTACAATCCGGCTGTCTTTGTTCAGCCAATTTTGACCTGAGGCAGTCAAATTACCGCCCACAGTAATGTGTGCCGGCCGGTTTTCGATGATGCGTTCTTTATAAGTCTCGATGTGGTAGTCTCGGACATGCCATTGGTTGGCCTCAATACGAGAACCATTTTTTAAATGGAACGTAGCAGTAGTTTGGTCTTTTTGTCCTTGCGAGTTGTCGAATAAACCGTCTTTTCCTGCCTGATAGTAGGTATTTTGCCCCAGTACGGTGTAGTCACGAACTTGCTTTTCTGCTTTGGCTAAGTATGTCTCTGTTTTAAAGTGATTATTGATATTCTGCATATTCCGAACAGACATCAATGCATCACCTTGTACTTCCAAACCGGCACTGCCATTAACAAAGGTATCGGCCATGCCTGCCGCATGATGTTGTTCATCCAGTCGATTACCTACGGCAAAAATACCTTCGCTGGATAGTAGGGCACCTTCTTGGTTATGAATCTCTTTCGCTCCAATATCCAAACGTTTCCTTGCAGCTATTGCCCCCGCTTTGGTACTGCCTTCCGTCGTTTCTTCCCGGTTAAGCAGTATTTGCGCGTCCAGGGCAATATGGTTGCCATAGATTTTGCCTGTCCCGGTGTTGGTCAGGGTTTGACCTGCACCGATGTGGGTCAAACCGTCGCTGTTGATCAAGCCCCTGTTGTCTACATGCTGTTCGGATGTGATGTCCGTTTGTTCTCCGCCAATAATTTTGCCTGTAACTTGGTTATCTATATTGCCGGCATTGAGTTTGAGCGTATGGCCTGCTTGTAGGGTATGGGTATTTTTCAGACGGCCTTTTATGCTTAGATTTAATTGTTTGCCTGCAGTGAGGTCGCGCTCTACGACGAAATCGTCCGCCAAAGCAATATCCAGTTTGTTACCGGCTGTTAATGTGCCATTGTTGGCGAGTGATTTGGCTTGTAGCGATACATTACCGGCAGATTGAATCGTGCCGTCCGCATTGTTTAACGCCAAAGTGTTTTGATTTTTATCGTGAATAGACAACTGCCGGTTGGTGGCAATTTCACCATGTTGGTTGTATAGGCCGTCTGAAACAGCTAATTGTGCTTGGTTTGCAGATAGTAGTTTGCCGTTTTGGTTGTCTACATTTCGACTATCGATAGTCAGTTGTTCGGTAGCAGTAATATGGCCGCTTTGGTTAGTCAGTTGCTGACTTTGGATGTTAACCGTTTCAGCCTCTATATGTCCGTGCGTATTATCTAGAGCCTGACCTTCGGTATTCAGTCGTGCAACAGAAACTTTTCCTGTATTGCGAAGATTATTCTTGGTGGTAACGGTTCCACTATCGGCAAGAATGTTACCTGCATTATGTAAACCGGCGGTATCAAGCTGTAAATGTGCAGCTCGAATATTGCCTTTTTTATCATTGCTCAAGCGGCCCGAATGAATGAGTGTCAGATTGTTGGCGGCAATTTCTCCGGCATTATGCAGTTCACGGTTGTCAATCTTGCCGGTTAGAGTTAATAAGTGACCGCTGTTTTTAGCAGTTTGAGTGTTAACAGCCAGATCGTGTGCCTGGAGTTTGCCTTTTACCGTATTGTTAAATGAATCGCCTGATACTCGTAGTTTAGCCGCATTCAGACTACCCGAATTTTCCAAACCGTTTTGGGCGGCAATGTCAATTTGCCCACCTGCATTGATTGATCCTGCATTGTCAAATGCTCCTGTTGTTTGAATGCGTCCTACGGCGTAGTTTTTTGCAGGTGCTGTAGGTGAAACGGGATTGTTTGAACCAGGCTTAGATACCGAGACAGTGCTGCTGCCTGAACCTGTTGCAGTACTCGGAATCTGTGGTATGACTGATGGATTGGGATTCAAACCGGTCTGTGGAACGTCACTTACACCAATCTTGCCACTGTTATCGAATTTGCCGGCAGATACCAAATCCAATGCTTGTGAACCTGTTTGAGTAATATTACCTGTGTTATCCAAACCACCTGTTGACATATCTAAGCGGGCAGCCTGGATCGTACCGTTGTTTTGGTTTTTCAGACGGCCTAAATTACGGACAGTCAATTGACCTGAGGATAAGACCGTACCTGAATTGTCCAGCGTCTGGCTGTGAATATTGGCATCATCCTGTGAGGCAACCGTACCGCTATTATGAACATTGCGGGCATGAAGTGAAACCGCATGATTTTCTCCCGTCGCTGCAATCATGCCCGTGTTGACCAGTTTACCCTCAGCATTCACTGCCACATTGCCGGCTGAGGCAAACCATTGCCCCTGATTGCGCACGGATGCATCACGATCAGTGCTGATCAGGGTGATCTTACCGGCATACATACCGCCCAATGCCCCTGTATCGATGGCATACAGTGAGTTGTCGGAATTTATATTCGTAGCAGGGGAGTGTGAAGACCGGATAGAGCCATCAGCTGAGACATCATTTTTCCCTGCCGACACACGCACATCTTTACCCCACACAGGCCCATCAATCTTAACCGCATGGCTCAATATCTGCGTGAAATCGGTATCACGGGCATCCAAACCTTGTCCCGTGATCGCAACATGACCCGAACGAACCTGAAAGCCTGTTAATGCGCCTATTTGATATTGTGGCTCACCTGTCGTCAAAGTGGCACGGGAAGCATTGATAAAACCACCACCATTGACTGCAATCCCTGCCGGATTGGCAATAACGACTTCTGCACGTCGTCCGCCCACTTCAATATAGCCATTCAGTTGTGAAGAATGGCTGCTGTTGATTTGGTTTACAACCACACGTGCTTCGCCCCTTGCCAACCAAGGATTGCCTTGAATCCAACCGCCTAGCTGTGTTTGGGTGTTGCTGCGGCTGTTGTTTAAAATCGCCCCGCGATTACCCACATCAAACTGGGCATATTGATTAACAGAAACCCCTGCCGAAGTAGGGGTTTGAATATTGACTTGCGGTATGCCGTTACCTGTTTGCAGGATGGTAGGCTGTTGCTGTGCAGGTGCGGATTTGTCGGCAACGATACCTTGGGCATTAGCAGAAGAAGAAGTCAGGATAAGGGCAGAACCGAGCAGTAATGAAAGGGAGAATGAGATAACAGAGATAGAATGGATAAAACCCGCAAAGCCCGCAATATCATTTGGCAACATACCTACAGCTTGGGTGTCGGCTGTGTTTTTGTCCTCGCGTTTGGCATTTTCAGCAACGGCTATCATGCAGTTTCGATGTTTGTTAAATACAACTTTGTACAGGGTGCGGTTCATAGTAAGGGCTTTCTTAATAATATTTTTATAATCGTAAATTAGATTAATTTTTAGAGGCTGACGTAGATTAGCAGTTATGCCAGGCTACGAAAATAAAGATAACCAATTGTAAATTAAACAATAGAGTTCAAAAGAAACTGCTTGAATTTTTCGTACTCCAAGCTACCGCCCGTTCCGCTGCCGATATTTTGGGTATGGCGCTGCGGTCAATTTCCGTTCCCACTTCGGCGAGTTGGCGCATAATAGAACGCTCGCGCACGATTTCGGCATAGCGCCGGATGTTGGCGGCAGACGGAGTATTTTGCGCCAGGGAAATCAGATATTCGAATCCCCACGCTGCTTCCAGCTCTTCGTTCCGCTGCAAATCTTCCTGAACCGTGATGACATCGGCAGGACGGCTCTCATTGATCAGTTTGGCAATGGATCGGAAAATCAGGCGGTGTTCATGCCGGTAAAAATCCTCTCCCGAAACCACATCGGCAATCCTGTCCCATGCCGGATTTTCCAGCATCAAACCGCCCAAAACAGACTGCTCCGCCTCCATTGAGTGCGGCGGAAGCGACAATGAGCCGATTCCTCCGTCTTCAGACGGCATGGCTGTGTAATCGTTCATGGTACATCCGCCAAAATTGCAATCTTCTATTGTAGCGTAAAGCAGGTTCAATTGGTTTCCGTACCGCAAAACAGGTAGGATACGCGGGCTGCCGGGTTAAATACCTTCCTCAACCATCACAGTTAACATAGGAAATAATCTGGCAATCTGAGAATCGGCTATCCACCTGTTTGTCCCTTCAGTCCTAAGCATACCTGAATCTTTAACCCAAATTGTTCCATCCTTGTCCTTAAAACGTGTGCCATTAGAAATCTTTTCCCATTCGGTTAAACCGACTTTTGCATTTTTGTTTTCAGGATTTTTGACCCCATTATCTTTAGCCGCATCTTCAAATCCCCAACGTTCCTCTACGGCTTTTTTCAGAATATTCAGCCTATGGGCTTTAGTCACGTTCTGACCTTTTGCAATGAGCGAAGCGATATATGCTTCCGCCCTGACCCGTATCGTTCCGGCTTCCAAATCAGTCATTCCGGCAAAAAGTTCCGATTGATTTTCAAGAGGGATGTCTTTCGACCCTATTTTATGTAGGATTGAGAATGTAAAACCTACAATTTTTCGTCCTTCTTTATGCTGCTCGTAGGTAATGGAAATATCCGTTTTATCATTGATCTGCTTGACGGCGAAATCCAAAACCTTACGTTTGAACAGCTCCATTTTTTGATACTCGTCAGGCATCACACCCAAACGTTCACGCAACTCCATTGTACTGAACATCGGTGTCTTACCGGCTGCACGCCATGAAATAATAATTTCGTAGAGCCGCACCGCGTATTTACTGCTCAACGATGAGACCTGATCAAGCTCGTAGCTTGTGAAGTTTTTTTCTAGCATCGTAATCAAAGGGGCAACATTTGGTGCAAAAACTAACTCTACCGTTGCCTGTTGTTCAATATAGGCGACCTGAGATACCCACCTTGTCCGTACTACCTTTTCCCCTTTTGGTGTTTTCTCGATAAAACTGAATTGGCGTTCAAAAAGGTTGTTACAGGCATCTTTCAAAGCCTTATACGCCGTATTGCGGTTGGTATGGAAATTATTCATGTAACTGCTGGCTGTAATGGTCAACCTGTCGTTTGCGGTAATCCCCTTTCCCGTAGTCCTAGCCTCAATAATGGACAACAGTATTAACCTCTGCTCCACCAGTTCAAGATTGTAGCTGGCATTGATTAACGCATTGTCTTTAACAACAAGGTTTTTAACAGCCATAACAGATGGTTCCGCTAAATAAAAACAATATGCTACCTTTGTATGATTAGGGTGTCAAATGATCGGTTGATTCTTGAACCTTATGCACGCTAAAAGGTGTGATATACCTGCAAAACGGTGTGCCACTTCCCGACAGACGGTGCTGCATTGCACGGTAAACGGTGTCAAATAAAACGACAAAAGGTATGATATTGCCCGATAAACGGTGTGATATATCCTGATTTACAACAGCAATATCTTTGAAATCCAATATATTCTTTTGAAATATACAGACCGAAAAGAGAAAGTGGTTAAAAGACTAAAATGAAAAACTCACTCTATTTTTTTGTTATTCAAGGGTTAAACCCAAGACTGTTGCACGCCAAACGGTGTTATATAAGTTTTTAAAGGGCAGTACATAAAGCATCATCCTGATTTAGAAAGGAACGAATGTCCAAGCGACGGGTTTCAACCGGTAAGGAATTTTGCACACCAAAAGGTGTTATATTGAGGGTGTTTATACAGAATTTATTATAAAAATATATATATATCAATATATTAAAATAGCAGCATAAGTGAATTTTTTAAGCACGAAAAACGGTGTTATATCTTTGGCTGAAATCACATTTGCAAGACAATCAATCCGGAACCTTACATTAAAAGGCACACTGCTATGTGTGCTGCCCTTATTTTTGAGGACATTCATTAACGCCTTCTTCTTACCAGTACTTGGACACTCGTCCTACGTGTTAACGGCCCACCACACCTACAGGTAGGGTTCCAGCTAACAAAAGTTTTTGATGAAATTTAGCACATCGTATGGTGTGATATTGAAGGCAGTATTGACGATTATTTAGAATAAAATCTATATACATCAATTAATTAAATTAATAACTAGGGGGAAATTTTTCAAACACGATAAATGGTGTTATATCAATGTCAGATATGTTGTTCACAGCTTGTTTTACACGAAAACAGGTGTGATATGTCTATTTTCCCATCTGTTTAGTCTTGCACGCTAAAAGGTGCGATATACCTGCAAAACGGTGTGCTATTTCCTGATAGACGGTGCTGAATTGCACGACAAACGGTGTCAAATAAAACGACAAACGGTGTGATATTGCCCGATAAACGGTGTGATATATACCATGATGGCGAGATAAATCCATTTAAATACAGAACACTAGACAAATAAAAAGACTGCTAAAAAAGAGAAAAGGTATTAAAAGACTAAAATTAAAAAATAACCCTATTCTTTATTTTTTAATATAGGCAAACGAAAAGGAATCATGTATTTCATGATTCCTTCTTAAATCCTGTATCAACCCAATATCAAAACACAGCCAAAAATATCTTTGACCATATGGGGGCAAATGCCGTCTGAATGCCTGAGAAGCCGTTTCAGACGGCATTGTTTTATTTGGTAAGCAACTGTCTGCGTTGTATAATTGCCCGCTTTAGAATCGATAATAAACAATAGGAACCGCTATGACCGAATCCATCACCCGCGACAGTATGCAATACGATGTCGTGATTGTCGGCGCAGGCCCGTCGGGTTTGTCCGCCGCCATCAAACTCAAGCAGCTTGCCGAAAAAAACGGGCGCGAAATCAGCGTTTGCGTGGTGGAGAAGGGTTCGGAGGCGGGGGCGCATTCGCTGGCGGGCGCGGTTATCGATCCGATTGCGCTGAACGAGCTGATTCCCGACTGGAAAGAAAAAGGCGCGCCGCTGACGCGCACGGTAACTCAGGACAAGGTGTTGTTCCTGACGGAGAAAAAAGCGTTCAATCTGCCTATTACCCCGAATTTCGACAATCACGGCAACTACATCGCCAGCTTGGGCGAAGTCGTGCGCTGGTTGGCGGAGCAGGCGGAAAATTTGGGCGTGGAAATTTATCCGGGCTTTGCCGCCGCCGAAGTGCTGTATCACGAAGACGGTTCGGTCAAAGGCATTGCGACCGGCAATATGGGCGTGGGCAAAGACGGCGAGCCGACCGATTCATTCCAGCCCGGTATGGAACTTTGGGCGCGGCAAACCCTGTTTGCCGAGGGTTGTCGCGGTTCGCTTTCCAAACAAGTCATCGAACGTTTCCAACTCGACCAAAACAGCCAGCCGCAAACTTACGGCTTGGGCATTAAAGAAATTTGGGAAGTGCCGTCCGAACAGCATCAGCCAGGTTTGGTGGTGCACAGCGCAGGCTGGCCGCTGGACAGCAAAACCTATGGTGGCGCGTTTGTTTACCATTTCGACGACAACAAAGTCGCCGTCGGCTTCGTGGTCGGTTTGGACTATCAAAATCCTTATCTGTCGCCGTTTGAAGAGTTCCAACGTTTCAAAACCCATCCCGAAATCCGTAAAACCTTTGAAGGCGGCCGCCGCATCGCTTACGGCGCGCGTTCGCTGATTGAAGGAGGTTTGCAAAGCCTGCCGAAACTCTCGTTCAAAGGCGGCGTTTTAATCGGCGATGCGGCGGGTTTCCTCAATATGCCGCGCATCAAAGGCATCCATACCGCGATGAAGTCCGCTATGATTGCCGCCGAAGCCGTGTTCCCCTTATTGGGAAACCTTGAAGAAGTGGAAAACTTCGACAGCGGCAAAGAGGCGGCGGATTACCGGCAACGTTTTGAACAAAGCTGGCTGTATCAAGAGCTTTATGCCGCGCGCAACGTCCGTCCGTCATTCAAATGGGGCGTTTACCTCGGCTCACTTTATACCGGCATCGACCAGATGATTTTCAGAGGCAAAGCCCCGTGGACTTTGAAACATCACGGCAAAGACAACGAGCAGCTCAAAAAAGCCGCCGCGTGCAAGCCGATTGATTATCCGAAGCCCGACGGCGTGTTGACCTTCGACCGCTTGAGCAGCGTTTTCCTCGCCAATCTCGCGCACGAAGAAAACCAGCCCGACCATTTGGTACTGAACAATCCGCAAGCGATGATAGACGTGAACTATAAAGAATACGCCTCGCCAGAAACGCGCTATTGTCCGGCCGGTGTGTATGAAATCGTCGAAGAAAACGGCAGCCCGCGCCTACAAATCAACGCGGCCAACTGCGTTCACTGCAAAACCTGCGACATCAAAGACCCGACGCAAAACATCACTTGGATTTGCCCTGAAGGCGCGAGCGGGCCGAATTACGGCGGGATGTAAACCTTATTCCGCCGTTACGCCCGGTCAGGAATAAGGAATGGGGCCGTTGTTCAAACCTGCCCCGTTTGAACCCATAATATAGTGGATTAAACTTAAATCAGGACAAGGCGACGAAGCCGCAGACAGTACAAATAGTACGGCAAGGCGAGGCAACGCCGTACTGGTTTAAATTTAATCCACTATAAAAAATGCCGTCTGAACCTTGGCTTCAACGTTCAGACGGCATTTCTGTTTGGATTTACTTGAAAATATAGGTATCAGGCATATCGTCGAAACCGACAACCTTACCGCCTTTATCCTTGGCAAATTTTTCAGCCTGCTCCTTTTTGCCGAACGGCAGCGCGTCTTCCGCACCCATACCGCCGATAAAGCCGCTGTCAATGACATAAAAGGCTTTTTTCGCATCTATCCACTCCGTGTCGGCATTGGGATTCGTCCAATCGGTAACATTGCCCATATCGGTAACGTAAATCACGCGGATGCCTTTAGGCTCTTCGGGCAGCTTGGTATAGCCGAACATCTGCTTGATGGTGGAGAACCAAACTGGCTGGTCAGGTTTACCGTTCAAGAAAATCTGGGCTTTGGGGCCGTTGTGTTCGGTCAGATTCATACTGCAATAGTGTCCGACCGAACGGTCGCTAATCTGCTGGGGTAAAGGCGGCGGTGCCTCTTCCGCCTGCCGGCAGGCACTTAAGGCGAAAACGGCAACAATTGCCAACAGGGTTTTCTTCATATTTGTCGCTTTCTAAAAATTCCGGCTGCCAAAACAAGCGGAATGATAACCCATAAAACCTGCGCAGTCAGCAAAACGGGGACGGTCAGGCTGATTTGTCCGCTCAAACCCGCCATACCCGCATACATAGCCGTATTTTCGTAACCGGTCAGGTTGAGCAGGCGGTAGATGTCGGTAGGATTAAACAGCAGCACTGTTTCAACAACAGGCGCGGTAATCACCTGTTTCGAGTCGGCAACCAGAATACCCAAAAGCGCCATATCGAAGATGACGACGAAAAACAACCACACACCGATGGAAATGCCGGCCGCCGTCCCCCGCTCTTTGACTTTCGCACTAATCAAGTAGCCCATAGACAGAAAAGCCGCACCGAGGATGACGCTGGCGGCAATCAACAATGCAAAGGGTTTCCAAGCGGCGATGTCGAAACTGCCGTTGGCAAGTTGCAGCGTAATGCCTGCCAATCCGTAGCCTGCCGTGGTGGCGAGGGCGAGGATGATGAGGTGTCCGACAAACTTGCCGGCAAGGATTTGGTTGCGTGAAATGGGATAACTCAACAGCAACGCCATCGTACCGCGCTCGATTTCCCCAATCAGTGCGTCATAGGAAAGCAGCATCGCAATCAGCGGAATCAGGAAAATAGACAGGCTCGACAGGCTGACGACGGTAACGGTCAGCGGATCGACCTTGACCGAACCGGTGGGCGAGCTGCCGAGAAAACCTAAAGAAAGGGCAAGTGCGGCAAGCAGGAGGGCGGCGGCAAGCACCCAGCGGTTGCGCAGACTGTCGCGGACTTCTTTGCCGGTAATAATCCAAACAGGGTTCATACGTCCTCCCTTTTCAAGAACTGTGCGTACATTTCATCAAGCGTCGGCGTGTGGATGTCGAGATAGGCAAGGTCGGACAGGCTGCCCAATTCGCCCAAAAGGTTCATACGTTCTTCCGCCTGACATTGCGCCCGGTAGGAAATGCCGTCTGAAAGCGGCTGCCAGCGGCTGCTCAAGGTGCGCGGTGCATTGAGGCGGATATTGACGGTCAGCGGCAGTCCGCTTTGGACGTGCAATTCGTCCATACTGCCGTCGGCAACCTTAACGCCGTTTTTCATCACGATAATGCGGTCGGCGTGTCCGTCCAACTCGGCAAGGGCGTGGGTGCTGAGCAATACGGTCGCGCCGCGCCCGTTAAGTTCGCGCACGACTTCGTAAAACATTTGTCGTGATGCAGGGTCGAGGCCGGTTGTCGGTTCGTCAAACAGCAGGACTTTGGGCTCGCCCAGCAGGGCTTGTGCCAAGGCAAGGCGTTGGCGCATCCCTTTAGAATAAGTGCCGACGCGGCGGTGTGCCGCCTGTGAAATGCCGACGCGCTCGAGCAGCCCCCGGTTTTGTGTGAGCGGCTGTTTTTTAAGTTTCGCGTAAAAGTCCAGCGTTTCGATGCCGGTCAGCGAAGGGTGCAGCGCAACGGTTTCGGGCAGGTAGCCGATTTGGCTGCGAAGCCGCGCCCCCGCTTTGCTGCCGGTACGTTCGCCCAAAAGCATCACTTCGCCTTCGGTCGGGGTAATCAGCCCGAGTATCAGCTTCATAATGGTGGACTTGCCCGCGCCGTTGTGCCCGGCAAGCCCGACGCTTTCTCCTGCCTTCAAAACCAAATCGACTTGGTTGACCGCTTTTTGCGCCCCGAACCGTTTGGTTACCTTCCTCAATTCGACATGATGTGTGGTCATGGTTGTTCCTTTTGTGTTTTCAGACGGCATTTGAATCCGGATGCCGTCTGAAGCAGACTAGTTCAAAGAACCGTTTTCCGCCCTGCCCCATTCCGACTGCCGCGTTTCGGCTTCTTTGAGCAACTCGTCCTTCATCGCCTGATAACGGGTTTGAATTTTGGGGGCATAAGGCTTCATCAGCGGTTTGCTGTCCACCACGCCTCCGGGCAAAACGGCGGGAAACTGCGCCTGCGCCCATTTGACGATGCTGATTGCAGGGCTGTTCATCAAGAGGCGTGATACGGGCGCGCGCCAGATGATTTGGTCGATAATGCCGTTGGGACGGTACGCGCTGTCGCCGAAGCCGTCGCCGTTCAAATCGAACGCGCTGTTGTCGCTCCAATAGTTGCCGTGTCCGCCTTCGCTCCAGTCGAGAAAGCGCGTGCTGACGTATTTGACCTGGCTTTCGTTGTTGATAAAGGAATTGTCATGCAGGGACGTGCCTTCGATGGCGGCGGTAAAGTGTATGCCGATTTGGCAGTTTTCAAAATGATTGGCGGACAGTTTATCGTAGTTGGCATTGTAGGCAAAAACGCACTTGCCCGCTTTGTTGATAATGTTGTCGTGAATATCGGAATAGTTGACATAGTTGAGCATAATGCCCTGATCGCGGCTGCCGACGGCGATATTGTCGAATACTTTGAGCCGCTCGGAAAACATCAGCACATAGCCCATATTGTTGCCCACGGAAATATTGCCGCTGATTTCGCTGTCGTTGGTGTACATATAGTGGACGGCGAAACGCAAATCGCTGAAACGGTTGTTTTTATAGGTGTTATGCGTGCTGGTATTGGAAAAAATGCCGTCCCGTCCTTTGGAAATGTCGTTGCCGACGACCTGCGCGCCGGGCGCGTTCCAAACGGTAACGCCGTTGCCGCGCTCGTTCACGCGCAAAGTCGCGTCGCCGACGATTTTATTCTCGCGCACCATCGCATCGGCAGAACCATGCAGATATACGCCGACCGAATTATCAAAAATATTATTGTGTTCGATCAGGGCGCGCGGAGCGGTTTCTTCGAGATAAATACCGGCATCCATTGCTGGCAGGCTCATACCGGAACGGGTAACGGTCAGGTTGCGGAGCGTTACGTCCGGCGCGTGTACGGCTATGGTACGCCCGCTCCTGTCCCCTTCGATGGTTGCGGAACGGTCGGCAGGCCCTTCAATCGTAATCGGTTTGTCGATATAAAGTTTGGTTTGATATACGCCGGAAGCCAGTTTGAGCGTATCGCCCGCATGAGCACGGGCAAAAATTTCGGCAAGGTTGTCTTGCGGGGAAACGTGGACGACGGCTGCCGGTGCCGTCTGAAAAATGCTGCCGGCGGCAAGTATCAGTACGGCCTTCAGCCATATACGGAGCGCGGATGTGTGCATGGTGTCCCTCTGTTTCGTTCGGTATGGCCGAACAAAATAAAGCATCATTCAAATGTGCCTGTTTTTATAGCGAAACCGCCTGAAACGGTACGGCAAGCGGTTTGGCTATAAATGCCGTCTGAAGACCTGTTGCCTTCAGACGGCATTCTCCATATTCAGCCGTCAGGCCGCATTATTTGGGATGAACAATCATCTGACCGGACATTTCCATGTGCAAGGCGTGGCAGAACCATTGGCAGTAGTACCAGTGTACGCCCGGACGGACAGCTTTGAAGGTTACGGAAGATGTCGCTTGCGGGCCGATTTCCATAGCGATACCGTAGCCTTCCAAAGTGAAGCCGTGGGTCAAGTCCTCGATGGTCTCGACGTTGGTTACGTATACGGTTACTTCGTCGCCTTGGTTCACTTCAAATTGAGGGATACTGAATGCGGGCGCAACGGCAGTCATGTACACGCGTACTTTGTTGCCTTCGCGTACGACTTTGGCGGCTTTTTCCAACTCGACGCCGTCTTTTTTCGCCTGTTCCAAAGCATCCTGCCAGAACCACGGATCTTTGCGGTCCCAAGTTTTGCCCGGGTTCAATTTAGACGCGGCAACCAAGCACAAGTCGTGCGGTTCGGCAAAAGTCGGATTATCGTGTACCAGACGCATTTCGTCGCCGGAGATGTCGATCAATTGGTCGCACTCGGGTTTCAACGGGCCGGCATTCAGGAAGCGGTCTTTAGAAAACTTGTTCAAAGACACCAGCCATTGGCCGTCGGCTTCTTTGGTTTCGCCCATAGTCGTATGGTTGTGGCCCGGTTGGTAGTGAACGTCGAGTTTTTGTTTGATCGGATCGACTTTGTCGCCTTTGTAGGCTTTGATTGCGTCGTCGATATTCCATTTCACCATTTGGCTGTCGATAAACAATGTCGTATAAGCATTGCCGCGACCGTCAAATGCAGTGTGTAAGGGGCCGAGACCCAGTTGCGGTTCGGCTACGACCACATCGCGCTCTTTGATTTTGCCGGCAAACAAATCGTCCAGTTTGCTGACATCCAATACGGTAACGGTCGGAGACAGTTTGCCGTTGAGCATAATGTATTTGCCGTCGGGGCTTGCGTTACAGCCGTGCGGAGAGTTCGGCACAGGGATATAACGCGTGTATTTGGATTTGGCTTCAGCGCGGCCGTCCAGCATTTTCACGCCGTTCACTTCTTTGAAGTCGCCCGCTTTGATGCCTTCCTCGATGGCTTTCAAGTCGAAAACGACGCACCAGTCCTGTTCGTTGGAAGACGCACCTTGCACGGTCAGCGCGCGCTCGGAGTTGTAGCAGGTGGCAAAAGAATATTTGCCTTGGTAGTCGGCATCGCCGTTGTCCAAGTTGCCGTCAACCAATACCTGCCATGCGATTTCCATGGTTTCGCCGTCGATGGCGGTATAAACGGCATTCCAGGTTTTCGCATCATCCAGTTTGCCTACACCGCTGACAGGGGTAATATGTTCGCCGTTGGCAAAGACATAACCGGTTTTCGGATAACGTTGCGGACGCAGGCCGTGGATACCCGAGGCATTGGGGATGTCGATGATTTTGTCGGCCTTCATCACATCCAGACGCACGCGGCAGACGCGGTTGTTTGCCTTATCGTTGGCATAGGCATAGCGGCCGTCGTAAGTTTGGTCGGTAAACGACAGGTGCGGGTGGTGAAGGTCGCCGTTGGGGTAGCAGCGCAGACCGCTGTCTTTTAAGAATTTACGGGTTTCTTCGGTAATATTGCCGTTGAGGACTTTCAAACTCTCATTGGTACGTCCCCAACCGGTCGCGCTGTCCATATTGAACACGGGGATACGCATCAGTTCGCGCATAGAAGGCAGGCCGATCAGGCGCATCTCGCCGGACTGGCCGCCGGAAAGGAAACCGTAATATTGATCGAGTTCGCCCGGACCGACTTCGGAAGACAGTTGGCCCGGTTTGGATTCCCCTTGCGCCTTGGCGACGGGGGCCGCTCCGGAAGCGTTAGCGGCAGCCGGTTCGCCGTTTTTAGAGCAACCCGCCAAACCCAACAGACCCGCACCGGCAATACCTGCACCGGAAGCGGCGGCCGTACCTAAGAATGAACGACGGCTCAAGCCGTTTTGTTCTAATTTTTCGTCTGACATACAACACTCCTTGGATAAAATACGGCAAACCGGTTTTCAGACGGCAAGCCGATGGGAAAAAATTTTGTTCTTTTACCGGGAAAGCCCTGCCCGTCTGACACTTTGGCTTCAGGCTTCCTCCGGATGCTTATTTTTCAGGTTGCGCCGTTTCGGGTTTGACAAAATGAACGACCTGTTCCTGCGGCTGCTTGGATACACCCTCCAATTCCCCTGATTTGGCAGCAGCCTGTTTTTGTTTTTTCTTATTCACTGCCACAACTTGCGGGCAGCGCGTATCGTGGTGGTACATGACTTGGCAGTGCAGGCACTGGATACATTCGTTCGGATGGATATCTCCCTCCGGGGCAATCGCTTGTACAGGACATTCGTGTGTGCAGATTTGGCAGGGATTACCGCACATTTTGTAGCGGCGCAGCCAGTCGAACACGCGGAATCTGCCCGGCAGCGCGATGCCCGCACCCAAAGGACACAGATAACGGCAGAAGAAACGTTCGATAAACAGTCCTGCAACCAAAAGGGCGACGGCAAAGGCGACAAACCACCAATCGCGCATAAATTTCAAGATAATCGCGGTTTTGAAGGGTTCGACTTCTGCAAATTTTTCCGCCGTACCCAGATCATACAGAGAAATTGCCAAAAGCCCGAAGAAAATCAGATACTTGATGACGCTTAAACGGGTATGCAGCATATGCGGCACGATAATCTGTTTCACACCCAGTTTTTTGGCAATGCGGTTGGTCAATTCCTGCAATGAGCCGAACGGACACAGCCAACCGCAAAACGTCCCCCTGTTCCACAGCAGCATAGTTGCAGCCGTGAACAGCCACAGGATGAACACAATCGGATCCATCAGGAAAAATTCCCAATGAAATTCGGTAAGGATGGCGGAAAACAGCGTCAGCGTATTGACGACCGAAAGCTGCGCCTGTGCATACCAGCCGATATAGAAGAGCGTGAAGGTCAAAAAGGCAAGGCGGAAGCGGTCGTACCATTTTTCGTAACGCACAATCCAGTCTTGGAACAAAAACACCAGTAACAATATGGTCAGTGCAATGCCGACAACGATAATCTGCCCCTGTTTCGCTTTCCAAATCTGTTTCCATAATTGATTGGATACACCGTTTTCAGATGCCGCATCTTCGGCAATGCCGTCTGAAGCGGCATCGGATGCCGCGGCAGGTACGGCTTCGACAGGCGCGCTGATTTCTACGGGCGGTGCTTTGGGATCGTCGACGTAATAAGCTTGGGGCAGTTCGTAATCCAAATCGGCGGTAACGAAGGCTTTATCGTTCACGCTCAATACGCGCTGAACCATTAATTGCAGCCGCCACGGCTCCGCACCGTCAAACGCTACGCCTTCAGGGATGGTAAACCAAGAAACTTCTTTAAAGCGCGGCGCACCGGCGGCGGACAGCGCGACGACGCGTTCGTGTTGGGCATCGGTAAAACGGAAGCTGTTCTCTCCCTGAATCATCTCGATACGGTCGAAAATACCGCCGCGCACATAACCCGAACCTTTCCAAGAATAACGACCCTCCCCGGCAACCAAAACCGCCTGCTGCCCGGGTTTCAACCGTTTTTGCAGATGCGCCCAGCCGTCCTCTCCCAGCAGGCTTTTACCGATGGAGGGCTGGCTGACCAAAGCAACATATAAATCGATAAAGGTATCGTCAGGATCGCCCTGTTCGGCGTGTTCGGCCACGCCGGCCTTGCCGCCTTTCTCAAACAGTTTGTTGATTTGATCCAGCGTGATATGCAGATGGCCGACGGCCTTTTGTTTCAAAAGTTCGTCCCAAGACAAAATATCCTGCTTGTCGGGATTTGCCATACGGCGCGGACGGGTTTTTACCGCAGGCGCGGCTTCCTGAACATCGGAAGCGGATGCCGTCTGAAGAGCCTTATCCGAACCCAAGCGGTATTGGTTGGCAATGACCTTGTACGAACGCTGGATACTGTCGTTAATCACCATCAGCGTAACAGTCGCACCGCTGATAATGTCGCCCGGCGCCACGCCCGGAGTCGGCGGATTTTTAATAAAGTTCAGACCGATATATTTGTCGATGAATTTATCGACACGCGACTGCGGAATACCGATCAGCATAATCGGCTCGTGATGATCGACCAGTTTCGCCCCTGCTATCGTGCCGTCGTTTGCCAACGCCATCAGCGTATCAATCGGCTTGCTCGAATAACCGCGCGTATTGACCACATCGGTCGTGATATAGACCAAACCGAGCTGCTCATCGCCTTTGTAAACGCGGGCGACCATAGGCTTGCCTTCCGGCTTGCCGTAACGATCCGCTCCCGGGAAGATTTCCGAAGGTTGGATTTTCGCCAAAAAATCAGGCAGACGCTCCGCATAGGCGGGCAATGCCGCCGTCAAAAAGACAAAGGCGGCAAAAAACGCCGTTATCCGCGCCCGAAACACGGACATACGCCGGATTGAAAAACAGGACATAGCCATCACCGATATACCGATACTCTTTAATATGGATATTATATGAATCAACTAACGGCATTTTTTTGACGCAAGTCAAGTTTACAAATCTTAAAACCAATCCGCATACAAGATAATACTTTGTGATTACATCTATATAATGTGGGATTTTACGATGTTGCCGGCCTGCACAAAAAATGCCGTCTGAAACCTCTTCAGACGGCATTTTTCCCGGCGCACCGTTATTTGTCCAAATGATAAATCTGCGCGACGGCATGAACCAAATCTTTATCTTCTTCCCCCGCCTTATTCAAGGTTTGGGTCGGCGAATGCAGCAGCTTGTTGGTCAGTTGGATCGACAGCCTTTCCAAAACCTCTTCTGCCGTTGCGCCTTTGGCAAGCTGTTTCATCGCATTTTCCAAGACCTGTTTGCGCGCTTTCTCTCCCTCATCCCTCAATGCCCTGATTAACGGGACACTCTGCCTGCCCTGCTGCTGCCTGACAAATTCGGCAACCTTCTCAGACACCAGCGTTTCGGCGGCGGCGGCGGCCTTCTGCCTTGCCTCCTTGCCGCTTTGGACGATATTGACCATATCGTCCACCGTATAAAGATAGGCATCGTTCAAATCGCCGACTTCCGCCTCAATGTCGCGCGGCACCGCCAAATCAAGCATAAACAACGGCATACTCTGCCTTTGTTTCAATGCGCGCTCCACCATACCTTTGCCGACAATGGGAAGCTGGCTCGCCGTTGAAGAAACCACCACGTCGTACTCATGCAAAATGGCGGGCAAATCGCTTAACAGGCAAGGCTCGGCATTGACACCGAGTTTGTCGCATAATTCCTGCGCCCGCGCCGGCGTCCGGTTGGCAACCGTCATCAATCTGGGGTTTTTAGCGGCAAAATAAGTCGCGACCAACTCAATCATCTCGCCCGCACCGATAAACAAGACATTCAAATCGCCTATATCGGGAAAAATCTGCTCCGCCAACTTGACGGAAGCGGCCGCCATCGAAACCGAGTTCTCGCCGACGGCAGTATCGGTACGGACTTCCTTGGCAACAGAAAAGGTTTTTTGGAACAGGGCATTGAGTTTCTTGCCCATACTTTCCTGCTCTTGCGCGACCCTGACCGCATCCTTAATCTGTCCCAAAATCTGCGGCTCGCCCAACACCATCGAATCCAACCCGCAGGCGACGCGGAAAGCGTGGCGCACGGTTTCCTGCATATCCAGCGTGTACAGATACGGACGGATTTCTTCAATCGGCAAACTGTGGTAATCGGCAAGCCATCGGATGATTTCTTCCGAATCGCCGACACAGTAAAGCTCGGTGCGGTTGCAGGTAGAAAGGATTACCGCCTCCGTTGCCGCATTGCTCCGGGCAAGATTGCGGACGGCTTCGGGCAGGACGGCGGCGGAAAACGCCAGCTTTTCCCGTATGCTTAAAGGTGCGGTTTGATGATTGAGTCCGACAGCGGTAAGTTGCATGAAAAAATCGGTAAAGATGGATATAGACCGTTATTATAGCCTAACTGACCTTGAAGACACAGACAAAAACCGCACTTCCAAACGCATCCTTGCCGTCTGAAAGTGCAGTTTCTCAAATCAGGCATCCCATTATCAGGATAGGGTTTAGTCCACTTCGCCCGCGTATTGTTCGGCAGTCAGCAGACCGTCGTAGTCGGCAACGTTTGCCGGTTTGATTTTGAAGAACCAGCCTGCGCCGTAAGGGTCGCTGTTGGCAGTTTCAGGTGCGCCGGGCAAGTCATCGTTGACGGCAACGACTTCGCCCGCAATCGGCGCGTACACGTCGGACGCGGCTTTTACAGACTCAACCACACCGGCTTGCTCTTCGGCAGCCAGGTTTGCGCCGACTTCGGGCAGCTCGACGAACACGATGTCGCCCAACAGCTCTTGCGCGTGGTGGGTAATGCCGACGGTGATGGTACCGTCTTCTTCAAGGCGCAGCCATTCGTGGCTGGCAACGTATTTCAGTTCGGCCGGGATGTTGTTGCTCATGGTTTGATACTCCATTGGTAGGGGATTATTTTCAGACGGCATCTGCATGAATCAATATCCACAGATACCTTGTTCAAGGCTTTCTGCAAACGTCCGTATCGGACAACAATTAAAACCTGCTTTCAGACGGCATATGAAATGAAAATGCCGTCTGAACCGATATTAATCAAACTGTTTTTGACCGTTGCGGACGAACGGCAGCTTCAGTACGCGCACGTCCGCTTCTTTACCGCGTATCAGCACTTTGGCGGTATCGCCGTCAAAATCTTTCGGAACGCGGGCGATGGCGATGGATTGTTTCAGGCTTGGAGAGAAGACGCCGCTGGTGGTTTCGCCTTTGCCTTTGTCGGTCAACACTTCCATATGCGCGCGCAGGATGCCGCCTTTGCCGAGCAGCAAACCGACCTGTTTGACGGCAACGCCTTTTTCTTTCAATGCCAGCAAGGCGGCTTTACCGACGAAATCGCGGTTTTCGTCTTTCAAATCAACCGTCCAACCCATACCTGCTTCGAGCGGGCTGGTGTCGTCGTCCATATCGTTGCCGTAGAGGTTCATACCGGCTTCCATGCGCAGGGTATCGCGCGCGCCGAGGCCGCAAGGCTGTACGCCTGCTGCTTGCAGGGCTTTGAAGAATGCGACGGCTTCAGTACCGGGTAGGATGACTTCCACGCCGTCTTCGCCAGTGTAGCCGGTGCGGGCGACAAACCAGTCGTTGCCCAAATCAGCGCCTTGGAACGGTTTGAGGTTGCGGACGACATCTGCCCATTCGGGTTTGACGGTCAGGAGTTTTTCGATGGCTTTCGGGCCTTGTACGGCAAGCATACCGAGGTCGTAGCGCGGATTGAAGGCGACGCCGAACTCTTGTCCGACTTTGTGGAATTGCGCCGTGTCTTTTTCGCGGGTCGCGCCGTTGGACACGATGCGGTATCGGGTTTCTGCTTCATTGGTGCGGTAAACGATCAAGTCGTCAATCACGCCGCCGTTGTCGTTGAGCAAAGCGGAATAAAGGGCTTTGCCGACAAAAGCGAGTTTGGCAACGTCGTTGGCAATCAATTTGCGGAAAAAGACCTTGGCATTTGCGCCTGCTACGTCGGTAACGAGCATATGGGATACGTCAAACATACCGGCGTCGGTGCGCACGGCTTCGTGTTCGGCGATTTGTGAACCATAATGGATGGGCAGCTCCCAGCCGGCAAAATCTACCGGCTTCGCGCCTGCATCTTGATGGGCTTGATGAAACGGGGTGGTTTTCAGAGCAGTCATTCTCAAGTTTCTCCGGATTTTTTGTTCAGATGCCGCCCGCGCACCTGTGCGCGGATGACCCTATCTGTCCTTGAACCTGAGATTTTCGGCCGTACCCGCTTGACGGCAAACCAGTCTGCTCACTGCTTTGCGCGGTTGTCTGAATGGTGGTTCAGACGGCCTTCTCCCCTTCGGTGGACGTTATTCTAACGCCGCTCTCCAGATTGTTTGTTTCAATGTGCAGTCCCTGATACCTGAGCGATTTAAGGGTGTCTGCGCCTTCGGTGGTTACATTGTAATCGGGTGTAACACTCTCCTGCACATTTCCCGATTATGTCTTGAATCGGCGGTTTGGGCAAGCCGTCTCGAACATATGCAGCCTTTCCCGGCGTTTTCAAACCGGCTTCCTGAAAATGAAAACCATCTCTGATGACTACACAACTTTTTATATGTTAATATGCCCCAAGCCCATCCATACGGATTATCGCAAGCTGCCCGAATCCCATCAGCGGAACACAAATTTATGCCACAAATCACTTTAGACAAAACGGATATTAAAATCTTACAGGTACTTCAGGAAAACGGCAGGCTGACCAATGTCGAGCTGTCCGAACGCGTCGCGCTCTCGCCCTCCCCCTGCCTGCGCCGCCTGAAACAATTGGAAGATGCCGGTATTGTCCGGCAATACGCCGCGCTGCTGTCGCCCGAATCCGTTAACTTGGGGCTTCAGGCATTTATCCGCGTTTCCATCAGCAAAGCAAAAGACGCGCGGGAAGACTTTGCCGCATCGGTTCGAAAATGGCCCGAAGTTTTAAGCTGTTTCGCGCTGACCGGAGAGACCGACTACCTGCTTCAGGCGTTTTTTACCGATATGAACGCGTTTTCCCATTTTGTTTTGGATACGCTTTTATCCCACCACGGCGTACAGGATGCGCAATCGAGCTTTGTTTTAAAAGAAATCAAACACACCACATCCCTGCCGCTCAACCATTTGTTGAAAGAATGATTTTCCGATACCCATTTATGGATACCGACTGCTTTTCACATCAAGAACACATTGCCCAAGCCACCCGGCAATGGTTGGAAAAAGCCGTTATCGGCTTGAATTTATGCCCCTTTTCCAAAGCACCGTATATCAAAAACCTCGTCCGCATTACCATCAGCAAGGCGCGGCATTCAGACGGCTTTTTAGAAGATTTAGACAAGGAATTGCAAATTTTAGGCAAATCGATGCCGTCTGAAATTGAAACCACGCTACTGGTTCACCCGACCTTATTCCCCGATTTTAGCCGGTTTAATGATTTTCTCGATTTTGCCGATACCGCCATTATTGAAAACGGCTTGGAAGGCATTATCCAAATCGCCCCGTTTCATCCCGATTTCCAATTTGAAGGCACGGATTCGGACGACATCGGCAACTACACCAACCGTTCTCCCTATCCGACACTGCATCTGATACGCGAAGACAGCATTGCCAAAGCCGCACAAGCCTTTCCCGACGCTTCGGCAATATTCGAACGCAATATCGCCCTGCTGGAAAAAATGGGACATGAAGGCTGGGCAAAACTCGGTATCACATCCTGCCCTTATCCGCACAATAAGAAAAATATTTCAAAATGATACGTTATCTTTTAATTGCCTGCGGCGGCATCTCTCTGCTGTTGGGAATCATCGGCATTTTTCTGCCGCTGTTGCCGACCACGCCGTTCGTACTGCTTTCCGCCGCCTGCTGGGCAAAGGCATCCCCGCGCTTTCACCGCTGGCTGCACCGGCACCGCTATTTCGGCCCGATGGTTCATAACTGGGAACAAAACGGCGCAGTGCCGCGCAAAGCCAAGATTTTCGCCATCAGTATGATGACCGCATCCTGCCTGATGATGTTTTGGCAGTTTCCCCAACGCTGGTGGGTCGGGGCGGTTTCATCGGTTTTTTGTTCCCTTGTCGCCATATGGATGTGGCGCAGGCCCGAATCCTGAATGCCGTCTGAAAGGGACGGGCGCAGACAAACGGGTGGGACAAACCTGTTTTATTGCAAATATATGTTAAAATAAATTCACTTTCCGTTTTCGATAGATTATTTATTAAAGACATATATTTATTTGTTTTAAATAAAATTATTTATCAAAAAGAACATATATTCCCAAGCGCGGCAATACGCCTTCCCGCCGCCTTCCGTTTTGGGAAACTGGTTTATCCTGATTATTTACTTTACAATCAATCGGAAACTTTTTTCAAAAACAAACAGGCAGCACAGTCCGCCTATGTCCGGGCGGCACGAAGCCTGTATCACTCCCGCGCGCCGCGCAAGGCAGTGCTTGAATCGAGGAAACACGATGCGCCACCTATCCCTGTTTTCACTAATGCTTTTCCCGGCATCGGTTTACGCCGCAGATTTGGACGGCGCAAACCTAAACCTGCTGTGGGGCCTGCCCTTTGCCCTGATTTTGCTGTCTATCGCATTGGGTCCCTTGTTTTTTTCGCATACCTGGCATCACCATTACGGCAAAATCACCGCCTTTTGGACATTGCTGTTCCTCATCCCGTTCAGTTTGGTTTTTGGCGCGTCCGCCGGTATCCATACCGTCGCACACGCACTCGTTGAAGAATACATCCCCTTCATCCTGCTGCTGCTTGCCCTGTACACCATTTCAGGCGGCATTTTGGTTTGGGGCGACTTGAACGGCACACCCAAGCTCAACACCGCCCTGCTTGCCGTCGGCACGGCACTGGCTTCAATTATGGGTACGACCGGCGCGGCAATGCTGATGATTCGTCCGCTGCTGAAAGCCAACCAAAACCGTGTCCACCGCGTGCACATCGTCATCTTCTTCATTTTCCTGGTTGCAAACATCGGCGGCGGCCTGACCCCTTTGGGCGACCCCCCGCTCTTCCTCGGCTTTCTTAAGGGTGTAGATTTTATGTGGACGGTCAAACATATGCTTGCCCCCGTCCTGATCAGCACCGCCGCTCTGTTGACCGCCTTCTATTTCATCGACAACCGTTTCTTCAAACAGGAAAACATTGCACAAGATACTCCGGCACAACAGGAAAAACCCGAAAAAATTGCCATCTTCGGAAAATGGAATTTTCTCCTGCTGACGGGCGTGGTCGGCGCGGTTCTAATGTCCGGCCTTTGGAAACCCGAACACCCGGGATTTGAAATCCTCGGCAGCCGTTACGCCCTGCAAAACCTCGTCCGCGATGTCATCCTGATTACATTGACCGCCGTATCTATGGCAATCACGCCCAAACAAGTCCGCGCAGGCAACGAATTCAACTTTGAACCCATCGCCGAAGTGGGTAAACTCTTCCTCGGCATCTTCATCACCATCTTCCCCGTCCTGAGCATTCTGAAAGCAGGCGAGGCAGGCGCGCTGGGCGGGGTGGTATCGCTGGTTCACGATACGGCAGGTCATCCGATTAATACGATGTATTTTTGGATGAGCGGCATATTGTCGGCATTCTTGGATAACGCGCCCACTTATCTCGTGTTTTTCAATATGGCGGGCGGCGATGCCCAAGCCTTGATGACGGGGCCCCTGTTCCATACCCTGCTGGCGGTTTCTATGGGTTCGGTATTTATGGGCGCACTGACCTATATCGGCAACGCGCCGAACTTTATGGTCAAAGCCATTGCCGAACAGCGCGGCGTACCGATGCCGACTTTCTTCGGCTATATGATGTGGTCGGTCGCCTTCCTGATACCCGTCTTCATCGTACATACCCTTATCTTTTTCATTTTCAAACTGCTGTAAACGCTATGCCGTCTGAACATTCAGACGGCATTTTAAATTCCGGCATAATCAAATCGATATTTTCCCCTTCCGACAATTATAGTGGATTAAATTTAAATCAGGACAAGACGACGAAGCCGCAGACAGTACAAATAGTACGGCAAGGCGAGGCAACGCCGTACTGGTTTAAATTTAATCCACTATAAAAACGGCTTCCGCAAGGAAAAAAGCAGCAAATCTGACAAACAGGTACAATTCCTGATAAAATCTAACACTTTGCTACATTAATTTATTCAATGCTTTTGGTGCCACGCGACACGGTATCAAAAACACGCCGTTTTTACCTTAACCATCACAAGTAATGCAAATCTATGATTAAAATCAAAAAAGGTCTAGACCTGCCCATCGCGGGCAGACCGGAGCAAGCCGTTTACGACGGCCCGGCCATTACCGAAGTCGCGTTGCTTGGCGAAGAATATGCCGGTATGCGCCCCTCGATGAAAATCAAGGAAGGCGAAGCCGTCAAAAAAGGCCAAGTGCTGTTTGAAGACAAAAAAAATCCGGGCGTGGTGTTTACCGCGCCGGCTTCTGGAAAAATCGCCGCAATTCACCGTGGCGAAAAGCGCGTGCTTCAGTCGGTCGTGATTGCCGTTGAAGGCAACGACGAAATCGAGTTCGAACGCTACGCACCCGATGCCTTGGCAAAATTGAGCGACGAAGAAGTGCGCCGCAACCTGATCCAATCCGGTTTGTGGACTGCGCTGCGCACCCGTCCGTTCAGCAAAATCCCTGCCGTCGATGCCGAGCCGTTCGCCATCTTCGTCAATGCGATGGACACCAATCCGCTGTCGGCAGACCCTGTGGTCATCATCAAAGAAGCCGCCGAAGATTTCAAACAAGGTTTGCTGGTATTGAGCCGCCTAACCGAGCGCAAAATCCATGTTTGTAAGGCAGTCGGTGCGGACGTGCCGTCTGAAAACGCTGCCAACATCGAAATACATGAATTTGGCGGCCCTCATCCTGCGGGTTTGAGCGGCACGCACATTCATTTCATCGAGCCGGTCGGTGCGAACAAAACCGTTTGGACCATCAATTATCAAGATGTAATTGCCATCGGACGTTTGTTCGTAACAGGCCGTCTGAACACCGGGCGCGTGATTGCCTTGGGTGGTTCTCAAGTCAACAAACCGCGCCTCCTGCGTACCGTTTTGGGCGCGAAGGTGTCTCAACTTACTGCCAGCGAATTGGTTGACGCAGAAAACCGCGTGATTTCCGGTTCGGTATTGAACGGCGCGATTGCACAAGGCGCGCACGATTACCTCGGCCGCTACCACAATCAGATTTCCGTTATCGAAGAAGGCCGCAGCAAAGAGCTGTTCGGCTGGGTTGCGCCACAACCGGACAAATACTCGATTACGCGTACGACCCTCGGCCATTTCCTGAAAAACAAACTCTTCAAGTTCACGACAGCCGTCAACGGCGGCGACCGCGCTATGGTTCCCATCGGTACTTACGAGCGCGTGATGCCGCTGGACATCCTGCCCACCCTGCTTTTGCGCGATTTAATCGTCGGCGATACCGACAGCGCGCAGGCTTTGGGTTGCTTGGAATTGGACGAAGAAGACCTCGCTTTGTGCAGCTTCGTCTGCCCGGGCAAATACGAATACGGCCCGCTGTTGCGCAAGGTGCTGGAAACCATTGAGAAGGAAGGCTGATTATGGGCTTGAAACATTTTCTTGAAAAAATCGAACCGCACTTCCTGCCGGGCGGCAAACATGAAAAATGGTATGCCCTCTACGAAGCTGCGGCGACGATTTTCTACACATCCGGCGCGGTAACGCGCAAAGCGGCGCACGTCCGCGACGCGCTCGACTCCAAGCGTATGATGATTTTGGTGTGGCTGGCTTTGTTCCCCGCCATGTTTTACGGTATGTACAACGTCGGCGTACAGGCGTTCGATGCGTTAACGCCCGATTTGCTGCAACAAAGCATCGCCAACGACTGGCATTACGCCCTTGCCGACGCTTTGGGCATCAATATGTCGTCTGAAGCGGGCGTGTCGGGCAAAATGCTGTTCGGCGCGATTTACTTCCTGCCGATTTACGCGACTGTATTTGCCGTTGGCGGCTTCTGGGAAGTTTTGTTCGCCACTGTGCGCAAACACGAAATCAACGAAGGTTTCTTCGTTACTTCGATTTTGTTTGCCTTAATCGTTCCGCCTACGCTGCCGCTGTGGCAGGCGGCTTTGGGCATTACCTTCGGCGTGGTGGTTGCGAAAGAGGTGTTCGGCGGTACGGGTAAAAACTTTATGAACCCTGCGCTGGCAGGCCGTGCCTTCTTGTTCTTCGCCTACCCCGCCAACTTGAGCGGCGATGCGGTTTGGACGGCGGTTGACGGCTATTCCGGTGCAACCGCGCTGGCGCAATGGGCGGCACACGGTGCAGACGGCCTGAAAAACGCCGTAACCGGTCAAACCATCACTTGGATGGACGCGTTTATCGGCAAACTGCCCGGCTCCATCGGCGAAGTCTCCACTTTGGCACTCTTAATCGGCGGCGCGTTTATCGTGTTTGCCCGCATCGCTTCTTGGCGCATTATTGCCGGCGTGATGATCGGTATGATTGCCATGTCTTCGCTGTTCAACTTCATCGGTTCGGACACCAACGCTATGTTTGCTATGCCTTGGTACTGGCACTTGGTCGTCGGCGGCTTCGCCATCGGTATGCTGTTTATGGCGACCGACCCCGTTTCCGCTTCCTTTACCAATGTCGGCAAATGGTGGTACGGCGCGCTGATCGGCGTGATGTGCGTGTTAATCCGCGTGGTCAACCCTGCTTACCCCGAAGGCATGATGTTGGCGATTCTGTTTGCCAACCTGTTTGCCCCGATTTTCGACTATTTCGTCGCACAAGCGAACATCAAACGCAGAAAGGCGCGCAGCAATGGCTAAGAAATTCGATAAAGACAGCTTCAGCGGCACGCTGATTGTGGTATTGGCGGTCAGCCTGATTTGCTCGGTCATCGTTGCCGGTGCGGTCGTCGGCTTAAAACCCATCCAAGAAAAACAAAAACTCCAAGACAAACAAGGCTATATCTTGAGCGTAGCCGGTTTGATGGATAAAGACACCGACATCGGCAAAACCTTTGCCGAGCGTATCGAGCAACGTGTCGTGGACTTGGCGACCGGCGAATATGTGAAAGACGCGCCGAAAGACTTCAGCGCACGCGTTGCCGGCAAAGACCCCGCGCAAAGCATTCAAATCAAACCTGAAGACGATTTGGCAGGCATCAAAAGCCGTGCCAAATACACCGAGGTTTACTTGGTAAAAGGCGAAGACGGCAAAATCGGGCAAATCATCCTGCCGATGCACGGCAACGGTTTGTGGTCGGTCATGTACGGCTTTGTCGCCATCCAACCCGACGGCAACACCATCAACGGCATTACCTACTACGAACAAGGCGAAACCCCGGGCTTGGGCGGCGAAATCGGCAATCCGTTGTGGCAGCAAAAATTCGTCGGCAAAAAACTGTTTGACGGACAAGGCAAACTCGCCCTGCACGTCGGCAAAGGCGCGGGTTCGGACAAAGAACACGGCGTAGATGCCCTCTCCGGCGCGTCGCTGACTTCCAAAGGCGTGCAAGGTTCGTTCGCCTACTGGTTCGGCGAAAACGGCTATATCCCCTACCTGAACAAATTGAAATCAGCAGGAGCGCAATAATGGCTGATATGAAACGCTTGAAACATTTGATGTTTTCACCCTTTATCGACAACAACCCGATTGCCTTGCAGGTTTTGGGTATTTGTTCGGCTTTGGCGGTTACCACCAAACTTCAGACGGCCATCGTGATGGGTATTTCCGTCAGTTTGGTAACCGGTTTTTCCAGCTTCTTCATTTCGCTGGTACGCAACTACATCCCCAACAGCATCCGCATCATCGTGCAAATGGCGATTATCGCGTCGCTGGTTACGCTGGTCGACCAGCTCTTGCAGGCATTTGCCTACGAATTGTCCAAACAGCTTTCCGTATTCGTCGGCCTGATTATTACCAACTGCATCGTGATGGGCCGTGCCGAAGCCTTTGCGATGAAAGAGCCGCCGCTGGAAAGCCTGATCGACGGCATCGGCAACGGCGCGGGCTACGGGATGATGCTGCTTGTCGTCGCCACCGTCCGCGAACTGATCGGCTCGGGCAAGCTCTTGGGCTACACCGTTTTCCAAACCGTGCAGGACGGCGGCTGGTATCAGACCAACGGCTTGTTCCTGCTCGCCCCCAGCGCGTTCTTCATCATCGGCTTTTTGATTTGGGGTCTGCGTACCTGGAAACCCGAACAGGCGGAGGAATAAGCTATGGAACACTATTTGAGCCTCTTCATCAAATCCGTCTTCATTGAAAATATGGCGTTATCCTTCTTTTTGGGTATGTGCACGTTTTTGGCGGTATCCAAAAAAGTATCCACCGCATTCGGTTTGGGTGTGGCGGTAATTTTCGTACTCGGGCTGTCCGTCCCCGCCAACCAACTCGTTTACTCGCTGCTCAAAGACGGCGCGATTGTCGAAGGCGTGGATTTGACCTTTTTGAAATTCATCACCTTCATCGGCGTGATTGCCGCTTTGGTACAGATTTTGGAAATGTTCTTGGACAAATTCGTCCCCGCCCTCTATAACGCGCTGGGCATCTACCTGCCGCTGATTACCGTGAACTGCGCGATTTTCGGCGCCGTATCCTTTATGGCGCAGCGCGAGTATAACTTCGGCGAATCCGTCGTGTACGGCTTCGGCGCGGGTTTGGGCTGGATGTTGGCGATTGTCGCTTTGGCGGGCATTACCGAAAAAATGAAATATTCGGACGCTCCCAAAGGCCTCAAAGGCCTGGGCATTACCTTTATCGCCGCCGGCCTGATGGCGATGGCGTTTATGTCGTTCTCCGGCATCCAGTTATAAGAAAGGGACCGGTATGGAGATTATTTTAGGTATCGTGATGTTTACCGTCATCGTCTTGGTTTTGGCACTGATGATTCTGTTTGCCAAATCCAAGCTGGTCAGCGAAGGCGACATCACTATCAAAGTCAACGGCGAAAAAGAGCTGACGATGCCCGCCGGCGGCAAACTCTTGGGCGCGCTTGCCAACGAAGGCATCTTTATCCCCTCCGCCTGCGGCGGGGGCGGCTCGTGCGGACAATGCCGCGTCGTCGTAAAAAGCGGCGGCGGCGACATCCTGCCGACCGAGTTGTCCCACATCAGCAAACGCGAAGCGCGCGAAGGCTGCCGGCTGTCGTGCCAAGTCAACGTCAAAACCGATATGGAGATTGAAGTACCCGAAGAAGTGTTCGGCGTGAAAAAATGGGAATGCACCGTCATTTCCAACGACAACAAAGCAACGTTCATTAAAGAACTCAAGCTTGCCATTCCCGAAGGCGAAGAAGTTCCCTTCCGTGCCGGCGGCTATATTCAAATTGAAGCCCCTCCTCACACCGTTGCCTACAAAGACTTTGACATTCCTAAGGAATATCACGAAGACTGGGACAAATACAATCTGTGGCAATACGTTTCCAAAGTGGACGAGCCGATTTTGCGCGCCTACTCTATGGCTTCGTATCCTGAAGAAAAAGGCATCATTATGCTGAACGTGCGTATTGCCACGCCGCCCCCGCGCGTACCCGATGCGCCTCCGGGACAAATGTCTTCCTACATCTGGTCGCTCAAACCCGGCGACAAAGTTACGATTTCCGGCCCGTTCGGCGAATTTTTCGCCAAAGACACCGATGCCGAAATGGTATTTATCGGCGGCGGTGCGGGTATGGCTCCGATGCGTTCCCACATTTTCGACCAGTTGAAACGTTTGAATTCCAAACGCAAAATCACCTTCTGGTACGGCGCACGTTCCAAACGCGAAATGTTCTATGTCGAAGACTTCGACCGACTCGCGGCAGAATTCCCGAACTTCACGTGGCACGTCGCCCTGTCCGACCCGTTGCCTGAAGACAACTGGGACGGCTACACAGGCTTCATCCACAACGTGGTTTACGAAAACCATCTGAAAAACCACGAAGCACCGGAAGACTGCGAATTTTATATGTGCGGCCCGCCGATTATGAACCAGTCCGTAATCAAAATGCTCAAAGACTTAGGCGTGGAAGACGAAAACATCCTCTTGGACGATTTCGGCGGTTAAAACCCAACCTCAAATACAAAAGGAAGAAACCTCGGTTTCTTCCTTTTTCTATCCGATACCGTCCGAACACCCTTCAGACGGCATCCGCCCATACCCGTATCAATATCGTTGAACTTCCATTTTTACCCTGCGGCGGATGTGCGGTTAAATATTTTGGCGGAAAAGCAAAGAAGTATACTTCTTTTTAGTTATGGTTGATTCCATAACTAAAAAAGTATCGATAAACCCATTTTGCGAGGTACGGATAATGTCTGACAGCTTTGAAAACAGCCCCGAATACGATGATTGGATTGAATCGGGCGGTCGTGATGAAGATTACGAATACTACTACAACAAATGGCAACGCAGGACGCGCTGACCATTAAACCCTGACAAACCGGTTGGTAAAACACCGGTTTGTTTTTTATAGTGGATTAACAAAAACCGGTACGGCGTTGCCTTGCCTTGCCGTACTATTTGTACTGTCTGCGGCTTCGTCGCCTTGTCCTGATTTAAATTTAATCCACTATATTACCGCCACCCAAACGACGACCGATGCCGCCCGAACACCCTTCAGACGGCATCGGCATAGAAACATATCGGCCGTTTTGCGATATAATTCAAGCCATTTGCAAAAACCGTCAAACACTATGCCGTCTGAAACACGCCTGCCGAACCTTATCCGCGCCTTGATATTTGCCCTGGGTTTTATCTTCCTGAACGCCTGCTCGGAACAAACCGCGCAAACCGTTACCCTGCAAGGCGAAACGATGGGCACGACCTATACCGTCAAATACCTTTCAAATAATCGGGACAAACTCCCCTCACCTGCCGAAATACAAAAGCGCATCAATGACGCGCTTAAAGAAGTCAACCGGCAGATGTCCACCTATCAGCCCGACTCTGAAATCAGCCGATTCAACCAACACACAGCCGACAAACCCCTCCGTATTTCAAGCGACTTCGCACACGTTACCGCCGAAGCCATCCGCCTGAACCGCCTGACACACGGCGCACTGGACGTAACCGTCGGCCCTTTGGTCAACCTTTGGGGATTCGGCCCCGACAAATCCGTTACCCGTGAACCGACACCGGAACAAATCAAACAGGCGGCATCTTATACGGGCATAGACAAAATCATTTTGAAACAAGGCAAAGATTACGCCTCCTTGAGCAAAACCCACCCCAAGGCCTATTTGGATTTATCTTCGATTGCCAAAGGCTTCGGTGTCGATAAAGTTGCGGGCGAACTGGAAAAATACGGCATTCAAAATTATCTGGTCGAAATCGGCGGCGAGTTGCACGGCAAAGGCAAAAACGCGCGCGGCGAACCGTGGCGCATCGGTATCGAGCAACCCAATATCGTCCAAGGCGGCAATACGCAGATTATCGTCCCGCTGAACAACCGTTCGCTTGCCACTTCCGGCGATTACCGTATTTTCCACGTCGATAAAAGCGGCAAACGCCTCTCCCACATCATCAATCCGAACAACAAACGCCCCATCAGCCACAACCTCGCCTCCATCAGCGTGGTCGCAGACAGCGCGATGACGGCGGACGGCTTGTCCACAGGCTTATTCGTATTGGGCGAAACCGAAGCCCTGAAGCTGGCAGAGCGCGAAAAACTCGCCATTTTCCTGATTGTCAGGGATAAAGGCGGCTACCGCACCGCGATGTCTTCCGAATTTGCCAAGCTGCTCCGTTAAACACACACCGATTGGGAAACACTATGAAAACCCTGCTCCTCACCTTCGGCATCTTCCTGACCGTCATCATCGGTATGGCGGTCGGCTATATTTTCTCCAAACGCACCATCAAAGGCAGTTGCGGCGGCATTACCGCCTTGGGTATGAAAAAAATGTGCGACTGCGACACGCCTTGCGACACCCTGCAAAAGAAACTGGATGAAGAAAAACAGGCAGGCGGCATACGGGTTGACCGTTAACGCCGAAATATAGTGGATTAAATTTAAACCAGTACAGCGTTGCCTCGCCTTGTCGTACTATTTGTACTGTCTGCGGCTTCGTCGCCTTGTCCTGATTTTTGTTAATCCACTATAAAATGCCGTCTGAAGCCCGACAGGCGGGTTCAGACGGCATTGCCGTTTTACTTCGATCGGTTCATACGCAAAACGCGCTTCAGGAAATAAATCAGATTATTCCCCAGACGCCTTCAGGTTTCCTTCTGTGCCACCGTAACCATTGCAGGACGCAACACACGGTCGGACAGCGTATAACCCTTCTTCATCACGCCCACCACGGTATTGGGTTCCTGTTCGCTTGCCACCGCCTGCATCGCCTGATGGATATTCGGATCGAGCTTATCGCCCGCTTTAGGATTGATTTCCTTGATTTGCGTAGCATCAAATGCTTTCTGCAACTCGTTCAAAGTCATCTGCACGCCCATTTTCAACGCATCAAAATTGCCGCTTTGATCCAAAAGCGCCATTTCCAGATAATCCTTGACCGGCAGCATTTCCACGGCAAACTTCTGTCCGGCGAACTTGTGCGTATCGGCAATTTCCTGCTGATGGCGGCGGCGCAGGTTTTGCTCGTTTGCCAAAGCACGCAGCTGCTCGTCTTTCAACTGCGCTTCCAACTCGGCAATCCGCGCCTGCAAATCCTCATAAGCCGGCGCAACAGTCGTTTCCCGTCCATCAGGATTATTTTCTGATGTTTCCGCTGTTCCGGCCTCTTCGACGGAAGTTTCCGCCTCCACATTTTCCAACACTTCTTCACTGTTTTGCTGTTGCTGTGTCTGTTCGCTCATATCGTATCCCTTAAAACAATTGGAAATCAAAATCCGGTTATCACGCGCGCAAGATAAGGACATTTTCAAGAAACTTCAAGCAAAGGCAGGAAATTTCACATCCGCCGCCGAATACCCTACCGCAAAAACCATATAAACGGTAAGATACCGCCGACCTTATGCTTTTCAGACGGCATCCATTATGAAAAAAAACCATTTGAACACAAACGGTTTCGACCTCTGGCACACCATCCGCGAAGAAACCGCGGCCGCTGCCGCCGCCGAACCGATGCTGGCAAGTTTTTTGCACCAAACCGTGTTGCGCCACGAGTCCCTCGGCTCCGTCCTTGCCTACCACCTTTCCAGCAAACTCGGCAGCCCGATTATGGACGTGCGCGCGCTGTTTGAAATCTACCAGCAGGCGTTGGGCAGCGACACCCAAATCGGCAAATGTGTCGAAGCAGACTTGAAAGCCATCTACGAACGCGATCCCGCCTGCGACGAATATTCGCTGCCGCTTTTATATTTCAAAGGCTTCCACGCGATTCAGGCACACCGCATCAACCACCGGCTGTATCTCGACGGGCGCAAAACGCTGGCGTATTTCCTGCAAAACCGTATGTCCGAAGTATTCGGCGTGGACATCCATCCCGCCGCCCGTTTCGGATACGGGCTGATGCTCGACCACGCCACCGGCTTTGTTGCCGGAGAAACCGCCGTGTTGGGCAACAATATTTCGATTTTGCACGGCGTAACGCTCGGCGGTTCGGGCAAAGAAGGCGGCGACCGCCACCCCAAAATCGGCGACGGCGTGATGATCGGCGCAAACGCCTCGATATTGGGCAATATCCGCATCGGCAGCAATGCCAAAATCGGGGCGGGCAGCGTCGTGGTTTCAGACGTGCCGCCGTCCATCACGGTTGTCGGCGTACCCGCCAAACCCGTGGCGCGATCGCTCAAAACACCGTCGGCGGATATGGATCAAAATATCCAGTTTACCGAAATCGACTTTATGATTTGAATATCCGCACCAATGCCGTCTGAAACGCCAAACGGGCTTCAGACGACATTGCCCGCTTCAAGCCTGCGCCTTGATATGCCGCCGATACCGGCACTTGCCAGTCGGACAAAATGCCTTTTATTCGATACACCCGATTCCCACGCAACCGGAAATATAGTGGATTAACAAAAATCAGGACAAGGCGACGAAGCCGCAGACAGTACGGGTAGTACGGAATCGATTCACTTGGTGCTTCAGCACCTTAGAGAATCGTTCTCTTTGAGCTAAGGCGAGGCAACGCCGTACTGGTTTTTGTTAATCCACTATAACCGATTTCCTTATAAACGGACGGAGTCGGGCGATGATTCGGACAAAGCCTATTTCAAAAGCAGAATCAGCAGCAAAACAAACGCGATTGCCGCCAGCCACAGGCTTTGCCGCTGCTGCACTTTGACCAAATGGATATAGGCATCGCGCATTTCCTGCTGACGGTTTTCATCAACCAGCGCACTGATTTTACGCGGCAATGAAGGAATGATTTGCGCCCAGTCGGGGGCTTCGTTTTTGAGGTTGCGCCAAAGGGCTTTGGGGCCGACCTGCTCGTTCATCCATTTCACCAAAAACGGTTTCGCGGTTTTCCACAAGTCCAAATCGGGATCGAGTTGTCGGCCCAGGCCTTCGATGTTGAGCAGCGTTTTTTGCAGCAGCACAAGCTGCGGTTGGATTTCGACATTGAAGCGGCGGCTGACTTCAAACAGGCGCATCAGCACCAAGCCGAAGGAAATCTGCGAAATCGGTTTGTTGAACACAGGCTCGCACACGGCGCGGACGGCGGCTTCCAATTCTTCCGCACGCGTGTCGGCAGGCACCCAGCCCGATTCGATGTGGGCGGTGGCGACGCGCCGGTAATCGCGGTTGAAAAAGGCGAGGAAGTTGATGGCGAGATAGCGTTTGTCGTAATCGGTCAGCGTGCCGACGATGCCGAAATCGAGGGCGATATAGCGGTTGTCGGCGGCAACCAAAATATTGCCGGGGTGCATATCCGCGTGGAAAAAGCCGTCGCGGAAGACCTGCGTGAAAAAGATTTCCACGCCGTAATCGGCGAGTTTGTGCAAATTGATGCCGTCTGCTTTGAGTTTGGCGATGTCGGAAACCGGCGTGCCGTCCATCCATTCGATTGTCAGCACGTCGCTTGTGCAGTAGTCGTAAAACACCTTGGGCACAATCAGCATATTGCTGTTTTGGAAATTGCGCCCGAGCTGTCCGGCATTGGCGGCTTCGCGCATCAAATCCAATTCGTCGTGCAGGTATTTGTCAAACTCCGCCACCACTTCGCGCGGCTTCAGACGCTTGCCGTCTGAAAACAAACGCTCCACACAAGCCGCGCCGAAACGCATCAGCGACAAATCCTGTTCGATAAGGGGCAAAAGGTTGGGGCGCAAAACTTTGACCGCCACTCGTTCACCCGAATGCAGGCGGGCTTTGTGTACTTGGGCGATGGACGCGCTGGCGACAGGCTCGGTTTCAAATTCCGCATACAGCTTTTCGATGGGCTGACCCAGCGATTTTTCGATTTGCGAGCGCGAAAGCCGCGCGTCAAAAGGCGGCACTTTGTCTTGCAGCTTTGCCAGTTCGACGGCGTAATCGTGCGGAATCAAATCGGGGCGTGTGGACAAAACCTGCCCGAACTTGATGAAAATCGGTCCCAGGCTTTCCAAGGCAAGGCGCAGACGGACGGCAGGCGGTTCGTTTTTCAATTTGGACGACTGCGGCATCATTTTCAGCAAACCGTATATCCAGCCGCGCCGAACCAATCCGGCGCACAATCCCGCCAGCCGATAGCGGTAAAAAGTCCCGACAATAACCGTCAGGCGTTTCAACCATTTCATATATAAAATCCCGAATACAGCATTTATCGGACAATCAAAAAATCTTACCGAGCAGATAGCTCAAAAAGGCAATCAGCAGCCCGAAAACCAGCGGTTTGATATTGCGGGGCGGCGGTTCGGGTTGCGAAGGTGCGGGAATATCATCTTCCTGCCCGCCGTGAAGTTCAAGATATTCGGGCATTTCCCTATCCGCGCCTTCTCCTTCGCCCTCCCCTTCCTCAGGCGGCGCGACCGTTTCCAACTCCATATATCTCCGGGTAATAATATCCAAACCCAAATAGCTGAAATAATCGTGCAACTCTTCCCGTTTCGCCCAAGTGCATTTTTCCTCAACCAGCACTTGAGGTTTGGAATCGAGCGATTCGATCAATCCTTCCGCCTTTTCCTCGCCGAGATTCTCCCTGAGGCACTCCCGGATAAGCCCGCGATCCACTTGGGGCGGGTAGGAAACATATACATCGTACAAATCATTTCGGTAATCTTTACTCATCTCAATCATAAGGGAACAAATACGCCTGATACCGTTCCGCCCGTTCCTTTCGGGAAACCCGATTCATCTTCAAACAATCGGATTATATGTGAATTCATCCCGATAATATATTTTCCAAAAGTAAAAATGCCGTCTGAACGCTCAGACGGCATCGCACCAATCGGTCGTTTATACGGAAAACGACGATCCGCAACCGCAGGTTGTTTCCGCATTCGGATTGCGGATGACGAATTGCGAACCCTGCAAACTTTCCGTATAGTCGATTTCCGCACCAACCAGATATTGATAGCTCATCGGATCGACCAAAAAGACCAAACCGTTTTTCTCGATTTCAAAATCGTCGTCGTTTTTAATTTCATCAAAAGTAAATCCGTACTGGAAACCCGAGCAGCCGCCGCCGTTGACAAAAACCCGCAATTTCAAATCGGGGTTGTTTTCTTCGGCAATCAAATCAGCAACTTTCGTACAGCAGCTGTCAGTAAAGATAATAGGGCTTTCGTCCGACATGGTGTGATTCCTTAATATAATATTTCCGCATTCTCTCTCAAACCCCTTGCAAAGGCAAGCGGGGGCTTGTTCCCTGAAAAGGAACTGCCTTACAGATAAGTTTGACCGCTCCCGATTTCAAGCCCCGGACTCAAACCGCCCTGCCGAACCACTCGACCCGCCCGATGATTTCCACATCATCGGCAGGATGATTCAAATTAATTTCAAAAGCAGGGTAAGCCTCGTTGGCGGAAATAACGTTGATTATCCCGCCGGGGACGATTTGCAGGCGTTTGACCAGCAGGTTTTCATTAATCCGCAAAACATACAGTCCGTCCTTCGGCGTATTCTCGCTATGGTTGACCAAAATCGAATCGCCGTCATTCAAAACCCCCTCCATAGAATCGCCCTTAACGGAAATCACAGACAGGTTTTTCACATCGCAGGTAACGTAGTTCTCGATCCAATGCCGTCTGAACGCCATTGTAAATACAGGCTCTTCGTGATCGACAAACTGCCCGTATCCCGCTGCCGCACGAATATCATATCTCGGCACGAAGACAAATTCGTCCGTATCGACTTCATTGCCCAAGGTATCGTAAGCAAAGGATTTTTTTGGGGCTTCATCTGGAAACGGACTACCCTCCCCCGTCAGCAGCCAATCGATACTACACCCCTTCAACTGCTTAATTTTTTTCAATGTTTCAGACTTCGGCAGACCGCCTTCATTCCATATTCTGCCAAAGCCCGCAATCGTCATTTCAATATCGGATGCGATTTTTGCCTGCCTCGCTTCGCTTTTCCATAAAAAAACCAGTCTGTCTTTAAAGGTTTCCATAAATATCCTTCCGCTCCCCTTCATTCAATCATCTAAAGTAAACATGAAATATATTTTACCTTAGCTATCCAAAAAACGGAACAACTATGATAAACTAAACTTAAATTATGATTTTTATTACTCAATACATAATTTTTCAGATTTTCCATAGGTTTAATCCTGAATTGACAGAAAAAGGATAGAAAAATGAAGAAAACCGGCAAATATCTTATCTATACTGCGGCATTTACCGCATTCTGCTTTGCCTTCCAAGAAAACCGTTCTGAAGCCAAACAGCCCGACATCACTTTATCCGCATCCCTGTGCGAACAATTCAACATGCTGAACGCCAAAGATATGGATGCAGAACAAGTCTCCCTTTCCAAAGAATGCGACATCATCGAGTCTTCACACGACTGGGAAAAAGAGTACGGCAACTTGAACGAACAGGAAATGCTCGCCGGCATCGTCTATGAATAAACCTGCCTGCCATTTGAAATATTATGCTTGAATGCATTGGAGCCAAATGTATTAAATCAAATATAAAACCAATATATTCATAAAGTTATATACTTATAGCCATGCTGTAGCTTGAAACAGCCCGCCGCCCGCCCTATTTACAGCCCATCGGGACAAAATGTTCCAACATATTTCTCAAAATAAGCAAAATCAAATAGGAGTATCCACATGGCAAAAGTAATCGGTATCGACTTAGGTACAACCAACTCTTGTTTGGCCATTTCTGAAAACGGTCAAACCAAAGTGATTGAAAACGCAGAAGGCGCACGCACCACACCATCCGTCATCGCTTATCTGGACGGCGGCGAAATTCTCGTCGGCGCGCCTGCAAAACGCCAAGCCGTAACCAACGCTAAAAACACTATTTACGCCGCCAAACGTTTGATCGGTCATAAATTTGAAGACAAAGAAGTCCAACGCGACATCGAATCTATGCCTTTCGAAATCATCAAAGCCAACAACGGCGACGCGTGGGTGAAAGCGCAAGGCAAAGAGCTGTCTCCTCCTCAAATTTCCGCAGAAGTCCTGCGTAAAATGAAAGAAGCCGCCGAAGCTTACCTGGGCGAGAAAGTAACCGAAGCCGTGATTACCGTTCCCGCCTACTTCAACGACAGCCAACGCCAAGCCACCAAAGACGCAGGCCGCATCGCCGGTTTGGACGTAAAACGCATCATCAACGAGCCGACCGCTGCCGCTTTGGCATTCGGTATGGACAAAGGCGACAACAAAGACCGCAAAGTAGCCGTATATGACTTGGGCGGCGGTACCTTCGATATTTCCATCATCGAAATCGCCAACCTCGACGGCGACAAACAATTCGAAGTATTGGCAACCAACGGCGATACCTTCTTAGGCGGCGAAGACTTCGACCAACGCTTGATCGACTACATCATTGACGAGTTTAAAAAAGAACAAGGCATTGATTTGAAACAAGACGTGATGGCATTGCAACGCCTGAAAGAAGCTGCCGAAAAAGCCAAAATCGAATTGTCCAGCGGCCAGCAAACCGAAATCAACCTGCCGTACATCACGATGGATGCAACCGGTCCGAAACACTTGGCAATGAAAATTACCCGCGCCAAATTCGAGAGCTTGGTTGAAGACCTGATTGCCCGCTCTATCGAGCCTTGCCGCACCGCATTGAAAGATGCCGGCTTGAGCACCGGCGACATCGACGACGTAATCTTGGTCGGCGGTCAGTCCCGTATGCCGAAAGTACAAGAAGCCGTGAGAGACTTCTTCGGCAAAGAGCCGCGCAAAGACGTGAACCCTGACGAAGCTGTCGCCGTAGGCGCAGCGATTCAAGGCGAAGTGTTAAGCGGCGGCCGCAGCGACGTATTGCTGCTGGACGTAACCCCTCTGTCTTTGGGTATCGAAACCATGGGCGGTGTGATGACCAAGCTGATTCAAAAGAACACTACTATTCCGACTAAAGCGTCTCAAGTGTTCTCTACTGCCGAAGACAACCAAAGCGCAGTAACCATCCACGTACTGCAAGGCGAACGCGAACGCGCTTCTGCCAACAAATCTTTGGGGCAGTTCAACTTGGGCGACATCGCACCCGCACCGCGCGGTGTGCCGCAAATCGAAGTCACCTTCGATATTGACGCCAACGGTATCTTGCACGTTTCCGCCAAAGACAAAGGCACAGGCAAAGCCGCCAACATCACCATCCAAGGTTCTTCAGGCTTGAGCGAAGAAGAAATCGAACGCATGGTGAAAGATGCCGAAGCCAATGCCGAGGAAGATAAAAAACTGACTGAATTGGTCGCTTCCCGCAACCAAGCCGAAGCCCTGATTCACTCCGTGAAAAAATCTTTGGCCGACTACGGCGACAAACTCGATGCAGCCGAGAAAGAAAAAATCGAAGCCGCGTTGAAAGAAGCCGAAGAAGCAGTTAAAGGCGACGACAAAGCCGCCATCGATGCCAAAGCCGAAGCTTTGGGTGCAGCCAGCCAAAAACTGGGCGAAATGGTTTACGCGCAAGCGCAAGCCGAAGCCCAAGCCGGCGAAGGTGCGCAAGCGGACGCATCATCCCAAAAAGACGATGACGTGGTCGATGCGGACTTTACCGAAGTAAAAGACGACAAAAAATAATTGATGCCGTCTGAAAAAAGCGCGAACCGTTCGGTTCGCGCTTTTTTAGGCTGTGTTTTAATACAGTGCCGACAGGCATACTCGGCTTCAAGGTATTTAATAGGATAGGTTTCTACCCAACCGAAAAAATAATTTTCTTTTCCCTGACAGATAGTTGTAATCAACGGATTATTAAAATACAGCTTTTTTTATCAGCTGCTGCAAAAACGATAGTATGGCAACAGTTCCAAATCAATCTGCCGCAACGCTCCCAAAATCAAGTTTCAACCGATGTATCACGCTCTAGGCGTTTTTATATCATTTTCTTGTTTACTTAAAATTTTTTTAATAGGATAATAAATAATAATTATTATCAAAGGATGAAAATGAAACCAAATCCGCTCCTATGGGCTTTGATGACCGTTTTTTCCGTTGCTCCGTCTTGGGCAGAACAACCGGCAAATACTGAAGAAATACAATCCGTCAAAACCTTCTCCCCTCCCAAACCGATTGCACCGACCGCCGCACAAGGCTATTTCCCCGAAAACCAATTCGACCGCACCGACCGCAGCGATTATTACTTTGTTACCGAAAACATAGACCAAGCCTTCCGTCCGCTGAAGGCAAACAGCGGTTTTTACGGCAAAAGCTTTTACAACTCCGTTACCGCGCAAGCACGCGGGGCGAAGGTATACGGCGTAGCCAACCTCAATCACACCAAGGCAAACGGCTACAAAGATGGCGGCGGGCGCGACACCGATTGGAAATACAGCCGCTTCAATCAGGCTTTGGTACTCGGTTTCGTGCCGTCTGAAAATCAAGAATACCGCCTCACTTATCTGCACGACGACATCAACAACGACCGCCAACCGCAGTTCGTCAACGACGCATTGGACACCGAACGCCACATCTCCAAACTCAACGCACGTTGGGGCAATGCCGATTTAAGCAATACGGTCAGCGCGGAAGCAGGTATCATCAAACTCAAACGCCGCGCCGACAATTACTCCCTGCGTCAAAACAATACGCAGCAGAAAGTGTTCGTAGAGCTTGACCGCAAAGTGTATGATTTCTCGCTCAAACACGACGCGGATTTCGGCAAGTTCCACAACACCGCCGCCGTCAGCTACCGCAATGACAGCCAAAACGGCGAGCGCAACGCCCACACTCCCATGCGCGACTTCCTCAACGGCTACCGTTTCGCCGATGTGCACATCGACCGCTGGCGCATTGCCGATACCTTGTCTTACAAGTTTGACGACCAACACAAACTGGGCTTGGGCTTAAGCTACGAACTCAACGAAGCGGACGTACGCAAAAATACGGCACAGCCTGAAAACCCAATAAAACCCGGTTTTTCCTTCGCCTCATCACAACAAATCTGGAAAACCCATTACGGCTACGACTTCAACGGCAAAGTGCGCCGTCGTGCTTTGTCGGGCGAACTCAAATACGATTTCACGCCGTCTGAAACGCAAAAATACAGCATTTCCCTCGCACATTTGGAACGCATCGGCGACAACACCGAACGCTTCAACTCGCTTGCCGCCATCATGCAAAACCGTACGAACGGCGCGTTAACAGATTCCAAACCGGCCGCCGCTATCGTGGGCAATCCCCTGCTGAAAAACGAAAAACACAACCGCATCAAGCTCACCGCCGACAGCCGCAACGACTACTACAACGGCTATATGAACTCGCTCGCAGGCGCGGGATGGAACGTGGGCGGCACGCTTGTGGCGGACAAAGTCAAAGACCTGATTATTTTTGACCGCGCACACGGACAAAGCGGTATTTCATCCAACGGCGGCGGCATCATCACACGCAACGTGGACGCACGCCTCATTACCGCGCAGGCCTACGCGCGTTACAACTTCAATCCGCATTGGGCCGCAGGCATCAAAGCCGCCTACAACTACGGACACAACGAAACCGACGGCAGGCCGCTCTATCAAATCCGTCCGTTTGAAGCCGCCGTCCAAGCCGACTACAAAAACTACTTTGCCCACGGCAGTTACAACATCGGCGCGGCAACACGCTTTGTCGCCAAACAAACGCGCGGCAATTTTGATATGGCAAGCGGTCTGGGCATAGACAAACGCGAAGCCGCCAAAGGCTTTACCGTTGCCGACGTGTATGCCGGCATGAACATCAAAGACAAATACGGCTTGCGCTTGGGCGTGAACAACGTATTCAACAAAAAATACGCCGAACACATCAGCGGCGACCACGTCCTCGCCCTGTCGCCCAGCGTGGTGTATGCACCGGGCAGGACATATTGGTTGAGTTTGCACGCGGCGTTTTAAAATCATGCCGTCTGAAAAAATGCCGCACCGGCTTATTAAGAATTAGGAGATAAAAAATGGAACTGAAAAGACGTGATTTCTTAAAAATGACCACCGCGCTGGCAGCCGCAGGCGTTTCGCCTTCATTGTTGGCTGCAGGTAAAGAACAATTTACCGTGTACGGCGCACCGGCGATGCCCAGCGTAACCATTGCCGTAGCGGCGTTGCAGGGCAAGCTGGCGAAACAGGCGGACGTATCGCTGAAAATCTGGCGTTCGCCCGACCAACTGCGCGCGGGCGTAGCGAGCGGACAATTTAAAGTGATGATGAGTCCGAGCAATGTCGGTGTAAACCTGCGCAACCAAGGGCAGAAAGTCGGCATGGTGAATATTTTGACCAACGGCATCACGCAGCTGATGTGCAAAGGCAGCGCGATTGCCTCGCCGCAGGACTTGGTCGGCAAAAAAATCCTCGTGCCGTTTAAAAACGATATGCCCGACATCGTGCTGCAAGCCTTGTTGAAAAAACTGAAAATCGACGCGCACAAAGTCGGCATCACCTACACCGCCACGCCGCCCGAAGCGGTGGGACTGTTTTTGAGCAAGGAGTACCACGCCGCCATCCTGCCCGAACCGATGGCAACCGCCAGCCTGCTTAAAGGCAAAACAATGGGCGTAAACGTCGTGCGCGGTTTTGATTTGGTGAAGGCGTGGGGGCAGGCGTTTGACACCAAACCGCTGATTCCGATGGCAGGCATCATCGCCAACGAAGAATATTTCCACGCGCACAAAGCGCAGTTCGAACTCTTCCATCAGGATTTGAAAAACGCGCTCAACTGGATACTGGCCAACCGCCAAAGCGCGGCGAAAATCGGCAAAAACTACCTCCCCGCCCCCGAACCCGCCCTAGTCATGGGCTTGGACGGCGCGCGGCTGACGGTAAGCAAAGGCAGCGAAGTGAAAAACGAGATTTTGAAGTTTTACGAAATCCTGATGCAGTTCAACCCGAAACTTCTGGGCGGCAAGCTGCCGGATAACGGGTTCTTCTTGGCTTAAAAGGAGAAGAGGCCGTCTGAAAATAGTAAAGTAGCCATGAAATCTGACTTGTCATTTTCAGACGGGCTATAAGGACATTATCAGCAGCGTAGATCAGATTCTTGAATCCGATATTTCGGCTAAACGGGGCTGTCGGATACGAGTATCCGATCTACTCTTTTCAGACGGCCTATCAGATAATAGTCAGAACAGTACACAAAAAGCCGTCATTCCCGCGCAGGCGGGAATCCAGAGGTTTAATGTTGCTGCAATTTAAAACATTCCTGCAGTATCTACGACTGGATTCCCGCCTGCGCGGGAATGACGGCGGGTGGTAACCGTGGGTCAGACTCCGGCATCCGACTTTACGGCATAGCTGAACAAACTGTCGGATACGAGTATCCTGATAACTGATTTTTCAGACGACCTATCCTTGCCAAAACATAACGACAAACCAACACCCCAAACCATGATTAAAACCGACAAAATCCGTAAACCGCAGCCTGCGCTGTTTTACATCATCGACTACCTTTGGAGCGGCTTTGCCGGTCTGAGTGTGGCGATGGTGGTGGTGGCGTTGTGGGCGTGGGGCAGTGCCGTGTTCGGTGGGTTTATGCTGCCTGCGCCGGTGGAGGTATTTCAAAAGTCTTTGGATTTATTGAAACATTTTCAGGAAAACGAAATCGGGATTTCGCTGTGGCGGTCGGTGGTGGGGATTTCGGTTGCTTTGGTAGCAGGATTGGCGGCGGGGCTGGTAGCGGGAAGTTTTAAGACGGCGATGGCGTTGCTCAAGCCTGTGATTACGGTTTTGTTGGCGATGCCGCCGATTATTTGGGTGGTGATGGCGTTGTTTTGGTTCGGTTTCGGCAATCCGAGCGTGTTGTTTACCATCATTGTGCTGGTTGCGCCGCTGACGTTTGCGAGTGCGGCAGTCGGGATGGCGAGCGTGAACAAGCAGCATGAGGAATTGTTTGACGCTTATAAATTAGGCCGTCTGAAAAAAATCCGCTATCTGTATATCCCGCATCTGACAGGCTATGTGATTTCCAGCATCGGCGTGGCGGTGGCGATGGGGGTGAAAGTGGTGATTATGGCGGAACTCTTGGGCGCGAGCGAAGGCGTGGGCGCGCGGATCGCGGACGCGAGGGCGATGCTGGAGACTTCGACGGTGATGGCTTATGTGGTGCTGGTCATCGTGTTTGTGTCGCTGTTTGAATACCTGATTACCAAGCCTTTGGAAATTTTGTTTATGCCGTGGAGAAGATGATGCTCTGTCTTGAAAACGTGCGTTTTGAAATTCTCCGCGACCCCATCGTGCGCGATTTCAGTTTGAACCTGCAACACGGCGAAGTGAAAGCCTTGTTCGGGCCGAGCGGCTGCGGCAAGACGACGGTTTTGCGGCTGATTGCGGGCTTGGAAACGCCGAAATCGGGCACGATACGCAATACTTTCCGCAAAACGGGTTTTCTGTTTCAGGAAAACCGCCTGCCGGAAAACCTGACCGCGATGCAGAATATCGCGATTTTTATGGACAAACCCGATGAAGGCGAAATCATCGCGCTGGCGGCGAAAGTCGGGCTGACTGCGGGCGATTTGAACAAATATCCGACCGAATTGTCCGGCGGTATGGCGAAACGGGTGGCGTTTTTGCGCCTGCTGCTGTGCGGCTGCGACCTTGCCTTGCTGGACGAGCCGTTTGTCGGTTTGGACCGCGATTTGCGCGATATTTTGGTCGCCATGCTGGTGGAAAAAATCGAGCGGCAGACTATGGCGTGTATGCTGGTAACACACGACCGCTTTGAAGCCTCACGCCTGAGCCATGAAATCATGCTGCTTTCCACTAAGGGCATGAACGTGCAAAACGTGATGACCCTGCCCACACCGCTGTCCGAACGCGATTCGGCTTTTGAAGAAGGCGTGGTGGCAAGGGAGTTTCAGGGGATTCATTATTATGAGTGATGGGATTTGAGTGTCTGACGAATCGCCCTCTCCCTAACCCTCTCCCACAGGGAGAGGGGAACAGGTTGCTGAAAATCAGAGAACCGTAGAATTGAGAATCGGATGGCAGGCAAACCTGAAAATGTTCGGGTTTGACAACCCAATTCCCCTCGCCCCGTGGGGGAGGGCAAGTAAGCCGTAGGCTTGCCTCTTCGGCGAAAGGTACGAATCTGTTATCCGAACGCGACTCGGTTTTTGAAAAAGCCGTGGTGCCAAGGGGGCAGGGGATTCATTATGAGGTGCTTTATGTTTTCGACTGTGATTACTGCTGCTGTTTTATATATTGCTACAGCAGTAGATTTGTTGGTAATACTATTAATATTTTTTGCTAGAGCAAATACTAGAAAAGAATATCGAGATATTTATATCGGACAATATTTAGGTTCTGTAATTTTAATATTAGTTAGTTTATTTCTAGCTTTTGTTTTAAATTATGTTCCGGAAAAATGGGTGTTGGGTTTATTAGGTTTAATACCGATTTACTTAGGTATTAAAGTTGCTATTTACGACGATTGTGAGGGCGAAAAAAGAGCTAAAAAAGAATTGGATGAAAAAGGGTTGTCAAAATTAGTCGGTATTGTTGCTTTGGTTACAGTTGCTAGTTGTGGTGCAGATAATATTGGACTTTTTGTTCCTTACTTTGTGACTTTAGATCTTGTCGACTTATTAGTTACTCTTCTTGTATTTTTAATATTGATTTTTGTTTTAGTATATACAGCACAAAGATTGGCTAATATTTCAGGTGTTGGTGAAATCGTAGAGAAGTTTAGTCGTTGGATAATGGCTGTTATTTATATTGGTTTAGGGTTATTTATTATTATTGAAAATAATACAATTCGAACAATAATATCAATAATATGAATGATACGGGCATTGAGTATCTGACGAACCTTGCGGTTCGTTGCCCTCTCCCTAACTCTCTCCCACAGGGAGAGGGGAGCAGGTTGCTGAAAATCAGAGGGCGCGTAGGATTGGGAATTAGATGGCAGGTAAACCTGAGAATGCTCGGACTCGACAGCCCGATTCCCTCTCCCTGTGGGAGAGGGTTAGGGAGAGGGCAAGCAAACCGCAGGCTTGCCTCTTCAACAAAAGATACGGTCCTGTCCGCCCAATAAATCCATACCCGAAAGCATCTTCATACAGAATCAAGCCAAGCGATGAATAAATTTTTTACCCACCCTATGCGCCCGTTTTTCGTCGGTGCGGCGGTGCTTGCCGTACTCGGCGCGTCGGTGTTTTTCATCAGCCCCGGCGCCATCGTCCTGCACCGCCAAATTTTCTTGGAACTTATGCTGCCGGCGGCATACGGCGGTTTTTTGACTGCGGCTTTGTTGGATTGGACAGGTTTTTCGGGCAACCTGAAACCTGCCGCTACTTTGATGGCGGTGTTGTTGCTTGTTGCGGCTGTTTTATTGCCGTTTTTACCGCAACTTGCCGCATTTTTCGTTGCCGCCTATTGGCTGGTATTGCTGCTGTTCTGTGCTTGGCTGATTTGGCTTGACCGCAACACGGACAACTTCGCCCTCTTGATGCTGCTTGCCGCGTTCACAGTTTTTCAGACGGCCTATGCCGTCAGCGGCGATTTGAACCTGTTGCGTGCGCAAGTGCATCTGAATATGGCGGCGGTGATGTTTGTTTCCATACGCGTGAGTGTTTTGCTGGGTGCGGAAGCGTTGAAAGAATGCCGTCTGAAAGACCCCGTATTCATCCCCAACGCCGTCTATAAAAACATCGCCATCACCTTCCTGCTGCTGCACGCCGCCGCCGAACTTTGGCTGCCTGCGCAAACCGCCGGTTTTACCGCGCTCGCCGTCGGCTTCATCCTGCTTGCCAAGCTGCGTGAGCTTCACCATCACGAACTCCTGCGCAAACACTACGTCCGCACTTATTACCTGCTCCAGCTCTTTGCCGCGGCAGGCTATCTGTGGACAGGCGCGGCGAAATTGCAAAACCTGCCCGCCTCCGCGCCCATGCACCTGATTACCCTCAGCGGCATGATGGGCGGCGTGATGATGGTGTGGCTGACTGCCGGACTGTGGCACAGCGGCTTTACCAAGCTCGACTACCCCAAACTCTGCCGCATCGCCGTCCCCATCCTCTTTGCCGCCGCCGTCTCGCGCGCTGTTTTAATGAACGTGAACCCGATATTCTTCATCACTGTCCCCGCGATTCTGACCGCCGCCGTGTTCGTGCTTTACCTGCTGACATTCGTACCGATTTTTCGAGCGAACGCGTTTACAGACGATCCGGAATAAAAATGCCGTCTGAAACGGTTTTCAGACGGCATCGTATTGCCGATAATCAAGCCTCCTGCGGATCGACATCCACCGACCATCTGATTTTGCCGTCGCGGTTTTGCTGCAACACCTGCACCCACAAACTCACGGCGCGGTGCAAATCCTGTCGGGATGTCGATTCGAGGAAGATTTGCGCGCGTTCGCGTTCGGCGAGGCGCACCATCAGCATCGGAGCGGCACCAAACTGGGAAACGCTTTCGGGCAACAGCGGGGCAAGGGTTTCTTTGGCGGCGTTGAGAAATTCCATCGCATCGGCAACGCGCGGCGCGTCGGCGCGGACGGCGGTCTGAAAACCGAAGGGCGGCATCGCGAACATTTGCCGCTCGTTCAATTCGTTTTCGGCAAACACGGCGTAGTCCTGCGCTTTGACGGCGGCAAAAACGGGATGTTCGGGCAGTTGGGTCTGTATCAACACCTTGCCGGGTTTGTCGGCGCGCCCCGCCCTGCCGGACACCTGCATCAGCTCGGCGAACAGCCTTTCCGGCGCGCGAAAGTCCGCGCTGTACAGGCTGCCGTCGGCGTTCAACACGATAACGAGGTTGAGCCGCGCGAAATCATGCCCTTTGGCGAGCATCTGCGTGCCGACCAAAATGTCGATTTTGTTGTCGGCGATGCGGCGGTACAAATCCGCCCAGTCGTTTTTGTGCGCGGTGCTGTCCCTGTCAACACGGACGACGGCAGCCTTGGGCAAGAAGGCGCGCAGGGTTTCTTCGACGCGCTGTGTGCCGTGGCCGACGGCGGTCAGGTCTTGGTTGCCGCAGTCGGGGCATTTGAACGGGATGGGTTCGCGGTGATCGCAGTGGTGGCATCGCAGTTGGCGGGCGCGTTGGTGCAGCACCATTTTGGCGGAACAGTTCGGGCAGCCGAAGGTATGGCCGCAGTCGCCGCAAAACAGCGCGGGCGCGAAACCGCGCCGGTTGAGGTACACCAGCGACATACCGCCCGCTTCAAAATTCTGTTTCAAAAGCTGCAAGGCTTGCGGCGAGAAGCCGTTGTCAAGTTTCAGACGGCCTACGTTGAGGATGCCCACTTGCGGCAGTTGCGCGGCGGTATGGGCGCGCTCGGTCAGTTGCAGCAGGCGGTACGCGCCGCTTTGCGCCTTGTGCCAGCTCTCCAAGCTGGGCGTGGCACTTCCCAATATGATCGGGCAGCCGCTCTGCTTCGCCCGCCACACCGCCAAATCGCGGGCGTGGTAGCGCAATTCGTTGTCTTGTTTGAACGAGCCGTCGTGTTCCTCATCGACCACAATCAGCCCGACATCATCCATCGGCGTGAACACCGCCAGCCGCGTACCGATCACCAGCTTCGCCTGCCCTAACATCGCGCGCAGATAATCCTGCGTACGCCTGCCTGCCGCCATCCGGCTGTGCAACACGGCAGTCGGCACGTCGGCAAAACGGTTTTCCACCCGCTTCAAAAGCTGCGGCGTGAGGTTGATTTCGGGCAACAGAAACAACACCTGCCGCCCCTGCGCCAACACTTTCGCCATCGCATCAAAATACACCTCGGTCTTGCCGCTGCCGGTGATGCCGTACAGCAGAAACGGCTGGAAGCGTCCCAATGTCGTCTGAATGGCATCGGAAGCCTGCCGCTGGCCGGCGTTCAACACAAATTCAGAGTGCGAAGCCTGCCCGTGGTACGACCTTAAAACGGGCTTCGCCGCTTCCGTCGTTTCAATCCAACCCTGTTCCGCCCAATCTTCGATTAATTTCGCCGCCTGCGCGTTTACCTGCTTCAACGCCGCCATCGTCATTCCGCCCGAAAGCAGCGCGTCCCACAAAGCCGCTTTTTTGTTGAACCGCGCCGGCGGCGGCGTTTGCGCCCTGCCCGCTTCGTTCAGCGCGTAAAACAAGGGCGGCTGCGGCATTTCCACCGCGCGCGTTTCCTTCAAACCCTGCGGCAGCGCGGCAAACACTGCCTGCCCGGTCGGATAATGGTAATAACGCGACGTAAACGAGAGCAAATCACGCCAGCTTTCGGGCAGCGGCGGTTCGTCCGAAAAGGCCGTCTGAACGCTCAAAATCCGCGCCGTATCCATATCGGGCGCAATATCCGTTTCCCACACAACACCGACAACGGTTTTATTGCGGAAAGGCACAAGCACCCGCATTCCCTGCGGCAGCGGCTCGGAATGGGAATAAGTCAAAAGGCCGTCTGAAAGCGGCACGTTTACAGCGATGCGGTGGTAGATCATAGCGTGGTCGGACAAATGGTTTGAGACCGTCTGAAAAAACGGAAGCTATTTGCACAAATATAAACAGTCTTTATCCAAAGTAAAGCCGTAACCCTGTTTCCACAAATCGAAATAAGGACGGAGAAAATCGCTGTCGGGCTTGGTGCGGTAAAGCGGATATTGCAGATAGGCGGACAGGTAATAATCGCAATTTATAGAATAATAGGCTTCGTCCAACACTTGTTCGGGGCTGTTGTAATCCGTATTACTAATCCGCCATTCATCAAACGCTTCTCCAAACAAGTCCCGAGTATCATTAAACTCTTCCGCAGGCTCGCCAAAACGTATCTGTTTAATCGCTGCCAAGGCTGCAATCAGCTCTTCGTCTTCAACAAAGCGGGCAAATTCGCGCAACCCTTCCAACAAACGCTCACCCGTCTGTCTCACTTCTGCCTCATCTTGCGCAGGCGGGCAGAAATAGCCGGGAATATAGCCGCCGTCGAGGATCTCTTGGTTGTGTTCGGCAGTGTTTTGATACACAGGCATAATGCGCGCCAGCAATTCCTGTCCCTTTTCCAAAGGTTCAAACACCGCAGCCACGCCTTCTCCGTCGGGCATAAACCCCTGAAACAAACCGTAGAAATAATCCTCCCAGCCATTATATTTATCTGCTGCCTGCGGCTCTTCGCCCAGCAGCTTAAACAGATATTCAGCGTATTCTTGTTGGTTCATTTTTTCTCTCAAAATGTCGATAAAATCTTTCAGTTGCCCGCCGCAAATCTTTCAGACGGCCTCAAACCGGCCCGAAGTCCGCTTAGCCATATGTTTACGGCGATACGGTGGTAGATCATACAGGCAGACAAATCATTTTTTTGCGTATTTTAACAGCCGGAAGCTATTTTCAGACGATAAATTGAGCCTCGGCGCAATGCAGGCGCAACAGAGGTTTGATACAATGCCGCTTTTCCAACACGCGCAATCATCTTTATATGAAAACCAAGTTAATCAAAATCTTAACCCCCTTTACCGTCCTCCCGCTGCTGGCGTGCGGGCAAACGCCCGTTTCCAATGCCAACGCCGAACCCGCCGCCAAAGCCGAATCCGCCGGCAAATTCGTTGCCGCCTCTTTGAAAGCGCGTTTGGAAAAAATCTATTCCGCCCAAGATTTGAAAGTGTTGAGCGTCAGCGAAACACCGGTTAAAGGCATTTACGAGGTCGTCGTCAGCGGCAGGCAGATTATCTACACCGATGCAAACGCCGATTATCTATTTTCCGGCGAACTTATTGACATCAACAACCGGAAAAACCTCACCGAACAGCGTATGGCAGATTTGAACAAAATCGACTTCGCCTCCCTGCCTTTGGACAAAGCCATCAAAGAAGTGCGCGGCAACGGCAAGCTGAAAGTCGCTGTCTTCTCCGACCCCGACTGCCCGTTCTGCAGACGCCTGGAACACGAGTTTGAAAAAATGACCGACGTGACGGTTTACAGCTTTATGATGCCCATTGCCGGCCTGCACCCCGATGCCGCGCGCAAGGCGCAAATCTTATGGTGTCAGCCCGACCGCGCCAAAGCGTGGACGGATTGGATGCGTAAAGGCAAATTCCCGGCCGGCGGCAGCATCTGCGACAACCCCGTCGCGGAAACCACTTCCTTGGGCGAACAGTTCGGCTTCAACGGCACGCCGACCCTCGTCTTCCCCAACGGGCGCAGCCAAAGCGGCTACAGCCCGATGCCCCAACTGGAGGAAATCATCCGCAAAAATCAATAATCCATCCGCAAAAAAGGCTTGGAAAATTCCAAGCCTTTTTCAAATGCCGTCTAAAGCCTGTCGCGGCAGCTTCAGACGGCATCTTTGTTCCAACCTCAATCCTGCGCCAATGCGTCTATCGGATTGAGTTTGGCTGCTTTATTGGCAGGCATAAAGCCGAACGCGATGCCGATTCCGGTCGAACAGGCGACCGCCCCGATAACGGATGCCGCCGAAATGTCCATCGGGAAGTCGGTTACAAAGTGGTTGAACACGAGGCTGACGGCGGCGGACAAACCTACGCCGACCAAGCCTCCGATGACGCAGATTAACACCGCCTCAATCAAAAACTGCTGCAAAATATTGCCGCGCCGCGCGCCGATTGCCATCCGTATGCCGATTTCTTTGGTGCGCTCGGTAACGGACACCAGCATAATGTTCATCACGCCGATGCCGCCGACCACCAATGAAATCAGGGCGATGGAGGAAATCAGCAGCTTCATCGTGCCGGTGGTGCTTTCGACCATCTGCCTGATGCTGTCGCTGTTGTTCATAAAGAAATCTTCCGTGCCGTGCCGCGCTTTGAGCAGCTCGGTCAACCCTTTTTCGGCGACTTGGGTGTTGGCATCGTCTTTGATTTTAACGGTGATGGAGTTGGTGTGGCTCTCGCCTGTGATTTGGTGCATCACGGTCGTATAGGGCGACCAAAGCATCAGCACGTCGGAATTGCCGAAAGCGTTTTCGTCTTTTTTCATCACGCCGATGACGGTCAAGGGGCGTTTCCTGAACAAAATGGTTTTACCCAACGGATCCGAATCCGCAAAGAGTTTGTCTTTAACATTTTGGTCGATGACGACGACTTGCGCGTCTTCTTTCACATCGTTTTCGTCAAACAGCCGCCCCGTTTCCAGCTTCAGCCCGCGCACGTCGAAATATTGTTCGCCCACGCCGTACAAAGAAGCGGTCAAGTCGGTATTGCGGTAAGTCAGCGTGCCGCCGCTCGAAGTCATAGGCGTGGCGGAAGCAACGTAGCTTTGTTTGGCGATGATTTTTGCGTCGTCTATGGTCAGGGTTCTGATTTTGCCGCTGCGCCTGTCGCCGAAGCCGCGCCCGGGGAAGATGCTGATGGTGTTCGTCCCCATCGAACTGATGTCTTCGAGGATTTTTTTCTGCGAACCGTTGCCCAATGCAACGACGGAGACAACCGAAGCGATACCGATGATGATGCCCAGCATCGTCAGAAGCGAACGCATTTTGTGCGCCAATACTGCTTGCACCGACATTCTGAAGGCTTCGACAAACTGGTCGTAATAAAACGACCACGAGGCTTTTTCCCGAATCCTCCCGACCTTGCTTGCGGGGATTTCGGGATTTTTCGAGGTGTCGGAAATGATTTCGCCGTCCCGGATTTCGATGACGCGGTTGGCGTTGGCGGCAATGCCGGGGTCGTGTGTGACCATAATGACGGTATGCCCCGCTTCGTGCAGCCTGCGGATGATTTCCATCACGTTTTTGCCGCTGGCGGTATCGAGCGCGCCGGTCGGCTCGTCGGCGAAGATGATTTCGCCGCCGTTCATCAGGGCACGGGCGATGGAGACGCGCTGCTGCTGTCCGCCCGAGAGTTCGCCGGGCTTGTTGCCCTCTTTACTTGCCAAACCCAAATCCTGCAACAACTTCTCCGCCCGCGCGGAACGCTCTTTGCCGCCCATACCCATATACACGGCCGGCAGCGCAACGTTGTCCCTTGCGGTCAGCGAGCTTAAGAGGTTGTAGCGTTGGAAGATGAAACCGAAGCGTTCGCGGCGCAATGCCGCCAGTTCGTCAGGCTGCATTTTGGCAGTTTCGATGCCGTCGATTCGGTACGAACCGGAACCGGCGGTATCCAAACAGCCGAGTATGTTCATCAGCGTGGACTTGCCCGAACCGGACTGCCCGATGATGGCGACAAAATCGCCCTTCTCTATCGACAGGCTGATGTTTTTCAAAATATGGACGCGGTTCTCGCCGCTGCCGAAATAGCGGTTGATGTTTTTACATTCGATCAAGCTCATAATGTTCCGTCAATCAGTATGATAAATGCCGTCTGGAACCGTTTCCGTGTTCAGACGGCATATTCGTTTATCAGCGCGGCGGGCCGCCCATAGCGCGTTCGCTGCTTTCCTGTTGCTCGGCGGCGGTCATTTCGGAGATGACCACTTTGTCCCCCTCTTTCAAACCGCTTTTCACTTCGGTATTCATACTGTCTTTCATACCGGTTCGGATTTCGCGCTCCACTGCTTTGCCGTCTGCACCCAACACGCGTACGAACGCCTTGCCGCCGCGATTTTTCACGGTCAGCGACGGAATAATCAGCACATTCTTCACACCGTCGATTTCAACCGTATTCTGCGTCGTCATACCCGTGGCGAGTTTGCCGTCCGGATTGGGCACAAACGAACGGGCATAATAGTAGACCGCATTGGAAGCCGTATCCGTACTGCTGTTGTAGCCGCCCGACGACATCGTGGTCAGCCCGGGGTCGACGCTGTCGAGCTTCGCCTTAATCGGCGTATCCGGTTCGGACAAAATCATAAACGAAATATCCTGCCCCGCCTTCACCTTGGTAATATCGCCCTCGGCAATCTGCATTTTGTTCAACATCATATCCAAATTGGCAAGCTGGATAATCGTCGGTGCGGACTGCGCCGCGTTCACAGTCTGCCCTTCTTCCACGGGAATCGCCACCACCGTGCCGTCCATCGTTGCGGTAATGCGCGTGTAGCCCAATTCCGACTCGGCGGTATTGATGGAAATTTTGCTCTGTCTGATTAGAGCCTTCAGCTCGGCAACATTGGCTTTGGCGGCGGCAAGCGCATCCTGCGCGCTTTCCAAATCTTCTTTAGAGGTCGCATCATCCTTCCACAACGCCGCCTGACGCTTATATTTCTTCTCCGCGCTGCCCAATGCAATCTGTGCCGACACCAGCTTCGCCTGATACGTTTCCAATTTGGATTTTTCCGTATTGAGCGTATTGGTCTGCGAGGTCGAATTGATTTCCGCAATCAAATCGCCCTTTTTGACCTGTTGTCCGAGTTTGACATAAAGTTTCTTAATCTGCCCCGATGCCTGCGCGCCGACCGATACCAGATTCGACGGTGAAATCTCACCTGTCGCAGAAACCGTCCGGATGATGTCGCCGCGCCTGACCGTTTCCGTAATATAAGAAGCCTGCGGTTCGGGCTTCAGATAAGACCATCCGCCCCAAACCGCTGCCGCCGCGACTGCCGCAACAACCGCCCATTTCATCATTTTTGCCATATTTTCAATTCTCTGTATGCGCCAATCCCATAAATCGGAAGCGGATTCTACCGCAAGTCCCTGCCCCATCCAAGGCGGCAAACTGCCGACAATAAAAATAACCATTTGTTTTAAATGACTTATACAATCTGCTTTCCCGAAAATTTCAATCCGTTTACATATTCCGCCATTTCCGATACGGCGTTATAATGCCGCCGACCGATAAACAAATGGAAACACATTGCTATGAAAAACGTTCAAAAAGGCTTCACGCTGCTCGAGCTGCTGATTGCCGTCGCCATCCTCAGCATCCTGACGCTCATCGCCTACCCTTCTTATAAAGCCTACACCCGCCGCATCCGCCTGTCGGAAGTCAAATCCACCCTGCTGATGAACGCGCAAAACTTGGAGCGTTACTACCGCCAAAAAGGGACGTTTGACAACTACGACCCAAAAAAACTGAAACAAAACAAATATTTCAACATTACCTTAAGCAAAGTCACCCCCGACCACTTCACCCTTCAGGCCGTCCCCGATCCGGCGACCAACGAAGGCGAAACCTGCATCGTCACGCTCAACGACGGCGGCACGCTTTCCGCCGCCGGCAACGGACAATCCTGCCCGGACTTCGACTGATCCTCCGCCGAACCCGCAAACCCGCAAAAATGCCGTCTGAAGCTGTGTTCAGACGGCATTTTTGCGGGTTTCCCGTCCGGTTTTTTCAAACTGAAAACCTGCCGCCCCTTATCCGGCAACCGCCCGGATGCCGCGCCTTTCCAAGCCGTTATAGTATAACATATAACCCATATTTTTCAACAACATACCATTTGACCTGTAAGATGCGGAAGCGTATGCTTACCCTTATAGTGGATTAACAAAAACCAGTACGGCGTTGCCTCGCCTTAGCTCAAAGAGAACGATTCTCTAAGGTGCTCAAGCACCAAGTGAATCGGTTTCGTACTATCTGTACTGTCTGCGGCTTCGTCGCCTTGTCCTGATTTTTGTTAATCCACTATATATCGGACAACATTCCGTTTACAGGTTTTTTTACCGTAACTAAGGAGCGCAATCATGAAAATGCAGGCAGTTGTTGTGAATAAAAATGTAGCGGGCGATGTGGAAGTAGTCGAACGCGAGGTTCGCCCGTTGGAATACGGCGAGGCATTGGTCGAAGTCGAATATTGCGGCGTATGCCACACCGACCTGCACGTTGCGGCAGGCGACTACGGCGAAAAACCGGGCCGCGTGTTGGGACACGAGGGCATCGGTTTGGTTAAAGAAGTTGCCGACGGTGTGAAAAATCTGAAAGTCGGCGACCGCGTCAGCATCGCCTGGCTGTTCCAAAGCTGCGGCTCTTGCGAATACTGCAATACCGGCCGCGAAACCCTGTGCCGTTCCGTATTGAACGCGGGCTACACCGCCGACGGCGGTATGGCGACCCACTGCATCGTCAATGCGGACTACGCCGTCAAAGTCCCCGACGGTCTCGACCCCGCCCAAGCATCCAGCATTACCTGCGCCGGCGTTACCTGCTACAAAGCCATTAAAGTTTCCGGCGTGCGCCCGGGACAGTGGATTGCAATTTACGGCGCGGGCGGTTTGGGCAACCTGGGTGTCCAATACGCGAAAAAAGTATTCGGCGCGCACGTTGTCGCCATCGACATCAACGACGACAAACTGGCGTTTGCCAAAGAAACCGGCGCGGATTTGGTTGTCAACGCCGCCAAAGAAGACGCTGCTAAAGTGATTCAGGAAAAAACCGGCGGCGTACACGCTGCGGTCGTAACCGCCGTATCTGCTGCCGCATTCAACTCTGCCGTGAATTGCGTCCGCGCGGGCGGACGTGTGGTTGCCGTCGGGCTGCCGCCGGAATCGATGGATTTGTCCATCCCGCGTTTGGTTTTGGACGGCATCGAAGTGGTCGGCTCTTTGGTCGGCACGCGCAAAGATTTGGAAGAAGCCTTCCAATTCGGCGCGGAAGGTTTGGTTGTGCCCAAAGTCCAACTGCGTGCTTTGGATGAAGCACCCGCCATTTTCCAAGAAATGCGCGAAGGCAAAATCACCGGCCGTATGGTGATCGATATGAAAAAAGAATGCGGCTGCGGCCATCACCACTGATTTGACGTGGCAGTACACATCGAAATGCCGTCTGAACGCTGTTCAGACGGCATTTTTTATGGATTTGGATTTGATTTTAATCTGTTCTGTTTGAAATATAGTGAATTAAATTTAAATCAGGACAAGGCGGCGAGCCGCAGACAGTACAAATAGTACGGCAAGGCGAGCCAACGCTGTACCGGTTTAAATTTAATTCACTATACCGTCTGAAAACCCGTATCGCAACACGTCATTAAAAACGGCAAGATTCAACCGTTCTGCAACCCGCTTAGACGGATTCCGCCATTTCCAACGCCTGTTTGATGTCCACGGCAACGACGCGCGATACGCCTTTTTCCTGCATCGTTACGCCGACGAGCTGCTCCGCCATTTCCATCGTCAGGCGGTTGTGGGAGATGTAGAGGAACTGGGTTTGCGCCGACATTTCTTTGACCAGGTTGCAGAAACGCGAAGTGTTGGCATCGTCCAGCGGAGCGTCGACTTCGTCCAAAAGACAGAACGGAGCGGGGTTGAGGCTGAACAGGGCGAACACGAGGCTCATCGCGGTAAGGGCTTTTTCGCCGCCGGAGAGGAGGTGGATGGTGCTGTTTTTCTTGCCGGGCGGACGCGCCATAATGGACACGCCCGCAGTCAGGAGGTCGTCGCCTATCATTTTGAGGGTGGCTTCGCCGCCGCCGAACAGGGTCGGGAAGAAGGTTTGGACTTTGCCGTTGACGGCATCGAAGGTTTCTTTGAAACGCGCTTTGGTTTTGTCGTCGATTTGGGCGATGGCTTCTTCCAAAAGGGTAATGGCTGCCTGCACGTCTTCGCTCTGGCTGCGGTAGTAGCCGTCGCGTTCGCGCGCTTCTTCGAGTTCTTGCAGGGCGGCGAGGTTGACCGCGCCGAGTGCTTCGATTTGCCGGGTGAGGCTGCCGATGCTGCTGTTCAATACTTTCGGCGATTCTTTCGCCAACGCTTCGAGCGCGTCCAAATCGGCGGCGCGTTCGGTCAGGTTTTGATGGTAGCGTTTGGCGTTGATCAGGGCTTCCTGCTGCTGCAACAGGGCGGTTTGGGTAGCGGCCTGAAGCTGCGGCAGCTTGGTTTGCAGGGTTTGCACTTTAGCGTATTGCTCCCTGCCCTGTTCCTGGATCTGCGCGAGTTTCTCTTGCACAACAATATATTCTTCGTCCAAGGTCTGTACGGCTTCGCTTAATTCTTCAAGCTTGATGTGCTGCTCGTCGTTTTGGAACTCGGTTTCATAGGCGAGGGCAAGCTCTTGCTGGCGTTCCTGCCAGTCCAGGGTTTGCTGTTCAAGCTGGGCGATTTGCTGCCGGTAATTTTGTTTTTGCTGGTTGAGCTTGTGGACGGCGACTTCGGCAAGCCCGTATTGGCGGTTGGCTTCCAACAGGGCAAGCTGCGCCTGTTTCAGACGACCTTGCTGCTCTTGGCGGCTGTGCGCGGCGGTTTGCTGCTGGTGTTCGAGTTCGGCGGCGGCTTCCTGCAAAATGGCGATGTCGTCTGAAAGCCCGTCGGACGTGTGTTGCAACACGGTCTGCTCTTCCGCCAACTGCGCCAGTTCGCGCTCGATGTGTTCGCGGCGGATTTGCCCTTGGTTGGTGCGCGCCAGAAGTTCGGCGGCGCGTTGCTGCGCCTGACTGTATTGGCGCGTGTGCTGCTGTTGTTGCTGCATCAGGTTTTTGTGCTGCACTTCGGACGAGCGCACGGCGGCTTCCGCCTGTTTGAACGCGGCTTCGGCGGCGGAGAGTTCGGGGGCTAGGTTGTCCAGTTCGGATGCGATGCCGTCGAGGTGCGCTTTTTGGGTAATCAGGCTTTCCTGCGCGGGCTTGGCATAGAGCAGGACGCTGACTTTGTCGACCTGATGACCTTCGGGCGTGAGCCAGATTTGGTGTGCGCCCAAATCGTTTTGATGCGCGAGGGCATAGCTCAAATCGGGCGCGCACAATACGCCGTCGAGCCAGTGGTGCAATGCCGTCTGAAACGGTGGCTGCGCTTGGATTTGGTTCAGCAATGCCTGTACGGGCAGGGATTTTTTGATGCCGCCTGAGAGGTCGTCTGAAAGCCATGCCGCCTGCCCCTGCGGCAAAGGCGCGGGGGGAACGAAACCTTGCGGCACGGCGCGGGCGTGCAGGCGTTCGGCAAGGATGACGGACAGGGCGTGCTGCCACTCGGCGGGCGCGGTGATGTGCTGCCACAGTTGCGGCGCGGCGGCGTGGCTGGTTGCCTGCCAGAAGTCGGCGGCTTCCTGCTGTTGCGACAGGATTTGCGACAACGCCTGCTGCTGCGCCTGCAAGGTGATGTGTTGCTGCTTCAGGCTTTGGAAGCGGTTTGAGGCCGTCTGAAACGCCTCGCGGGCGGCGTGTAAGGCTTCTTCGGCGGCGATGATTTGTTCTTCGTAATGCTCTTGCCGGTTTTGCAACAGGGCGGCGGCTTCCTGCGCGGCGGCGGTTTCGGCTTCGTCGGGCAGGTTCAGGGCTTGGTTTTCCTGTTTCAGACGGCCTTTGCGCTCTTCGTGCCCGGCAATCGTTTGTCCGGTATGGGCAAGCTGCTGCTGCTTCAACGCCAGTTCACGGCGGATGCGGTTTGCCTCATCCTGCCGGGTTTGGAAGGCGGCGTTGAGCGTGGCTTGGGCTTCTTCCAATTCGGGCAGACGCTCTTCGTGTTCAGCAACCTGCATCGCCCACTCCGCCAGCTCGGTTTGCTTTTCTTCAACCTGCAACTCGTTTTCTTCAAGCTGCACGCGGATTTGCTGCTGCTCCTGATGGATGCGCTGCATCTGCGCCTGCGCCGCCTGCTTGTCGCGTTCGATACGTTGGTGCAGGTTTTGCCGGTGGCGGATTTGTTCTTCCAAACGGGCTATCTGCTCGCGCAACACGCCGCGTTTGTTGCCCAATTCGTGTACCGCCTGCTGCTGCGCCTGTTCGGCAGTCTGCAAGGCGTGTACTTCGTCGTTTAACGCCTGAACCTGAGCGGCGGTTTCGTCCTGCTGCGCCTGCAAAGACTGATGCTGCGCGGTCGCCTTGTCGGCGGCGGCAAGCGATTGCTGCCATTGGGCGTAATCGAGCAAATCCTGTTGCTGGTTCAACTGTGCGGTCAGGGATTTGTAGCGTTCGGCGGTTTCCGCCTGTTTCTCCAACTTTTCCACCTGACGCGCCAACTCGTTCTGCAAATCGCCCAAACGCTGCAAATGCTCGCGCGTGTCTTTCAGACGGCCTTCCGTCTCCTTGCGGCGTTCCTTATATTTGGACACGCCCGCCGCCTCCTCGATATAGGCGCGCAACTCCTCCGGCCGCGCTTCGATGATGCGCGAAATCATCCCCTGTTCGATGACGGCATAACCGCGCGCACCCACGCCCGTACCCAGAAACAAATCGGTAATGTCGCGGCGGCGCACGGTCTGATTGTTGATGAAATAAGTCGATTCGCCCTGACGCGTCAGCTGCCGCTTGATGCTCACCTCGGCATACTGTCCCCACGCCCCCTGCAAACTGTGGTCGCTGTTGTCAAACACCAGCTCCACCGAAGCCCTCGGCGCAGGACGGCGCGTTGCCGCACCGTTAAAAATCACGTCCTGCATACTCTCGCCGCGAAGCTGCTTCGCCGAAGCCTCACCCAGCACCCAGCGCACCGCGTCAATCACATTCGACTTGCCGCAGCCGTTCGGCCCGATAACCGCGACAAGCTGCCCCGGCACATGAATCGTGGTCGGGTCGGTAAAAGATTTGAAGCCGGAGAGTTTGATGTGGGTCAGGCGCATAATGGTCGGAAAAAATAAAAAAGAAGCGTATTTTAACGGAAATCCCGCCGCCACACCCCATATCTTGCCGGCAAAACCTTACCGCATCCCGCACCCGCGCGATGCCGTCTGAAGCCTTCAGACGGCATTTTTAACGTGCCCGAACCCCGGTTCCGCCAATGCCCGATGCTTGGCGCGGCATTTGCCGTATTGCCCCGCCGCCGGGCGCGTTATAATCCGCCACGACATCCGCCCGATTGGAAAGCAACCTGTGAAACCCGCCTATTTCATTTCCGACCTGCATTTGAGCGAAAAGCACCCCGAACTGACCGCGCTGCTGCTGCGTTTTTTACGTTCTGCCGCCGCCGGGCAGGCGCGGGCGGTTTATATTTTGGGCGATTTGTTTGATTTTTGGGTGGGCGATGACGAAGTTTCCGAGTTGAATACTTCGGTTGCGCGGGAAATCAGGAAATTGTCCGACAAAGGCGTTGCCGTGTTCTTTGTCAGGGGCAACCGCGATTTCCTGATTGGGCGGGATTTTTGCCGGCAGGCGGGTATGACGCTGCTGCCGGATTACTCGGTTTTGGACTTGTTCGGCTGCAAAACCCTCATCTGCCACGGCGATACATTGTGCACCGACGACAAGGCATACCTGCGTTTCCGCAAAATCGTGCATCGGAAGCGGCTGCAAAAACTGTTCCTGATGCTGCCCCTGAAGTGGCGCACGCGCCTTGCCGCCAAAATCAGGCGTGTCAGCAAAATGGAAAAACAGGTCAAGCCCGCCGATATTATGGATGTCAATGCCGTCTTTACCGCGCGGCAGGTTCGCGCCTTCGGTGCAGAAAGGCTGATACACGGACACACCCACCGCGAGCATATCCATCACGAAAACGGCTTTACCCGCATCGTTTTGGGCGATTGGCACGGCAGTTATGCCTCGATTCTGCGCGTGGACGGGGACGGCGCGGTATTCGTGCCGCTGGAAAAATGCTGAAAATGCCGTCTGAAGCCTTTCGGGCGGCTTTTTTTTACACGCCCCTTTCCCACACTCCCTCCGCCGCATCATCACCATCCTTAACCCGCATTAATAGCCATTATCGATAAAATGCTTGACCGATTACATAAGATTACGTAAAGTGTGCAAACGCATAATAATTGGTCTTACCAATTTATCTTTTAATCAAAATATCGGGTGTGCGGGATTTGAACGTCTTTCCAAACCTCGACGCGCCTTATGATGCAAATGCCTAAAAAGGATTCGTTATGGCACTTTTCCTCAGCATATTCCCCATCGTCCTGCTGATTTGGCTGATGGTGAAAAAAAACAGTATGCCTTCTTACGTCGCGCTGCCGATTACCGCAGTGCTGATTTACGCCATCAAACTTTTCTACTTCGGCGATGCGGGAATGCTGCTCAACGCCACCGCCGCTTCCGGCCTCGTCAAAACGCTCACGCCGATTACCGTGATTTTCGGCGCGATTATGTTCAACCGTATGATGGAAACCACGGGCTGCATCGATGTCATCCGCAAATGGCTGGCGACCATCAGCCCGAACCCCGTAGCGCAACTGATGATTATCGGCTGGTCGTTTGCCTTTATGATTGAGGGCGCATCCGGCTTCGGCACGCCTGCCGCGATTGCCGCGCCGATTCTGATGAGTTTGGGCTTCAACCCATTGAAAGTGGCAATTTTCACTTTGGTGATGAACTCCGTCCCCGTCTCTTTCGGCGCAGTCGGTACGCCGACTTGGTTCGGTTTCGCACCGCTGAACCTGAGTGCCGAAGACATCCTCGCCATCGGCAGGCAGACCGGCGTGATGCACTTCTTCGCGGGTTTCGTCATCCCCGTCATCGGCTTGAGTTTTATCGTACCTTGGTCTGAAATCCGCAAAAACTTGGGCTTCGTCGCCATTGCCGTTTTCTCCTGTACCCTTCCCTATGTCGCGTTGGCAATGGTCAACGAAGAATTTCCTTCTTTGGTTGCCGGCGCAATCGGTCTGATGTTTTCCGTATTTGCAGCTAATAAAGGCTGGGGCTTGAGCAAAGACCACGCCAAAGACCCGAATGCCGAAAAAGTGCCGTTCGCCCAAGTCGCCAAAGCACTCGCCCCTTTGGGTATGCTGATCGGTATGCTGGTGGTTACTCGCATCAAACAGCTCGGTATCAAAGGCATTTTGACCAGCAAAGAAGAATGGTTCAGCTTCCAACTGCCGTTTGATTTGTCCAAAATTACCGTCAGCGACTCCCTGACGATTACCTTCGGCAATATTTTCGGACAAGATGTCAGCGCGTCTTACCAAACGCTGTACGTTCCCGCTTGGATTCCGTTTGTCTTTACCGTTTGGATCTGCATCCTGCTGTATAAGACCAAATTCAAAGATGCTTGGACGATTTATGCCGTAACCTTCAATCAAACCAAAAAACCGCTGCTTGCCCTGATGGGCGCGCTGATTATGGTTCAGCTGATGCTGGTCGGCGGCGACAATTCGATGGTGAAAATCATCGGTAAGGAATTTGCCGCAATGGCGGGCGAACACTGGGTTTATTTCTCGCCGTATCTGGGCGCGATCGGTGCGTTCTTCTCCGGTTCCAACACCGTGTCCAACCTGACCTTCGGTCCGATCCAACAGCAAATCGCCTTGGATACCGGCCTGTCCGTTACCCTGATTTTGGCGTTGCAGTCCGTCGGCGGCGCGATGGGCAATATGGTGTGCCTCAACAACATCATCGCCGTATGTACCGTATTGGACGTGAAAAATTCCGAAGGTGCGATTATCAAGAAAACCGTTATCCCGATGGCGATTTACGGCGTGATTGCCGTCGTCGTGGCAATGATTTTCTTCCTCTAAGCGAAACGCCGCCATCCATAGCGGCAGCACGCGGAGAACGGAAACCGCCGTTCCCCGTCCGGGCGGTGCGTCGGGCAGAATCTCGGTGCCGGAACAGCCCGCCCCGCCAAACAAATGCCGTCTGAAACCGGAAAAGGCTTCAGACGGCATTTTTCCGCCGTTTGCATTCAGGCGTAATGATGATGCGGCATCTTGCCGTCAAGTCGGTAGCGCGTGCCGCAATACGGACAAGAAACGCTGCCCGATTCTCCTTCGCCCAAAGGCAAAAACACTCTCGGATGCCCGTTCCACTGCTCGTTGTCGGGCCCCGAGCAATACAGCGGCAGATTTTCCGGCAACACGGAAATTTCCTGCGGATTCAGATTGTTCATTTGATTTTCCTTTGCGTGGTTGGCGTGCGCCCATTTTACGCCATCGGCAGGCTAAAGGATATTGCCGAAGCCGCCGAACAAGATTTACCCCCGCCTACCGAACACATACGGTCAAACCGGGAAACCTTCGCCCATATGCACGGCTGTTTCCGGCACATATAAAACAGCGTAAAATCGGCAAACCCGAATGACCTTCCGTCCCCATCAAGGAGCAAGCTATGTTCTTCAAGCACATCGAAGCCGCCCCCGCCGATCCGATTCTCGGTTTGGGCGAAGCGTTCAAAGCCGAAACCCGCCCCGAAAAAGTCAACCTCGGCATCGGCGTGTACAAAGACGCATCCGGCGCGACACCCATTGTCAAAGCCGTCAAAGAGGCTGAAAAACGCCTGTTGGAAAGCGAAACCACCAAAAACTACCTCACCATCGACGGCGTTGCCGACTACAACGAGCAAACCCAAATCCTGCTGTTCGGCAAAGACCACGAAATCATCGCCAGCCGTCGTGCCAAAACTGCGCAAAGCCTTGGCGGTACGGGCGCATTGCGTATTGCGGCCGAGTTTGCCAAACGTCAGTTGGACGCGCAAACCATCTGGATTTCCAATCCGACCTGGCCCAACCACAACGCCATCGCCAAAGCGGTCGGTATCCAAGACAAACCTTACCGCTACTATGATGCCGCCAAACACGGTTTGGATTGGGACGGTATGATTGAAGACTTGGACCGGGCGCAAAAAGGCGACATCGTCCTGCTGCACGGCTGCTGCCACAACCCTACCGGCATCGACCCTACGCCCGAACAATGGGAAACTCTGGCAAAACTTTCTGCCGAAAAAGGCTGGCTGCCGCTGTTTGACTTTGCCTACCAAGGCTTCGGCAACGGTTTGGAAGAAGATGCCTACGGCTTGCGCGTGTTCTTGAAACACAATACCGAATTGCTGATTGCCAGCTCTTATTCCAAAAACTTCGGTATGTACAACGAGCGCGTGGGCGCGTTCACTTTGGTGGCCGAAGACGAAGAAACAGCAGCCCGCGCCCACAGCCAAGTCAAAACCATCATCCGTACCTTGTATTCCAACCCGGCTTCACACGGCGCGAACACCATTGCGCTGGTGTTGAAAAATGATGATTTGAAAGCCCAATGGATTGCCGAACTCGATGAAATGCGCGGCCGCATCAAAGCCATGCGCCAAAAATTTGTTGCGTTGCTCAAAGCCAAAGGTGCAAGCCAAGACTTTGATTTCATTATCGAACAAAACGGTATGTTCTCTTTCAGCGGATTGACTCCCGAACAAGTCGACCGTTTGAAAAACGAGTTTGCCATTTATGCCGTCCGCTCCGGCCGCATCAACGTTGCCGGCATTACCGACGACAACATCGATTATCTGTGCGAAAGCATCGTGAAAGTCTTGTAAAACAAAAGCGCATACGAAATGCCGTCTGAACACCTTTCCGGTTTTCAGACGGCATTTATTGTTTCATCCCGTCAGATTGCAAAGCAGGTTCAGACCTGTTCCTGCAATACCGCCCCAATCAATTCCCGCGCACCGTCGTCCGCCAGTTTTTTGGCAACCGCACGTCCGAGCGCGTCGGCGTATCCGGCAGGGGCTTGCGCGTCCGCCCGCAAAATAACCGAACCGTCGGGGTGTCCGACCAAGCCGCGCAAGGTCAGCAAGCCGTTTTCTTCCGTGCAATATGCGGCCAGCGGCACTTGGCAGCTTCCGCCCAAAGCGCGTGCGAGGGCGCGTTCGGCGGTAACGCAGGCATTGGTCACGCCGTGGTTCAAGGGTTTCAAAACCTCATACAAGTCTTCGCGGTGCGCGGCAATTTCGATACCCAACGCGCCTTGTCCGGCGGCAGGCAGGCTGTCGGATTCCGACAAAATCATGCGGATGCGTCCGTCCAATTCCAGACGCTGCAAACCGGCGGCGGCCAAGATAATCGCATCGTATTCGCCGTTATCGAGTTTGGACAAACGGGTTTGCACATTGCCGCGCAGGGGTTTGATCGCCAAATGCGGATAGCGCGCGCGCAACTGGGCTTCGCGGCGCAGGCTGGATGTGCCGACAACCGCGCTTTCGGGCATTTCTTCCAAACGCGCGTATCGGTTGGACACAAACGCGTCAAACGGATTGGCGCGTTCTCCGATTGCCGCAAGCGCGAAACCTTCGGGCAAATCCATCGGTACATCCTTAATCGAATGCACCGCCAAATCGGCGCGCCCGTCTTGAAGGGCTTGTTCCAACTCTTTGACAAACAAGCCTTTACCGCCGACTTTTGACAAAGTTCTGTCCAAAATCCGGTCGCCGCGCGTGGTCATACCCAAAATCTCGACTTCGCAATCGGGATACAGGGCTTTCAGACGGCCTTGGATATGCTTTGCCTGCCACATGGCAAGCAGGCTTTCGCGGCTGGCGATGACGAGTTTTTTCGGGTTCATATCTTTATGTGCCACAAGGATGGGAAACGGCGTGGAGTCTATCATATTTTGAACGTTTCTTCAGACGGCATCATCAGGTCTATGTTATATTTACGCCCACAAAACACGAAACCCGCCACAATGAAACGCGCCAAAAAATACCCTTTCTTAACGTTGCAGCGGCAACGTTTCCATCTGAACTTTGAAAACGCTTCTTCCGCCGCCAACCTTCCAAGCAAACACGATTTTTACCGCTGGGCGTGGTCTGCCTTGAAAAGCGGATACCGCCGCGCAGACATCAGCCTGATTCTTCTGGACGAAGAAGCAGCCCGCGCCTACAACTGCGACTACCGGGGCAAAGACTACGCCACCAATGTCTTGAGTTTCGCGCTCAACGAAGGCGAAACCCTGCCCTGCCAAGTTTCGGAAAAACTGTACGGCGATTTGATTATCTGCCCGCAAGTGGTTTTGAAAGAAGCTGCCGAACAAGGCAAAACGCCCGAACGGCATTTTGCCCACTTAACCATACACGGCGTTTTGCACCTGATGGGCTACGACCACATCGAAGACGATGAAGCCGAAATAATGGAAGCCGAAGAAATCCGCCTGATGCGGGCGGCAGGCTATCCCAACCCCTACCGAGAGGACGGACATTAAAATGGACGGCGCACAACCGAAAACGAATTTTTTTGAACGCCTGATTGCCCGACTCGCCCGCGAACCCGATTCCGCCGAAGACGTATTAAACCTGCTTCGGCAGGCGCACGAGCAGGAAGTTTTTGATGCGGATACGCTTTTAAGATTGGAAAAAGTCCTCGATTTTTCCGATTTGGAAGTACGCGACGCGATGATTACGCGCAGCCGTATGAACGTTTTAAAAGAAAACGACAGCATCGAACGCATCACCGCCTACGTTATCGATACCGCCCATTCGCGCTTCCCCGTCATCGGCGAAGACAAAGACGAAGTTTTGGGCATTTTGCACGCCAAAGACCTGCTCAAATATATGTTCAACCCCGAGCAGTTCCACCTCAAATCGATATTGCGCCCTGCCGTCTTCGTCCCCGAAGGCAAATCGCTGACCGCCCTTTTAAAAGAGTTCCGCGAGCAGCGCAACCATATGGCTATTGTCATCGACGAATACGGCGGAACATCCGGCTTGGTCACCTTTGAAGACATCATCGAGCAAATCGTCGGCGACATCGAAGACGAGTTTGACGAAGACGACAGCGCGGACAACATCCACGCCGTTTCTTCCGAACGCTGGCGCATCCACGCGGCTACCGAAATCGAAGACATCAATACTTTCTTCGGCACAGAATACAGCAGCGAAGAAGCCGACACCATCGGCGGCCTGGTTATTCAGGAATTGGGACACCTGCCCGTGCGCGGCGAAAAAGTCCTTATCGGCGGTTTGCAGTTCACCGTCGCCCGCGCCGACAACCGCCGCCTGCACACGCTGATGGCAACACGCGTGAAGTAAGCATAGTCTGCCTGCACCGCCGTTTCTGCACAGTTTAGAATGACGGTACGGGCGTTTTCTGTTTCAACCCGCCCCATCCGCCAAACATAAAAATGCCGTCTGAAACCGTTGCAAGTTTCAGACGGCATTTCGCTTATCCGCTTATTTTTTGCTCAAAGTCAGCCCCGTCCAACCGAATAACAGGGTCAAAGCCAAACTCAAATAGCAGAAAAAGGCATACGGCAGATATTCCCAAACCGGCACGCCCAGCGCGTGGCTGATGAACACGCCGCATACGCTCCACGGTACGAGAGGGTTAATCACCGTCCCCGCATCTTCCAGCGTCCGAGACAGGTTGCGCGAATGCAGGCCGAGTTTGTCGTAAACGGGTTTGAACGTTTCACCCGACAACAAAATACTCAAATATTGTTCACCGATCAGGAAATTAACCCCGACCGAAGTCATAGCAACGCTGAATGTGGCACGCCCGGCATTCGTCAAAAAGCTGCGGACGGCATCCAGCAGGGAAGGAATCGCGCCCAGTGCAAACAACAGCCCGCCCAAACTCATCCCGAGGATAACGATGGTTTGCGTGAAGAACATACTCTCCAAGCCGCCGCGCGAAATGAGTTTGGCAATGTCTTTAAACGCTTCGCCTTCAAGTTTGTAACCGCCGTAAAACCAAGCGCCGAGCTGACGCAGATCGGGCGTGCTGTGCAGATACGTTACGGCAACGGCAACCATGACGGTAAAGAGCATGGCGACCACGGCATTGACGCGCATCAATGCCAAAACGACCAACAGTGCAAACGGAATCAGCGAATAGCCGTGCACCAATCCCGTGGCTTCAAGCTGGCTGCGGAAGGATTCGACGCTGTTCAAATCCTGCGCGGCGACATTCGGCAAAAGCCAAAGCATCAGTGCCGCGCTGATGAGCCACGCGGGGATGGTGGTGTACATCATGTTTTTAATGTGCTCAAACAAATCGATGCCGACGATAGACGCGGAAATGCCCGTCGTATCGGAAAGCGGGGACATTTTGTCGCCGAAAAACGCACCCGAAACAATCGCGCCTGCCGTCATCGCCATATCGGCCTGAAACGCCGCCGCCATCCCCATAAAGGCAACGCCGACAGTGGCGCAGGTGGTCAGGCTGCTGCCGATGGATACGCCGATGACGGAACACAGCGCGAAAGCGGAAAAATAAAAATAAGTCGGGGAAATCAGTCCGAAACCGTAATACATCAGCGTCGGAATCGCGCCGCTCATCATCAGCGCGCTGACCATCAGCCCGATGAAGAAAAACAGGTAAATCGCGCCCATACCCTGATTCAACGCGCCTATCATGCCCTGCTGCATATCGTTGTATTTCAAACCGCGCGCCAAGCCGTACAAAATCAGCACGACGATGGCGGCAATAATGGACATATGCGGCAGCCACTCCAATGAAATGATGGTATAGCCCATCGCGGCAATCAGAGCGACGACGACGGCAAGTGCCTCACCGCGCGGCATATCGAGTAAGGATTTGAAAGCAAACATGATTCTTTGCCCGATTTGATATAAAGTTAACGGATTCTAACACACCATACCGAATCCGCCCGACGTTTTCAGACGGCATTTTAGCGTTTTACAAAAGTCGGACAGAAACAAAACAGCAATTTTCTCAATTTAAATTAATTTTTTTGAAATATAATTTTTTATTTTTTTGTTTGTTGGCATATAAGACTTTTATGGATTGAAGTATAGTGGATTAACAAAAATCAGGACAAGGCAACAAAGCCGCAGACAGTACAAATAGTACGGAACCGATTCACTTGGTGCTTCAGCACCTTAGAGAATCGTTCTCTTTGAGCTAAGGCGAGGTAACGCCGTACTGGTTTTTGTTAATCCACTAATACCGTACAATCCGTTGCCGATTTTTGCCTGTTTGAGACTGTTTGCAATGATGCCCGCCTACGCCTACGCCGCGCTCGCTTTTTCCGCCTTCACTTCCGCCACCCTCCTGCCCGGCACGTCCGAAGCCGCCTTTGTCCTGTTCGTCCGCCGTTTTCCCGAACACGCATACGGCGCGTTGCTGTGCGCCGGCCTTGCCAACGGATTGGGCAGTATGGTTTCCTATTGGATGGGGCGTTTGCTGCCCTCCCGAAAAATGCCGTCTGAAAAAACAATCAGGATAATGGAGCGTTACGGCGTATGGCTGCTTGCGTTTGCATGGCTGCCCATCGTCGGCGACGCACTACCGCTTGCCGCCGGCTGGCTGCGTCTGAACCCGTGGACAAGCGGGCTGATGCTGATAGCCGGCAAGATGGCGCGTTACGCCTTTATCCTGTGGGGAATGCAATATTACGCCGCCTGAACCGTGCGTTATAATGCCGGACACACAAACCTACCGTATAAAAAAATGAACAGACAAATCCGCCAAGAAATTTTCGAACGCTTCCGCGCCGCCAACCCCCATCCGACCACCGAGCTGAATTTCAACTCCCCTTTCGAGCTTTTAATCGCCGTTCTGCTTTCGGCGCAGGCGACCGATGTCGGCGTAAACAAGGCGACGGCGAAGCTGTTTCCGATTGCCGATACGCCGCAAGCGATGCTGGATTTGGGTCTGGACGGCGTGATGGAATACACGAAAACCATCGGGTTGTATAAAACCAAATCCAAACACATTATGCAGACCTGCCGCATCCTGCTGGAAAAATACAAGGGCGAAGTGCCGGAAGACCGCGAGGCTTTGGAATCCTTGCCGGGCGTGGGGCGCAAAACGGCAAACGTGGTATTGAACACGGCGTTCGGACATCCCGTTATGGCAGTCGATACGCATATTTTCCGAGTGTCCAACCGAACCAAAATCGCGCCGGGGAAAGACGTGCGCGAAGTCGAAGACAAACTGATGCGCTTCATCCCCAAAGAATTTCTGATGGACGCGCACCACTGGCTGATTTTGCACGGACGCTACACCTGCAAGGCGCTCAAACCGCAATGCCAAACCTGCATCATCAACGATTTGTGCGAATATCCCGCCAAAGCCTGACCGCCGCCGCCCTTCAAAATGAAACGCTTGAAAATTCGGACGGACATTGTAAAATTTCAACCTATGCCGTCTGAAGCCGACAAAATGCGTTTCAGACGGCATTAAAGCCGGTATCGGCACCAAACAAAGGACAAAACGTGTTCAAAAAATACAAATACTTCGCTTTGGCAACCCTGTGCGCCGCCGCGCTGGCAGGCTGCGACAAGGCAGGCAGCTTTTTCGGTGCGGACAAAAAAGAAGCATCCTTCGTAGAACGCATCGAACACACCAAAGACGACGGCAGCGTCAGCATGCTGCTGCCCGACTTTGCCCAACTGGTTCAAAGCGAAGGTCCGGCAGTCGTCAACATTCAGGCGGCCCCCGCCCCAAGTACCGAAAACGGCGGGCGCAATACCGAAAACGATTCCGACCCGATTGCCGACAACGATCCCTTCTACGAATTTTTCAAACGCCTCGTCCCGAATATGCCCGAAATCCCCCAAGAAGAAGCAGACGACGGCGGATTAAACTTCGGCTCCGGCTTCATCATCAGCAAAGACGGCTACATCCTGACCAATACCCACGTCGTTGCCGGTATGGGCAGCATCAAAGTCCTGCTCAACGACAAACGCGAATATACCGCCAAACTCGTCGGCTCGGATGTCCAATCCGACGTGGCGCTGTTAAAAATAGACGCAACAAAAGACCTTCCCGTCGTCAAAATCGGCAATCCCAAAGATTTGAAACCGGGCGAATGGGTCGCCGCCATCGGTGCGCCCTTCGGCTTCGACAACAGCGTTACCGCCGGCATCGTCTCCGCCAAAGGCAGAAGCCTGCCCAATGAAAGCTATACACCCTTCATCCAAACCGATGTCGCCATCAATCCGGGCAACTCCGGCGGCCCGCTGTTCAACTTAAAAGGACAGGTCGTCGGCATCAATTCGCAAATATACAGCCGCAGCGGCGGATTTATGGGCATTTCCTTCGCCATCCCGATTGACGTTGCCATGAATGTCGCCGAACAACTGAAAAACACCGGCAAAGTCCGACGCGGGCAACTGGGCGTGATTATTCAGGAAGTATCCTACGGTTTGGCACAGTCCTTCGGTCTGGATAAAGCCGGCGGCGCACTGATTGCCAAAGTCCTGCCCGGCAGCCCCGCAGAACGCTCCGGCCTGCAGGCAGGCGACATCGTCCTCAGCCTCGACGGCGGAGAAATACGTTCTTCCGGCGATCTTCCCGTTATGGTCGGCGCCATTACACCGGGAAAAGAAGTCAGCCTCGGCGTATGGCGCAAAGGCAAGGAAATTACCGTTACCGTCAAACTGGGCAATGCTTCCGAACAAACCGGTTCCTCGTCCGAGCCGGACAAAGCCCCTTATGCCGAACACCAATCCGGCACGTTCTCGGTCGAATCTGCCGGCATTACCCTCCAAACCGATACAGACGGCAACGGCGGACGGCTGGTCGTCGTGCAGGTTTCGGGGGCGGCACAACGCGCGGGCCTGCGGCGCGGCGACGAAATCCTCGCCGTCGGGCAAAACCCCGTCAATGACGAAGACGGTTTCCGCAATGCGCTGGACAGGGCGGGTAAAAACATCCCCCTTTTGGTTATGCGCCGGGGCGGCACTTTGTTCATTGCACTGACCCTGCCGTAAACCGCATAATCCGCCCGAAATGTCCTTTAAATGGTAAAATGCCCGCCTGCACCCGCCGACGGGCATTTTAAAGAAATCAATCCTTTGATTTCAAATCAGTATTTGAAAATACAAAAAAATACTTCCGCCCGTTTTGCCGACCAACCCGAACCGTTGCGGACAAAAACCGCCATCCGGACACTTATACCTCGCACATTATGCAGCTCATTGATTATTCACACTCATTTCTCTCGGTTATCCCGCCTTTTTTGGCACTGGCCCTCGCCGTCGTTACCCGGCGTGTATTGCTGTCGTTAAGCATAGGCATTTTGGTCGGCACCGCCTTCCTGACGGGCGGCAACCCCGCAAACGGCCTGATTCATTTGAAAGATATGGCGGAAGGGTTGGTACGGGCAGACGGGGAATGGTCACTCGGCAAGCTCAAAATACTGATTTTCCTGATACTTTTGGGCATCTTTACTTCGCTGCTGACCCTTTCCGGCAGCAATCAGGCGTTTGCCGACTGGGCAAAACGGCACATTAAAAACCGGCGCGGCGCGAAAATGCTGACCGCCTGCCTCGTGTTCGTAACCTTTATCGACGACTATTTCCACAGCCTCGCCGTCGGTGCGATTGCCCGCCCCGTTACCGACAAGTTTAAAGTTTCCCGCGCCAAACTCGCCTACATCCTCGACTCCACTGCCGCGCCGATGTGCGTGCTGATGCCCGTTTCAAGCTGGGGCGCGTCGATTATCGCCACGCTTGCCGGATTGCTCGTTACCTACAAAATCACCGGATACACGCCGATGGGGACGTTTGTCGCCATGAGCCTGATGAACTATTACGCGCTGTTTGCCCTGATTATGGTATTCGTCGTCGCATGGTTCTCCTTCGACATCGGCTCGATGGCACGTTTCGAACAAGCCGCCTTGAACGAAACCCATAATGAAACAGCCGTTTCAGACGGCATCGCGGGCAGGGTTTACGCGTTGATTATTCCCGTTTTGACCTTAATCGCCTCCACCGTCGCCGCCATGATCTACACCGGCGCGCAGGCAAGCGAAACCTTCAGCATTTTGGGTGCGTTTGAAAATACGGACGTAAACACTTCGCTGGTATTCGGCGGCACTTGCGGCGTGCTTGCCGTCGTCCTCTGCACGCTCGGCACGATTAAAACCGCCGACTATCCCAAAGCCGTTTGGCAGGGTGCGAAATCTATGTTCGGCGCAATCGCCATTTTAATCCTCGCCTGGCTCATCAGTACGGTTGTCGGCGAAATGCACACCGGCGACTACCTCTCCACGCTGGTTGCCGACAGCATCCGCCCCGGCTTTCTGCCCGTCATCCTCTTCCTGCTCGCCAGCGTGATGGCGTTTGCCACCGGCACAAGCTGGGGAACGTTCGGCATTATGCTGCCGATTGCCGCCGCCATGGCAGTCAAAGTCGAACCCGCGCTGATTATCCCGTGTATGTCCGCAGTAATGGCGGGGGCGGTATGCGGCGACCACTGCTCGCCCATTTCCGACACGACCATCCTGTCTTCCACCGGCGCGCGCTGCAACCACATCGACCACGTTACCTCGCAACTGCCTTACGCCTTAACCGTTGCCGCCGCCGCCGCATCGGGCTACCTCGCATTGGGTCTGACAAAATCCGCGCTGTTGGGCTTCGGCACGACAGGCATTGTATTGGCGGTGCTGATTTTTCTGTTGAAAGATAAAAAACGCGCCAACGCCTGACCCCTTTCCCTGTTCAGACGGCCTATGCCGTCTGAAGCTTTTTGGAGCAAACCGCAATGACCGTCCCCCATATTCCGCGCGGCCCCTTAATGGCCGACATTGCCGCCTTCCGCCTGACCGGAGAAGAAAAACAACGCCTGCTCGACCCCGCAATCGGCGGCATCATCCTCTTCCGCCGCAACTTCCAAAACATCGAACAGCTCAAAGAACTTACCGCCGAAATCAAATCCCTCCGCACCCCCGAACTCATTATCGCCGTCGATCACGAAGGCGGCAGGGTGCAACGGTTTATCGAAGGCTTTACCCGCCTGCCCGCAATGAACGTTTTAGGGCAAATTTGGGACAAAGACGGCGCGTCTGCTGCCGAAACCGCCGCCGGACAAGTCGGCCGGGTTTTGGCAACCGAGCTTTCCGCCTGCAACATCGATTTGTCCTTCACCCCCGTCTTAGATTTGGACTGGGGAAACTGCCCCGTCATCGGCAACCGCAGTTTCCACCGCAACCCCGAAGCAGTCGCCCGCCTTGCCCTCGCCCTTCAAAAAGGTTTGGCAAAAGGCGGTATGAAATCCTGCGGCAAACATTTTCCCGGACACGGCTTTGTCGAAGGGGACAGCCATTTGGTGCTGCCCGAAGACGGGCGCAGCCTCGACGAACTCGAAGCCGCCGACCTCATCCCTTTCCGCATTATGAGCCGCGAAGGTATGGCGGCGGTTATGCCCGCCCACGTCGTTTATCCGCAAGTGGACACAAAGCCCGCCGGGTTTTCCGAAATCTGGCTCAAACAAATTTTGCGCCGCGACATCGGGTTTAAAGGCGTGATTTTCTCGGACGATTTGACTATGGAGGGCGCGTGCGGGGCCGGCGGCATCAAAGAACGCGCCCGGCTGTCGTTTGAAGCGGGTTGCGACATCGTATTGGTTTGCAACCGTCCCGACCTTGTGGACGAACTGCGCGAAGATTTCCGCATTCCCGACAATCCCGCTTTGGCGCAACGTTGGCAATATATGGCCAACACGCTCGGCAGTGCCGCCGCGCAAGCCGTGATGCAGACGGCGGATTTCCAGGAGGCACAGGCCTTCGTTGCCGGCCTTGCCTCGCCGCAGGACACGGCGGGCGGCGTAAAAGTCGGAGAGTCCTTTTAAACCGGCTGCGTTTCAACAATCTGCCGATTCCAACCGTTTGTCAGGGAAAGGCAATGATTTTTTTCGGTCAGGTAGAAAGTTATCCTATTGGATTACTTGAAGATAAGTATGCTTATCAGCACTGTATCCAAACACAGTCCTTTAAATCCGCCCGATACGCGGCAAACAGGCAAAACGGTATAGGCACGCCGCACTTTTTGCGTTATAATCCCGTTCCAATCAATTCGGAATGTAGCGCAGCCCGGTAGCGCACTTCGTTCGGGACGAAGGGGTCGGAGGTTCGAATCCTCTCATTCCGACCATATTCAAACCGCCTCAGCATCGATTGCCGGGGCGGTTTTTCCTTTTGGCGGCAACAGAAAAATGCCGTCTGAAACAGCATTCTGTTTCAGACGGCATTTCGTTTTCCCCAACCCTGCCATTTGCGTGCGCCGACAAAGGGTATCGGCAAGGTTAAAAAGACTATCGAAATTTAGGAAGCCGAGCTTGTACCCAACGGCGGCATCTTATTCAGTAAGGTTACAAACCAATTAGGCAGCGGAAATGTCGGCAATTTCACGCGGAAGCGGTACACTTCTCGTATGTCAAACATCGGCAAAACGGTACGCCGTCCCTTTGAGTTACACTGCATAAACTACTCTATTCCCGCCCATTTGTGCGTCTGCACGCTTAACTGCCAATGCACCGGCGCGTCGGGGCGGCTGTTTAAAATACCGATTTGGCGGATGGTGTCGTAGATGTTCATTGCGCCGTTTTGTTCGCAGGGCGAAAGGTAGTAATGGCGCGCGCGGATTTTGCGTTCCATATTTTCGCAAAACGCAAGGACATCGCCGTCGGCAACAATCCGCACTTCGTCGGCTTCGGCGATGCAGTTGGTTTCATACTTGGCGGCGTAGCAGGCTTTGGGGCTGGTGGCGACGTAGTCGATTTGCGGCGGCGCGGGATTGAGTCCGTTGGTTTCGAGACAGAGGAAATAACCTTCGGCTTTGAGCGCGTCCAGCAGCGTATCGAGATGCGGCTGTATGGTCGGCTCGCCGCCGGTGATGATGATGTTGCGGGCGGCATAGGCTTTCAGACGGCCTAAGATGTCGGACAGGCTCATCATGCCGAATGTCAAATAATCGGTATCACACCAGCCGCAGGCGAGGTTGCATTTGCCCAAGCGGACGAAAACGGCAGGCATACCCGTGTTCCGGCCCTCGCCTTGCAGGCTCTCGAAAATTTCGACGATACGGTATTGCGGATTTTCGGGGGCGACATTGATTTTTTTCATGCCGCCAACACCGCTGCCGCCGCCAAAAATGCGGGCAAACCTTGTTTGACGAGTATGCCTTTGTTGCCGGACGAAAACGCGCCCCACGCGGCAGCAATCAATACGAAACCGAGAAACAGAATCGTCGCGCCGTAAACGGCGTTGTCCGGCGCGGCAAACCGCGACCACACCAGCCCGATGCCGAGAAAGCCGTTATACAGCCCTTGATTACTGAACAAGGTCTGCACTTGCTTTTGTTCCATAAATTCATAAGGCAGCTTGAATATTTCCGCCGCCTTTTCGCCGGGAATCTGCGTCATTTCCAGCCAGGCGATGTAGAAATGTTCGGCGGCGACGAGGAGGACTAAGAGGGTGGAGAGAAGTTTCATGGGTGTTCCTTTTAACGGGTGTATTTGATATGGAATGCCGTCTGAAAAAACGGGGGAATCCTTACTGGAAAAAAACCGTTTTATAGTGGATTAAATTTAAATCAGGACAAGGCGACGAAGCCGCAGACAGTACAGATAGTACGGCAAGGCGAGGCAACGCTGTACTGGTTTAAATTTAATCCACTATAAAGCAGATTCAAATAAGGACGCCCCACACTGTCATTCCCGCGCAGGCGGGAATCCAGAGAGTTGGAATTGCTGCAATTTTTAAATATTCCTGATAAATCAAGGTCTGGATTCCCGCCTGCGCGGGAATGACAGCTTAGTGCAAGTTTCATTCAAATTCACTATATCGATACGTTCAAACTATCTCCTACCCCCCTTCATACTCCGCACACGATGTCGGCGTTTCCCACAATTTCACGCCGCACACGTTCAGCCCCGCGTTTTGCAAACGGCCGTACATTTCGACCGCCATATTTTCGGCAGTGGTGCGGCAGGGCAGGCGCAGGGTTTTCATGTCCCAGCCCTCCAAAAGCGCGGCGATTTGGGATTCGCGGCCGTTGCCGCCGTGGTAGATAAACGCGTGGTCGAAGGGGTCGGTAATGTGTTGTTTCACAATGGCTTTCAAGTCGGTAAAGTCCATCACCATTCCGTCTTTCGGCCCGCCACTGACGATGCCGTCTGAAACGGTGATTTCGAGTTTGTAGGTATGCCCGTGCAGGTTTTGGCATTTGCCGTCATGCCCGTCGAGCATATGCGAGGAGTCGAAAGTGAAGATTTTGGTGATTTTCATGGGTTCTCAAATGGGCAAATAGCCCTGAAAGCCGATTTCGGCAGGCTTGCCGTGCGGATTCGGGGTCAGGCGGATATGGAAATTGCCGATGCGATCGAGCGCAAGCAGGTTGTCCACGTCTTTTAAGTTGTCTTTGTGCCGCTGCATATAACCGTTGGGCAGCAGGGTTTGCAGGGCTTTTTGTTTGGCTTCGGCAGGCGTGGCGGCGGCGAACAGCCCGAAAGCGTGCGCTTCGGCAAGCTGACCCGCGCGATAACCGCCGACATTGGCGAAATACAGGCGCGGGGCGTGTTCAGACGGCATTGCGGTATGTTCTTCCGCCTCACTCACGCAGACATCGTAACCGTCCGCCCATTCGACAATCTGCCAGCCGTCGATGTGGATTTTGTCCGCATCGCCAAACCACGCGGCTTTGAGTGCGGGGACGGCTTCGCGGTAGTCGTCGCACACGGCAAATTGGATGTCGTGCACTTCGATATTCGACCTGCCGGCATTGCCGCCGAGGTAAAACATATGGAGCTTGGGCATATCGTATTCCTTGTGGTTTGCGCGTGTTCAGACGGTCTTTTTATAGTAGATTAAATTTAAACCAGTACGGCGTTGCCTCGCCTTGCCGTACTATCTGTACTGTCTGCGGCTTCGTCGCCTTGTCCTGATTTTTGTTAATCCACTATACTTTCCAAATATTCCGCCAACCCGCGTTCGCGCAAGATACAGCTCGGGCATTCGTGGCAGCCGCCGACAATGCCGTTATAGCAGGTGTGGGTTTGCTCGCGGATATAGTCCAGCGCGCCCATTTCGTCCGCCAACGCCCAAGTTTGCGCCTTGGTCAGATACATCAGCGGCGTGTGGATTTGGAAATCATAGTCCATCGCCAAATTAAGGGTAACGTTCATCGATTTGACGAATACATCGCGGCAGTCGGGATAGCCGGAAAAATCGGTTTCGCACACGCCGGCGATGATGTGCCGTATCCCCTGCCCTTTGGCGTGAATCGCGGCGTAGAGCAGGAAAAGCGCGTTGCGTCCGTCCACAAAGGTGTTGGGAACGCCGTTATCGACGGTTTCGATGGCGGCGGCTTCGTCCATCAGGGCGTTGTGCGTGATGGTTTTCATCAAGTTTAAATCAACCAGTGTTTGTGGAACGCCCAAATCCTGTGCAATCCAAGCAGCGCGTTCCAGCTCGACGGCGTGGCGTTGCCCGTATTGGAAAGTAATCGCCCGGACGTTTTCGCGCCCGTAGGTTTGAACCGCCTGAATCAGGCAGGTGGTCGAATCCTGACCGCCCGAAAAGATGACCAGGGCTTGTTGGTTTGACATATCGAATCCTAGTTTTGGTAACGCGGGAGGGTTGCGAACCGCGAAGTTGGAAAAATCGGATTATAGCAAACTCCGGATGCGGATTGCGTACCGCCGCCGATGCCGTCTGAAGCCGCGGGGGCATCCGGTCGGGAAACGGCGCGGCTTGAAATCTCCGAAAAACAGCCTGTTCGCGGAATTTGACGCATCACGATGCGCCGCCCCCAGCCGGCCAAGACCTTGCCGATATTGGGAAAAAATAAAGGCTGCGTCTGAACCATCCGCCGATTCCGACTATTTGCCGGGGAAAAGGCAATTATTTTTCAGTATTGAAACGCCGTCAAAATAAAAAAATCGGGGGCTTATTCATTTTGTAGACGACATTTGAAAACGAAGCCCCCCATAAGCGATGCGCCTGCAAAGAATCCGGCCTGCCTTTATCCGGCCCCGCACCTGCGGCGCAACGGATGCCGGATTTGGGGACGGCGGCGGTTTCGGTTACAATTTGTGCTTTCCGTTCGGTACAGGCATATAAAAATGACGGTATTTTCAAAGTATTGGCAAAAAGGTATGGAAAACGGCGGCGTTGCCTTCCTGCTGTTTGTCGCCCGCCGTTTCAGCGAAGAGCGCGTACCTCAGGCGGCGGCGAGTATGACGTTTACCACGCTGCTGGCTTTGGTGCCGGTGCTGACGGTAACGGTGGCGGCGGTTTCGGTCTTTCCGGTATTTGAGAGCTGGTCGGGTGCGTTTGTGTCCTTCGTCAAACAAACCGTCGTGCCGCAAGGGGCGGACAAGGTGCTGGATTACCTCGACGCGTTCCGCCGGCAGGCAGGCAGCCTGACCGCCATCGGCAGCGTGATGCTGTTCGTCACGTCGCTGATGCTGGTTCGGACGATAGACCAGGCGTTTAACCGCATTTGGCGCGTCGGCGCGCAGCGTCCTTGGATGATGCAGTTCCTCGTTTATTGGGCCCTGCTGACTTGCGGGCCGCTGTTTTTGGGCGTGGGCATCTCGCTGACGGCGGGATGGGGGGAATCGTGGCTGTTGCGCCCGCTGGCGATGCCGCTGGGAACGGTGCTGCTGTTGTGGGGGCTGTACTGCTTTGTCCCCAACCGTTTCGTACCCGCGCGGCACGCCTTGATCGGGGCGGCGGCGACGGCTTTGTGCCTGTGGTGCGCGCGCGCGGTTTTCGTGTGGTATATGGGCAGTTTCGACGGCTACCGCTCGATTTACGGCGCGTTTGCCGCCGTGCCGTTTTTCCTGTTGTGGCTGAACCTGTTGTGGACGCTGGTCTTGGGCGGGGCGGTGCTGACGGCCTCCCTGTCGTATTGGCAGGGTGGGGCGTTTCGGAAAAATGCGGACGCGCGCGGCGGCTTTGACGATGTGTTGGACATTTTACTCTTGCTCGACGCGGCGCAAAAACGCGGCAAAGCCCTGCGGGTCCGGCAGTTCAGACGGCATATCGGTATGGGCTACGACGAGTTGGGCGCGCTCTTGGACAAACTGGCGCACTACGGTTATGTTTATTCCGGGCGGCAGGGCTGGGTTTTAAAGACAGGGGCGGATGCCATTAAATTAGACATACTCTTCAAACGCTTTGCGTACCGCCCTTGCGCCGCCAATCAAAACCCTGTCGGACAAGCCGTCGGCAGGCTGGTGCAACCCTGCCTTCAATCTTTAGAGATAACGCTGGCGGAGTTTGCCGCGCAAACCGGGCAAACCGCCCCCCAGCCGTCCCAACCGCTGTCCGAAGGATAAAACGATGCAGCCGAAAAACCTCCTCATCTTCATTTCCGCAGCCGCCTTTGCTTCGGCGCGCGCCGATGCGCCCGACGGCGTTTTTACCGTCAACTTCCAATCCCCGAGCGGCAACATCGTCTGCGGAGGCGACACCGGACCGCAGGAAGGCGAAGAACCGTGGCACGGCGTATCCTGCTTCATCCACGAAACCGGCAATACCAAACCCGCTATGCCGAAACCCAAAGGATGCGGATTCGACTGGGGCAACGTGTTCAATATCGACAACAAAGGGAAAGCCTATATGAGCTGTTACAGCGACTACCCGTACAGCCCCGAACCGCCCGTCCTCGCCTACGGCAGCAGCATCAAAGGCACAGGTTGGCAGTGCGGCAGCCTCGAAAACGGCGTACTCTGCACCAACTCGGCAGGACACGGCTTCCTGCTCAACCGCAAACGGCAGCGTATGTTTTAAAACAGAATGCCGTCCGAACCGCAGTTTTGCAGCGTTCGGACGGCATACCCGCCAACCACACAAAGGAAAAACCATGAGCAAAAAAATCAAAGCCGGCATTGTCGGCGCGACGGGCTACACGGGCGTGGAACTGCTGCGCCTGCTTGCCGCCCATCCCGATGTCGAAGTCGCCGCCGTAACCAGCCGCAGCGAAGCGGGAACCGCAGTTGCCGATTACTTTCCAAGTCTGCGCGGCGTGTACGGCCTCGCCTTCCAAACGCCCGACGAGGCAGGTTTGGAACAATGCGACATCGTCTTCTTCGCCACGCCCAACGGCATCGCCATGAAAGACGCGCCGCGCCTGATTGAACAGGGCGTGCGCGTCATCGACCTTTCCGCCGACTTCCGCATACGCGACATCCCGGTATGGGAACACTGGTACGGTATGCCCCACGCCGCCCCCGGCCTCGTTTCCCAAGCCGTGTACGGATTGAGCGAACTCAACCGCGAAGCCGTCGCACAGGCGCGCCTCGTCGCCAACCCGGGCTGCTATCCGACCTGCGTATCCCTGCCGCTCGTGCCGCTGTTGCGGCAAGGCCGTCTGAAGCCCGGTATGCCGCTGATTGCCGACTGCAAATCCGGCGTATCCGGCGCGGGCAGGAAAGGCAATGTCGGTTCGCTGTTGTGCGAAGCCGGCGACAACTTCAAAGCCTACGGCATAGCCGGACACCGCCACCTGCCCGAAATCAGACAGACCATCGCCGGGCTTCAGGACGGCATCGCCGAAGGATTCGTGTTCACGCCGCACCTCGCGCCGATGATACGCGGTATGCACGCCACCGTTTACCTCCACCTTTCAGACGGCATCTGCCCCGAAACCGTCCTGCGCGACTATTACCGCGACAGCCCGTTCGTGGACATCCTGCCTGCCGGTTCGACACCCGAAACCCGCAGCGTGCGCGGCGCAAACCTCTGCCGCATCAGCATCCAACAGGCGGCGCAATCCGACGTGTGGGTCGTCCTTTCCGTCATCGACAACCTCGTCAAAGGCGCGGCGGGACAGGCGGTGCAAAACATGAACATTATGTTCGGACTGGAGGAAACGCACGGCTTGGGCGGCATCCCCCTGCTCCCCTGAAGCGCAAACGGCAAACCGCAGGCATCGTGCCTGCGGTTTTTTGATGCCGTCTGAAAGCGGCGGTTTTTTGATTCGGACGGTTTTTGGCTCATCATTCCCGCGAAAACAAAAACCTAAAATCCCGTCATTCCCGCAAAAGCGGGAATCTAGTTTATCCGGCTTCAGCGATTTCCGACACATTTCCACACGCTTCGATTCCGTCATTTCTCCGGTTTCAGTCATTGCCGATAACACCGTGGTTTTTTCATTTCCAGATTCCCGCCTCCGCGGGAATGACGGCGGAAGGCTTGCCGTTTTTCCCGATAAGTCTCTGCGGCTTCTCATTGCCGGTTTCCGCCCACTTGGCAATAACGGGATTTGAAATGATGAAAATGTGTCAAAAATAGCGAAAATCAGATTCCGTTGCACTTTTTTCCAATATTTCCGGCGGCATTTCGCTCACACGCCCAAATACCTTTCCCTGCCGGAAAGCCATCTTGCCAAATGCGCTTCGACGATTTCGGGGTTTTGTTCAATCAGCATCGGGGCAGTTTCGCGCGCTTGTTCCAAAAGGTGTAAGTCTTCTTCAAGCTTGGCGAAGCGCAGCATAGGCACGCCGCTTTGGCGCGCGCCGAGAAATTCGCCGGGGCCGCGGATGTTGAGGTCTTGGCGGGCGATTTCAAAGCCGTCGGTGTGTTCGTAAATCACTTTCAACCGCGCTTTGGCGAGTTCGCCCAAGGATTCGGCAAATAAGAGGACGCACACGCTTTCTGCCGCGCCGCGCCCTACCCGCCCGCGTAATTGGTGCAGCTGCGCCAAGCCCATGCGCTCGGCGTGTTCGATGACCATCAGGGCGGCGTTGGGCACATCTACGCCGACTTCGATGACGGTGGTGGCGACTAAGACATTCAGTTCCCCCGAAGAAAACCGCGCCATCACTTCGGCCTTTTCGGCGGCCTTCATGCGCCCGTGTACCAGTCCGATATTGAGTTCGGGCAATGCCGTCTGAAGCCGGGCGAGGGTTTCGGCGGCGGTTTGCAATTGCAGGGTTTCGCTTTCTTCAATCAGCGGACAAACCCAATACGCCTGCCGCCCTTTGCGGCAAGTATTGAGGACGAAGCCTTCGACTTCGGCGCGGCGGACGTTGTTGACGAGGCGGGTTTTAATCGGTGTGCGCCCGGGCGGCAATTCGTCGATGACGGACACGTCCAAATCGGCGAAAAAACTCATCGCAAGCGTGCGCGGGATGGGCGTGGCGGACATCATCAGCTGGTGGACTTCGCGCCCTTTGTTTTTGAGGGCGAGGCGTTGGGCAACGCCGAAACGGTGCTGTTCGTCCACGATGGTCAGGCCCAAATTGTGAAACGCCACGCCGTCTGAAAACAGGGCGTGCGTGCCGACGGCGATTTTGACGCTGCCGTCGGCGAGTTTGGCTTTGGCTTCGTCTTTAGCTTTTTTACGCAAACTGCCAAAAAGGCGGACAACCTCAATACCCAAAGGTTCGAGCCATTGTTTAAATTTAATAAAATGTTGTTCGGCAAGGATTTCAGTGGGGGCCATCACGGCAACCTGTGCGCCAGATTCAATAGCCGTCAAAGCAGACAAGGCGGCGACTATGGTTTTGCCACTGCCGACATCGCCTTGCAGCAGGCGGTGCATCGGGTGCGTTTGCGCCATATCGGTTTGAACTTCCGCCAACACGTTTTCTTGTGCATCGGTCAGGGCAAACGGCAGGGCGCGGCGCAGGGCTTGGGTCAATACGCCATTGCCGCGCAATGCCGCCGCCGAGCCGCCGATGCGCTTCTGCCGTGCCAAGCGCATAGAAAGCTGTTGCGCCAAAAGTTCGTCGAATTTGAGCCGCTGCCACGCCGGCAGCGCGCCGTCTGAAAGCTGATGAATCGTGAAACTCGGCGGCGGCGCGTGCAGAAGACGCAGGCTTTCGGCAAGGTGCGGCAGCTCCAGACGGCATAGCAGGGCATCGGGCAGCGTGTCGTGCAGCGGCGTAACGTCCAACGCCGTCTGAATGATGCGGCGCAAAGTGGGCTGGTTCAAACCGTTTACGGTCGGATAAATCGGCGTGAGGCTTTCCGCCAAACCACTGCTCTCGGCATCACGGATTTTGGGATGAATCATCTCATCGCCGTAAAACCCGTGTTTGATTTCTCCCACGGCGCGGATGCGTTTACCGACCGCCATCTGTTTCTGATGGCCGGCGTAAAAGTGGATGAAGCGCAGAAAAAGGACGCTGCCTGAGCCGTCGGCAATTTGGACAATCAGCTGCTTGCGCGGTTTGAACGTTACTTCCTGATGGATAACCTCACCCTCAACCTGACACGGCACGCCGATCGGCGCGTCCTTAATCGGCATAATGTGCGTCTCGTCCTCGTAACGCAGCGGCAGATGCAAAACCAAATCCCACGCGGTATGGAGGTTGAGTTTGTCGAGCTTCTTGGCGGAAACATCGGTGATTTTGAGCTGTTTCTGGGTTTCGGGCGACATCATAGGCGGATTCCTTTGGACGCGCCTATTTTATCCGAAAACAAAAATGCCGTCTGAAACGGATTCAGACGGCATCGGCAGGCAGGAATCAAGCCCCGGCGGCTTCGGCTTCCTGCTGTTGTTGGTAAATCGCCTCAAAATTAATCGGCGCAAGCAGGACGGGCGGGAAGCCGGCGCGCGTTACCGTACCGGAAACCGCTTCGCGCGCGTAAGGGAAGAGGATGTTCGGACACGCCACGCCGAGCAGCAGGTCGGCATCTTCTTCGGGGATGTTTTCCAGACGGAAAATACCGCTTTGGGTTACTTCGTTCAAAAACATCGTGCGCTCGTTATCCAATTTGGCGGTAACGGTAACGGTAACGTCCACGTTGTAGTAACCGTCTTCCAGCTTTTGGCTGCCGGTGGAAACGCGCATATCCACTTCGGGCTCGCCCTGTTCCAAAAAGATTTGCGGCGCGTGCGGCACTTCCAAAGACAAGTCTTTGACATACAGTCGCTCGATGCTGAATACGGGTTGCAGTTCTTCGCTCATTGTGTTTTCCTAGTTGGGGGTTAAGGGTTCAGCAGTCCGTCCAAACCGCCTTCCTGCTGGAGGCGGTAGAGGTCGGTAAATCCGCCGACGTGCGTTTCGCCGATGAAAATCTGCGGCACGCTGCGCTGTCCCGAAAGCTGCTGCATTTCGGCAAAGGCTTCGGGGCTTGCATCGACACGGATTTCGTCGATATGTCCGACACCTGCCGCGTGCAGCAGCCTTTTCGCCATCGTGCAGTAGGGACAAAACGGACCTGTGTACATGGTAACGGTCTGCATATTGGGTTTCCGAAAGTTTTGCAATGATAATCAATATAGGGGCAATCGCTCCGTTTGGCAAGTGCGGAACAGATGCACATTCAGACGGCAAGTGCGGAATGTGTCAAACTTTCTTTTTTAAAGTATGATAGGCATTGTGAAAAATATTTTTGCACCCGCGCTGCGCGGCGGAACGGGTGCAAAAATATTTTTATTACATTTTCAGGAAAAACCATGTTGTCAGGACTCCCCATCCCCAAAGACATCGCGCGCCCGCCCGAAACGATATTGGTCAACATCACGCCGCAGGAAACGCGTGTGGCGGTGTTGGAGGAAAACAATATCTGCGAGCTGCACATCGAGCGCAACAGCGGGCACAGCCTGGTCGGCAATATCTATTTGGGCGTGGTGCGCCGCGTATTGCCCGGAATGCAGAGCGCGTTCATCGACATTGGTTTGGAACGCGCGGCGTTTTTACACATCGTCGATGTCCTCGAGCAACGCCGTAACCCCGAAGAAACCCAGCGCATCGAACATATGCTGTTTGAAGGGCAGTCGGTTTTGGTGCAGGTCATCAAAGACCCCATCAACACCAAAGGCGCGCGGCTTTCCACCCAAATCTCGCTGGCGGGGCGTTTCCTCGTCCACCTTCCGCAGGAAGACCACATCGGCGTATCCCAGCGCATCGAGGACGATGCCGAACGCAGCAGCCTGCGCGAACGCCTCAACAAGCTCCTGCCGGAAAACGCCTGCCGGGGCTACATCATCCGCACCAACGCCGAAAACGCCACCGACGAACAGCTCCAGTCCGACATCGACTACCTGACCAAAGTGTGGGAACACATCCAAGAACAGGCAAAAATCCAACCGCCCGAAACCCTGCTTTATCAGGATTTGCCTTTAAGCCTGCGCGTGTTGCGCGATATGGTCGGCTGCGACACGCAGAAAATCCTCGTCGATTCCACCGTAAACCACGGACGGATGACGCGTTTTGCCGAACAATACGTCCACGGCGCATTGGGCAGGATAGAATTGTTCAAGGGCGAACGCCCGCTGTTTGAAACCCACAACGTCGAACAGGAAATCAGCCGCGCCCTGCAACCGCGCGTCAACCTCAACTTCGGCAGCTACCTGATTATCGAGTCCACCGAAGCGATGACCACGATAGATGTAAATACCGGCGGCTTCGTCGGCGCACGCAATTTCGATGAAACCATCTTCCGCACCAACCTTGAAGCCTGCCACACCATCGCCCGCGAATTGAGGCTGCGTAACCTCGGCGGCATCATCATCATCGACTTCATCGATATGGCGCAGGAAAGCCACCGCGAAGCCGTGTTGCAGGAGCTTGCCAAAGCCCTCGCCTTCGACCGCACGCGCATCACCCTGCACGGCTTTACCCATTTGGGGCTGGTCGAGCTGACGCGCAAACGTTCGCGCGAAAACTTAAACCAAGTCCTCTGCGAACCCTGCCCTTCCTGCCAAGGCAGAGGCCGTCTGAAAACGCCGCAAACCGTGTGCTACGAAATCCAGCGCGAAATCGTCCGCGAAGCGCGCCGTTACGATGCCGAAAGTTTCCGCATCCTCGCCGCCCCCAACGTTATCGATTTGTTTTTGGACGAAGAATCGCAATCCTTGGCAATGCTGATAGATTTCATCGGCAAACCGATTTCGCTGGCGGTCGAAACCGCTTACACACAGGAACAATACGATATTGTGCTGATGTAAAAATGCCGTCTGAAGCCTTCAGACGGCATCTGTCTATTTCAGGGTTTCCTTGTCCAACAAGGCGCGTATCAGCAGCCTGAGACCTTTGCAAAATTCCCCAAAATCCCCTAAATTCCCACCCAGACATTTAGGGGATTTTCCATGAACACCTTCTTCCGGCAAACCGCACAAGCCATGATTGCCAAGCACATTGACCGCTTCCCACTATTGAAGTTGGATCAGGTGATTGATTGGCAACCGATCAAGCAGTACCTGAACCGTCAAAGAACCCGTTACCTTCGAGACCACCGCGGCCTCCCCGCCTATCCACTGCTATCCATGTTCAAAGCCGTCCTGCTCGGACAATGGCACAGCCTCTCCGATCCCGAACTCGAACACAGCCTCATCACCCGCATCGACTTCAACCTGTTTTGCCGTTTCGACGAACTGGGCATCCCCGATTACAGCACCTTATGCCGCTACCGCAACCGGCGGCGCAAGACGACACCCTGTCCGAATTGCCGGAACTGATTAATCGACAATTGACCGAAAAAGGCCTAAAAGTAGAGAAAGCATCCGCCGTCGTCATTGATGCCACCATTATTCAGACCGCCGGCAGCAAACAGCGTCAGGCTATAGAAGTCGATGGGGAAGGACAAGTCAGCGGCCAAACCACACCGAGTCAAGACAGCGATGCCCCTTGGATAAAGAAAAACGGTTTATACAGACTCGGTTACAAACAACATACCCGTACCGATGAGGAAGGCTATATCGGGAAACTGCACATTACCCCCGCCAATACCCATGAGTGCAACCACCTGTCGCCTTTGCTGGAAGGACTGCAAATTTTGCCAAAACAGAAGCACGTTCTACGTTTTAAAACCGCTCAAATCCCTTTCGTCAGTCGCTCAAATTCAGCAATGCTCATGGGCGTGTGGCTTTTTATCAGCACGATTTTATCCACGCGGCGGACGAGTTGCAGGGTGCAATCGGAAAAGCGCAGGGTTGTATCCGTCCAATCCAGATAACTGTATTTGGTTTCCAGCAGGTCTTTTCGGTCGGAAAATTGGGGAATCAGGTAGAAATAGTGGTGCAATGCCTGATGATAATCGTCGAAGGCAACCTCTTCAAAATAAAATAATTTCCCCTGTACTTCAATTTGTTGGGCGCGTACGAATTGACCGCGCTTGAGCAGGCGGGCAGGACGTTTGCCGACAAAACAGAAGATGAGGACGGCGAAGACAAAAGCAAAAAGAAACCACATTGTTTTAAAAAACCGTCTGAAGCAGACGTTCAGACGGCATATCGATTATTTCACTTCGGTAAACGTGCCTTTGTAATTCAGGAACGTATGGTCGGGCAAAGTGATGTTGGTGTAAACGACGGCGTTGTTGAAATCTTCGACGTGGGTTACGGTCGAGCCATCAGGCTCTGCCCAGGTAACCATAAACACCATGTCGGCGACTTCGGTTGCGGTGTAGTTTACTTTGACCTCGGGTTCGGCAACGGGTTTTGCCGTGCCGATGCTGGTAAAGGTCATGGTTTTGCCGTCTGCGTCAAAATTCAGGTGGTAAGCCAGTTCGCCGAATTTTGCTTGGTAGATTTTGCCGACAGGGGGAAATTTATTGGGGCTGTACTAGATTAGCCCTAAATTCCACACCAATCCCGTAGAATTTTTAGCTGCCGGGACGGTGTGCCGAAGTTAAATCGAAATTCGCATTCTTTCAAGAACAGCGGGAAAGATTTACGATCGATTCCGTTGTATTTTCGCAAGACGCGTTTTGACTGATTCCAAAAGTTCTCAATGCCGTTAATGTGGTTTTGACGGTCTGCAAATTCCTTGGAATGGTTGATACGGTAATGGATAAAACCGCTCACGTCCAACTTGTCGTAGCTGCTCAGACTATCGGTATAAACAATACTGTCCGGCATGATTTTCTTTTTGATGACAGGGAGTAACGTTTCAGACTTGGCATTATCTACGATAACGGTATAGACCCGTCCGTTGCGTTTCAGAATGCCGAAGACAACCACTTTTCCTGCCGCACCGCGACCACGTCTGCCTTTACGCCGTCCGCCGAAATAGCTTTCGTCCAGCTCGACAGGGCCCTCAAAAACCTCATCGGCAGCCAAGGCCAAATGATAATTGATAACCGTGCGGATTTTACGGTAGAACAGTGCTGCCGAATTGGGATGGATACCCAAAATATCGGCGGCAGAACGGGCGGTAACTTCCAGCACAAAAAAACGGAGCAGTTCTTTCTGTACTTTTTTCTTTAATTTGCAGTGTGTTATCTTCATACTTTGAGGGTAACATATCTGCTAATCTAGTACAGCCCCAATTTATTTGCCATGATAGGCTCCTTCTTCGTTAAAAATTCGTTGTCAAACAATTATTTCACAGGGAACATTGCGTTGCCGTTTACGGCTTTATCCGCAGGCACTTCTTCCTGCATCACGTCCCAATGTTCCACCACTTTGCCGTTTTCCAAGCGGAAAATATCAACGGCAAGCATGGTTTTGCCGCCCCAGTTGTTGTAGCGGCCATGAACCATCACATAATCGCCGTCTTCCATAATGATGCCTTGTTCATAGCTCATCGCTTGTGCATCCGGCGATTGGATAAAACCGCGCAATACGTCCAAACCGTTGGGCATACTTGGGTTATGTTGGATCATATCGCCCGCCCAGTAGGTTTCGGCTTTTGCCACGTCTTTTTGGTTGAAAACAACATCTAAATAATCGCTCACGATTTTTGCATTAGACATAAAAATTCCTCTTAAAATGATAGTAAAAACAGCTAATTGCCGAAGCAAAAAGCGTGTAAAGATAGCACGTTGGTTGCGTGCCGTAAACCTGCTGACAAACAAGCAGGAAACTTTTGATTAATCGGCAATCGCCGCCACCTCAAAGCCCAAATGGTGCATCCATTCGCGCATCACCAATACAAACGCTGCCGATGTCGCATGATGGGCAAGTTTTGGCAAATCGCGGGTTGGGCGGTAGCCTGCTAATACAGCGAATGCTGTTTCAAAAATCTCGGTGGAAATCTGCCGATTTTCATCCGCCAATATTTGCAACGGTTCGGCGTGATAAAGTTCAATCACACGATAATCTTTTAAAACGTCGCGGTAAGGCGAAATCAAATCTTCCACTTGCATAATGGCTTCTTCCCACGCCATTTCGCTTGGCGGATAGGGCGTGAATCGGGCTTGCAGCTTTGCAATGGAAAGCGGAATGTCAATGGTTTGTCCGCCGAATTGCAGCACTAATTTTTCCGATTCAAAATAAAGTTTGGCGTTCATTTTGCCTCCTATTTTAGTAGGCGGGCATTCTTGCCCACCGTTTTCAGACGACCTTAAATTTTGGCGGGCAGAAAGGCACACCTTACCCGATTAAAACCGAAGTCATGCTTAACGATCCTGCCATCAATTCGTCGTTGAAAAATGCGACCTTATCACTCGGCTCACGCAATGCCATCACATAAAGCAGTGGCAGATAATGGTCGGGTGTCGGCACGGCAAGTTCGGCGTTTTCGCCCAATTGCCCGTAATGCACCAGCAAATCATCGTTTTGCGCGTCAATGGCTTGGTTGATTTCATTACGGAAGGCAAACGCCCAATCGTAGCCCGCCCCGATTTGGTTGATGTGTTCCCAGCTGATCGCGCGCAAATTATGCACAATGTTGCCGCTGCCGATAATTAGCACGCCTTCATCACGCAGCGGAGCAAGTTTTTTCGCCAGCGCAAAATGCCTCTCGGCAGGCTGCAAACGGTTGATGCTGAGCTGCACCACAGGCACATCGGCATCGGGATACAGATATTTCAGCTCCGTCCACGCGCCGTGGTCGAAACCGCGCGTCGGGTTCATCTCCACCGATTCCGGCGCCAATAATGACCGCACTTTTTCCGCCAATTCGGGCGAACCTTTTGCGGGATATTGCACTTGGCTGAGTTCTTCGGGGAAGCCGTGGAAATCGTAAATCATCGGCGGATTTTCGCCCGACGTAACCTGCAAACGGCTGCTGTACCAATGTGCCGAAATCATCAAAATGGCTTTGGGTTTTTCAAAGGTTTGCGTCGTTTGGCGGAAGTTTTGGTTAAACGGACTATTTTTGTCCAACGCATTCATCGGATTGCCATGACCGACAAACAATACAGGCATTTTTTTCATGATTGTTCTCCTGTGGGTTTTTGATGGTCGGTATTATAAATTGTATTCAAATGGGAAATAAATGCTTAAATTGGAATAGATATGTTTACTATTGGTTAATAATCAAATCGGCAAACGGGTAAAAGATAAAGATAGGCAGTATTCCTGCCCACTATTTCAGACGGCTATGTTTTATTATTTATCTTGATTTCAAGCTAAATAACCCAAGCCTTCAGGAACAACGCCATGACAAGCCGCGCCGCCATTCTTCTTTCCACCTCGCTTGCGCCCGTGATTTGGGGCAGCACTTATCTGGTTACCACCGAATTTCTGCCGCCAAACCGGCCGTTTACTGCCGCTTTAATCCGTGTTTTGCCTGCAGGACTTTTGCTGTTGGCGTGGACGCGGCGGATGCCGAAACGCGACGAATGGGCGACCGTTGTCTTGCTCGGTTTTTTGAACATCGGCTTTTTCCAGGCCATGCTGTTTGTGGCGGCGTACCGCTTGCCGGGCGGACTGGCGGCGGTGCTGAGTTCCACGCAGACGCTGATGGTGCTGGTGTTCACTTGGCTGATTGACAAAATCATGCCGCCCAAAGCCGCTTGGGCTTGGTCGGCAACAGGTGTTTTGGGAATTGCGATGCTTGCTAATGAGCTTGCTGCTTGCCAATGGCACACCTATGTTGTTGGCTGGCGATGAATTCGGTAATACCCAATATGGTAATAACAATGCCTATTGCCAAGACAATGTAAAAACGGCTAATTGCAAAAGCAAAAAGCGCGCAAATACAGCAAGTTTGTTGCGTGCCGTAAACCTGCTTATCAACAAGCAGAAAACTTTTGATTAATCGGCAATCACCGCCGCATCAAAGCCCAAATGGTGCATCCATTCGCGCATCCAACAATACACGCATCAACTTTCCCTTCAAAATAAACCGCGGCTATTCTAACACTCGAACATTAGCTGCAATTTAGCGGCAACAAAAAACCGCAGAACCAAGATTCTGCGGTTTCTGTCCTTGTTCAAACTACTTGGCGTGTTTTTCCACCAAAGCGGCAAACTGGTCGATATAGCCTTGGACAAAATCCCTTGCCGAGTCAATCAACTTACCGTTTTCATCAAACAGCGTCGGCGAATTGCCCAAAAACACTTCCGGCTGTCCGGTTACGGGCATATCGAAATAAGACAGCGCAAGGCGCAGGTTTTTTTGGGAACTGTAACCGCCCATCTTGCCGACAGAATGGCTGATGATGCCGGCCGGTTTGTTTTTCCACGCCACGTCGGCATTCGGTTTCGAGCCGATGTCCACCGCATTTTTCAAACAGGCGGGAACGGTGCGGTTGTTTTCGGACGTAACGAACAAAATGCCGTCCGAAGCCTTAATCGTTTCGCGGAAAGCCGTGTAGCTTTCGGGTAGCGGCACATCTTCCACCGCAGGGTCGTCATAATCGAAATTGTAAAGCGGCAGATGTCCGATTTCGACAATTTCCGCCTGCCAGCCTTCGGGGAACATCTCCGTCGCATTCAATGCTACTTTGCGCGCAAAAGAAGCACGGCGCAGGCTGCCCACCAAAATACTGATTTTCTTAGCCACAATCATTCCTCCTGAATATTAAGTTTGTGTGTTTCAATCATTTAATAATGATAGCGATTATTATATATTCGATTTCCCCTGCGGACAAGCCGGCCCGCCGCCCCGGCGTTCCCACTTATCCGGCTTTGCCTTATAATTGCTTTTTTATGTAACAGATTCACCTATGAATTTCCCCAAAACAGCGGCCTTTCTGCTGCTGCTTCTCGCCTCCCTCGCCGCACACGCGCTCGATACGGGCCGCATTCCGCAAAACGAAATCGCCGTATATGTCCAAGAACTCGGCAGCGGCAGGGTCGTCATCGACCATCGCGCGGATGTCCCCGTCAATCCCGCCTCCACGATGAAACTCGTTACCGCGTTTGCCGCCTTCAAAACCTTCGGCAGCAATTACCGCTGGGCGACCGAGTTTAAAAGCAACGGCAAAGTGAGTAACGGCACGCTCGATGGCGATTTGTATTGGGCAGGCAGCGGCGACCCCGTTTTCAATCAGGAAAACCTGCTTGATGTTCAAAAACAGTTGCGCGACAAAGGCATACGCAATATCACGGGACACCTGATACTCGACCACAAGCTGTGGGGCGAAGTCGGCAGTCCCGACCATTTTGAAGCCGACAGCGGTTCGCCGTTTATGACGCCCCCAAATCCGACTATGCTGTCTGCCGGTATGGTTATGGTGCGCGCCGAACGCAATGCCGCCGGCAGTACCGACATCCTCACCGATCCGCCTTTGCCGCATATTTTCGCCCAAAACAACTTGAAAATTACCGCCTCCCAAGCTGCCTGCCCTTCGGTAAAAAAACTGATGCGTGCATCTTTTTCGGACAATACGCTGAAATTGCGCGGCAATATTCCCGAAAGCTGTTTGGGCAAGCCTGTCGGTGTCCGGATGTTCGCGCTTGACGAACTGATCCGGCAAAGTTTTACCAACCACTGGCTGCTCGGCGGCGGACGGATTTCAGACGGCATCGGCATAGCCGACACGCCGGAAGGCGCGCAGACGCTTGCCGTTGCACACTCAAAGCCGATGAAGGAAATTTTGACGGACATGAACAAGCGTTCGGACAATCTGATTGCGCGTTCCGTCTTCCTCAAACTCGGCGGCAACGGCAAACTACCCGCCGTTTCCGAACAGGCAGCGTCTGCCGTCCGGCGCGAACTTGCCGTGTCAGGCATCGATGTTGCGGATTTGGTTTTGGAAAACGGTTCGGGTCTGTCCAGAAAAGAAAGGGTAACGGCGAGAATGATGGCGCAAATGTTGGAAACGGCTTATTTCAGCCCGTTTGCACAAGATTTCATCGACACGCTGCCCATCGCCGGCACAGACGGGACTTTACGCAACCGCTTCAAACAAAGCGGCGGGCTGCTGCGCCTGAAAACCGGCACGCTCAACAATGTCCGCGCCCTTGCAGGCTACTGGCTGGGCGACAAACCGATGGTCGTCGTCGTCATCATCAACAGCGGGCGCGCCGTTTCCCTGCTGCCTGATTTGGACAACTTCGTTGCCAAAAACATCATCTCCGGCGGCGACGGCTGGCTGGATGCGAAACTGATGTGCAAAGAACGCCGCGCCTGAAACAGGAAAAGATAAAAATGCCGTCTGAACCTTCAGACGGCATTTTTGATGTTCAAGCTGAAATTACAGCCCTGCGGCTGCTTTCAATGCGACTGCTTTATCAGTGCGCTCCCAAGTAAATTCAGGCTCTTCACGGCCGAAATGTCCGTAAGCGGCGGATTTTCCGTAAATCGGGCGCAACAGGTCGAGCATTTGGACGATGCCTTTGGGGCGCAGGTCGAAATGTTCGCGAACTAAGGCAATCAGTTTTTCCTCGCTGATTTTGCCCGTACCGAAAGTGTCGATGGAAATCGAAGTCGGTTCGGCAACGCCGATGGCGTAGGAAACTTGGATTTGGCATTGGGTTGCCAAGCCTGCGGCTACGATGTTTTTCGCCACATAACGGCAGGCGTAAGCGGCGGAACGGTCCACTTTGGACGGGTCTTTGCCGGAGAATGCGCCGCCGCCGTGCGGAGCTGCGCCGCCGTAGGTATCGACGATGATTTTACGGCCGGTCAAACCGCAATCGCCTTGCGGACCGCCGATAACGAAGCGGCCGGTCGGATTGATCAGGTATTTGGTTTCGTCGGTCAGCATTTCAGACGGCAAAACAGGCTTGATAATCTGTTCGATCACGGCGTTTTTCAGCTCTTCATAACCGATTTCCGGGTCATGTTGCGTAGAGAGGACGACGGTATCAATGCGTTTTACTTTACCAGTTTCGCTGTCGTAAACCACGGTCAGTTGGGCTTTTGCGTCGGGACGCAGCCACGGCAGGCGGCCGTCTTTGCGCAATTCGCTTTGGCGTTGCATCAGGCGGTGGCTGTAATAGATGGCAAACGGCATCAGGGGCGGGGTTTCGTCGCAGGCATAGCCGAACATCAAGCCTTGGTCGCCCGCGCCTTGGTTCAGGTCGATGCCTTCGCCTTCGTTCACGCCTTGGGCGATGTCGGGAGATTGCTGGTCGTAGTACACGCCGACCGCGCAGCCGTTGGCATCAAAGCCCAGCTCGGACGAGTTGTAGCCGATGCGTTTGATGGTTTCGCGTGCGACTTTGATGTAGTCCACTTGGGCGGTGGTAGTAATTTCGCCCGCCAATACGCACAAGCCTGTGTTGACCAAGGTTTCTGCGGCGACACGCGCTTTGGGGTCTTGCGCCAAGATGGCATCCAAAATTGCATCGGATACTTGGTCGGCAACTTTATCCGGATGGCCTTCGGATACCGATTCGGAAGTAAACAGATATTCGCTCATTTCAATATTTTCCTTCAAAAACAAGCCGCCTGCTTTCAGACGACCCGTTGTTTCATCATACGTCCCACAACGGAAATCATAACAAAATTTCCACCTGCGCTCCATCCGAATGATAAATATTCCCACTTGGATAAAGCGGTTCGGAATCCTGCCCGTACAAACATAACAGGCAAAAAAATTCCCGCATCAAGCGGGTTTGGATTGCCTTTGCGGCCACATCGGCTTTTCAACCGTCCACCTTACTTTTCCCTCGAAAAGCAGGTTGGCATGGAATTTCCAACTCTTGATGCAAGCGGGCGATGTTAGCAGAAAAGCCCTGCCGCCGCAAGCCGTTCCCTTTTTCAGACGGCATCTTTCGTTTACAATTCGGGCTGTTTCCCCCTTTGCGCCCCGCTATGTACACCTTATTGACCGCCCTGCTCAAATCCCTTTCCCTGCTGCCCCTGCCCTCACTGCACAAACTGGGCGTTTTCCTCGGGCATCTGGCATTTTACCTGCGCCAAGAAGACCGGGCGCGCATTGTTGCCAATATGCGCCAGGCAGGCATAAATCCCGACACGCAGACGGTCAAAGCCGTATTTGCGGAAACGGCGAAATGCGGTTTGGAACTCGCCCCCGCGTTTTTCAAAAAGCCGGAAGACATCGAAACGCTGTTTCGATCGGTACACGGTTGGGAACACGTGCAGCAGGCTTTGGACAAAGGCGAAGGGCTGCTCTTTATCACGCCGCACATCGGCAGCTACGACTTAGGTGGACGATATATCAGCCAACGGCTGCCCTTCCCCTTAACCGCTATGTACAAGCCGCCAAAAATCAAAGCGATAGACAAAGTGATGCAGGCGGGTAGGGTTCGCGGCAAAGGAAAAACCGCGCCTGCCGGCATACAAGGGGTCAAACAAATCATCAAAGCCCTGCGCGCGGGCGAGGCAACCATCGTCCTACCCGACCACGTCCCCTCCCCTCAGGAAGGCGGCGACGGCGTATGGGCGGACTTTTTCGGCAAACCTGCCTATACGATGACGCTGGCGGCCAAACTGGCAAACGTCAAAGGCGTGAAAACCCTGTTTTTCTGCTGCGAACGCCTGCCCGGCGGACAAGGTTTCGATTTGCACATCCGCCCCGTCCAAGGAGAATTGAACGGCGACAAAGCCCACGATGCCGCCGTGTTCAACCGCAATACCGAATATTGGATACGCCGTTTCCCGACGCAGTATCTGTTTATGTACAACCGCTACAAAACGCCGTAAACATATGGAAATGCCGTCCGAACAGGTTTCAGACGGCATTTTGTCATTTGACGATTTCGGACAACGGCCAGCGCGGGCGTACATTGAATGCGCCTGCCTCCCTGCCCGCGTTCAAATGCATCGCGCCGGCAAAGGCAATCATCGCGCCGTTGTCCGTGCAATATGCCATCGGCGGGAAGAATACTTTGATTTTTTCAGCCGCAGGTTGCGGCCTGCCTTTTTCAGACGGCATACAGACGGTCAGTTTGCCGAATTCCTCGCGCAGCTTCCAATTCGCACCGACACCGCCGGCCACAACCAGCGTTCTGAATCCCGTCTGCAACAAGGCCTTTTTCACTTTTGCCGCCAATACGTCCACAACCGCATCCTGAAATGCGCGGCAAATGTCGTTGCGTGTCTGCTCGGGTATGATTTGAGAACCGTTTGCCGCACGCACTTTCTCGACGGCAGTCAATACGGCGGTTTTCAAACCTGAAAAACTCATCTGCAAATCGTCGGAATGAATCATCGGGCGCGGGAAAATAAAGGCATCGGGGCGGCCCGATTTGGCAAGTTCGGAAAGTTTCGCGCCGCCCGGATACGGCAAGCCCAGCAGTTTCGCCGTTTTGTCGAATGCCTCACCGGCCGCATCATCGACGCTCTCACCCAAAAGCTCGTAGTCGCCTATGCCCCTGACCGCCATAATCTGCGTATGCCCGCCCGAAACCAGCAACGCGACAAAAGGAAAGTCGGGTTTTTCATCCGCCAACAGCGGCGAAAGCAAATGCCCTTCCAAATGGTGGACGGGGATGACGGGCTTGCCCAACGCCAACGCCAGCGCATTGGCGTAACTCGACCCCGCCAACAGCGCACCGCCCAAACCGGGGCCTTGGGTGAAGGCAACCGCATCGATGCCGCCATACGGCACGCCGGCCTCCTTCAAGCAGCCTTCCGTCAACGGGACGAGGCGGCGGATATGGTCGCGGCTTGCCAATTCCGGCACGACCCCGCCGTATTCCGCGTGCATCGCCATCTGCGTGTGCAAATGATGTGCCAACAGACCGCGTTCCGTATCGTAAAGCGCAACGCCTGTTTCGTCGCAAGAAGATTCGATTCCCAATACCAACATAATCCGATACCGTCCGAAAATGAAAAAACCGGCGCGCCCGAAGCGGGAAATGCCGTCTGAAGCCTTCAGACGGCATTGTCGCACCGTATCAAAGCGTTCCGTAAGAATGCAGCCCGCTCAAAAACATATTGACCCCGACAAAGGCAAAGGCAGTGACAAACAGTCCGATTACCGCCCACCAAGCCAACACGCGCCCGCGCCAGCCCGCCACCAGCCGCAAATGCAGCCACACGGCGTAATTCAGCCAAACGATAAACGCCCACGTCTCTTTCGGGTCCCAGCTCCAATAACGCCCCCACGCGTCCGCCGCCCACAGCGCACCCAAAATGGTCGCAATGGTAAAGAACAAAAAGCCGACGGCAATCGCCTTATACATCACCTCGTCAATCAATGCCGACGGCGGCAGCCATAGTTTTCCGCCCTTTTCTTCCGCACGCAGGGAAAACAGCTCGGCAATGCCCAACATCGCGGAAATACAGAACGCACCGTAACCGATAAAGTTTGCCGGAACGTGGATTTTCATCCACCAAGACTGAAGCGCGGGAATCAGCGGCTGGATGGTGTGCGCCTCGCGGGACACGCTGTACCACAACACAAAGCCGACGACGACCGCCATAAAGCCGAATACGAATCCGCCCAGTTTTTGCACGGCGAATTTTCTTTCATAATACAAATACATCAGCGCGGTAATCACCAGAAACAGGATGAAGACTTCATAAAGGTTGGACACGGGGATATGCCCGGCATCCGGACGGAGCAGATAACTTTCGTGCCAGCGCACCAAAAGCCCTGTAAACCCCGCCAGCGCCGACACCCAGGCAAAGACGGTACCCATATTCAAAAGCGTATTGCCCGGCACATTTTTCACGCTTGCCAAAACCGCGCCCGAAATATAGGCAAACAGGGCGAAAAAGACGAATGCGCACTGCCACATAATCGCCGACTGGCTGCTGAGGAAATACCGCAGCAGGAAACCGTCTGCCGATTTGATGTTGCCGCCGTACAAACCGACGGCAGCATAAGCAAGCAATACGTTCAAAGGGATAAATCCGCGCATCGGCTTGAAAAACCAGCCCAAAAACACGGCAATACCGGCACTTGCCCACAGAATGGCCGTTTCGTAAACATCCAGCCGGATACCGAAACGCGCCTGAACAAACACCGCCCCCCCGAACACCGACAGGGCAAACAGCCAATCTAGGGCATTCAGGTTGCGGATAAAGGATTTTTCAAGCAGGAGCTCGTGTTCGGGCAGGGTTTTAATGTGTTGCGTCATAATTCAAATCCTTACCGAGCCGTTGCAGACTCTCGACGTGTTTTGGAAACTCTTTTTGCACATCCCGTTCGCTGCGGGCGGAAGACATAGCAAAGCGGATTTTGCCGTCTGAAAACAACAGCCACGCCCGCTTTTCGCGTATATAAAACATAAATACCGTACCCAATACCAACAGCACCGAGCCGAAATAAACCAAAACCGCGCCCGGCGAGCGGGTCATCTGCAAACCGGAGGAGCGCACTTCCGAAAATCCGTCCAGTTGCAGCAGCATCGGGGCGGGATATTCCGTCAAGCCCGTATAGGCATCCATACTGTGCAGCAGGAAGCGGTTTCGCGCCTCATCCTGCCGCCATTCCGGCAATCCGTACCGGCGGATGGTTTCATCCAAAGCGGCGTTCATCACACCGTAAAGCATCTCGTAAAAATAACCCTGCATTTTCTCCTGCTGTTCTTTCGGAATCTTCGCCGTAATAAACTCATCCAATCCCAAATAGCCTTTTTGTGCAAAGATACTCAGCGTGTTTTCCGCCGCCAGCATAAACTGTTCCCGGATTTCGGCAGGCGCGTCTTTAACGGCATCGGCTATCAGGCGTTTGCGCGCCTTCCCGTCTTTCAAAAACTCGCGCAACGCCATAAAGGTGTCCGCCTTCAACTGTTTGTCCAAGGGAATACGCAGCCAGCGGTATTGCTGCTGCAAACCGCTGCGCGTGCCGGTCAGCCAAAAATAATCTTTGTCCTGCAAAATCGGCAGCATATAGTTTTTATATTCGACCGCCTGCCCTGCCGCATCACGGATGCGGTACACGATGGAAGGACCGATATTGGTGTATTTCTTACCCTCCTGGGAAACGGCGCGGACATCGTTCAAGGCGGCATTCAGGCTTTTTTCCCGTTCCCCGCCCTCGCTCATATCCTCCACGTTCATCGAAGTGAACTGGTCGAATTCAAGACGGTATTTATGCCTGCCGATATCCAAGGGGAACTGACGCATAGACATTGCCTTCAATGCGGCAGGTTTGCGCGAAGCATCACCCAGATTCCACGCCTTGAATGCCAGATCCGAACCGCCGTCGGCAAAGCTTGCCTGATAAATCGTGATGCCGTGCAAGGTCAAAGGATGGTTCACGCGGATGGTGCGCTCGAGTTTCTCACCGGTCGCCTTGTCCGTCACTTCAATATCGCTGGCAAAATCACGCGGCATACCCGTATTGTAAAAATCGATATGGAATTTTTTCAGCCTGACTTCAAAAGGCAGATCCTGAACCAACATCCCGTTGTCAGCATTCAGGAAAACCACATCCGCACTTTGCCCTTCCGAAATATTGACATTGCCCCTGAACGACAAATTGCCCGCACTCAAAATACTTTCGGGCTTGAAATCCTTGGCATAAACCGCCCGGTTATCCGGGACTATCCGCCCTGCCAGCATACCCAGCTTCAGCAGCAGGTTGCTGTCTGTCAAACCGCCCAGACAAATGACAATCAAAGCAAGGTGGGCAAAGATATAGCCCCATTTGTTCATCGTGCCTTTTTTGGCCGCAATCAAAACCGAACCGTCCTCACGGTTAATGATTTTTCCCTTAAAACCTTGTACTTCCAAATAACGTTTGGCAACTTCGGGCGCAATTTTTACATCCATCAGCACGGAATGGCGCATTGCCGCCAGAGATTTCTCCCTGACCTTTTCCCGGAAAGACTTCATTTCGCGCCAAAACGGCGGAACGTTGCGGATAAGGCACAGACCGGTGGAAACCACCAAAAACATCATAATGACGACAAACCATACCGAGGCATAGACATCGTACAAACCCAAAAAACCAAAAATCTGCGCCCAAAAAGGTCCGAATTTGACCAAATAATCCGTCTGCGGCTGATTTTGCTGCAAAACCGTGCCGATAACCGACGCAATACCCAGCAAACTGAGTAGGGCAACGGCAAAACGCATCGAACTGAAAAAAGCGAACCACTGACGGGACAGGGGCGGTGTGGGTTTACGGGGTTTACTCATCGTGTGTTCATTCCGCCATCAGGAATATGGGCAGGCAGGCAAGGTTTGGATTCTACTGTCCCGGCACTTGTTATTTCAAGGCGGTTCAGACCGGCCGCGCCAACCATAACGGGTGCAATTAAAAAAACTTATCGCAAAATTGTCTGAAGCCGCCTGAAAACCTTTTCAGACGGCTTCTGAAGCAGACTATGATGAAATCAATGCAAACCTTGGATAAAATTGGCAACCGCCTTCAATTCCTCTTCGGACAGCCGGTTTGCAATATCCGCCATAATGGCATTTTTGCGCTGACCGGACTTGTAGGCATTCATCTGTTCAACAATATATGCCTGATGCTGCCCGCCCAAACGCGGATAAGCCTGAATCTCGCTTCCGCCGCCCGGCATACCCGCACCGCTCGGACCGTGGCAGGACATACAGGCGGGTACTTTTTTATCCGCCAAGCCGCCGCGATAGATTTTTGCACCCAATTCGGGATTTTCTTTCGGATTCGTCTCGCCCGATTTCGGCTGCTGTTTGGCATAGAATGCGGATACATTCAAAATATCCTGATCGCTCAAATTCATTACCATCGGCTTCATCACGGCAGCCGAGCCGTGGGTGCGGGCGCCGTCGCGGATACCGATGGTTTGATGGTAGATATAGGCGGAATGCTGCCCTGCCAAACGGGGGTACATCGCAATGCCGCTGTTACCGTCTGCTGCATGGCAAGCCGCACAAACCGTTGCGGCAACCTGTTTGCCTTTTGCCACGTCTGCTGCGGGTAATGCGGAAACCGTGCCGGCAGCCAAAACAAGGGCCAATAAAGTCAATCGTTTCATGGAGTGCTCCTGATTACAGCATTGGATAAGGCAACAATGCTCTTTTTATATTCAAATACGGGATTTTCGACCCGGACAAACCGATAATTCTGCAAACGTGATATTCTATACTAAATTTACATTAAATTACTACTGCGTTTCACACAAAACCGACCGCGTATTCCCGCCGCCGGAGGAAGGCGGGGTTTCAACCATTATTAAGGAACAGTGATGAACCTTTTTCAGAATGCCAAATTTTTCACGACCGTCAACCACCTTAAAGACCTGCCCGACACCCCGCTCGAAATTGCCTTTGTCGGCAGGAGCAACGCGGGAAAATCCAGCGCCATCAACACACTGACCAACCATACCCGCCTTGCCTATGTTTCCAAAACGCCGGGGCGGACGCAGCATATCAATTTTTTCGAGTTGCAGAACGGCAACTTTATGGTCGATTTGCCCGGCTACGGTTATGCCCAAGTCCCCGAAGCGGTACGCTCGCATTGGGTCAATCTGCTCGGCGACTACCTCCGTTATCGGAAACAGCTTATCGGGCTGGTTTTGATTATGGATGCCCGCCATCCTTTGAAAGAACTCGACATCCGTATGCTGGACTTTTTCCATACGACCGGCAGGCCGGTTCACATCCTGCTGTCAAAATCCGACAAATTATCCAAAAACGAACAGATAAAAACCCTGTCCCAAGTCAAAAAACTGCTCAAACCTTATTCCGAACGGCAAAATATCGGCGTACAACTGTTTTCCAGCCTGAAAAGGCAGGGGATAGAGGAAGTCGGACGGACGGTCGGAAACTGGTTTGCCGAAACGGATGCCGGCACCCCGCCTTCGGCATAAAGTCAGCCCTATTATATGGAAACCGCGCCTTCACGCGCTTGACCGGCCGCAAACATTTGAAAAATTATCCGCCCCGAACCACAAATGCCGTCTGAAGCCTTTCAGACGGCATTTTTACAGCCTTTAAAACAGAGAATCCAACTGCTGCCGCTTGAAATCCGTATTACTCGGAAGCACGGGCGTTTCCTGCATATCTTGGCGGGATTCGTCATCCGCCTCCTGCCGTCCGCCTTCTGCCGCGCCCCCGTCATCTTCTTTTACCCGACGGGACGGTTGCGGTGCGGCACCGCCGTTATCCAGCATCAAACCGGGGTCTGTCACCATATGCTCCTTCATATAGTATTCGCCGTTGCCGGCGACTACGCCATCGGGCATTTTCATCCCCTTGCTCTGCCTGCCTTTCAGCGCAAAACGCATATAATCCACCCAAACCGGCACGGCAATCGTACCGCCGTAGCCGGCACGCCCCATACTCTTAGGCTTATCAAAACCGATATATACGGCAGTAACCACATCCGGGTTAAACCCGACAAACCACGCATCTTTATTGTCGTTGGTCGTGCCCGTTTTACCGGCAATGTCCGACCTGCCCAGCGCGGACGCGCCCCTTGCAGTACCGACACGGACGACATCCTGCATAATCTTATACATAATATAGGCATTGCGCGGATCGATTGCCTGAGGCGCATTTTGCCCCGCCACCAAAGGCTGCATTTGTGCGCGCAACCTGCCCTCGCTGTCATAAATTTTATCGATGACGTACGAAGAAACCCTATAACCCCCGTTTGCAAACACACTGTATGCCTCCGCTATCCTCAACGGCGTCGTCTCGCCCGTACCCAGAGCCATAGACAGGCTGACGGGCAGCTCGGACGGTTTGAAGCCGAAACGCCGGATATACTGTTGCGCGTAACCGACACCGATAGACATCAAAATACGGATGGAAACCATATTTTTGGAAGCCGTCAGCGCCTGCCTTAAAGTGATATATCCCGAATATCTGCCGTCTGAATTTTTAGGTGTCCAAACCGAACCGTTCGGCCCTTTACCCGGCAGGGAAATCGGCGCGTCATTGATCATTGTGGACGCGGTCATCCCCTTAGACAAGGCGGCAGAATAAACAAACGGCTTAAATGTCGAACCCGGCTGCCGCATAGCTTGGGTGGCACGGTTGAATGTTTTGCTGTGGAAGTCATAACCGCCGACCAGCGCGCGCACCGCACCGGTTTTGGCATCCAGCGAAACCAAAGCACCTTGCAGGAGCGGCTCTTGAACCACCGCCCAACGCCCTCCGTTATTTCTGACTCGGATAACCGCGCCCCTGCGGATACGGTCTTCCCCCATTTTTTCATTATCGACCGCGCGGGCCGCAAAACCCAAGGCGCGCCTGTCAAGCGTAACCCGCTTACCGCCGGGCAGCTGTATGACGACATTTTTCTTCTTGGTCACATCCAATACAACGGCGGGAACCATTTTATCGACGGTATAAAGCCCCGAAAGATATTGGCTGACCGCCTCTTCGGCATCCTCGTCCCTGCCCAGATCAATATAGCTTTCCGCACCACGATAACTGCTGCCGCGATCGAAATTCCGCAACGCTTTACGCAATGCCTCTGTTGCTGCTTTCTGATGATCGGTACGCACCGTCGTGTAAACCTTCAAACCCTGCGTATAAGCATCTTCACCGTATTTCTCATACAGCTCCTGACGTACCATTTCCGCAACATATAAAGCACTCTGGTCGATTTTCTGCACAAACCGCTCATAATGCAGCTCTTCATTCAAAGCTTGGTCGCGCTGTTGCAAGGTAATCATCTTTTCCTCGAGCATATTGTTCAAAATATACTTCTGGCGCAATTTGGCACGTTCCGGATTGACAATCGGATTATAGGCGGACGGAGCTTTGGGCAGGCCTGCGAGCATAGCCGCCTCCGCAAGGGTCAAGTCCCTGACATCCTTATTGAAATAAATTTGCGCGGCCGATGCGAAACCATAAGCGCGCTGACCCAAATAAATTTGATTGAAATACAGCTCAAGGATTTTATCCTTACTTAAGGACTGCTCGATTTTATAAGCAAGCAGCGCCTCGTTGAATTTGCGTGTAAACGTCTTTTCGCTGCTCAAATAAAAATTCTTCGCCACCTGCTGCGTAATCGTACTCGCACCAGACTGCATGCTGCCGGACACGATATTGCCGACAACAGCGCGGGCAACGCCCCAAACGTCCACCCCCCAATGCTGATAAAACCGTTTGTCCTCGGCAGCAATAACCGCATTCCGCAATACCTCGGGGAAATCGCCGATTTTTGTAAATTCGCGCCGCTGCTCCCCATATATGCCGATAATTTTGCCGTCTGCCGAATAAACAGTCAGCGGCATTTTAGGCTGGTAATGCTGCAACGAATCCAAGGAAGGCAGTTTCGGATAGGTTGCCAAAATGGCAATGGCAAGCAGCCCCACCGCAAATACACACAATCCAAAAACCAAACCAAAACAGGTAGTTATAATCTTTTTAATCATAGCTGAATGATAATTTACCATTATCGGTATTAAATAAAGTAAAATAGCAGCCGATTTCTACAAAGCACGGTTTCAATGTGTAAAAAACAAGAAATCCATTACGGATACCGAAACGGTTACTCACTGTACAAATAAAGTAGGAACTTCATCATGCGCTTGTTTAACAGCTTGAAAAACCCTAAAAAAACAGATGCCAAGCCCCCAAAGAAATCTTCAGGGCTAAATAACCGCGCGGCAATCGGCGTCGACATCGACCAGCATTCCATCAAATTAGTCCAATTGTCGGGACGTAGTTTAAACCAAATCCAATTGGAAAAATACATTATTGTCAAACTGCCGAAAAATATTGTCCAAGGCAATAAAGTTCAAAATTACGACCAACTTGTCGCATATTTGCAACAAGCCTATGCCGAACTGGGTACTTCGTGCAAAAACATCATCGCATCCGTCCCGCAAAATCTGGCAACCATCGAACAATTGACCTATACGGCCAAAGATGCGGAATTGGACTTGCAGGGATTCGTAGAGTCCTCCATCTCCGAAGTCAGTTCGATATCGCTCGAAGAAGCCAATTACGACTATCAGGTTTTGTCCCAATCGGCCGCCGGCGAAGCTGTTTTGGCCGTCGCATCGAGAAAGGATGAAATCGAACCCCTGATTGACGCATTCAACGCCGCCGGTATGAAATTATCCGCGCTGGATGTGGACATTTTCGGACAATACAACGCCTACGCGCTGTGGATAAACCGTTTCGCCCCCGAGCTTGCAGCCGAAAAAGTCGCCATTTTCGGCGTATATGCCGCACAGACCTACGCCTTGGTCATCCAAGACGGAAAAATCCTATACAAACAGGAAACCTCCGTCAGCGAAGAACAGCTCAACCAACTCATCCAGCGCACCTATCAGGTAACGGAAGAAAAAGCGGAAGAAATCATCAACTCCCCGCAAAAACCCTCCGATTACCAAGAAAGCGTGGCAAACCATTTCAACCAGCAGATTACCCAAGAAATACAAAGGGTCTTGCAGTTTTACTACACCACGCAGACCGCGGACGATATGACCGACATCAAGCATATCCTGCTGACGGGGGAAGCGGTGCGCCAGGAAGGCATTGCCCAAACCGTCGCCTCGCAAACCAATGCGGATGTACAATGCGTCCATCCCGCGCGTTATTTTGCGGACGACCTCAAAACAGACAAGCAACAATTCGAACTTGACGCGCCGACACTGACCAGGGCATTCGGTTTGGCGGTACGGGGATTATAATTATGAACAATTTAATCAAAATCAACCTCCTCCCCTACAGGGAAGAGATGAACAAGCGCAAACAGCAGCAGTTTAAAACGCTGATGTACGGCGCCGTGCTGACGGGCGTTGCCGCCGTTGCGGCAACCTACCTGTTTATCGACAATATGATCAATAACCAGTCGGAAAGAAACACGCTGCTGGAAACCTCCATCGCACACTTGGATACCGAGCTGTCGGAAATACAAAAGCTCAAACAGGAAAAAGATGCCTTCCTGATTAAGAAAAACAAAATCGAGGAGCTCCAGCTCAAACGCCTCCAAGCCGCAAAAATCCTCGACAGCCTGAATGAGGCCGTCCCCGAAAGCACCTACCTGACCTCGCTGGATGCCGTCACTGCCGACTCTTACCGGTTAAACGGCAGGACATCCAGCGACAACCGCGTTGCCGCCATGATGAGGGCGATGCCCAATACCGGCATATTCAAGCAACCCGAATTGTTAAGCATTAAGAAAAACAATTCGTATCAAGAATTTACCCTTCAGGCAACATTACAACCCATCGTAAAGGCGGCCGAATCCAAAGAGAATCCGGCTTCGGGAAACGCACAGGAGGCAAACTGAATGGCTTCTAAATCATCTAAAAACAACTTGGATTTCAACAACCTTCACCTGCTCAACCTTCCTGCCAGGCTTTTTATCGCCCTGCTGGCCGTTGCCGCCATACTGGGCGGCGGTTATGCCGGATTGTTCAAAAGCCAGCTGGAATCCCTTGAGGAATATGAAGCAAAAGAAACCGAACTGAAAAACACCTACAAACAGAAAAGTATCGACGCGGCCAGTTTGGACAATCTGAAAGAAGAGCTTGCCGCCATCCGATCCGCCTTCAACATTATGCTGAAACAGCTTCCGACCGATTCCGAAATTCCCAATCTGGTTCAAGAGCTTCACCAGGCAGGTTCGAGCAACGGCCTGCGCCTGGACAGCGTCATACCGCAGCCGCCCGTTGACGACGGCCCGATACAAAGGCTGCCCTATTCCATCTCCATTACCGGAAACTACAATCAAATCAGCCAGTTCACGCGCGATGTCGGCAGCCTTTCGCGGATTATTACCCTTGAATCGCTCAAAATCACCCAATCTGCCGAAAACGGAGGAGGGGCGGACGGCAAAAGCAGCATCCTGAACCTCAGCGCCATCGCCACCACCTATAAGGCAAAATCCATAGAAGAACTTGCCGCACAACAGCAGGCTGCAGAAGCGGCAGAAAATGCCGGACAAAAATAACTTATGTTAGGGAAACCATGAAATATTACGCCTTATTCATCAGTCTTGCCGCCCTATCCGCCTGTTCCCAAGATTCTGAAGACCTGAACGCGTGGATGGCTCAGACACAGCAAGAAGCCAAAGCAGGAATCATACCTTTCCAGGCTCCTACCCTGCCGGTCGCGCCGGTATACAGCCCCCCTCAGCCGACAGGGCCCAACGCTTTCGATTTCCACCGGATGGAAGCCGCCAAAAAAGGGGGTAACGCCCCCGATACCAAGCGTATTAAAGAAGCGCTGGAGAAATTCAGCCTGGAAAACATACGCTATGTCGGCATTGTGAAGTCCGGTCAGAAAGTATCCGGCTTCGTCGAAGCCGACGGCTATGTCTACACGGTCGGCATCGGCAACTATTTGGGGCAAAACTACGGTAAAATCCAAAGCATTACCGACGACAGCATCGTTTTGAACGAATTAATCGAAGACGGTACGGGCAACTGGGTTTCCCGCAGGGCGGAACTGCCTCTGAACGCTTCCGACAAAAACACCGAACAAGCGGCAGCACCCGCCGCAGAACAAAATTAAGAAGGGGATTAATCCATATGAATACCAAACTGACAAAAATCATTTCCGGCCTGTTTGTCGCAACCGCCGCCTTTCAGACGGCATCGGCGGGAAACATTACAGACATCAAAGTTTCCTCCCTGCCCAACAAACAGAAAATCGTCAAAGTCAGCTTTGACAAAGAGGTTGTCAACCCGACCGGCTTCATCACTTCGTCGCCCGCGCGCATCGCCTTGGACTTTGAACAAACCGGCATTTCCATGAATCAACAGGTACTCGAGTATGCCGACCCTCTGTTGAGCAAAATCAGTGCCGCACAAAACAGCAGCCGTGCGCGTCTGGTTCTGAATCTGAACAAACCGGGTCAATACAATACCGAAGTACGCGGAAATGAAGTTTGGATTCTCATCAACGAATCGGACGATACCGTGTCCGCCCCCGCCCGCCCCGCCGTAAAAGCCGCGCCTGCCGCAACGGTAAAACAACAGCCTGCCGCACCGTTTACCGAATCCGTGGTATCCGTGTCCGCACCCTTTACCCCTTCAAAACAACAGGAGGCGGCACCGGCAAAACAAACCAATATCGATTTCCGCAAAGACGGCAAAAATGCCGGCATTATCGAATTGGCGGCATTGGGCTTTGCCGGGCAGCCCGACATCAGCCAACAGCGCGACCACATCATCGTTACGCTGAAAAACCATACCCTGCCGACCGCGCTCCAACGCAGTTTGGATGTGGCAGACTTCAAAACACCGGTTCAAAAGGTTACGCTGAAACGCCTCAATAACGACACCCAGCTGATTATCACAACAGCCGGCAACTGGGAACTCGTCAACAAATCCGCCGCGCCCGGACACTTTACCTTCCAAGTCCTGCCGAAAAAACAAAATCTCGAGTCAGGCGGCGTGAACAATGCGCCCAAAACCTTCAAAGGCCGGAAAATCTCCCTTGACTTCCAAGATGTCGAAGTCCGCACCATCCTGCAGATTTTGGCCAAAGAATCCGGAATGAATATTGTTGCCAGCGACTCCGTCAACGGCAAAATGACCCTCTCCCTCAAAGATGTGCCTTGGGATCAGGCTTTGGATTTGGTTATGCAGGCGCGCAACCTCGATATGCGCCAGCAAGGGAACATCGTCAACATCGCGCCCCGCGACGAGCTGCTTGCCAAAGACAAAGCCTTCTTACAGGCAGAAAAAGACATCGCCGATCTGGGCGCGCTGTATTCCCAAAACTTCCAGTTGAAATACAAAAATGTGGAAGAATTCCGCAGCATCCTGCGTTTGGACAATGCCGACACGACCGGAAACCGCAACACGCTTATCAGCGGCAGGGGCAGCGTGCTGATCGATCCCGCCACCAACACCCTGATTGTTACCGATACCCGCAGCGTCATCGAAAAATTCCGCAAACTGATTGACGAATTGGACGTGCCCGCGCAATAAGTAATGATTGAGGCGCGCATCGTCGAGGCGGCAGACGGCTTCTCGCGCGATTTGGGCGTTAAGTTCGGTGCGACAGGCAAGAAAAAACTGAAAGATGCAGACCGCGCATTCGGCTGGGGTGTGAACTCGGGTTTTGAAGGCGGCGACGGCAAATGGTCTGCCCAAACCAGCATCAACCTGCCGGTTGCCGCTGCCGCAAACAGCATTTCGCTGGTGCGCGCGATTTCCTCCGGCGCGTTGAATTTGGAATTGTCCGCATCCGAGTCGCTTTCAAAAACCAAAACGCTTGCCAATCCGCGCGTGCTGACCCAAAACCGCAAAGAGGCCAAAATCGAATCCGGTACAGAAATCCCCTACCAAGACACTTCAAGTTCGGGCAGCAGCAGCAGCACAACCACAACCTTCAAAAAAGCCGTCTTGGGGCTGACCGTTACGCCGAACATCACGCCCGACGGGCAAATCATTATGACCGTCAAAATCAATAAAGACACGCCTGTCGACTGTACCGTAAAAGATGAGACGACCAAGTGTATCCAAACCAAAAACCTGAATACGCAGGCTATGGTTGAAAACGGCGGCACTTTGATTGTAGGCGGCATTTATGAAGAAGAGAACGGCAATACGCTGACCAAAGTCCCCCTGTTGGGCGACATCCCCGTTATCGGCAACCTCTTTAAAACACGCGGGAAAAGCACCAACCGCCGCGAGCTGCTGATTTTCATTACCCCAAGGATTATGGATACGGCCGGCAACAGCCTGCGCTATTAATGCGGCCAGATAAGGGCATATGTTTTACGGCATATGCCCTTTCTTTATGCTTTTTGCCGCGACCGAAATGCCGTCATTCCCGCGCAGGCAGGAATCCAACTTGTCTGGTTTCGCTTGTTTTTCGTCTCGTAACTTTTGAGCCGTCATTCCCGCGAAAGCGGAAATCCAGTCCGTTCAGTTTCGGTCATTTCCGATAAATTCCTGTTGCTTTTCATTTCTAGATTCCCACTTTTGTGGGAATGACGGCGGAAGGGATAAATCCTCGCAATCCAAAGCCTCGTCATTTCCACAAAAAACAGCAACCCGAAACGGCAACTTAAAACCCCGTCATTCCTGCGCAGGCGGGAATCTAGGTCTTTAAACTTCGGTTTTTTCCGATAAATTCTTGCCGCATTGAAATTCTAGATTCCCGCTTTCGCGGGAATGACGGCTGCAGATGCCCAACGGTCTTTATAGTGGATTAACAAAAATCAGGACAAGGCGACGAAGCCGCAGACAGTACAAATAGTACGGAACCGATTCACTTGGTGCTTCAGCACCTTAGAGAATCGTTCTCTTTGAGCTAAGGCGAGGCAACGCCGTACTGGTTTTTGTTAATCCACTATAGTATTGATAAACATATTATCTTCAATATATTCAATCGGATAATTGTTTGCCTAAGCAAAGATAATTGCCTTTTCCTGACAAATAAGTGAAATCAACGGATTGTCAAAACACAGCCTGAAATAAAAAACCTCCCTGATTTCTTTTATTTTTCCTTAAAAGCAGAAAGGTTCGGGATGGTCGGGTTATTTTTCCAAACATACCGCCGCCCTGCCGATTTCGTATAAAATCCCGCCGTAACCCGACAAGCCCGAACCCTGCCGCCCCGAAAGGCGGGGTGTCAAACATTAAGGAATTGTGATGAAAAACTTTAACGACAAACTCATCCTCATCGGACTGATGGGCGCGGGCAAAACCACGTTGGGCCGGCAAATGGCGCAGCGGCTGGATTACCGTTTTTACGACAGCGATCACGAAATCGCCGCAGCCGCCGGCGTTCCCATCCCCACCATATTTGAAATGGAAGGCGAACAAGGATTCCGTTCGCGCGAAACCGCCATACTCAAAAAACTGATTGTCCTGCCGCATATCGTCCTGTCCACCGGCGGCGGCGCGGTGTTAAAAGAAGAAAACCGCGCCCTTATCCGCAAAAGCGGCACGGTCGTCTATCTGCACGCCCCACCCGAAACCCTGCTCGAACGCACGCGCTGCGACAACAGCCGCCCTTTGCTGCAAGTTGCCGATCCTTTGGGGAAATTGCGCGAACTCTACGCCGCGCGCGACCCCGTTTACCGCCAAACCGCCGACTTTACCGTAGAATCGGCAAACTGCCGGCAAACCGTGCAAACCCTGCTCAAACTCTTGTCCCGATAAACCGGCATATGTGCCTCCTCCCCCCAAACACCGGGCCGCGTCCGCCCTCCGGCCGGACGGCGGTTCAAACCATAAGGAACAATAATGAAAACACTGACCGTACACACCCCGTCCCACAGCTACCCCATCTTTATCGGCAACGGGCTGCTGCCGCAGGCAGGAAGCCTGCTCAAACCGCATTTGGGCAAACGCGCCGCCATCATCACCAACGAAACCGTCGCACCGCTTTATCTCCACACGCTTCAGACGGCATTGGACGCGGCAGGCGTGTCCCATTTCAGCATCATCCTGCCCGACGGCGAGGCGTACAAAAACTGGCAGACGCTCAACCTTATTTTTGACGGGCTGATGCAACACCGCGCCGAACGTAAAACCACATTAATCGCGCTGGGCGGCGGCGTAATCGGCGATATGACGGGTTTTGCGGCGGCTACTTATCAACGCGGAGCGCCATTTGTTCAAATTCCCACTACTTTATTAAGCCAGGTCGATTCCTCCGTCGGCGGCAAAACCGCCATCAACCACCCGCTCGGCAAAAATATGATCGGCGCGTTTTACCAGCCGCAGGCGGTGCTTGCCGACTTGGACACACTGAATACCCTGCCCGTCCGCGAATTGTCCGCCGGTATGGCGGAAGTCATCAAATACGGCGCGCTCGGCGACATCGGTTTTTTTGAATGGCTGGAACAGCATATGCCCGAACTGATGGCACTCGAATGCGCGCCCCTCACCCAAGCCGTGTACCGCTGCTGTCAGATGAAAGCAGACATCGTCGCCCAAGACGAAACCGAACAGGGCATACGCGCATGGCTCAACCTCGGACACACTTTCGGACACGCCGTCGAAGCGGAAATGGGTTACGGCGTATGGCTGCACGGCGAGGCCGTCGCCGCCGGCTGCGTTTTAGCCGGGCGTTTGTCCGAACAACTGGGCAACATCTCCGCCGCAGATACCGCACGGCTTGCCGCCCTGTTTGAAGCCGCCGGACTGCCGTCCGCACCGCCCGTGTTCCCATTCGAAAAATGGCTCGAACATATGAGCCACGATAAAAAAGTCAGCGGCGGCGTGATGCGCTTTATCGGGTTGAACCGTCTGGGCGAAGCCGTCATCACCGAAATTACTGACACGGACATCCTCCGCCGCACCCTGCAACCGTATCTCTGATTAGCCGTACCGATGCCGTCTGAAGCGTTCAGACGGCATCGGCTTTGCCGGTGTCGCCGCGCGGGTTTGACGCACGATGATGACTTTCCATCATCATTCTCCGCAAAAGCGGGCATCCGGTCCGTTCGGTTTCGGTCATTTCCGATAAATTCCTGTTGCTTTTCATTTCTAGATTCCCACTTTCGTGGGAATGACGGCGGTGAGGTTTGAGTTTTTTCCGATAAATTCTTGAGGCATTGAAATTCTAGATTCCCGCCTGCGCGGGAATGACGGCTCAAAAGTTACGGAACGAAAAACAACCGGAACCGGACAGACCGGATTCCCGCCTGAACGGAAATGGCGGAATTTTAAGTTTCCGCCTTTGTTTTCCGTTTTCGCGTGAACAATGGGGACAAGCCGTATTTCAGACGGCATTTTCAGTTCGGGGTATAATCCGAATACTTGCGACCATCTGAATCATTTGGACAAACTATGTGTCAACTGCTGGGTATGAACTGCAATACGCCGACCGATATTATGTTTTCCTTTGAAGGCTTCCGCCGCAGGGGCGGCATTACCGACCATCACGCCGACGGTTTCGGCATCGGCTTTTTCGAAGGCAAAGGCGTGCGCCTGTTCCACGACGACAAGCCGAGCGCAAATTCCCCCGTCGCCGACCTCGTGCGTGCCTACCAAATCAAATCGGAAAACGTCATCGCACATATCCGCAAAGCATCGCAAGGACAAACCTCGCTGGCGAACACCCATCCCTTTATGCGCGAAATGTGGGGCGGCTACTGGCTGTTTGCCCACAACGGGCATTTGGTCGACTTCTTTCCCGAACAGGGCGAATTTTTCCACCCCGTCGGCACAACCGATTCCGAACGCGCGTTCTGCCACATCCTCAACCGCCTCCGCACCCGCTTTGCCGCCCGTCCCGACGACGAAACCCTGTTTGGCGCGATTGCGGGGCTGACGCACGAAATCCGCAAGTTCGGGCTGTTTAACTTTATGCTTTCAGACGGCATTTCCCTGTTTGCCCACGCCAGCACACTGCTGCACTACATCGTCCGCCAAGCCCCGTTCGGCAAGGCGCGCCTGCTCGACGACGACGTAATGGTCGATTTTGCCGAAGTAACCACGCCGTCCGACCGCGTCGCCGTTATCGCCACCCTGCCGCTGACGCGCGATGAAACGTGGGCGCAACTTGCCGTTGACGAACTGGTGATGTTCCGCGAAGGCAAAATTATTTTGAACGACCGACCCCGGCACCCCGTTTATATGAGTGTCGAAGAAGGTTTGGAAACCGCGCGCGCCGCCGGCGTCGCCGTCTGAACTTCAGACGGCATAGGAGGACGAACCCGATGAAATGCCCGTTTTGCGCCCACCCCGACACCCGCGTTGCCGATTCGCGCCTGATGGAAGAACGCAACGCCGTGCGCCGCCGCCGATACTGCCCCAGCTGCGGCAAACGCTTCGGCACGCTCGAAACCGCCGAACTCAAAATGCCCTCGATCGCCGGCCATGACAAAAAACGCCGCCCTTTCGACAGCGGCAGGCTTTGCGCCGATTTGACCGCCGCCGCGCAAAAATGTGCAGACCCGCGCCAGATCGCCGGCGAAACCGCCCGCCTCACGGAACTCAGGCTGTATGCTTCGGGTTTGCGCGACATATCCTCTGCCGAACTTGTTGAAATCGTGCTGGAAGAGCTGTCCGGGCAAAGCACGGAAGCCGCCATACGCTTCGCCGCCCTGCACAAACGCTTCGACAGCCCGGAACATTTCGCCTCGTGGCTGGCGCAAGCCGTCAAAACAGGCGGCAAAACCTGATTCCCCCAACCCATACTGATACGGTATCCCGATGTTTTCCGAAACAGATATTTCTATGATGCAAAACGCCCTCAAACTTGCCGCTTTGGGGCGTTTTTCCACTTCGCCCAATCCGCGCGTCGGCTGCGTCATCGCACAAGGCGGTCAAGTTGTCGGACAGGGCTTCCACGTCAAAGCGGGCGAACCGCACGCCGAAGTCCACGCCCTGCGTCAGGCGGGCGAAATGGCAAAAGGCGCGACCGCCTTTGTTACCCTCGAACCGTGCAGCCATTACGGGCGCACCCCGCCCTGCGCCGAAGCACTGGTGCGGGCGGGCGTGTCCCGCGTCGTCGCCGCCATGCGCGACCCCAACCCGCTGGTTGCAGGCAAAGGGCTCGCCCTGCTCGAAGCAGCTGGCATCAAGACGGAATGCGGGCTGCTCGAAAGCGAAGCAAGGGAACTCAACCGGGGATTTTTATCGCGCATCGAACGCCGCCGCCCCTTTGTCCGCCTCAAATGCGCCGTTTCATTAGACGGCAAAACCGCCCTTTCAGACGGCAGCAGTTTTTGGATTACCGGCGAAGAAGCACGCGCCGACGTACAGGTTTTGCGCGCCGAAAGCTGCGCGGTGCTGACCGGCATCGGCACGGTGTTGGCGGACAATCCCCGGCTCAACGTCCGCACCTTCGCCACGCTGCGCCAACCCGCACGCATCGTTTTGGACAGCCGCCTGCGCCTGCCCCAGAACAGCCATCTCTTAACAGACGGACAATCGCCCACTTTAATTGCCACTTTAGAGCGCGACGAAGGCAGACTTTCCCCCTATCGCAAACACGCCCACGTCCGCATCCTGATGCCGTCTGAAACGGCAGACGGCAAAATCGACCTGCACCGCCTGATGCGCCTCCTTGCCGACGAAGGATACGGCGAAGTAATGGTGGAAGCCGGCGCGAAACTCACATCCGCCTTTTTGGCAGAAGATTTGGCGGACGAAATCGTGCTGTACCGTTCGCCCAAAATCCTCGGCAGCGGCAAAGACCTGTTTTCCCTGCCCGAAAACCGCGCCGCCCTTTCCGCACCGCCCTTATGGACACCCGTTTCCACCGAAATCCTCGGACACGACGTCAAAACCGTGTTCCGGAAAAACGGCAACGCCTTTTAAAGGGTTTGCCGCCGTTTCACTATATAATAACGCCGTCAAATTCCGATCAAAAAAGGCTTCAGACGGCACCGGCGGCATCACGCCGCCGCCCGGACATCAAAAATGGACACAAAAGAAATCCTCGGCTACGCGGCAGGCTCGATCGGCAGCGCGGTTTTAGCCGTCATCATCCTGCCGCTGCTGTCGTGGTATTTCCCCGCCGACGACATCGGGCGCATCGTGCTGATGCAGACGGCGGCGGGACTGACTGTGTCGGTATTGTGCCTCGGGCTGGATCAGGCATACGTCCGCGAATACTATGCCGCCGCCGACAAAGACATTTTGTTCAAAACCCTGTTCCTGCCGCCGCTGCTGTCTGCCGCCGCGATAGCCGCCCTGCTGCTTTCCCGCCCGTCCCTGCCGTCTGAAATCCTGTTTTCGCTCGACGATGCCGCCGCCGGCATCGGGCTGGTGCTGTTTGAACTGAGCTTCCTGCCCATCCGCTTTCTCTTACTGGTTTTGCGTATGGAAGGGCGCGCCCTTGCCTTTTCGTCAGCGCAACTCGTGCCCAAGCTCGCCCTGCTGCTGCTATTGCCGCTGACGGTCGGGCTGCTGCACTTTCCGGCGAACACCGCCGTCCTGACCGCCGTTTACGCGCTGGCAAACCTTGCCGCCGCCGCCTTTTTGCTGTTTCAAAACCGATGCCGTCTGAAGGCCGTCCGGCGCGCGCCGTTTTCGCGCCCCGTCCTGCACCGGGGGCTGCGCTACGGCATACCGATCGCACTGAGCAGCATCGCCTATTGGGGGCTGGCATCCGCCGACCGTTTGTTCCTGAAAAAATATGCCGGCCTGGAACAGCTCGGCGTTTATTCGATGGGAATTTCGTTCGGCGGGGCGGCATTATTGTTCCAAAGCATCTTTTCAACGGTTTGGACACCGTATATTTTCCGCGCAATCGAAGAAAACGCCCCGCCCGCCCGCCTCTCAGCAACGGCAGAATCCGCCGCCGCCCTGCTTGCCTCCGCCCTCTGCCTGACCGGCATTTTCTCGCCCCTCGCCTCCCTCCTGCTGCCGGAAAACTACGCCGCCGTCCGGTTTATCGTCGTATCGTGTATGCTGCCGCCGCTGTTTTGCACGCTGGCGGAAATCAGCGGCATCGGTTTGAACGTCGTCCGCAAAACGCGCCCGATCGCGCTCGCCACCTTGGGCGCACTGGCGGCAAACCTGCTGCTGCTGGGGCTTGCCGTACCGTCCGGCGGCGCGCGCGGCGCGGCGGTTGCCTGTGCCGCCTCATTCTGGTTGTTTTTTGTTTTCAAGACAGAAAGCTCCTGTCGCCTGTGGCAGCCGCTCAAACGCCTGCCGCTTTATACGCACACATTGCTCTGCCTGACCTCCTCGGCGGCCTACACCTGCTTCGGCACACCGGCAAACTACCCCCTGTTTGCCGGCGTATGGGCGGTATATCTGGCAGGCTGCATCCTGCGCCACCGGAAAGATTTGCACAAACTGTTTCATTATTTGAAAAAACAAGGTTTTCCATTATGAAAATCATCCTGACCACTTCTATGTCGGGCTTGGGCGGCACGGAAACCGCCACCGTCCGCCTCGGGCGGCTGCTCAAACGGCGCGGGCACGACATCATCCTTGCTTCTTCAGACGGGCCTTTTGTCGGAGAGGCGCAAGCATCGGGCATCCGTTGGCAGCCGGTTGATTTTTACCGGGGCGGGCTTGCCGGCTACCTCAAAAGCACCTTTGCCTACGCCCGGATGCTGCGCCGCGAACAACCCGACATCATCGACTGCCAAATGGCGCGCGTTGTTCCAGCCTGCGCCCTTGCCGCCAAAATCGTTTCGCCGAAAACCAAAATCATCTACCACTCGCACGGTTTGGACGCGGCAACCTACCCCAAAATCGCCAAACTCTTCGACAAGCTGGGCGTGTACATCATCGGCAACTGCAAACACGAGCGCGAAAAACTCATCCGCCACGGCTTCCCCGCCGGCCGGATTGCCTACGCCTACAACGCACTCCCCCCCCCCCGGAATTTCATTTCCGGAAAACCGAAAAAGAATGCGCCGTACTCGGCACGCTTTCCCGTTTGGACACCGTCCGCGCCGTGCATCTGATGCTGGATATTTTGAAGGAAATGGTTGACCGCGGTATGCCCGTCCGCCTCAACATAGCGGGCATAGGAGAAGAAATGGACAATTTAAAAATGCAGGCGGAACGTCTGGGCATTGAAGACAAAGTTACCTTCCTCGGCGGCATACGCGATTTGACCGGCTACTTCAAAGAAATCGACATTTTGGTGAACACGCCGCATTGCGTGGGCGACCACGGCGCAGGTGTCGGCAACAACATCTTGGAAGCCGGACTTTACGACACGCCCGTCGTTACCTACGATATGGCGGGCATTTCCGAAATGGTCGTCAACGGGGAAACGGGTTACTGCATCCCCTTCGGCGACGAAGAAGCATTTATCGAAGCCGTAGACACGCTCGTCAGACAGCCGCTGTTGCGCGAAGCAATGGGCAAAAGGCTGCACGCACACGTCGCCGCACTCTGTTCCGACGACGAAATCTACCGTACCACCATGGCCGCCTATACCATGTAATGCCGTCTGAAAGCCGCCGATGAACATCACCATAGTCGCCCCCTACTGCTCGCTGCCGTCCGAACCGTATTTCAACCGCTTTTGGTATCTGGCAGAACTGTTGTCGCAATCGCACGACGTGTTGCTGATTACCAGCCGTTTCCGCCACTACGACAAATCCTTCAGACGGCCCGAAGATGCCGAGGCCGCCTCGCAAGGCCGTCTGAAAGTCATGCTGTTGGAAGAAAGCGGCTACGGCAAAAACGTGTCTTTAGAACGTGTTGCCAGTCATTACCGCTTCGTCAAAAATTTTGAGCAATGGCTGAAAAACTGCCGGCCGGGCGAACAAGACATCGTCTATTCCGCCTATCCGCTGATTGCCACCAACCTGCTGTTGGGCAAACACAAAGCGCGTTTGGGCTACAAACTGATTGTCGATGTACAGGACGTATGGCCGGAGTCTTTCTCCTCGGTCGTACCGTTTTTGAAAAAAGTACCGCACAAGCTGCTGCCCTTTGCTTCACGCGCCAACCGTGCCTACCGCTGCGCCGACGCGCTGGTTGCCGTATCGCAGACTTATCTCGACCGCGCCAAAGAAGCCAATCCGAACGTACCCGGCGAAGCCGTCTATATCGGTACGGATTTTGCCGCCATCGCCCCCCCCCCCCGCGATTCCGCTCCAAAACCGTCCGCCTTTTCTACTTGGGCACGCTCAGTTACAGCTATGACGTGGAAACCGTGTGCAAAGGTGTTCGGAAACTTTTAGACGACGGCGAAAACGTCGAATTGCACATTATGGGCGGAGGACCCGATTTGGAGAAACTCAAACAATATGAAAATCGCGCCATCAAGTTTTACGGTTATTTACCCTATTCTGAAATGATGTCGATTGCCAAAGGCTGCGACATTGCCGTCAACGCCATCCATAGCCACGCCATGCAGTCGGTTACCAACAAACTCTCCGACTATATGGCTTTGCAAAAACCCGTGCTGAACAGCCAGACCAATGCCGAAGTCCTCGACCTCATGAATCTGCTGCCGCATGAAAACTACCGTTCCGGCGACGTGGACGGTTTCGTTCAAGCCGCCAAAAATATTTTGAAACGCAAAAACGACCCCGTTCAGTCCGACGAAATCGTCCGCCGCTTCAGGCGCGACGTTGCCTATCAAAAAATCGTCAACCTGATTGAAAGATTAGCTGATGAATAAATTTTTCAAACGCCTGTTCGACATTGCCGCCTCCGCATCGGGGCTGATTGTCCTCTCACCCGTTTTCCTGATTTTGGCGTACCTCATCCGCAAGAATCTGGGTTCGCCCGTATTCTTCATCCAAGAGCGGCCGGGCAAGGACGGCAAGCCGTTTAAAATGATTAAATTCCGCTCTATGCGCGATGCGCTTGATTCAGACGGCATTCCGCTGCCCGACAGCGAACGCCTGACCGATTTCGGCAAAAAACTGCGTGCCGCCAGCTTGGACGAACTGCCCGAACTGTGGAATGTCTTAAAAGGCGAGATGAGCCTGGTCGGCCCGCGCCCGCTGCTGATGCAATATCTGCCGCTGTACGACGAATTTCAAAACCGCCGCCACGAAATGAAACCCGGCATTACCGGCTGGGCGCAGGTCAACGGGCGCAACGCGCTTTCGTGGGACGAAAAATTCGCCTGCGATGTTTGGTATATCGACCATTACAGTTTTTGGCTGGATATGAAAATCCTGTTTTTGACAGTCAGAAAAGTCTTGATTAAAGAAGGGATTTCCGCACAGGGCGAAGCCACCATGCCCCCTTTCACAGGAAAACGCAAACTTGCCGTCGTCGGCGCGGGCGGACACGGCAAAGTCGTTGCCGACCTTGCCGCCGCACTCGGCACATACGGCGAAATCGTTTTTCTGGACGACCGCGCACAAGGCAGTATCGACGGCTTTCCCGTCATCGGCACGACGCTGCTGCTTGAAAACGGTTTATCGCCCGAACAATTCGACATCGCCGTCGCCGTCGGCAACAACCGCATCCGCCGCCAAATCGCCGAAAAAGCCGCCGCGCTCGGCTTCGCCCTGCCCGTTCTGGTTCATCCCGACGCGACCGTCTCGCCTTCTGCAACAATCGGACAAGGCAGCGTCGTGATGGCTCAGGCAGTCGTACAGGCCGGCAGCGTATTGAAAGACGGCGTGATTGTGAACACTGCCGCCACCGTCGATCACGACTGCCTGCTTGACGCTTTCGTCCACATCAGCCCGGGCGCGCACCTGTCGGGCAACACGCGTATCGGCGAAGAAAGCTGGATAGGCACGGGCGCGTGCAGCCGCCAGCAAATCCGTATCGGCAGCCGCGCAACCATTGGAGCGGGCGCAGTCGTCGTGCGCGACGTTTCAGACGGTATAACCGTCGCGGGCAACCCGGCAAAGCCGCTGCCGCGCAAAAACCCCGAGACCTCGACAGCATAAGCGATTAAAATACACCCCCGTACAGACCGATTTTGACAACACCTGCGGCGCGCGCCCGATTCTTCGGAACACGCCCCCTTCAGACGGCATAGGGTCGGAAATGCCGTCTGAAAACCGACGGACAAACCATCATGTTGAACACTTCCCTTTCCCCGTGGCCCTGCTTCACCCAAGAAGAAGCCGATGCCGTTTCCAAAGTCCTGCTGTCCAACAAAGTCAATTACTGGACGGGAAACGAATGCCGCGAATTTGAAAAAGAATTTGCCGCCTTCGCCGGTACGCAATACGCCGTCGCCCTTGCCAACGGCACGCTGGCACTCGATGCCGCGCTCAAAGCAATCGGCATAGGCGCGGGCGACGATGTCATCGTTACCTCGCGCACTTTCTTGGCTTCCGCGTCCTGCATTGTGAACGCGGGCGCAAATCCGGTGTTTGCCGATGTGGATTTGAACAGCCAAAACATCAGCGCGGAAACCGTCAAGGCTGTGCTGACCCCGAATACCAAAGCCGTCATCGTCGTCCACCTTGCCGGTATGCCCGCCGAAATGGACGGCATTATGGCTTTGGCAAAAGAACATAATCTTTGGGTGATCGAAGATTGCGCCCAAGCGCACGGCGCGAAATACAAAGGCAAATCCGTCGGCAGCATCGGACACGTCGGCGCGTGGTCGTTCTGCCAAGACAAAATCATGACCACCGGCGGCGAGGGCGGTATGGTTACGACCAACGACAAAACCCTGTGGGAAAAAATGTGGTCGTACAAAGACCACGGCAAAAGCTACGATGCCGTGTACTGCCGCCAACACGCACCCGGTTTCCGCTGGCTGCACGAAAGTTTCGGCACCAACTGGCGTATGATGGAAATGCAGGCGGTCATCGGCCGCATCCAGCTCAAACGCCTGCCCGAATGGACGGCGCGCCGCCGAGAAAACGCCGCCAAGCTGGCGGAAAGCCTGGGCAAATTCAAAAGTATCCGCTTGGTTGAAGTCGCCGACTACATCGGACACGCGCAATATAAGTTCTACGCCTTCGTCAAACCCGAACACCTGAAAGACGGCTGGACGCGCGACCGCATCGTCAGCGAACTGAACGCGCGCAAAGTCCCCTGCTATCAGGGAAGCTGCTCCGAAGTGTATTTGGAAAAAGCCTTCGACAACACGCCGTGGCGGCCGAAAGAGCGTTTGAAAAACGCCGTCGAGCTGGGCGATACCGGCCTGATGTTCTTGGTGCATCCGACGCTGACCGACGGCGAAATCGCGTTTTGCAAAAAACACATCGAAGCCGTCTTGACCGAAGCCGCACGATAACCCTTCAGACGGCATACGCCGCCTGAAAACACATACCGCCCCACGATATGAATCTGGAAACCCTGATCGCCCTGCCGCGCAACATCAAGAAAATCTGTTTCCTCATACACGATTTTCTGATGATTTTCATTGCCTTTTGGTTCACCCAAAGCCTGAAGGCCGACTACTCGGACGAATGGTTCGATTTTGCCAACTGGCAGTCTTTTTTGCTGACTGCCTTACTGACCATCACATTATTTATCCGAATGGGGCTTTACCGCGCCGTTACACGCTTCGTCAGCTTCCGCATCCTCACCACCGCACTGGCAGGCAGCCTCGCCTCCGCCGTATTGTTCTTCCTCAACACATTGATTTTTGAAGAAAGACTGCGCCTCGCCCTGCCGATTGTCTATTTCTTACTGCTGTTTGTTTCCGTGACCGGCTCGCGTATGGTTTTGCGCGGACTGTTGTCCGAACACCCCAAAAAACAGATGATCCCCGTCATTATTTACGGCGCGGGGCGTTCGGGCAGGCAGCTTCTCGAGGCCGTCAAACAAATGCGCGAATATTCCGCCGCCGCCTTTGTGGACGACGACCCCAAACTGTGGCGCACCGTCATCTGCGGCCTTGCCGTTTACCGTCCCGACGACATCGCCGACCTCATCGGACGCTGCGGCGTGAAAAAAATCCTGCTCGCCATCCCCGGCGCGACCCAGGCGCAACGCCGATCCATCATCAAAAAACTGGAAGCCTATCCCTGCGAAGTGCTGACCATCCCCGGCATCAAAGACCTGATGGACGGCAAACTCAGCATCGGCACGCTCAAAAAAATCTCCGTATCCGACCTGCTCGGACGCGACCCCGTCACGCCCGACGACCGCCTGATGAATGCCGACATTGCCGGCAAAACCGTGATGGTAACCGGCGCCGGCGGTTCTATCGGTTCGGAACTCTGCCGCCAGATTATCCGCCGCCGCCCCGAAAAGCTGCTGCTGTTCGAGTTGTCCGAATTCGCCCTGTACGCCGTCGAAAAAGAATTGCGCGAATACTGCGCCCGAAACGATACCGATACCGAAATCCTGCCCTTCTTGGGCTCGGTGCAAAACCGCACGCTGCTCGCGCGCATTATGACCGCCTGCCGGGTATCCACCGTTTACCACGCCGCCGCCTACAAACATGTCCCCATGGTCGAATTCAACACCGCCGAGGGCATACGCAACAACATCTTCGGCACACTCGAATGCGCGCTTGCCGCCACGGCTTCGGGCGTAAAAACCTTCGTCCTCATCTCCACCGACAAAGCCGTCCGCCCCACCAACACGATGGGCGCGGGCAAACGTATGGCGGAACTCTGCCTTCAGGCGCTCGCCGCCGAACCCGGACAGCAAACCCGCTTCAGTATGGTGCGTTTCGGCAATGTTTTAGGTTCGTCCGGCTCCGTCGTCCCGCTGTTTGAAAAACAGATTGCCCAAGGCGGCCCGCTCACCCTGACCCACCCGGAAATCACGCGCTATTTCATGACCATACCCGAAGCGGCGCAACTGGTTATCCAAGCCGGAGCGATGGGCAAAGGCGGCGACGTGTTCGTCCTCGATATGGGCGAATCCGTCAAAATCATCGACCTTGCCCGCCAAATGATTACCCTGAGCGGACTCAAACCCAAAACGCCCGAACAACCCGACGGCGACATCGAAATCCTCATTACCGGACTGCGTCCCGGCGAAAAACTCTACGAAGAGCTGCTCATCGGCGACAACGTGCGCCAAACCGCCCATCCGCGCATTATGACGGCTGACGAGGCAATGCTGCCGTGGCACGAGCTTTTGCCCATCCTCAACCGCCTGCGTACCGCCTGCGACCGTTACGACCAGCAGGCAATCCGCGACCTGCTCGTCAACGCCCCGACCGGCTTTGCCCCGACCGGCGGCATCTGCGACCTGCTTTGGGTACGAGAAACACACAGAAAAAATGCCGTCTGAACCTTCAGACGGCATAACGTACAAACCAACCTGCCTGACACACACACACGGAGTTTGATATGCAGTTTTCGGCATTCGGCGAAAAATTCACGCAACACAGCGGCATCCTGCAACTGATGGACGACCTCGGCGACGCGCTCAAAAGCGACAAGCCCGTCAATATGCTCGGCGGCGGCAACCCGGCGCGAATCGCCGAAGTCAATGCCGTGTTCGCCAACGTATTTTCCAAACTGGCGGCAGAACACGCCGTCGAGAACATCGGCAACTACTCCAATCCCCAAGGCGATGCCGCGCTGATTGACGCGCTGGCCGCCTTCCTCAACCGCGAATACGGCTGGAACCTGACCGCCGGCAATATCGCACTGACCAACGGTTCGCAAAACGCGTTTTTCTATTTGTTCAACCTCTTCGGCGGCAAATTCAACCTTTCAGACGGCACATCCGCAGAAAAAGCCATTTTGTTGCCGCTCGCGCCCGAATACATCGGCTATGCCGACGTGCATGTCGAAGGGCAGCACTTCGTTTCCGTCAAACCCAAAATCGAAAACGTCGAACACGAAGGCGAAGCAGGCTTCTTCAAATACCGCGTGGACTTTGACGCACTGGAAAACCTGCCCGAACTCAAAGCGGGCAAAATCGGCGCGATTTGCTGTTCGCGCCCGACCAACCCGACCGGCAATGTGTTGACCGACGGCGAAATGGCGCGTTTGGACGCTTTGGCGCGTGAACACGGCATTCCGCTAATTATCGACAACGCCTACGGAATGCCGTTCCCCAACATCATTTACAGCGACGTAACGCTGAATTGGCACGAAAACATTATCCTCTGCTTCAGCCTTTCCAAAGTCGGCCTGCCGGGCGTTCGCACCGGCATCATCGTCGCCGCGCCCGAAGTCGTCAAAGCCGTCAGCAGCCTGAACGCGATTGTGAACCTTGCCCCCACGCGCTTCGGCGCGGCCATCGCCGCCCCGCTACTGGAAAGCGGCGAGATGAAACGGCTTGCCGACCAAGTCATCCGGCCGTTTTACCGCAATCAGGCGCAAACCGCCGTCTCGCTGCTCAAGCGGGAGCTGGGCGCGTACCCGATGAAAATCCACAAACCCGAAGGCGCGATTTTCCTGTGGCTCTGGTTTGAAAACCTACCCGTTTCTTCGCAAACCCTGTACGAAATGCTCAAAGCCGAAGGCACGCTGATTATTCCGAGCGAGCATTTCTTCGTCGGCATCGACACACAGGATTACCCGCACGCGGGCGAGTGCATCCGCATGAGCATCGCGCAGGACGCTCAAACGCTGGAAAAAGGCATTGCCGCCATCGGTAAAACCGTCCGAAAACTGTACGACAACGTTTAAACCGCAAAAAATGCCGTCTGAAAAGTTTTCAGACGGCATTTTTATCTGCATTCAATGTCGGGAAAAATGCGCCCACACCGGCCTGCAGTTTTCCGGCAGCTCGGGACACGCGCCGAGGATGCCGCCGCTGAAGTCGTTTAAACGGTGGAAGTCGCTGCCCGCGCTGGCGAGCATACCGAAACGTTCTGCCAAAAGCGCGTAGTTGAGGCGGTCGTTTTTGCAGCAGTTGCCGCTGTGGACTTCGATGCCTGCGCCGCCGAGGTTTTTAAATTCTTCAAACAGATTGCGCTTGGCGGTGGCGGACAAATCGTAGCGCATCGGATGGGCGATGACCGCCAACCCGCCCGCGCCGTTGACGGCGGAAACGCAGTCTTCCAGCGTCGCCCATTCGTGTCGGACGGCGCAGGATTTGCCGTCGCCCAAGTATTTGATGAACGCCTGCTGCTTGTTTTTGACGTATCCGTTTTTGATGAGGAACTCGGCGATGTGGGTGCGGCTGACCATTTCTTTGTTTGCCGCCAGCGCAAGCGCGCCGTCGTATGCGCCGCCGATGCCTTTCTTTTCGAGCTTGGCGGCGATGGCTTCGAGGCGTTTCAGACGGCCTTGCCGCACTTGCGCCAACAGGTTTTGCAGGTTTTCGTCTTGTTCGTCAAAGTCTAAGCCGACAACGTGTATGGTACGCCCGCGCCACGTTACGGAAATTTCCACACCGTTAATCAGGCGCAAACCGAGCCTGTCGGCTTCGGCACGCGCTTCGGCGATGCCGCCCGTGTGGTCGTGGTCGGTCAACGCCAGCAGCGTGCAGCCGTTTTGATGCGCGAGGCGCACGACTTCGGCGGGGGAAAGCATACCGTCGGAAACGGTGGAATGGCAGTGCAGGTCTATCATGGGGTGTTATATGTGTGTTGTGAATGAAGGTCGGGATGTTTCAATGTTGTCGGACAGTGTAGCGGCGGTCATTTTAAAAAACAGGTGTATGGCAAATTCAAAGGAAAAGCCGCTATGCTGTCATTCCCAACCGTTTTCAGACGGCATTTTCGTCTTCCGCCCAACCCGCTTCTTTCAATTTCCGCCGTTGCGCGTCGTAGCGTGCCTTGTCCGCCCAGTAAATCGTCTGAATGCACGCCTCGCCGCAGTCGCTGCCGCAGCATTCCCACGACTCGGGGCGGACAGGTTCGTCTAAAAGTGGCTCGCCCAAAAGGGCTTCGGCTTTATGCTTCAGGGTCGTATCCATCGGCGATTTCCAAGCGCGCGCCGTCAAACTCGATGACTTCGCCGCCGCGTATTTTGGCCGTTTTGCGGGTTTCGGTTTCGCCGTTGCGCAACACCAGCCCTTCGGCGATAAATGCTTTTGCCTGCCCGCCGCTTTCGGCAAGTCCGGCCAATTTCAAGAGGTCGCACAGGGCGATGTATTCGTTGTCTTCGAGATAGACGGTGGCTTCCATAATGTTCCCTTGCAGAAAGAGCCCGTTATTGTAGCACCTGCCGCCGCCGTACCCAAAATTACCGCAAAGCCGGCGATGTATCCGCACCGCCTGTTCCGTAAAAATGCCGTCTGAAACCCCGTATGCCGCCATCCGACCCGTCGACGAATCCGCATTGACGCTGATGCACATCCTCAAACACGAACTGCCCGATACGCTGGTCATCGGCATCAGCCATCAAAACGAAATCAAAAACCTGTTTGAACGTAAAATTAATTTAACTGCTTGCCATCCGTCCGAATAAGGTATATAGTTCTTTATAACTAGTTTGATAGTCCTTTATATCTATCAATACTCCTTGGGAAGCCTCCGCCATACGGCAGGAGGCATTTTTTTGCCGTCGTAAAAGCTCAAAAAACCATTGGCAGGCAATGCCGTCTGAACCCGAAACGGCATCTTCCCGTCCGCCATCTAAAGACAAGCCTGCTACAATACGCCTTTTATTGTTCACGCCGATTTTGCCATGACCGAGCCGACCTACATCCCGCTGCGCCTGCATACCGAGTTTTCGATTACCGACGGTATGGTGCGGATTAAAAAACTGATTGCCAAAGCGCAGGAATACGGTTTGCCTGCTTTGGGCATCAGCGATTTGATGAACGAATTTGGTTTGGTGAAATTCTATAAAGCCTGCCGCAGCGCGGGGATTAAGCCCGTCGGCGCGGCGGATGTGTGGATAGGCAATCCGAATGCGCCCGACAAGCCGTTCCGCGCCATGCTGATTATCCGCAACGATGCGGGCTATCTGCGCTTGAGCGAGCTTTTGACGGAGGCCTATGTCGGCAAAGACCGCAATGTCCATCATGCGGAACTCAATCCCGAATGGCTGGAAAACGGCGACAACAGCGGCTTGATTTGTTTGAGCGGCGCGCATTACGGCGAAGTGGGCGTGAATCTGTTGAACGGCAATGAAGACGCGGCGCGTGCGGCGGCGTTGAAATATGCAGCGTGGTTCCCCGATGCGTTTTATTTAGAGCTGCAACGCCTGCCCGAACGCCCCGAATGGGAGGCTTGCGTTTCCGGCAGCGTGAAGCTGGCGGAGGAATTGGGCTTACCGGTGGTGGCGACGCATCCGACGCAGTTTATGAGCCGCGACGATTTCAACGCGCACGAGGCGCGGGTGTGCATCGCCGGCGGCTGGGTGCTGACGGACAAGAAACGTCCGCGCGATTTCACGCCGGGTCAGTTTTTCATTCCGCCGGAAACGATGGCCGAACGTTTCGCCGATTTGCCCGAAGCCTTGGAAAACACGGTAGAAATTGCCAAACGCTGTAATCTGCACATCACATTGGGCAAAAACTTCCTGCCCCTTTTCCCCACGCCCGACGGTTTATCACTCGATGACTATCTCATCAAACTCTCCAATGAGGGCTTGCAGGAACGTATGGTTCAGCTTTATCCCGACGAGGCGGAGCGGGCGGCAAAAATGCCGGAATATCAGGAACGTTTGGATTTTGAGCTGAACATCATCATCCAGATGAAATTCCCCGGCTATTTCCTTATCGTACAAGACTTTATCAACTGGGCGAAAACACACGGCTGTCCGGTCGGGCCGGGCCGTGGTTCGGGCGCGGGTTCGCTGGTGGCGTATTCATTGAAGATTACCGACCTTGATCCGCTCAAATACGCGCTGCTGTTCGAGCGTTTCCTAAACCCCGAACGCGTTTCTATGCCCGACTTCGACGTGGACTTTTGCCAATCCAACCGCGGCCGCGTGATTGAATATGTGCGCGAGAAATACGGCGCGGAGGCGGTCAGCCAGATTGTTACCTTCGGCACGATGTCGTCCAAAGCGGTCATCCGCGACGTGGGGCGCGTGCTGGAGCTGCCGTTTACCCTGTGCGACAAACTGTCCAAGCTGATTCCGTTGGAAGCCAACAAACCTTTGAGTTTGGACGACGCGATGAAGGCCGAGCCGCAGATTCAGGAATTAATCGAAGCGGAAGAAGCGGACGAACTGATTACGCTGGCGAAAAAGCTGGAAGACCTGACGCGCGGTCTGGGTATGCACGCGGGCGGCGTGTTGATTGCGCCGGGCAAGATTTCCGATTACAGCCCCGTGTATCAGGCGGACGAATCCGCCTCGCCCGTATCCATGTACGACAAGGGCGACGTGGAAGACGTGGGTTTGGTGAAATTCGACTTTTTGGGTCTGCGCAACCTGACCATTATCGAAATGGCGCAGAACAACATCAAAAGCACCACCGGCGATATCGTCGATGTCGGTAAGATTCCGCTTGACGACCAGGCCGCCTACCAAATCTTCCGCGATGCGAACACCACCGCCGTCTTCCAGTTCGAGTCGACCGGCATGAAAAAAATGCTGAAAACGGCGCATACGACCAAGTTTGAAGAACTCATCGCCTTCGTGTCGCTCTACCGCCCCGGCCCGATGGACAACATCCCCGACTTCGTCGCGCGTATGAAGGGACAGGAATTCCAATACATCCATCCGCTGTTGGAAGGCATTCTCGCGCCGACTTACGGCATTATGGTGTATCAGGAACAAGTGATGCAGGCGGCTCAGATTATCGGCGGCTACTCGCTCGGCGGCGCGGATCTGCTGCGTCGCGCTATGGGTAAGAAAAAACCCGAAGAAATGGTGAAACACCGCGAAATCTTCGCCGAAGGCGCGGCAAAACAAGGCATTTCGCGCGAAAAATCCGACGAAATCTTCAACTACATGGAAAAATTCGCCGGCTACGGTTTCAACAAATCCCACGCCGCCGCCTACGCCCTGATTTCCTACCAGACCGCATGGCTCAAAGCCCACTACCCCGCCGAATTTATGGCGGCGACCATGTCGTCCGAATTGGACAACACCGACCAGCTCAAGCATTTCTACGACGACTGCCGTGCCAACGGCATCGAGTTCCTGCCGCCCGACATCAACGAATCCGACTACCGCTTCACGCCGTATCCGGACATGAAAATCCGCTACGCACTCGGCGCGATTAAAGGCACGGGCGAAGCCGCCGTCGAATCCATCACCGCCGCACGGCAAAGCGGCGGCAAATTTACCGGCCTCTTGGACTTCTGCGAGCGCGTCGGCAAAGAACACATGAACCGCCGCACCCTCGAGGCCCTGATACGCGGCGGCGCGTTCGACAGCATCGAACCCAACCGCGCCATGCTCTTGGCGAACATCGACCTCGCTATGGACAACGCCGACCAAAAAGCCGCCAACGCCAATCAGGGCGGGCTTTTCGATATGATGGAAGACGCCATCGAACCGGTGCGGCTCGTCGACGCGCCGATGTGGAGCGAATCGGAAAAACTTGCCGAAGAAAAAACCGTCATCGGCTTTTACCTGTCCGGCCACCCGTTCGGCCCGTATGCCCAAGAAGTCTGCCAAATCGCACCGACCAAATTAGACCGTCTGAAGCCTCAAGACAGTGTGCGCCTCGCCGGATTCGTGACCGCCGTGCGTACGATGATGGGCAAGCGCGGCAAAATCGCCTTCGTCAGCCTCGAAGATTTGAGCGGGCAGGTTGAAATCATGGTCGGCGGACAGACGTTGGAAAACTGCGCCGACTGCCTCAAAGCCGACCAAGTGCTGATTATCGAATCCAAAGTCAGCCGCGACGACTACGGCGGCGGCGACGGACTGCGTATTCTGGCCAACCAAGTCATGACCCTGCAAACGGCGCGCGAACGCTACGCCCGCAGCCTCAGCCTCGCCCTCGCCCCGCATCACAACATCGGCGGACTGGTACAACTGCTCGCCGCCCACCAACTGCCCGACACGCCGCGCATCCCGCTGCAACTGTCGTATGGCAACGAAAAAGCGTCGGGCAGGTTTCAAGTGCCGCCGAAATGGACGGTTACACCGAGTTCCGCATTGTTCGACGAACTGGAAAAACTGCTCGGCAGCCGGTCGGTGCGCGTGAATTGGTAAGCAAAAATACAAATGCCGTCTGAAACCCAAAAACCGGTTTCAGACGGCATTTTTTAACCGAAATAAACGATGCCCCTTAAAACAGAAGCTTTAAGGGGCAGAGCGTTGCGGCACATCTTTTCAGACGGCCTTATTGTAGCAACGGTTCTCATTTCGCAGTGCGACAATATGTTCGGAATTCTAGCCCTTGTGAGATGATAAGTCAATAATCTATTTGTATATAAATAAGACAATCAGATATATTATCATTATTTGCAACGTTATTTACGGAGTAATAAATGGCTGCCTTCAAACCGAACCCAATGAATTACATCCTCGGTCTCGATATCGGCATCGCATCCGTCGGTTGGGCGATGGTAGAAGTCGACGAAGAAGAAAACCCCATCCGCCTGATTGATTTGGGCGTGCGCGTATTTGAGCGTGCAGAAGTGCCAAAAACAGGCGACTCCCTCGCCATGGCAAGACGTTTGGCACGCAGTGTCCGCCGCCTGACCCGCCGTCGCGCCCACCGCCTGCTTCGAGCCCGCCGCCTATTAAAACGCGAAGGCGTATTACAAGATGCCGATTTTGACGAAAACGGCTTGGTCAAATCCTTGCCGAATACACCGTGGCAACTTCGCGCAGCCGCATTAGACCGCAAACTGACGTGTTTGGAGTGGTCGGCAGTCTTGTTGCATTTAGTCAAACACCGCGGCTATTTGTCGCAAAGAAAAAACGAGGGCGAAACTGCCGATAAGGAGCTTGGCGCTTTGCTTAAAGGCGTAGCCGACAATGCCCATGCCTTACAGACAGGCGATTTCCGCACACCGGCCGAATTGGCTTTAAATAAATTTGAGAAAGAAAGCGGCCATATCCGCAACCAACGCGGCGATTATTCGCATACGTTCAGCCGCAAAGATTTGCAGGCAGAGCTGAATTTACTGTTTGAAAAACAAAAAGAATTTGGCAATCCGCATGTTTCAGACGGCCTTAAAGAAGATATTGAAACCCTGCTGATGGCGCAACGCCCTGCCCTGTCCGGCGATGCTGTTCAAAAAATGTTGGGACATTGCACCTTTGAGCCGGCAGAGCCGAAAGCCGCTAAAAACACCTACACCGCCGAACGTTTCATCTGGCTGACCAAGCTGAACAACCTGCGTATTTTAGAGCAAGGCAGCGAGCGGCCATTGACCGATACCGAACGCGCCACGCTTATGGATGAGCCATACAGAAAATCCAAGCTGACTTACGCACAAGCCCGTAAGCTGCTGGGTTTAGAAGATACCGCCTTTTTCAAAGGCTTGCGCTATGGTAAAGACAATGCCGAAGCCTCAACATTGATGGAAATGAAGGCCTACCATGCCATCAGCCGTGCGCTGGAAAAAGAAGGATTGAAAGACAAAAAATCCCCGTTAAACCTTTCAACCGAATTACAAGACGAAATCGGCACGGCATTCTCCCTGTTCAAAACCGATAAGGACATTACAGGCCGTCTGAAAGACCGTGTACAGCCCGAAATATTAGAAGCGCTGTTAAAACACATCAGCTTCGACAAGTTCGTCCAAATTTCCTTGAAAGCATTGCGCCGAATTGTGCCTCTAATGGAGCAAGGCAAACGTTACGATGAAGCCTGCGCCGAAATCTACGGAGACCATTACTGCAAGAAAAATGCGGAAGAAAAGATTTATCTGCCGCCCATCCCTGCCGACGAAATCCGCAACCCAGTCGTCTTGCGCGCCTTATCTCAAGCCAGAAAAGTCATTAACTGCGTGGTTCGGCGTTACGGCTCACCTGCGCGTATCCATATTGAAACGGCTAGGGAAGTAGGCAAATCGTTTAAAGACCGCAAAGAAATCGAAAAACGCCAAGAAGAAAACCGTAAAGACCGGGAAAAAGCCGCCGCCAAATTCCGAGAGTATTTCCCCAATTTTGTCGGCGAACCCAAATCCAAAGATATTCTGAAACTGCGCCTGTATGAGCAACAACACGGCAAATGCCTGTATTCGGGCAAAGAAATCAACTTAGTCCGTCTGAACGAAAAAGGCTATGTCGAAATCGACCATGCCCTGCCGTTCTCGCGCACATGGGACGACAGTTTCAACAATAAAGTACTGGTATTGGGCAGCGAAAACCAAAACAAAGGCAATCAAACCCCTTACGAATACTTCAACGGCAAAGACAACAGCCGCGAATGGCAGGAATTTAAAGCGCGTGTCGAAACCAGCCGTTTCCCGCGCAGTAAAAAACAACGGATTCTGCTGCAAAAATTCGATGAAGAAGGATTTAAAGAACGCAACTTGAACGACACGCGCTACGTCAACCGTTTCCTGTGCCAATTTGTTGCCGACCATATATTGCTGACAGGTAAAGGGAAAAGACGTGTCTTTGCCTCAAACGGACAAATTACCAATCTGTTGCGCGGCTTTTGGGGATTGCGCAAAGTGCGTACGGAAAACGACCGCCATCACGCCTTGGACGCCGTCGTCGTTGCCTGCTCGACCGTTGCCATGCAGCAGAAAATTACCCGATTCGTACGCTATAAAGAGATGAACGCGTTTGACGGCAAAACCATAGACAAAGAAACAGGAGAAGTGCTGCATCAAAAAGCACACTTCCCGCAACCTTGGGAATTTTTCGCACAAGAAGTCATGATTCGCGTCTTCGGTAAACCGGACGGCAAACCCGAATTTGAAGAAGCCGATACCCCAGAAAAACTGCGGACATTGCTCGCTGAAAAATTATCTTCTCGCCCCGAAGCCGTACACGAATACGTGACGCCACTGTTTGTTTCACGCGCGCCCAATCGGAAGATGAGCGGGCAAGGCCATATGGAGACCGTCAAATCCGCCAAACGCCTGGACGAAGGCATCAGCGTGTTGCGCGTACCACTGACACAGTTAAAACTGAAAGGCTTGGAAAAAATGGTCAATCGGGAGCGCGAACCTAAGCTATACGACGCACTGAAAGCACAGCTGGAGACGCATAAAGACGATCCTGCCAAAGCCTTTGCCGAGCCGTTTTACAAATACGATAAGGCAGGCAGCCGCACCCAACAGGTAAAAGCCGTACGCATAGAGCAAGTACAGAAAACCGGCGTATGGGTACGCAACCATAACGGTATTGCCGACAACGCAACCATGGTGCGCGTAGATGTGTTTGAGAAAGGCGGCAAGTATTATCTGGTCCCGATTTACAGTTGGCAGGTAGCGAAAGGGATTTTACCGGATAGGGCTGTTGTTGCTTTTAAAGATGAAGAAGATTGGACGGTAATGGATGATAGTTTTGAGTTTAGGTTTGTACTTTATGCCAATGATTTGATTAAACTAACCGCCAAGAAAAATGAATTTTTAGGCTATTTTGTCAGCCTAAATAGAGCAACTGGAGCGATTGATATTCGTACACATGATACGGATAGCACAAAAGGGAAAAACGGCATTTTCCAAAGTGTTGGCGTTAAAACTGCCCTCTCATTCCAAAAAAACCAAATCGACGAACTCGGCAAAGAAATCAGACCATGCCGTCTGAAAAAACGTCCGCCTGTCCGTTAAATAAACTCATCCCTGTTTCAGACGACCTGAAGCAGGGATTTTTTATATCAAAATAAGGGGAAAAACATGACTTGGCGCAGCCTGCTCATTCAAAACGGCGGCAAACTATCCTTGCAACGCCGGCAATTGCTGATTCAACAAAACGGCGAGTCCCATACCGTACCATTAGAGGACATCGCCGTTATCATCATCGAAAATCGCGAAACCCTGATTACCGCCCCGCTCCTATCAGCCTTAGCCGAACATGGCGCAACCCTGCTGACCTGCGACGAGCAGTTCCTACCCTGCGGACAATGGCTGCCTTATGCCCAATATCACCGCCAGCTTAAAATCCTCAAGCTGCAACTGAACATAAGCGAACCCTTAAAAAAGCAATTCTGGCAACATATCGTCCGCCAAAAAATCCTGAATCAAGCCTTTGTTGCAGACGAAACAGGCAATGATCTTGCAGCCAAACGGCTGCGCACTTTGGCATCTGAAGTCCGTTCGGGCGATACAGGAAACCGTGAAGCCCAAGCTGCCGCCCTCTACTTCCAAGCCCTCTTTGGAGAAAAATTTACCCGTAATGACAACAACGCCGTCAATGCCGCATTGAACTACACCTACGCCGTGCTCCGTGCCGCAGTCGCACGCACCCTCACCTTATACGGTTGGTTGCCCGCATTAGGCTTGTTTCATAGAAGCGAACTCAATCCATTCAATCTCGCCGATGACTTTATCGAACCCTTACGCCCATTAGCCGACCTGACCGTGATACATTTGTACGAACAAGGCCGTCTGAAAGCCGAACTGACCCCCGGCATCAAACAACACCTTATCAAAACCCTTCACTATCAAATCAACATCGAACGGCAACATTTCAGCACCTTGGCTGCCATCGACAAAATGGTTTCGTCATTTCAAGCCGGTGTAACCGATAAAAACGCCAAACAACTGAAACTGCCTGAAATCCTACCATTGAAAGAATACCGATATGAGTGAGGCCAAATTTATGAGGATTATCGTCTTCTTCGACCTACCGGTTATCACGGCGGCAAAGCGCAAAGCCGCCAATCAATTCCGCCAGTTTTTATTAAAAGACGGATACCAAATGCTCCAGCTTTCCGTATACAGCCGTATCGTCAAAGGCCGAGATTCGTTGCAAAAACACCACAACAGGCTGTGTGCAAACCTGCCGCAAGAAGGCTCAATCCGCTGTTTGGAGATAACAGAAAAGCAATATGCCGCCATGAAACTGCTGTTGGGCGAACTGAAAACCCAAGAAAAAAAGGTCAATTCAGACCAACTATTATTATTTTAAGCCCATTTTTTCAGAACAAATAAAACGGGAAACCCTTATAGAATAAGGATTCCCCGTCGAAGTATTGTAGCACTGCGAAATGAGAAAGAATAAGGATTCTCGTTGTCGGTGCTGATTAAAGTGATTTTGATTGTAGCACTGCGAAATGAGAAAGAATAAGGATTCAAAGACGGAGAAAGCCTGTCGGAACGCTTCATTGTAGCACTGCGAAATGAGAAAGAATAAGGATTCTCGGGATTGACATTATAGAAAATAAACATGATTGTAGCACTGCGAAATGAGAAAGAATAAGGATTCCGAACTTCATTGATGTTGCGTGCGATAACAATTGTAGCACTGCGAAATGAGAAAGAATAAGGATTCCAGGGAAAACGCGCGCTCTTGATATGGCGGATTGTAGCACTGCGAAATGAGAAAGAATAAGGATTCGTAGGGAGTAACGAGCCTGATGAAGTAGGTATTGTAGCACTGCGAAATGAGAAAGAATAAGGATTCCCCTGACGCTCAATTTTCCCTGCCATACAGATTGTAGCACTGCGAAATGAGAAAGAATAAGGATTCAAAGACGGAGAAAGCCTGTCGGAACGCTTCATTGTAGCACTGCGAAATGAGAAAGAATAAGGATTCAGTGTCAGCAGCAGCTTGTTCCCCTGTACAATTGTAGCACTGCGAAATGAGAAAGAATAAGGATTCGTAGGGAGTAACGAGCCTGATGAAGTAGGTATTGTAGCACTGCGAAATGAGAAAGAATAAGGATTCCCCTGACGCTCAATTTTCCCTGCCATACAGATTGTAGCACTGCGAAATGAGAAAGAATAAGGATTCAAAGACGGAGAAAGCCTGTCGGAACGCTTCATTGTAGCACTGCGAAATGAGAAAGAATAAGGATTCAGTGTCAGCAGCAGCTTGTTCCCCTGTACAATTGTAGCACTGCGAAATGAGAAAGAATAAGGATTCCCGGGCAAGGAAAAAGCCCTGTTTCGTCAGATTGTAGCACTGCGAAATGAGAAAGAATAAGGATTCCGAACTTCATTGATGTTGCGTGCGATAACAATTGTAGCACTGCGAAATGAGAAAGAATAAGGATTCTCTTTTTGGATACCCCTTGCCGCCCTGCAAATTGTAGCACTGCGAAATGAGAAAGAATAAGGATTCCGACGACGTTGCCGATGGATTTCGACATTTATTGTAGCACTGCGAAATGAGAAAGAATAAGGATTCTAGGGAGTAACGAGCCTGATGAAGTAGGTGATTGTAGCACTGCGAAATGAGAAAGGATTAAAAATATGCGCCCCTTATGGAGCGCAATATATAAGGCTTTATCTTCAAAGGCTTTCACGGTTGCATCCCTTATCCATCAGTTCTTTAACAAACAATATGCCGTATTCATACTCTTCGTTTTCGGTCTTTTGTTTCAAAGTCGGATTGCAGATATAAAAAGAAACTGTTGTGATGCATTGGGATTCGTAGACTTTATCCTTGAACACTTTCATGATGTATGCTTTGTGGAAATATACGTGTTCGGGATTGACATTATAGAAAATAAACATGATTAAGCCCCTTCACTGGCTAGAGTTAAGGGGCTTTACAAGGATTAAAAATATGCGCCCCTTATGGAGTGCAATATATAAGGATTAAAAATATGCGCCCCTTATGGAGTGCAATATATAAGGATTAAAAATATGCGCCCCTTATGGAGTGCAATATATAAGGGAGCTACAACTAATATATAAGGATTAAAAATATGCGCCCCTTATGGAGCGCAATATATAAGGCTTTATCTTCAAAGGCTTTCACGGTTGCATCCCTTATCCATCAGTTCTTTAACAAACAATATGCCGTATTCATACTCTTCGTTTTCGGTCTTTTGTTTCAAAGTCGGATTGCAGATATAAAAAGAAACTGTTGTGATGCATTGGGATTCGTAGACTTTATCCTTGAACACTTTCATGATGTATGCTTTGTGGAAATATACGTGTTCGGGATTGACATTATAGAAAATAAACATGATTAAGCCCCTTCACTGGCTAGAGTTAAGGGGCTTTACAAGGATTAAAAATATGCGCCCCTTATGGAGCGCAATATATAAGGGAGCTACAACTAATATATAAGGGGGGCAGCCTACGGCGGTTGCCGCATCCCCGCCGTCCGCTAAAGCGTCCGCCATGTCCGCGGACACCGCCAAGGCTTTATCTTCAAAGGCTTTCACGGTTGCATCCCTTATCCATCAGTTCTTTAACAAACAATATGCCGTATTCATACTCTTCGTTTTCGGTCTTTTGTTTCAAAGTCGGATTGCAGATATAAAAAGAAACTGTTGTGATGCATTGGGATTCGTAGACTTTATCCTTGAACACTTTCATGATGTATGCTTTGTGGAAATATACGTGTTCGGGATTGACATTATAGAAAATAAACATGATTAAGCCCCTTCACTGGCTAGAGTTAAGGGGCTTTACAAGGATTAAAAATATGCGCCCCTTATGGAGCGCAATATATAAGGGAGCTACAACTAATATATAAGGAACTTTATGAGATAGGTTCAGGGCGCGAGAGGCGCGGATTTTAAAAAATCGGCGGGGACAAACAAAAATCCCCAAGCTGAGAACAAGGGGATTTTTGCATTCCTGCCAAGTTTTGAAACTTACAGGAAACATCCAAATGCAAATCTCTATTAAGGTAGGCAATTTGCAATTGACTGTTACGATTGATGCTGGGGTTATTCTAGCCTTGATTGTGCTTTTAAGTCAATAGACCGCCAAAACCGCCTTATTAAGGGCGGTTTTCTATTTTGCCGCAGCCATTGCTAAAACTTGGGGTTTTTCCGCTTTCGCGGACTGTACGGGCTGTTCCGTCTTTTGCTGTTCGTCCTTGTAAGGGTAAAGGCGGACTGTTTCGGGCAAAGTTGCACATCGCCTTTGTGAACGGCATCTGCCGTGTATGGTTTAAGGGCTCGGGCGGAATTTCAGCACTGCGAAACTGCTTTAAAGTTCAACATAAAATTGAAAATAAATCTGTACCCCATTGAATTAAAATATTTAAAATCCGCAAATTTTACACGCGGTAAGGCGGGCGTTTCAAAAGAAATACCTTTTCTCTTATCGGGATTTATGCCGGTTTATAACGCGATGAGCCGTCATCTTCGATTTTCTTGTCTATGTGGTACGTACCGGCAAGCCTACGCATCAATGCGGCGATGACGGCTTTTTTGGTCTTCTTGGCTTCCAACCTTGCGATAAGCCTTGTATGCCACCCCTGATTCCCTACCTCTGCCAAGCCTTCCTCAAATATTCGACGCAATCGGTCAGCGAGTGAAACGGGACATTGCCGTGGTCGGCATTCGGATATTCCCGGAAAAATACGGCGGCCCCGCGCCTGTCCAACTCTGCCGCCATGTGTTCGGCCTGCCCTGCCATGTCGCGTTCTTCCCTGCGTTTGCAACCGCTGCCCCGTTCTAGCGCGCCGATGTTGAGGCAGACATCGATGCCGTCCAGCCGGTTTTCAGACGGCATAAAGTCGAGTATCTGCCTGTTGTGCCACCAAATCGATGGGGATACGAGCCAATGCCGTCTGAAGCGGCGGTGGGAAAGCAGAGAATACAGTCCGAACAGTGCGCCGAACGAGTGTCCGAATACGGCGGTTTCATTTTTGTCCAGCCGGTATTTGCTTTCTAAAAAGGCGGTCAGTTCGCTGTCGATAAACTCGGCAAAACGGTCTGCCTGTCCGAACTGCTGCCGTTCGTCTGCTGTGGCGTTGTCTCCAAGCGGCGGCGTGTAGTCGGCGGCACGCTGCGTCAGGTCGCGCACACTGCCTGTCGTATAGCCGATACCGACAATCAGGCAGGGGGCGTTGCTTCGGGTAACGGGGTTGGGCATCAGCGACTGCATGATGTTGAAAAGTGCGGGAAAAAAGGCTTCGCCGTCCAAAACGAAGAGGACGGGATAGCCTTCAGACGGCATTTCGCCGAGTGTTGCCGTCTGAATCCGATAGATTCGCCCCGTGCAGGTGGATTTGATTTCGGTTTCAAAGGCTTGGGGCAGTATGGCAGGTTGGAATGTGTCGGTCGGTATGGGTTTCATGATGTTCGGCTTGTGGGTCAGACTGGCGGCAAGCGGTAAAACCGAACCGGCAAAGCGGTCTGCCTGCCGGTTCGGTCTGTTTTCCTTCGCAATGCCATACTCCGGTTGTGAGAGCATAGGGTATGCCGCGCAGCTTGTTGTGGTTTGATTATGCTGCGGCTGCCGTTTCAGACGGCATATTGGTCTTTAAAAACTGTAACGCAGGTTTGCCGTCAGGCTGCGCTCCGAACTGGGAATGTTAAAGGTGTTCGCGCTGCCGACGCGGGCGTAGTAATGGCGGTTGAAAATGTTGTCGGCATTGACCTGGAGCTTCAGCTTGGGCGTGAAGCGGTATGCCGCCATCGCATCGAACGTGGCATAACCGCCTGCATGCATCCCTGCAGATGAAGTAATGCCGCTCATCGCGTTCACACCGCCGCCAATGGTCAGCCCGGACGTAACTTGGTAAGTCGTCCACAGATTCGCGCTGTGTTTGGGCATCAGCAGGAAGATGCCGTCGTCGCGCGAGTTGGCGGCGGTTTTGATTTGGCTGTGCAGATAGCTGTAACCTGCATGGATTTGCCATTTCGGTGTCATCGCGCCGCTGATTTCGGTCTCAACACCTTCCATCACGCGCTCGCCCAATGCGGCGTAACGGGTTTTTTTGTTGTTCGGGTTCAGCAGTGCGGCGGCGTTTTTGTCTTTCAGGCGGTAGAGGGAGACGCGGGTATTGAGGCGGTCGTCCATGTAGCTGCCTTTGTAGCCGACTTCAAACTGGTTGCCTTGGCGTGGTTTGAGCAGCTTGCCGTCGGCATCGAGGTTGGTTTGCGGCGTGTAAAGTTGGGAGAAGCTGGCGTAGAGGCTGTTGTTGTCGTTCAAGTCGTAAACCGCGCCTGCGTAGCCGGTGAACTTGGTTCTTGAGGCTTTGTGCAGGGTTTTGCCGTCGCCCGACTCGATTTTGTAGTGTCCCAAACGTCCGCCGCCGATGAGCGACAGCCCGTCGACCGGATGGAAGACGGATTTGCCGTAAACGCCGAATTTATCAAGGTTCTCGGTGTCAAGGGTATGCTTGTAGCCGTGCGCGCCGGCACGGGCATTTTGTATCAAATCAACATAGGAGGCGGAGTGGAAATCGCCCAAGGCGATATTGCTTTTAACAGTCGAACTCCTTCCTTGTTCGTTGGTGCTGCGGAAACGGTTGTAGTCCGCACCAATCACAAATTCGTTGGCGGTGTTGCCCAAGGCAAACGGCCGGCTGTAACTTGCGTCAACCGCAAAGGCTTTTTGTTTGATGTCCGTACCCAAACCCGCCACGTCGGCTTGTCCGGCATTGTTGAGTTTGCTGCCCGCAAACGTGTAATTGGAATCGGCTTTCCGGTCGGAATAGCGCATACCGACTTTGCCGTAGCCGCCGTTGCCGAAGTAATGTTTCAAATCGGCGAACACGTCGTGGCTGTGCATTTTAAATTTGTTCCAATCCGCGCCGACAAATGCGTGTTGCGGCAGGGACGGTAATTTGCCGTCTGCATCGGCAGGCAGGCCGTTGTACGGCGCGAGGTGGCGTTGCTGGTAAAGATAGCCCGCGCCCAAAACCGTATCGGGGTTGATGTCCCAATCCGCCGCCGCGTAGAAGGTTTCGTGCCGGTTGTTTTTCTCGGCGGGACGCGGAGACGCGCCGACGGTCTGCACCATCACGCGGCCGCGCACGCTGCCGTCTGAATTGAGGCTGCCCGATACGTCCGCCTCGGCTTTATATTGTTTGTGCGTACCGAATCCTGCCGCCATATGTCCTTGAAACGCTTTGGTCGGGCGTTTGCGCACCAGATTTACGATGCCGCCCATCTCGCCGCTGCTGTCGAACAGTCCGCTCGGCCCGCGCATCACTTCCACGCGGTCGAAGGCAAACAGATTGGGCAGCGTGCCGTTGATACTCTGCATCTGCGCAGGCAGGCCGTCGATGTTGTATTCGCTGTATTCGTAACCACGCGCATAAACCGAAGAGCGTCCGTCGTCGTTGCTCAACACGCGCAGGCCAGGCGTTTTGCGTGCCAACTGGTCAAACGTATCGACATTGCGGTCTTTGACCTGCCGGTTGGTGATGATGCTGACGGATTGCGGAATTTCGCGCAAAGAAGCGGGGATTTTTGTGCCGACGGTGGCGGCAAACGAGCTGTAATCGCCGTTTTTCTCGGTGGCAATCGCGTTGTACGAACGCTGACCTTTGATGTGGACGGTTTCCAAATCTGCCGTTTGTGCGGCAAAAACCGAAGACGAAAGTGCTGCCAAAACCGTGGCGGCGGTCATATTGATGCGGAAAACTGACATAAACTGTCCCATTTACATAAATGATAATGGTTCTATTTTAATAAAGCACAACGCGGCTTGTTCGGAAAAACATATCGCGCAGCCGACAAATTTTGTCGAAAATGCGACACGTCTGCGTTTTCCGCATAAAATCTGCTTTTTTACTGCAACCAACCTGCTATGACCACGCCCAAACTCATCATCTTCGACTGGGACGGCACACTTGCCGACACGACCCAACCCATCATCGACACGATGCGCCGCAGCTTCGCCGAATGCGGTTTTCCGCCGCCCGAAGCGGAGCGCGTCCGCAGCCTGATCGGCTACAGCCTGCCCGAAATCATCCGCGCCCTGCTCGAAATGCCGTCTGAAACCGCCGTTACCGACATCGCACGCACCTATTCCGTACATTACCTCAATCCCAACAACCGCAATATGTCCTTATTTCCCGATGCCCTGCCCTGTCTGGACAAGCTCAAAGCACAAGGATACTGGCTTGCCGTCGCCACGGGCAAAGGGCGGGCGGGCTTGGACAACGCCATCAGCCAAACCGCCACCGGCGGCTATTGGCTCGCCACCGCCTGCGCAGGGGAATATCCCTCCAAACCCTCGCCCGAAATGGTGTTCGGAATCTGCCGCGAACTGGGACTCGACCCGAAAGAAGCATTGGTCGTCGGCGATACGGCGCACGACCTGCATATGGCGGCAAACGCGGGGGCGGCGGCAGTCGGCGTGACCACCGGCGCACATTCGCGCGAACAGCTCCTTAGCGCACCGCATCTCGCCGTATTGGACGGTTTGTCCGAACTGCCCGATTTTCTTGCACGACATTACGCCTGATTGGTTTCCGCATCCGGCACGCGGCAAAAATGCCGTCTGAAGCCTGTTCAGACGGCATTTGTGTTGCCCAAACATTCAACGCTTGCTCAACGTTTGCACAAATCGGGTTTGGTTTCGCCCTCGCGGCGCAACTCTTTGGGCAGGACGAACACGATGCTTTCTTCCGCACCCTCCCCTTCGCGCACGGTTTCGTGCCCCCATCCGCGTATGGTTGCCAATACTTCCTGCACCAACACTTCGGGCGCGGACGCGCCTGCCGTTACGCCGACTTTGTTCTTGCCCTCAAACCACGCGCGTTGCAGGTAGCCTGCATTGTCCACCATATACGCATCGGTCCCGATGCCTGCCGCCACTTCGCGCAGGCGGTTGCTGTTGGACGAATTGGGCGAACCGACCACAATCACGATGTCGCACTGTTCTGCCAACTCTTTGACGGCGGTTTGCCGGTTGGTCGTCGCATAGCAGATGTCTTCCTTGTGCGGATTGCGGATATTGGGGAAACGCGCGTTCAGCGCGGCGATGATGTCTTTGGTTTCATCGACAGAGAGCGTGGTTTGGCTGACATAGGCGAGTTTGTCGGGGTTTCTGACTTCGAGTTTTGCCACATCTCCGACCGTTTCGACCAAAAGCATTTTGCCCGGCGCAAGCTGCCCCATCGTTCCTTCGACCTCGACGTGCCCCTTATGCCCAATCATGATGATTTCACAGTCTTGGGCATCCAGTCGGGCGACTTCCTTATGCACTTTCGTCACCAGCGGGCAAGTCGCATCAAACACGCGGAAACCGCGCTCCGCCGCTTCTTGCCGCACCGCCTTCGATACGCCGTGTGCCGAATAAACCAATGTCGCGCCCGGCGGCACTTCCGCCAAGTCTTCAATAAACACCGCACCTTTTTCACGCAGGTTGTCCACGACGAATTTGTTGTGAACGACTTCGTGGCGCACATAAATCGGCGCGCCGAACTCTTCCAAAGCACGTTCGACAATACTGATTGCCCGATCCACACCGGCGCAGAAGCCGCGCGGATTGGCAAGGATGATGGTTTTTCCGTTCATAAGTTTTGCATTCCGTGTTCAGACGGCATTCACGTTTTTTTGCCATCTTTGCGATGGACGATATTGTCAAGCACAGCCAATACCGCGCCGACGCAGATAAAACTGTCGGCAATATTAAAGGCGGGATAAAACCAATTTTGCCAATAAAACAATAAGAAATCGACGACATGACCGTGTATCAGGCGATCGATGACATTGCCTAACGCACCGCCGATAATCATCGCCGCCCCGATTTTGCCGAGGGTTGCAAACTCGTCGCGCAAGATGGCGCGTACCAAATACGCGCTCACCGCCACTGCCAGCACCAAAAAAAAGTATTTCTGCCAGCCGCCCTGATCGGCAAGGAAGCTGAACGCCGCGCCCGGGTTGTACACCAGCGTCAGATCGAAAAACGAAGGAATGACGTTGACGCGTTCCCGATACTGAAACGACGACAGCACCGCCCACTTCGACCACTGGTCCAGCACGATGGCGGCAAGTGCCAATACCCAATAGCGCGTTTTACTTGAAACAGATGAAGACATATTTTTCAACAACCGGATAAAAGAGTGCCATTTTACCCGAAAACCCCCTGCCTGTACCCGAAACGGCAAATGCCGTCTGAAACGCTTAATGTGCCCAAAAAAATCGGGCAAAACCGCCGGCCGATTAAGAGACGGATTTTTACCGGCCGATGCCAACCGGTCTTCGGGTAATCAGTGGTTGAGAATAAAGAAATGAAAAATATGAAATGTATCGGAAATGCCGAGATTTTAGATTGCAAGGATTTATCCGCCCCGCCGTCATTCCCACGAAAGTGGGGATCTAGAAATAAAAAGCAGCAGGAATTTATCGGAAATGACTGAAACCGAACGGACTAGATTCCCGCCTTCGCGGGAATGACGGTATATCGGCAGGCGCAGGATAAATGCGTAAGGCGGATGCGTAAGGTGGCGGGCTGTAGGGTGGGCTTCAGCCCACCGCATCCACCAAATCCCATAATCCAAGCAATTCCGCCAAATCCAACCAACTTTGCCAATTTCAACGATTTTAAAAATCCCACCAACTCCGCCGGAAACCGAAACTGCCGAATCCCACCTATTCCCCAAAAACCTTTGATGCGGTGAAATTGGCGGAATCGGTGGGCTGAAGCCCACCCTTGTATATTGGAATCACCGTATCATAGCAACAAACCGCCCGGCCGCCACCCGCGCCCACCCAAGGCACACAACCGTTGCGCAGCTCAGGGAGCGGCAGGGCAACCCATCGACACAACCGGACAGTTGCCGGACAACACAACCGAATGCAAGGCAGGTTGATGATGAGTACCCGATACCATTACGCAGGCATAGTGAATTAACAAAAACCAGTACAGCGTTGGCTCGCCTTGCCGTACTATTTGTACTGTCTGCGGCTCGCCGCCTTGTCCTGATTTTTGTTAATTCACTATATCGACATCGCCAAACGAAACTTCGTCATCGCCGTTTCGTCTTTGTCTAAAACCAAAACCGAAACCAACAACCCAAAAGGTATCGCCCATACTGTCGAATACCTTAAAAAGCACAACGTCGCCCTCGTCGTGACGGAAAGCACCGGCGGTCTCGAAATCCCCGCCGCCAAAGCCATCCGCCGGGCAGGCATAGCCGTGATTATCGCCAACCCGCGTCAGACGCATCAGTTTGCCCAGTCGCAGCCGCTGACCAAAACCGATGCCAAAGATGCCAAAATGCCCGCCTTCTTCGCGCAGATGATGATGCAGAAAGAAGGTTGGCAAACCATGCCCTACCAACCGCCCACCGAAGCGGAAGAAGTGTTGGAAGCCTTGGTCAACCGCCGCAACCAACCGGTGGATATGCGGACTGCCGAGAAAAACCGTCTGCATCAGGTTCACGAAACGCAAGTCGGAAGCGTCAAACAACTGATTGCCCATTTTGACCGGCTGATTGGCGAATCGGACAAACAAATCGACGACCACACCCACACGCATTTTGACGGCAAAGCCCAAGTGGCAGAGCAAATCAAAGGCATCGGTTCGATAACGACGGCTACGCTGATGGCGATGCTGCCTGAGTTGGGGCGGCTGAGCCACAAACGGATAGCGGGTTTGATCGGCATTGCCCCGCACCCGAGGGAGAGCGGGGAAACCAAATTCAAAAGCCGCTGCTTCGGCGGAAGGTCTGCGGTGCGTAAGGCGCTGTATATGGCTGCCGTGGCAGCGGCACGTTTTGAACCGCTTATTCGGGATTTCTACCAACGCCTGCTGTCCGAGGGTAAGCCGTATAAGGTTGCCGTTACGGCATGTATGCGCAAACTGCTGACGATATTGAATGCCCGGATACGTGATTATTTTGCCGAAAACGATACCGCCGAAAACGATATCCGGACGGCTTGATTTGAGTTTTGGTATTTTTGCCCGACGGGGTGAAAAATACAGTTGCTACAAGAGCGTTCAGACGGCATTGTTTGCGTTTTCGGGATGGGGGCAAATGAAACGCCGACAAACCGATGCCGTCATTCCCGCGCAGGCGGGAATCTAGAATGCGGGATTAAGGAAACCTACATCCCGTCATTCCCACGAAAGTGGGAATCTAGAACTCAGGATTGAAGAAACCGTTGTACCCGATAAGTTTCTGCGCCGACGGGTCTGGATTCCCGCCTGCGCGGGAATGACGATTCGGGTATTCCTGACGATTCGGGTATTCCTGACGATTCGGGTATTTCTGACGGTTCGGGTATTTCCATAGTTTCGCCGGGCGGACGTGGGGAAATGCGTAACGGGCATAGTGGGCGCGGAGCGGGCGGTTTTATGCCCCGGATTTCCGTTTTCGCGCGAACATATCAGCCCGCCTGCCGCGTTTGCGCTTGAAATCGGGTAGGTTTCGTCTTAAAATACGCTGCTTTCAGGGTATAGGCACTTGCCCGAAAAGCACGTTACGCGTCTATCTTGCGCGGCGTGTTTTTTTTTGACCGGATTTTTCCGACCGGATGCCCCCTGCCGAAGTCCCTTCAGACGGCATTGTCAAGAATTTTATTAAAAACAGGATTCCCATCATGAGCACCCCCGCCCTCCTCGTCCTCGCTGACGGCAGCGTATTTCACGGCACATCAATCGGTTACGAAGGTTCGACTTCCGGCGAAGTCGTGTTCAACACTTCGATAACCGGCTATCAGGAAATCCTGACCGACCCGTCCTACTGCAAACAAATCGTTACCCTCACCTACCCCCACATCGGCAATACCGGCACCAACGCCGAAGATGAAGAAAGCCGCAGCGTTTACGCCGCCGGCCTGATTATCCGCGACCTGCCGCTCTTGCACAGCAACTTCCGCGCCTCCGAAAGCCTGCACGACTATCTGGTACGCAACAAAACCGTCGCCATTGCCGACATCGACACCCGCCGCCTGACCACGCTGTTACGCGAAAAAGGTGCGCAAGGCGGCGCGATTCTGACAGGTGCGGATGCCACAATCGAAAAAGCGCAAGAACTCATCGCCGCGTTCGGCAGTATGGTCGGCAAAGATTTGGCAAAAGAAGTTTCCTGCACGGAAACTTACGAATGGACGGAAGGCGAATGGGAATTGGGCAAGGGTTTCGTTACCCCTGACGAACAGCCTTACCACGTCGTCGCCTACGATTTCGGCGTGAAAACCAACATCCTGCGTATGCTCGCCTCGCGCGGCTGCCGCCTGACCGTCGTCCCCGCCCAAACGAGCGCGGAAGACGTGTTGGCACTCAATCCCGACGGCGTGTTCCTGTCCAACGGCCCCGGCGACCCCGAGCCTTGCACCTACGCCATCGAAGCCGTGCAAAAACTGATGGAAAGCGGCAAACCGATTTTCGGCATCTGCTTGGGACACCAGCTCATCAGCCTCGCTATCGGCGCGAAAACCCTGAAAATGCGCTTCAGCCACCACGGCGCGAACCACCCTGTGCAAGATTTGGACAGCGGCAAAGTCGTCATCACCAGCCAAAACCACGGCTTCGCCGTCGATGCCGACACCCTGCCCGCCAACGCAAGGATTACCCACAAATCCTTGTTCGACAATACTTTGCAAGGCATCGAGCTGACCGACAAACCCGTATTCTGCTTCCAAGGCCACCCCGAAGCCAGCCCCGGCCCGCAGGATGTCGGCTATCTGTTTGACAAATTCATTGGCAATATGAAGGCGGCAAAACAATAAACCGGCTGTTCGGACGGCATCCCGACACCGTTTCCCGCCCCCAAAATCAGAAAGGAATATTTTGACCGAAAAACAAACACGCATCCTTTCCGCCGCTGCAACCCTGACCGCCATAGGTATGTACGTTTCCTATATCCCGCAAATCCAAAACAACCTCGCGGGCAACCACGGATCGCCGCTGCAACCCTTTGTCGCCGCCATCAACTGCACATTATGGACCGCCTACGGCTTTTTGAAAGAAAAACGCGACTACCCCGTCATATTGGCAAACATCCCCGGCATCTTTTTGGGCCTGATTACGTTTATCACCAGCTTTTAAGGAAGTTTTCAGACGGCCTGTGCGAAATAAAAAACAGCCTGCACAAGCTGTTTAGTTTACAGAACCCTTAATTCCAACAGCCGCACCGTCCTCTCTCCCCGTGGGAGAGAGCTAGAGAGAGGGCAGTAAGCCGACAACAAAATGAGTACGCACGAGAAACTCTTGACCGCCGACAACCCCATCCTGCGCCAACGCGCCAAAGCCATGCGTCAAGAAATGAGCGAGGCGGAAGCAAAATTGTGGCAGCACCTGCGGGCAGGCCGTCTGAACGGCTACAAATTCCGCCGCCAGCAGCCGATGGGGAATTATATTGTTGATTTTATGTGCGTAACGCCCAAACTGATTGTCGAAGCAGACGGCGGGCAGCACGCAGAACAAGCCGGATACGACCACGCGCGGACGGCATATCTCAACAGCTTGAGCTTTACCGTACTGCGTTTTTGGGACCACGAAATTTTGCAGCAGACAAACGATGTGCTCACGGAAATCCTGCGCGTATTGCAGGAATTGGAAAAGCAAGCTGCACAAGCTGATTAGTTTGCAGAAACCTTAACCCCAACAGCCGCCTCATCCTCTCTCCCGTGGGAGAGAGTTAGAGAGAGGGCAACAAGCCGCAAGGCTTGTGTTTGGGCGGTGAAGGTGTTGGGGAAGATTGCTGCAATTCGGAGAATGCCCTCTCCCCAGCCCTCCCCCACGGGGGAGGGAGCAGGTTGCAGCAGGTTTTGCGGTTTCAGGCAGTTTGAAAAGTAACTTAGATTTGCAGACGTTGATTTCAGGTCGTCTGAAAAGCAAAAAAGCAACCTGAACAACCTGTTTTCCTTGCAGAACCCTTAATTCCAACAGCCGCCTCATCCTCTCTCCCCGTGGGAGAGAGCTAGAGAGAGGGCAACAAGCCCCAAGGCTTGTATTGGGGCGATTAGGGTATTTGGGAAGATTGCCGAAATTCGAGGAATGCCCTCTCCCCATCCCTCCCCCACGGGGGAGGGGGCAGGTTACAGCAGGTTCAAGCGTTGCAGGTCGTCTGAAAAAGAATGCCCGAAACATCGACAGCGGGAATTTTTCAGGCAGCCTTTATCGCAAGACAGATGGAACAAACGCCGCGAGCGTTTTTTCAGACAGTCTTTGAACCCATCGGTAGGATGTGTGCCGCGAGACACACTCGCGGTAGATTGGGGTTGCAGGGAAAATAGAGAACGCGTGTGTACCGCACATACACTACATACGGGCTACGGCTTGCTGCGTATTATTGCAGCATATTCGCAGGAGTTAAAAAATGGCAATGTCTATTCGTTTCAATAATTTAAAGGATTTGCTTAATGATATGAGAAGCAAAAATAGAATAATTGAAGCATTTCCTTTTAATTATAATCAAAGACAATACGCCGTTATTTTGACTAGGTATAAACCTGATGAACCTAGACTAGATTATGCACAAGCAAAATTAGAGTTTTTTAATTTGAATAGTGAAAATTCAATATTTGCGTATGCTGATTTTTATGAAGTTCATTTTAAAAATGCTACTGATTTTATTAATTTTTTTGAAATTAATGTTCAGACTGGCGCTGCGACAATCAGAGAAATTTTTCAGAATTTTAGTATTTTTTTGCAGATTTCATTCCAACACAAACTAAAAAAGATTTAGATATAGTTTACAAAAGGATTGTAGCTACTCGCTTAGAACCTAATTCACCAAATACTATTTATTGCTATGACGTTCGTAGAAATGGAAAAAATAAGGCAGGCAATCCTAATCATAGAAGCGTGGAAAACAATGAAAAAGCAAAAATTTTACGCCCGGGGTTATATGAAAAATTTAAGGCTGATAGTAATTACAGTTTTTTCTTTTCAGATAATCCAAGTGATGAAAAAACAGATGCAGAAATAATTAGAGAAGTTATCAATCGTCAATAATCCAAATTATTCAAAAGAAAGACCCACCTATGCCCAAACGTACCGACCTAAAATCCATCCTTATCATCGGCGCCGGCCCTATCGTTATCGGTCAGGCCTGCGAATTTGACTATTCGGGCGCACAGGCCTGCAAGGCTTTGCGTGAAGAAGGCTATAAAGTCATTCTGGTGAATTCCAACCCCGCCACGATTATGACCGACCCTGAAATGGCGGATGTTACCTACATCGAGCCGATTATGTGGCAGACGGTGGAGAAGATTATCGCCAAGGAGCGTCCTGACGCGATTCTGCCTACCATGGGTGGTCAGACTGCGCTGAACTGTGCGCTGGATTTAGCGCGCAACGGCGTGCTGGCAAAATACAATGTCGAGCTGATTGGCGCGACGGAAGACGCGATCGACAAGGCGGAAGACCGCGGCCGCTTTAAGGAAGCGATGGAAAAAATCGGCCTCTCCTGCCCGAAATCCTTTGTCTGTCACACTATGAACGAAGCTTTGGCGGCGCAGGAACAGGTCGGCTTCCCGACGCTGATTCGTCCTTCTTTCACCATGGGCGGTTCGGGCGGCGGTATTGCCTACAATAAAGACGAGTTTTTGGCGATTTGCGAACGCGGTTTCGATGCGTCTCCCACGCACGAGCTGCTGATTGAGCAGTCCGTGCTCGGCTGGAAAGAGTACGAGATGGAGGTTGTACGCGATAAGAACGACAACTGCATCATCATCTGCTCGATTGAAAACTTCGACCCGATGGGCGTGCATACGGGCGACTCCATCACCGTTGCGCCGGCGCAAACGCTGACGGACAAAGAATACCAAATCATGCGCAACGCTTCGTTGGCGGTATTGCGCGAAATCGGCGTGGACACGGGCGGCTCGAACGTGCAGTTTGCGGTAAACCCTGAAAACGGCGAGATGATTGTGATTGAGATGAACCCGCGCGTGAGCCGTTCGTCCGCGCTGGCTTCCAAAGCGACGGGCTTCCCGATTGCGAAGGTGGCGGCAAAACTGGCGGTCGGCTTTACGCTGGATGAGTTGCGCAACGACATCACCGGCGGCAAAACCCCCGCGTCGTTCGAGCCTTCTATCGACTATGTCGTGACCAAAATCCCGCGTTTCGCATTTGAAAAATTCCCTGCCGCAGACGACCGCCTGACCACGCAGATGAAATCTGTGGGCGAAGTAATGGCGATGGGCCGCACCATTCAGGAAAGCTTCCAAAAAGCCCTGCGCGGCTTGGAAACCGGCTTGTGCGGCTTCAATCCGAGAAGCTCCGACAAAGCGGAAATCCGCCGCGAACTGGCGAACCCCGGCCCCGAGCGTATGCTGTTTGTGGCAGACGCGTTCCGCGCGGGCTTCACGCTGGAAGAAATCCACGAAATCTGCGCCATCGACCCTTGGTTCTTGGCGCAAATCGAAGACTTGGTGAAAGAAGAAAAAGCGGTTTCAGACGGCATTTTGAGTGATTTGGATTACGCCGCCCTACGCCGTCTGAAACGCAAAGGCTTCTCCGACAAACGCATCGCGCAGCTTTTGGGCATAAAAGAAAAAGAAGTGCGCGAACACCGTTACGCACTGAAGCTGCATCCCGTGTATAAACGCGTCGATACCTGCGCCGCCGAGTTCGCCACCGAAACCGCCTACCTCTATTCCACTTACGAAGAAGAATGCGAAGCGCGTCCTTCCGACCGTAAAAAAGTGATGATTCTCGGCGGCGGCCCGAACCGTATCGGTCAGGGCATCGAGTTTGACTACTGCCGCGTTCACGCCGCGCTCGCCCTGCGCGAATCGGGCTTTGAAACCATCATGGTGAACTGCAACCCCGAAACCGTTTCCACCGACTTCGACACCAGCGACCGCCTGTATTTCGAGCCGCTGACCTTGGAAGACGTATTGGAAATCGTCCGCACCGAAAATCCGTGGGGCGTGATTGTGCATTACGGCGGTCAAACCCCGCTGAAACTCGCCAATGCCTTGGTGGCAAACGGCGTGAACATCATCGGCACGTCCGCCGACAGCATCGATGCCGCCGAAGACCGCGAACGCTTCCAAAAAGTGTTGAACGACTTAGGCCTGCGCCAACCGCCCAACCGCATCGCCCACAACGAAGAAGAAGCACTCGTCAAAGCCGAAGAAATCGGCTATCCGCTGGTCGTGCGCCCGTCTTATGTTTTGGGCGGACGCGCGATGCAGATTGTCCACTCCGCCGAAGCCTTGCAAAAATACATGCGCGAAGCCGTGCAGGTTTCCGAAGACAGCCCCGTGCTGCTCGACTTCTTCTTGAACAACGCAATCGAGGTCGATGTGGACTGCGTTTCAGACGGCAAAGACGTGGTTATCGGCGGCATTATGCAGCACGTCGAACAGGCAGGCATCCACTCCGGCGACTCCGGCTGCTCGCTGCCGCCCTACTCGCTCAGCGAAGAAATCCAAGACGAAATCCGCCGCCAAACCAAAGCGATGGCCTACGCGCTGGGCGTGATTGGTCTGATGAACGTACAGTTTGCCGTACAAGACGGCGTGGTGTTCGTGTTGGAAGTAAACCCGCGCGCCAGCCGCACCGTCCCCTTCGTCTCCAAAGCCACCGGCGTGCCGCTCGCCAAAGTCGGCGCACGCTGTATGGCAGGCATTTCCCTGAAAGAACAAGGCGTGGAAAAAGAAGTCGTCCCCGATTTCTATGCCGTTAAAGAAGCCGTGTTCCCATTCATCAAATTCCCGGGCGTGGATACGATTTTGGGACCGGAAATGCGCTCTACCGGCGAAGTGATGGGCGTGGGCGCAAGCTTCGGCGAAGCCTACTACAAAGCCCAACTCGGCGCAGGCGAACGCCTGAATCCGACCGGCAAAATCTTCCTCTCCGTGCGCGAAGAAGACAAAGAACGCGTCATCAAAACCGCTAAAAACTTCCAAGCCTTAGGCTACGGCATCTGCGCCACGCGCGGCACGGCGCAATACCTGACCGAACACGGGCTGATTGTGCAGACCATCAACAAAGTCCCCGAAGGCCGCCCGCACATCGGCGACGCGCTAAAAAACGGTGAAATCGCACTGGTCGTGAATACCGTTTCCAGCGATCCGCAATCCGTGTCCGACAGCCACATCATCCGCCAAAGCGCATTGCAGCAACGCGTGCCGCAATACACCACCACCGCCGGCGGCGAAGCGATGAGCGAAGGCGCGAAAAGCCGCGACCATCTGGGCGTGTACAGCGTTCAAGAGCTGCACGGGCGTTTGAAAAACCGCAGCTGATACTGAATCAGCTTGAAAAATGCCGTCTGAAGCCGTTTTGCGGTGTCAGACGGCATTTTGTCGCACATAGCCTTCACTTTCTTTTTTATAGTGGATTATCCAACTGCCGGACATCCATAAAAATACCGCCCGAACCACGGTTCAGACGGCATCTGTCTTGCAACGGACAGCGGCGGTTTAAAGCCCTCCCCCTTCATTCCGCCCCAAAATCATCGCATCGCCGTAGCTGAAGAAACGGTATTCGCGTTCGACCGCATAACGATACGCGGCGCGGATATGACCCATACCCGAAAACGCGCTGACCAACATCAGCAGCGTCGATTTCGGCAGATGAAAATTGGTAACCAGCCTGTCGACAACATTAAAACGGTAGCCCGGCGTGATAAAAATATCGGTGTCGCCCTGCCCCGCTTTCAGACGACCCGTCGCACGCGCGGCAGACTCGAGGGCGCGCATGGAAGTCGTGCCGACCGCCCAGACTTTGTTCCCCCGGGCTTTTGCCGCCTCAACGGCGGTGACGGTTTCAGACGGCACTTCAAACCATTCGCTGTGCATTTTGTGTTCTTCGATTTTTTCCACACGCACGGGTTGGAATGTCCCCGCACCGACGTGCAGGGTTACTTCTGCGGTTACCGCGCCTTTGTCTTTCAGGCGGCGCAAAAGTTCTTCCGTAAAATGCAGGCCCGCCGTCGGCGCGGCGACCGCACCCTGATATTTGGCATAAACGGTTTGATAACGGCTGTCGTCATCCGCATCGGCGGCGCGTTCGATATAAGGCGGCAGGGGCAAATGTCCGTTCTGTTCCAAAAGTTCGTAAACGGTTTGACCGCCTTCAAAACGCAGGCAGAACAGTTCGCCCTCACGCCCGACCATCACGGCGCGGATACCGCCTTCAAACACCAGCCCCATACCGGGCTTGGGCGATTTGGACGAACGAATGTGCGCCAGTGCGGTATGGTTGTCCAACACGCGCTCAATCAGGGCTTCGATCCTGCCCCCGCTGTCTTTTTGACCAAACAGCCGCGCCTTCATGACTTTGGTGTTGTTGAACACCAAAACGTCGCCCGCCTCGACATAATCGGGCAAATCGCCGAATACCCGGTCTTGCAGGGACATATCCGGCAACGCAACCAAAAGGCGGCTGCTGCCGCGCACTTCGGGCGGATGCTGGGCAATCAGCTTTTCGGGCAGGGTAAAATCAAAATCTGAGATATCCATTGCTACACTCTCATTCGGACAAGCCGCCATTATACGCACTTTAGACCTTTTTCAGACGGCATCTTTGCCCGAAAAACCAACAGATTAGAATAAACACTCTTGACCCGGGGCATCTTGTGCGCAAAATCAAACTTCCTGCACATTTTCCCCGAAAACCGCCGTTTTTTGATATTTTACTGGACATTTACCGACAACTTCGGGAAAATAAACAGATTCTTAAAACCGTTTTCCGGCATCACCGGCGGCGGTTTCCCAACCCTATTCCGCCCGGTTTGCGCCGTTGCCACAAGCCGGCTGTTTTCTGAAAAACCAACGCAACAGCCCGCCGGAAAACCGGCAGCCTTTAAAGGAACAAAAATGGATTTGCGCAAATTAAAAAAACTGATTGATTTGGTTGAAGAATCGGGCATCGCCGAAATCGAAGTGACCGAAGGCGAGGAAAAAGTCCGCATTACCCGAACCATCGCCGCCGCACCCGTTTACGCCGCGCCCGTACCCGCCGCCGCGCCGGCCGTAACGCCCGCCGCCGCACCCGTTGCGGCATCCGCGCCCGCCGCGCCTGCCGCCCGCGATTTGTCCGACGCGCAAAAATCGCCTATGGTCGGCACGTTCTACCGCGCACCCGGCCCGAATGCCGCGCCTTTTGTCGAAGTCGGCCAACAGGTTAAAGCCGGCGACACGCTGTGCATCATCGAAGCGATGAAGCTGATGAACGAAATCGAAGCCGAAAAATCCGGCACGGTCAAAGAAATTTTGGTCGAAAACGGTACGCCCGTCGAATTCGGCGAACCGCTCTTCATTATCGGATAATCCTGTTTTCAGACGGCATAAACTTCCTATGCCGTCTGAAATGCTTTCCCCTTCCGGCATTTTGGCAGCCCCCTTTTTTTACGGACGGGTTGCCCGAACCACAGGAACAGTCATTATGCTGAAAAAAGTCCTTATCGCAAACCGGGGCGAAATCGCCTTGCGCGTGCTGCGCGCCTGCCGCGAAATGGGTATCGCCACCGTCGCCGTGCATTCCGAGGCCGACAAAGACAGCCTGCACGTCAAACTCGCCGACGAATCCGTGTGCATCGGCCCTGCCGCCTCCGCCCAAAGCTACCTCAACGTCCCCGCCATTATCGCCGCCGCCGAAGTAAGCTGCGCGGACGCTGTCCACCCGGGCTACGGCTTCCTTGCCGAAAACGCCGATTTTGCCGAACAGGTTGAGCAGTCCGGCTTTACCTTTATCGGCCCGAAACCCGACACCATCCGCCTGATGGGCGACAAAGTTTCCGCCAAACACGCGATGATAGCGGCAGGCGTGCCCTGCGTCCCCGGTTCTGACGGCGCGCTGCCCGACGATGATGCCGAAATCCTCAAAATCGCCGACAAAGTCGGTTATCCCGTGATTATCAAAGCATCGGGCGGCGGCGGCGGGCGCGGTATGCGCGTCGTCGAGAAAAAAGAAGACCTCCTACAATCTGTCGAAATGACCAAGGCAGAAGCGGGCGCGGCGTTCGGCAACCCGATGGTTTATATGGAACGCTACCTGCAACGTCCGCGCCACGTCGAAATCCAAGTGCTTGCCGACGAACACGGCAACGCCGTCTACCTTGCCGAGCGCGACTGCTCCATGCAGCGCCGCCACCAGAAAGTCATCGAGGAAGCACCCGCCCCGTTCATCGATGAAGAGGCACGCAAAAAAATCGGCAAAGCCTGTGCCGACGCGTGCAAACGCATCGGCTACCGGGGCGCGGGTACGTTTGAATTTTTATACGAAGACGGCGAGTTCTTCTTTATCGAGATGAACACGCGCGTTCAGGTCGAGCATCCTGTTACCGAACTCATTACCGGCGTGGACATCGTGCAGGAGCAATTGCGCATTGCGGCCGGCCTGCCGCTGCAATACAAACAGAAAGACATCAAAATCGAAGGCCACGCCTTCGAGTGCCGTATCAACGCCGAAGACCCGTACAACTTCATCCCCAGCCCGGGCCCGATTGAAAGCTGCCACCTGCCCGGCGGCTTCGGTATCCGCGTCGACAGCCACATCTACCAAGGCTACCGCATCCCTCCTTACTACGACAGCCTGATCGGCAAAATCTGCGTACACGGCAAAACGCGCGAACAGGCAATGGCAAAAATGCGCGTCGCCCTCGCCGAGCTGGCGATTACCGGCATCAAAACGAATACGCCGCTGCACCGCGACCTGTTCGCCGACGCGGGCTTCCAAGAAGGAGGCGTGAGCATCCATTATTTGGAACACTGGCTGGAAGAGCGCAAAGCCAAACAGGACAAATAAACCGCCGCCGATATGCCGTCTGAAACCGCCCGTCCGCGTTCAGACGGCATTTCCCTAATTGGAAGAATGATTATTTTACCTATAGCTGGCCGAAAGCCGCAGGCGTACATAGTAATCTGAAAGCTACAGGAACTGCCGGACATTCAATATTTTGGAAAATAGAGAAAAGATGAAACAGATTATAACATTAATTGCATTTATCATTTTTCTCTTTCAAATAGGAAAGGCTAATAGTCTTATTTCTTTAAAGAATGATATAGATACTTCTATTGTTATACAGACTCAAGGACAAAAATGCATAATTGTCCAATTAATTAATAAATTTACGGATACGGAAGGATTGACCAAAATACTTCTAATTAAAAAAGACAATAAAGAAGCTTATATAAGTAAAACTTTACCATCTGCAGATGACATAAAAAATCTCAATATTAATATAAATAAATACAGGACAGGCTTCATACTTAAAGTTCAATATGGAGGAGGAGATAATTTTTACAATCGCGATTTCTATTTTAAGTGGACTAAAGGCGGTTTCTTTTTATATAAAATTGTAGGTACACACGTTAAGCCTAACTTCACTAAAAGTATAATTACAGTAAAGAATATTCTACCATTTATAAATATCAGAGATTTCAATATCCAATGTTTTTTAGAGAATACTCCATAAGTTGTTTCTCCAATTGATATAATAATCTATTCAAGAGAACAACCGCTTGATGGCTTTAAGTGATAAAGCATGTCTTATACCGGATTTACTTCACAGCGTTTTAACACTTAAAATTCAGAATGGGAAGTAAACATTCTTAACACAGAACATTCAGTGAGGACTTTATTCTCACTTTACTTCGTGTTGCACCTGCCGCCTGCAACCGATTTCGATATTTCCAAGAAAGCCCGTTATGCCCTACCAACAAATCACCGTCAACGTCAACGATGCCGTCGCCGAACGCCTCGCCGACGCGCTGATAGAACACGACTCTCCGCCGCCATCGAAGATGCCTACGCCGGCACGCAAAACGAACAAGCCATCTTTGGCGAACCCGGTATGCCCACCGAACAAATCTGGCAGCAGAGCAAAGTCATCGCCCTGTTCGGCGAACACGACGAAGCCGTCGCCGTCATCGATGCCGCCGCACAAGAATGCGGATTAAAAGACTTGGCATACACCGGCGAAACCCTTGAAGACCAAGACTGGGTACGCCTGACCCAAGCGCAATTCGACCCCATCCAAATTTCCGAACGCCTGTGGATTACCCCCTCTTGGCACGAAGCCCCCGAAGGCACTGCCGTCAACCTACGCCTCGATCCCGGCCTCGCCTTCGGCACCGGCAGCCACCCGACCACGCGCCTCTGCCTCAAATGGCTGGATACGCAACTCAAAAACGGCGAAAGCGTCCTCGACTACGGCTGCGGTTCGGGCATCCTGACCATCGCCGCCCTCAAACTCGGTGCAGGTTCCGCCGTCGGCGTCGATATTGACGAACAGGCCGTCCGCGCCGGCAGGGACAACGCCGCGCAAAACAACGTCGATGCACAATTTTATTTGCCCGAACAATTGCCATCCGGACAATTCGATGTCGTCGTCGCCAACATCCTCGCCAACCCTTTGCGTATGCTCGGCGAAATGCTCGCCGCCCGCACCAAACAAGGCGGACGCATCGTGTTGTCCGGTTTGTTGGACGAACAGGCCGAAGAACTCGGCGGCATTTACAGCCAATGGTTCGACCTCGACCCGGCGGAAACCGAAGAAGGATGGGCGCGATTGAGCGGCGTAAAACGCTGAAACGGAAAGGAAACACCGTGCAGGATAAAAACAACCTCTGCTGGCTCGATATGGAAATGACGGGGCTTAATCCCGAAACCGACCGCATTATCGAAGTCGCGATGATTATTACCGACTCGGATTTGAATGTATTGGCGCAATCCGAAGTCTATGCCGTCCACCAAAGCGACGACGTGCTGAACAAAATGGACGAATGGAACACCGCCACACACGGCAGGACGGGGCTGACGCAGCGCGTGCGCGAATCGTTGCATACCGAAGCCGAAGTCGAACAGAAACTGCTGGACTTTATGTCGGAATGGGTACCCGGACGCGCCACGCCGATGTGCGGCAACTCCATCCACCAAGACCGGCGTTTTATGGTCAAATATATGCCGAAACTGGAAAACTACTTCCACTACCGCAACCTCGACGTTTCCACGCTGAAAGAGCTTGCCAAACGCTGGAATCCGCCCGTTGCCAAAAGCGTCGTCAAACGCGGTTCGCACAAGGCATTGGACGACATTTTGGAGAGCATCGACGAAATGCGCCACTACCGCGAACACTTCCTGATTTCCGCCCCGAAAGCCGAAGCGCAATAAGAAACAAACAATGCCGTCTGAAACGCTGTTTGCATTTCAGACGGCATTTTTACAGCAGATTGAAATCAAAAATATACACGCCCGTCATTCCCGCGCAGGCGGGAATCCGGAAGGTCGGGCTTGTTGGTCATGAAGTGGTCTTGAAAATGAAACGTTATCGGAAATCTGACGAACTGAAAGAAAAATATAGCGATATAGATGAGACTTTTGAATTTATAAAGGGGTTTATCTATGTAATTGCCCTTGCTTTTACCGCATATGTCGCTATCCGTTTTTTCTGATGCGCTTCCGATAAAATGCCGTCTGAAGGCTTCAGACGGCATTGTTTCAGGTGGCGGCGGCTTCCTGCCGGGTGCGGCTGATTTCGGCCCGTTATTTTCAATCATTACAGAAACTGAAAGGTCCGGATTCCCGCCTGCGCGGGAATGACGGCGGTGTGCATTCTTACTTCAATCTGCCAAACAAATCGAACAGGGAAACCCTGTCCGTCAAAACATCAGCCTGCCATCGCCTTGAACACTTCAACCGCAACCGCAACCGTTTCGTCAATCAGCTCGGGCGTATGCGCGGCAGAAACGAAACCTGCTTCATAAGCGGACGGGCCGAAGGCAATGCCGCGGTCGAGCATACCGTGGAAGAAGCGTTTGAAAGCGTCGATATTGGAACGCGCCATATCGGCATAGTTTCGCGGCGCGTGTGCGGCGAAATACAGACCGAACATACCGCCCACGCTGTCGGCGGCAAACTCGATGCCCGCCGCATCCGCTGCCGTCTGAAAACCTTGAACCAACTGTTCGGTACGCGCCGTCAGGTTTTCATAGAAGCCTTCGCGCCGGATGATTTCCAGCGTTTTCAAGCCGGCGGCGACGGCAATCGGGTTGCCCGACAAAGTGCCTGCCTGATACACGCCGCCCAGCGGGGAAATACATTCCATAATGTCTTTGCGCCCGCCGAACGCGGCAAGCGGCATACCGCCGCCGATGACTTTGCCCATCGTGGTCAGGTCGGGCGTGATGCCGTGCAGAGATTGCGCGCCGCCGAGCGCGACGCGGAAGCCGGTCATCACTTCGTCGTAAATCAACACCGCGCCGTGTTTTTCGGTCAATTCGCGCAGGGCTTTGACGAAGGCTTCGGTCGGGCGGACGAGGTTCATATTGCCGACGAAGGGTTCGACAATCACGCAGGCGATTTCGTCGCCGCTTTGGGCAAAGGCTTCTTCCAGTTGGGCGATGTTGTTGTATTCGAGGACTAAAGTGTATTTGGTAAAGTCGGCAGGCACGCCGGCGGAAGAAGGATTGCCAAACGTCAGCAGACCGCTGCCTGCTTTCACCAACAGGCTGTCGGAATGGCCGTGGTAGCAGCCTTCGAATTTGATGATTTTGTCGCGGCCGGTAAAACCGCGTGCCAGACGGATGGCGGTCATCGTCGCTTCCGTGCCGGAGCTGACGAGGCGCAGCCGTTCGACAGACGGCATAATTTCGGCGATTTGTTCGGCGATGACGATTTCGCCCTCGGTGGGCGCGCCGAACGACAAACCGCCCAACGCGGCTTCGCGCACGGCTTCGACGACTTCGGGGTGCGCGTGTCCGACAATCGCAGGGCCCCAAGAGCCGACATAGTCGGTGTAGCGCGTGCCGTTTTCATCCCAAACATACGCGCCTTCGGCTTTTTTGATGAAGCGCGGTACGCCGCCGACGCTGCCGAATGCGCGGACTGGCGAATTCACACCGCCGGGGATGACCGCCTTGGCGCGGTCGAATAAAATTTCGTTACGGTTCATATTTATCCTCAAATGCCGTCTGAACGGCAGGTTTCGGGCTTGGAAGCAGAAAGCCCCATTTTATCATTTTTCAGGTTGCGACAAGGATTTGCCCGCTTCTTTGCGGATCACGCCAACCGCATCCCGGATGACGGAACGCTCGTCTTTTTCCACTTTATGTGTAAAGCGGTAGTCTCGGACGACTCCCTCCCCGTCGTAATCCACACACCACTCCCAATGCCGCCGCTCCGATTTCATATAGATGAAATTGGTCGGCAGAAAATTGTAAAGCGGCAGGCTGACCTCGTGATAGGCATAACAGCCGAACGGATTTTGCCGCCCGAAACGCGCTTCCACTTCCGCCCGGGTCGTCTTGCCCCTAACCGCAAACTGCGCGATTTTTTCTTCCGTCTGATCACGCAGGAACTGATGTTCCCTGTCGCCGAAATTGCTGGTACACGCACACAGCAGCAATGCCGCCCATACAGCCGGTTTCATACACATCTCCCATTAAAGCCAAACATTATACAGCCGTCCCGACCGATTAAATTCATATTTTAAAACAATATCCTGCCTCCAAACCCACATCGTGCTATAATCCGCACCGATTTTCAGACGGCATCGTCGTGCCGTCTGAAATTTTTTCATTCCAACAACCATCAGCCCCGCGATTACGGCTGCCTGAGAAAGACACAAACCATGAAAAAAGTATTTATCCGTACCTTCGGCTGCCAGATGAACGAATACGACAGCGACAAAATGCTCGCCGTCCTCGCCGAAGAACACGGCGGCATCGAACAGGTTACCCAGCCCGACGACGCCGACATCATCTTGTTCAACACCTGCTCCGTGCGCGAAAAAGCGCAAGAAAAAGTATTTTCCGACTTGGGGCGCGTCCGTCCGCTCAAAGAAAAAAACCCCGGCCTCATCATCGGCGTTGCCGGCTGCGTCGCCTCGCAAGAAGGCGAAAACATCATCAAACGCGCGCCTTATGTGGACGTGGTTTTCGGCCCGCAAACGCTGCACCGCCTGCCCAAAATGATTGTGGACAAAGAAACCAGCGGGCTGTCGCAAGTCGATATTTCCTTTCCCGAAATCGAGAAATTCGACCACCTGCCGCCCGCCCGCGTCGAAGGCGGCGCGGCATTCGTATCAATTATGGAAGGCTGTTCCAAATACTGCTCCTTCTGCGTCGTCCCCTACACGCGCGGCGAAGAATTCTCCCGACCGCTCAACGACGTATTGACCGAGATTGCCGGTCTGGTGCAGCAAGGTGTGAAAGAAATCAACCTGTTAGGGCAAAACGTCAACGCCTATCGCGGCGAAATGGAAAACGGCGAAATCTGCGACTTTGCCACTTTGTTGCGCATCGTCCACGAAATCCCCGGCATCGAACGCCTGCGCTTCACCACCAGCCACCCGCGCGAGTTTACCGACTCGATTATCGAGTGCTACCGCGACCTGCCGAAGCTGGTTTCCCACCTGCACCTGCCGATTCAAAGCGGTTCCGACCGCGTATTGAGCGCGATGAAACGCGGCTACACCGCCTTGGAATACAAATCCATCATCCGCAAACTGCGCGCCATCCGTCCTGATTTGTGCCTCAGCTCCGACTTTATCGTCGGCTTCCCGGGCGAGACCGAACGCGAGTTCGAGCAAACCTTGAAACTGGTGAAAGACATTGCCTTCGACTTGAGCTTTGTCTTTATTTACAGTCCGCGCCCCGGCACGCCTGCCGCCAACCTGCCGGACGACACGCCGCACGAAGAAAAAGTGCGCCGCCTCGAAGCTCTGAACGAAGTCATCGAAGCCGAAACCGCTCGCATCAACCAAACGATGGTCGGCACGGTTCAACGCTGCCTGGTCGAAGGTATCTCCAAAAAAGACCCCGACCAGCTCCAAGCCCGTACCGCCAACAACCGCGTGGTCAACTTTACCGGCACGCCCGACATGATCAACCAAATGATTGATTTGGAAATCACCGAGGCCTACACCTTCTCCCTGCGCGGAAAAACCGTCAGCATTTGATTTCCCCCGCCGCAAAAATGCCGTCTGAAGCCGGAATCGGGTTTCAGACGGCATTTTGCCTTGTATCAGCGGACGGCGGCGGTTTGCCTTGAGCCGGACAAGCCCGAATAAGTTTCCACACACGCGGCGGCACACAAAGCACCGCCCCAAAGAAAACCGCCGCCCGAACCGTTCCTGCCGGCAGCGGGGTTGCAATAGAAACCAAGCGCAGAAACAAACGCCGTTTAAAAACGCAGCCCGATAACGGCGGCGCGGCCGGGCGGCTTAATTTGCCGCGTCCCGCTCCGGCAGCCACGCGCGCACCCGGCGTTCCACCGCTTCGGCACTCAAGCCCAAATCGTCCAACAGTTTTTTCGGATCGCCGTGTCCGGTTACGGTATCGGCAACGCCCAAAAGCAAAACGGGTTTGCAGATGCCGTGTTTCGCCAACACTTCCAGCACCGCGCTGCCTGCGCCGCCTTGTTCGGCGTTTTCTTCAAGGGTAACGATACGGTCGTGGCTTCGGGCGAGGCGGACAATCAACTCTTCGTCTATCGGTTTGATGAAACGCATATCGGCAACGGTGGCGTTCAGTTTTTCGGCAACCGCCAATGCGGGGGCAACCATGCTGCCGAAGGCGACGAAGGCGGTTTTCTCGCCTTGGCGGCGAATGATGCCTTTGCCGATGGCTACGGTTTCCATGCCGTCTGAAACCAGCGCGCCCGTACCCGTTCCGCGCGGATAGCGGACGGCGGCGGGCGCGTCTGCCTGATAGCAGGTCGAAAGCAGCAGGCGGCATTCGTTTTCATCGCTCGGCGCGGCGACAATCATATTCGGAATGCAGCGCAAAAAGCTCAAATCGTACAAACCGGCGTGGGTCGGGCCGTCCGCGCCGACGATGCCCGCACGGTCGACGGCAAACAAAACGGGCAGGTTTTGCAGGGCGATGTCGTGCACCAGTTGGTCGTAGGCGCGTTGTAAAAAGGTGGAATAAATCGCCACGACGGGCTTGATGCCTTCGCACGCCAAACCGCCGGCAAAGGTTACGGCGTGCTGCTCGGCGATGCCGACATCGAAATAGCGGTCGGGGAATCGTTGTTCAAACTCCACCAGTCCGCTGCCCTCGCGCATCGCGGGGGTAATCGCAACCAGTCGGGAATCTGCCGCCGCCCGGTCGCACAGCCATTTGCCGAACACCTGCGTATAAGTCGGCTTGGCGGCGGGTTTGGGTTCTTTTTCAGACGGCGTTGCAGTTTTGGGGCCGTCTGAAACGTCTTTGGGCAGCTTGGCGACGGCGTGGTATTTGACGGGGTCGTTTTCGGCGAGTTTGTAGCCGTTGCCTTTTTTGGTGATGACGTGCAGCAGTTGCGGCCCTTTGCGTCCGCGCAGGTCTTCCAATACATCGACCAGATTTTCGACGTTGTGTCCGTCCACCGGGCCTGTGTAGCGGAAGCCGAAGTTTTCAAACAAAGACAGCGATTGTTTGGCGTGTTCGGCTTCTTCGGCAAGGGTTTTGATTTTGTGTTCGACTTTTTGGGCGAGCTCCATCGCGCCGGGTATTTTGTCTAATACCTTGCCCGTTTGCGCTTTGACGGTACTCAACAGTCCGTGCATATCGCGCACGACGTTGCTGGCGAGGTATTTCGGCAGCGCGCCGACGTTGGGGGAAATCGACATTTCGTTGTCGTTGAGGACGACCAGCAGATCCACATCCATATCGCCCGCGCAATTTAAGGCTTCAAACGCCTGCCCCGCCGTCATCGCGCCGTCGCCGATAATGGCGACGCTGCGGCGGTTGCCGCCCAAGAGTTTGTCTGCCGCCGCCATACCCAACGCCGCGCCGATGGAAGTGGACGAATGCCCCACGCCGAACGCGTCGTACTCGGACTCGCAACGTTTCGGAAAACCCGCCAAGCCGCCGTATTGGCGCATCGTGTGCATTTGGTTTTTGCGGCCTGTGAGGATTTTGTGCGGATAACTTTGATGCCCGACATCCCAAACCAATTTATCTTCGGGCGTGTTGTAAACATAGTGCAGGGCGATGGTCAGCTCGACCGCGCCCAGATTGCTGGCGAAATGACCGCCGGTCTGCCCGACGGAATCCAACAGGAATCCGCGCAATTCGGCGGCAAGCTGCGGTAATTGTTTTTTGCCGAGCAAACGCAAATCTTGCGGATTGTCAATTAAATCGAGTAAGGGGCTTGGGTTCATAATGTGTCTTTTTTATATCGTCCGGGTGCGACGGCTGATTATATATCAAGCACGCGGGGCTGACGGCTGATTTTGCCGGGGATTATTTTTCCTGCCGCTTGGCGCGCGGATGGGCTTCGTCATACAGGCGGGCGATGTGGTCGAAATCGAGTTTGGTGTAAATCTGCGTAGTCGAAAGGCTGCTGTGCCCGAGCAGCTCCTGCACCGCCCGGATGTCGCGCGAAGCCTGCAACAGGTGTCCGGCGTAGCTGTGGCGCATCATATGCGGCGAAACGTGCCTGCCGTCGCCGTTTATTGCCGCCCATTGCGCCAACCGTTTTTGGATTTGGCGTTGGCTCAGGCGCGTGCCGTTCCTGCCGGTAAACAGGGCTTTGCCGTCCGATGCCGTCTGACGCAGCGGCAGATAGTTTTTCAGGGCTTCCGCGCTTTTGCCGGTGAGCGGCACCTGACGCTGCTTGCGCCCTTTGCCGGTAACGTGTACCCACGCCTCGTCCAAATATACATCATCTGCATTCAAGCCGTGTATCTCGCTCACACGCAAACCGCTGCCGTACATCAGCTCGAACAGGGCGTGATCGCGCACCGCCAGAGGGTCGCCGCCGTCCACGGGCAAATCCAGCATCCGGTTCAACCATTCCTGGGGCAGCGCCTTAGGGATGCGTTGCGGCTGCTTCGGCGGACTGATGCCGGCGGTCGGGTCGGCGCACATCAGCCCGCGTTTGACCAGCCAGGCGCAATACTGCCGCCAAGACGACAGCTTGCGCGCCAGCGTCCGCGCATTCAAACCGCGCTGCGACAGCCGCCGCAACGCCGCCGTAAAATCGCGCCGCGACAAGTCCTGCGGCACGCCGCCTTCAGCTTCAGACGGCATTTGTGCCAACAACGCAAACAGTTCTTCCAAATCGCGCCGGTATGCCGCAACCGTGTGCTCCGACTTGCCCTCGCGCACGATGTTTTCCAAATAAGCGTCAAAATGCGCCGCAAACCCGTCCGGATTCATCCCCGCCCCCTGTCCGACCTCAAAAAACAGCGGGGATATTATCACAAACCGCGCCGCCCGCCTGCCCGCGCCGGCATAGCCGCCCATAGTTTTCCGCCGTAAAAAACATTATAATCCGCCTTATCTACCCCACTGTCCAAGGAGACAAAAATGGCACTCGTATCTATGCGCCAACTGCTCGATCACGCCGCCGAAAACAGCTACGGCCTGCCCGCGTTCAACGTCAACAACCTCGAACAAATGCGCGCCATTATGGAAGCCGCCGACCAAGTCGGCGCACCTGTCATCGTTCAAGCGTCCGCCGGCGCGCGCAAATACGCGGGTGCGCCGTTTTTACGCCACTTGATTTTGGCGGCTGTCGAAGAATTCCCGCACATCCCCGTCGTGATGCACCAAGACCACGGCGCATCGCCCGACGTGTGCCAACGCTCCATCCAACTGGGCTTCTCCTCCGTGATGATGGACGGCTCGCTGCTCGAAGACGGCAAAACCCCTTCTTCTTACGAATACAACGTCAACGCCACACGTACCGTCGTTAATTTCTCCCACGCTTGCGGCGTGTCCGTTGAAGGCGAAATCGGCGTATTGGGCAACCTCGAAACCGGCGAAGCAGGCGAAGAAGACGGCGTGGGTGCGGCAGGAAAACTCTCCCACGACCAAATGCTCACAAGCGTTGAAGATGCCGTACGTTTCGTGAAAGATACCGGTGTTGACGCATTGGCGATTGCCGTCGGCACCAGCCACGGCGCATACAAATTCACCCGTCCGCCCACAGGCGACGTATTGCGTATCGACCGCATCAAAGAAATCCACCAAGCCCTGCCCAATACACACATCGTGATGCACGGTTCCAGCTCCGTTCCGCAAGAATGGCTGAAAGTCATCAACGAATACGGCGGCAATATCGGCGAAACCTACGGCGTGCCGGTTGAAGAAATCGTCGAAGGTATCAAGCACGGCGTGCGCAAAGTCAACATTGATACCGACCTGCGCCTTGCCTCTACCGGCGCGGTACGCCGCTACCTTGCCGAAAATCCGTCCGACTTCGATCCGCGCAAATATTTGAGCAAAACCATTGAAGCGATGAAACAAATCTGCCTCGACCGTTATCTTGCGTTCGGTTGCGAAGGTCAGGCAGGCAAAATCAAACCGGTTTCCTTGGAAAAAATGGCAAGCCGTTATGCCAAGGGCGAATTGGACCAAATCGTCAAATAACCGTCCGGCTGGAAATCAGAAAGGGCGGCTTACCGCCCCTTATCCGAATCCTGTCAAACAAAAAAACCAAGCCGACCGGCTTGGTTTTTTGTCGGGATAGGCAAGATTTAGAATGTATATCTTATGCCTCCGGAAATTTCTTGGGTTCTGACCCTGTTGCCTTCCAGCCTACCCCAATCGTCGTAATGGTACGCCAAATCCAACGCGGCATTTTTCGTAATCTCGTAGCTTACCCCCGCCGTCGCACCGACACCGAGGCGGGTAATGCCGATATGGTTTGTCGTTTGGGCGAAATGAACGGTCTGATTTGCCGGAATGTCGGGAATACCGGGGAAAATCTTGTCGAGAACCACCTTAGGCAACGTCACGGAACTGGTATTTTTTATATAACCGTCATCGCTGAAATCGATGCTGATATGGTTCACGCTCAAACGCGCGCCGACATAAGGTTTGACGGGGGATTGTGTTTCAAAATCGTAAATAGCGGAGATGCCGACAGACCGGCTTTTGACTTTGTTGTGGGTATTATATTCCGTCTCAAGGATAGGCACTGGCTTTGTTGAGGCGTGTGCATCTTTTTTGATGGTGCGGTAACGCGAATAATCCAAAGCCAAACGCCATTGCCCGAAATCGTAACCTGCCGAGAAACGGGGGTGAACCGCCTGCTTTTTGTATTCGGCATTTGTGCCGCCGTTGGTCAGTTTTTCCCGGGCAAGCCCGATATCTGCCTGAACATAAAAACCTTTGCTTTGAGCGCCGTCGGCAGCCGAGGCTTCAGCAGACAAAAGGATCAGGAACGCAGGAACGCAGGAACGCAGGAACGCAGGAACGCAGGAACGCAGGAACGCAGGAACGCAGGAACGCAGGAACGCAGGAACGCAGGAACGCAGGAACGCAGGAACGCAGGAACGCAGGAACGCGTTTTATTTTTCATGGTGTTTCTTTCACGGTTGATAATTTATTATTATAACAGAAATAATTGCTTACGGGGATAATATTGGGAACCGTACCGGAGGGCGCGGGCGGAATCATTGCGGCGGTCGCAATCGGGCGGTTTGCACAAGGGGGCGGTGTTATAATGCCGTCCGAACCTTTCAGGACAACATTATGCAAGCCGATTTCAACCGCCCCGTCCTCGCCGTCGATACCGGAACTTCCTATTTGTCGCTCGCGCTGCGCGCCGACGGCGAAACCCGTCTGTTTCATCAGGAGGCCGGCAGCCGCCAGTCCGAACTGATCCTGTCGGAAATCCGCACGCTGTTTCACGATGCGGGCATTACCGCCGCCGATTTGGGGGCGATTGTTTATGCGAAAGGTCCCGGCGCGTTTACCGGACTGCGTATCGGCATCGGCGTGGCGCAGGGTTTGGCAACGCCGTTCAATACGCCTTTAATCGGCATTCCCTCGCTCGATGCTGCCGCCTCGCTGCTGCCGCCGCAAAGCTGCATCCTTGCCGCTATGGACGCTCGTATGGGCGAAGTGTTTTATGCATGGTTCGACACGCTGAACCGCCGCCGTTTGAGCGATTATCAGGTCGGTCGGGCGGCAGACATCCGGCTGCCGGAAGGATGCGCCTTTTCAGACGGCATCGGCAATGCGTTCGCGCTGGAAAACCGTCCGCCCTTCTCAGGCAAACCCGATATGCCGACCGCTGCCGACTTCCTCAATCTGGCGGCGGATGGCGGTTTTCCCGCCGTCGCTGCGGCACACGCCGAGCTGCTCTACGTCCGCAACAAAATCGCCCTGACTGCCAAAGAACAGGCGGAACGGAGGGCGCGTCCGTGAACATCCGCCGTGCCGTTTATGCCGATTGCGAGGAGCTGGCCACACTCGATGCCGTCTGCAACCCGTCCGCGTGGACGCAACGCCAATTCGAATCCGCACTCGTTTCGCCGTCCGAACAGGTTTTCCTTGCGGAAAAAGACAGCAGGTTGGCCGCCTTTATCGTTTGGCAGAACCTGCCCGACGAATCCGAGCTGCACCTGATTGCCACCGCGCCCGAATGCCGCCGACGGGGTGTTGCGTCCGCCCTACTCGAATACTGGTTCGCCAACCTGCCCGAAGGCACGCAACGCCTGCTGCTCGAAGTCCGCGCGGGCAACACCGCCGCACAGGCACTGTACGCGGCGCACGGCTTCAGCATTGCGGGCAGGCGGAAAAACTATTACCGTACAGCCGACGGTAAAACCGAAGATGCCGTCTTAATGGAGAAAATATGTTAAGCGCGCGCTACCTCCACCTGCACGAAGCTTTGGGTTTGGGTCCGATGTGGCTGAAACAGGCCGCCGCCGTCCTGCCGCCCAAAAACACACCCGCACCCTCGGTACAGGCACGTCCCCAAACCGTCCGCGCCGCTCCGATCCGCCCTTCCCAACCCCATAACGTTCAGGCGCGGCTCGAAACGATGAAAGCGTTGGAAACCGCCGCCGTACCTACGCGCAAACCCGTGCCTGAAACCGAAACGCCTCTGCCCGGCGTTTCAGACGGCATCGCCCCCGTTCCTGCTGCTTCGGGCATTACCAGACTCGCCGTCGTCAGCCTGTGTCCGCCGACCGAGGATGCGGTTTACGGGCAACTGTTCCACGGCAAAGCGGGCATCCTGCTCGACAATATACTCAAAGCCGTAGGACTGGATGCCGCCTATGTCCACAAAACCTGTTGGGTGAAAACCGCCGCCGTCGGCAACCCGATGCCGTCTGAACAGGCTATCGAGAATGCGCTGGGTCAAATCGCCAGGGAACTCGACGGCTGCCGCGCCCCAGCCGTCCTTTTCCTCGGGCAGGCTTTTGTCCAGCCTGAACGGCAAACGATGATTGAAACTTTGTGCGGCAGCCGTCCCTTCTTCATCATCGACCATCCCGCCCGGCTGTTGCGCCAACCCGAACTCAAAGCCCGCGCCTGGCAGGTGTTGAAACAGTTGAAACACGCCTTGCGGCAAGGCGGCGGCAGTTGAAGCGCACCGCACGGGGCGGTAGAATCGCAACTGCGTCCCAATATCTGACAGAAAGCACAAAATGACTGATTTCCGCCAAGATTTCCTCAAATTCTCCCTCGCCCAAAATGTTTTGAAATTCGGCGAATTCACCACCAAGGCAGGACGGCAGTCGCCTTACTTCTTCAATGCCGGCCTCTTTAACGACGGCGCGTCCACGCTGCAACTGGCAAAATTCTATGCACAATCCATCATTGAAAGCGGCATCCGATTCGATATGCTGTTTGGCCCCGCCTACAAAGGCATTATTTTGGCGGCGGCAACCGCGATGATGCTGGCGGAAAAAGGCGTAAACGTCCCGTTTGCCTACAACCGCAAAGAAGCCAAAGACCACGGCGAAGGCGGCGTGTTGGTCGGCGCGCCGCTTAAAGGGCGCGTGCTGATTATCGACGATGTGATTTCCGCCGGCACATCCGTACGCGAATCGATCAAACTGATTGAAGCGGAGGGTGCAACCCCCGCCGGTGTCGCCATCGCGCTCGACCGTATGGAAAAAGGCACGGGTGAATTGTCCGCCGTTCAGGAAGTGGAAAAACAATACGGCCTGCCCGTCGCCCCCATCGCCAGCCTGAACGATTTGTTTATCCTGTTGCAAAACAACCCCGAATTCGGACAGTTCCTCGAACCCGTCCGAGCCTACCGTCGGCAGTACGGCGTAGAATAAAAACAAAGCATATGCCGTCTGAACCGCCTTACGCCTCAGACGGCATCAAACCTGACACACACGAGGAAATACCATGCCCGCCTGTTTCTGTCCGCACTGCAAAACCCGCCTTTGGGTCAAAGAAACCCAGCTCAATGTCGCCCAAGGCTTCGTCGTCTGCCAAAAATGCGAAGGGCTGTTTAAAGCCAAAGACCATCTGGCAAGCACGAAAGAACCTATATTCAACGATTTGCCCGAGGCTGTTTCGGATGTCAAACTCGTTCACCGTATCGGCACGCACGCCATTGGCAAGAAACAGATTTCCCGTGACGAAATCGCCGGCATCCTCAACGGCGGTACAACCCTGCACGATACGCCGCCTGCGCCTGCCGCCGCGCCTGCTGCCGCACCGCAGGTTACCGTACCGCCCGCCGCGCCCGCCCGTCAGGAAGGGTTCAACTGGACTATTGCCGCCCTGTTTGCCCTTATCGTCCTCATTATGCAGCTTTCCTACCTCGTCATCCTATGAGCGCGCCCGACCTCTTTGTCGCCCACTTCCGCGAAGCCGCCCCCTATATCCGCCAAATGCGCGGCACGACACTGGTCGCCGGCATAGACGACCGCCTGCTCGAAGGCGATACCTTAAACAAGCTCGCCGCCGACATCGGGCTGTTGTCGCAACTGGGCATCAGGCTCGTCCTCATCCACGGCACGCGCCACTTCCTCGACCGCCACGCCGCCGCGCAAGGCCGCACGCCGCATTATTGCCGGGGCTTGCGCGTTACCGACGAAACCTCGCTCGAACAGGCGCAGCAGTTTGCCGGCACCGTCCGCAGCCGTTTTGAAGCCGCATTGTGCGGCAGCGTTTCCGGGTTCGCGCGCGCGCCTTCCATCCCGCTCGTATCGGGCAACTTCCTGACCGCCCGTCCGATAGGTGTGATTGACGGAACCGATATGGAATACGCGGGCGTTATCCGCAAAACCGACACCGCCGCCCTCCGTTTCCAACTCGACGCGGGCAATATCGTCTGGCTGCCGCCGCTCGGACATTCCTACGGCGGCAAGACCTTCCATCTCGATATGCTTCAAACCGCCGCCTCCGCCGCCGTCTCGCTTCAGGCCGAAAAACTCGTTTACCTGACCCTTTCAGACGGCATTGCCCGCCCCGACGGCACGCTCGCCGAAACCCTCTCGGCGCAGGAAGCGCAATCGCTGGCGGAACACGCCGACGGCGAAACGCGACGGCTGATTTCGTCCGCCGTTGCCGCGCTCGAAGGCGGCGTGCATCGCGTCCAAATCCTCAACGGGGCCGCCGACGGCAGCCTGCTGCAAGAACTCTTCACCCGCAACGGCATCGGCACGTCCATTGCCAAAGAGGCCTTCGTCTCCATCCGGCAGGCGCACAGCGGCGACATCCCGCACATTGCCGCCCTCATCCGCCCGCTGGAAGAACAGGGCATCCTGCTGCACCGCAGCCGCGAATACCTCGAAAACCACATTTCCGAATTTTCCATCCTCGAACACGACGGCAACCTGTACGGTTGCGCCGCCCTAAAAACCTTTACCGAAGCCGATTGCGGCGAAATCGCCTGCCTTGCCGTCTCGCCGCAGGCACAGGACGGCGGCTACGGCGAACGCCTGCTTGCCCACATTATCGATAAGGCGCGCGGCATAGGCATAAGCAGGCTGTTCGCACTGTCCACAAATACCGGCGAATGGTTTGCCGAACGCGGCTTTCAGACGGCATCGGAAGACGAGTTGCCCGAAACGCGGCGCAAAGACTACCGCAGCAACGGACGGAACTCGCATATTCTGGTACGTCGCCTGCACCGCTGACCGCAACGGAAAGCCGCCGCAGAAATGCCGTCTGAACCCCGTTTCAGACGGCATTTCCCCGATTATAAAGACCTGCCCAACCATCAAGGACCCCGATGAAATCCTACCCCGACCCCTACCGCCATTTTGAAAACCTCGATTCCGCCGAAACGCAAAACTTCGCTGCTGAAGCGAATGCCGAAACGCGCGCGCGTTTTTTAAACAACGACAAGGCGCGCGCGCTTTCAGACGGCATTTTGAATCAAATGCAGGACACGCGGCAGATTCCGTTTTGTCAGGAACACCGCGCGCGGATGTACCATTTCCATCAGGACGCGGAATATCCGAAGGGCGTGTACCGCGTGTGTACGGCGGCGACTTACCGTTCCGGCTATCCCGAGTGGAAAATCCTGTTTTCGGTGGCGGATTTCGACGAATTGCTTGGCGACGATGTGTATCTGGGCGGCGTGTCGCACTTGGTGGAAAAGCCCGACCGCGCGTTGTTAACGCTGAGCAAATCGGGCGGCGATACGGCGTACACGCTGGAAGTGGATTTGGAAGCAGGGGAATTGGTAGAAGGCGGTTTTCACTTTCCGGCAGGCAAAAACCAAGTGTCGTGGCGCGATGAAAACAGCGTGTGGGTGTGTCCGGCCTGGGACGAGCGGCAGTTGACCGAATCGGGCTATCCGCGCGAAGTATGGCTGGTGGAACGCGGCAAAAGTTTCGAGGAAAGCCTGCCGGTGTACCAAATTGCCGAAGACGGGATGATGGTGAACGCGTGGCGTTACCTCGATCCGCAGGGTTCGCCGATTGATTTGATTGAAGCGTCTGACGGTTTTTACACCAAAACCTATTTGCAGGTGTCGGCCGAAGGCGAGGCGAAACCGTTGAACCTGCCCAACGATTGCGATGTGGTCGGCTATCTGGCGGGACATCTTTTGCTGACGCTGCGCAAAGACTGGAACCGCGCGAACCAAAGCTATCCGAGCGGCGCGCTGGTGGCGGTGAAGCTGAATCGGGGCGAACTCGGGGCGGCGCAGCTTTTGTTTGCGCCTGATGAAACGCAGGCATTGGAAAGCGTGGAAACGACCAAGCGTTTTGTGGTGGCGAGCCTGCTGGAAAACGTACAAGGCCGTCTGAAAGCGTGGCGTTTTGCCGACGGCAAATGGCAGGAAGCCGAACTGCCGCGCCTGCCTTCGGGCGCGTTGGAAATGACCGACCAGCCTTGGGGCGGCGACGTGGTTTACCTTGCCGCCGGCGATTTCACCACGCCGCTGACGTTATTTGCGCTGGATTTGAATGTGATGGAACTGACCGTCATGCGCCGCCAACCGCAGCAGTTCGATTCATACGGCATCAACGTGCGGCAGTTTTGGACGACTTCGGCCGACGGCGAACGCATCCCTTATTTCCACGTCGGCAAAAACGCCGCGCCCGATACGCCGACGCTGGTTTATGCTTACGGCGGTTTCGGCGTGCCCGAGCTGCCGCATTATCTGGGCAGCATCGGCAAATATTGGCTGGAAGAGGGCAACGCCTTTGTGTTGGCGAACATACGCGGCGGCGGCGAGTTCGGCCCGCGCTGGCATCAGGCGGCGCAGGGCATCAGCAAACACAAAAGCGTCGATGATTTGCTTGCCGTCGTGCGCGATTTGTCCGAACGCGGCATCAGTTCGCCCGAACACATCGGTTTGCAGGGCGGCAGCAACGGCGGCCTGATTACCGCCGCCGCCTTCGTGCGCGAACCGCAAAGCATAGGCGCGCTGGTGTGCGAAGTACCGCTGACCGATATGATCCGGTATCCGCTGCTGTCCGCCGGCGCAAGCTGGACGGACGAATACGGCAATCCGCAAAAATACGAAGTCTGCAAACGCCGGTTGGGCGAATTGTCGCCGTATCATAATCTTTCAGACGGCATCGATTATCCGCCCGCACTCATCACCACCAGCCTCAGCGACGACCGCGTCCATCCCGCCCACGCGCTCAAGTTCTACGCCAAACTGCGCGAAACCTCGCCGCAATCTTGGCTCTACTCGCCTGACGGCGGCGGTCATACCGGTAACGGCACGCAACGCGAATCCGCCGACGAAATGGCGTGCGTCTTATTGTTTCTCAAAGAATTTTTGGCATCATAAATCAAGACGGCATTCCGTACCGTATCCGATAAGGAATGCCGTCTGAAGCCGCCTTCAATAACGCGCCATTTCCGCGTCAACCTCAACCGCCCACGCATCGATGCCGCCCTGAAGGTTGTACAGGTTTTCAAAACCCGCGTCCGCCAGATACATCGCCGTATGCAGGCTGCGGATACCGTGGTGGCAATACACCACAAGCGGCACATCGTCCGGCAACTCATTTTGCCGCAGCGGAATCAGATTCATCGGGATATGCAGCGCATTTGGCAGCGAACAAATCGCCGCTTCCTCATCCGTACGCACGTCCAACAGTCGGAACGCCCGTCCCTCATCCATCCAAATTTTCAGCGCCAACGGCGAGAGTTGTACAATATCCATCGGGCTTCCTTTCCCCAATCAAGCAAAATGCCGTCTGAAACGCAATCTGCTTTCAGACGGCATCGCAATCCGAACATCAAAAATTAAAACTATCGAAAGGATGGGCATCCTTATCGTCCAAATGCGCCACCAAGGTATCGAACAGTGCCTTCTCTTCAAACGTATCGCCCCTGCGCGTAATCAAAAGCGCGCGCTGCACCGGCTTGTGTCCGACGATAACCGCCATACGCCCCCCGTCTTTCAACTGTTGTTTCAACACGTCAGGCACCATATTGACCGCGCCGCCGACATAAACCGCATCAAAAGGCGCGCCCGCAGAAGGTTCGGTCAACCCGTTGTTTTGCACATAATCGATATTGTCCAAACCCAAACCGTCCAACACCGCTTTGGCGCGGTTTTGCTGTTCGGCATCGAGGTCGTCCGACACCACCCTGCCCGCCAGCTTCGCCAAAAGCGCGGCCGCATAGCCCGAGCCCGTACCGATTTCCAAAACCGTATCGTTTTTCGTCAGCTTCAAGCCTTGCGCCAGCCGCGCCACGACTTTCGGCTCGAGCATCTTATGCCCGTTGGCAAGCGGCAGCTCCATATCCGCATACGCCAAACCCTGCAAGTCCTCATCGACAAAAAGCTCGCGCGGAATCTCCGCCAAAGCGTCCAAAACATCAAAATCCAATACATCCCACGGACGGATTTGCTGTTCGACCATATTGAACCGCGCTTTTTCAAAATCCATTTAATGCTCCGTCAAATAATTGTTTCAACAATGGCAGGCATTATAAAACTACACTCCCGCCGCGCCAACTTCGGCACGCGCCGCCCGCCCCTTTCCATCACTCAAGCCGCCTGACGCGAAGCCTCAAACCGCTTCTCCAAAATCTTCGCCAGTTCGCCCAAATACAAAGCATCTGTCTCATCAAACTGCGCCGGATATTCGCTGTCTACGTCCAACACGCCGATACAGCGGCCGTCTGAAAACAACGGCACGACAATCTCCGAACGCGACAAAGACGAACAGGCAATATGGTCGGGATGCGCGTTGACATCCCCGACGACCACCGTCCCGCCCTTCGCCCAAGCCTGACCGCACACCCCGCGTCCGAACGGAATCCGCGTACACGCCAAAGGCCCCTGAAACGGTGCCAAAACCAATTCGTCCGAACGCGTATCGACCAAATAAAAACCCACCCAAAACCAACCGAACGCCTCCTTCAAAACCGCCGCCGTGTTCGCCAAATTCGCCACCCAATCCGCCTCGTCCGCCACCACAGACTCAATCTGCGGCAACACCTCCCGATAAAGCGCGGCCTTGTCCGAAGCCGAAAAATGAAGCGCGTGCATCACATCTCCCATATTTGCATACATATCAGGCGGCCATTATAAAACAACCTGCCCGAAACAACATTCCAAACCGCCCCCGCAGCCGGCCGCTTCAAGTTGCGAACCCGCCGCATATCCACTAAACTTCACGTTGCACCGCGCCACACGCGGCAGACAAAAAAACACGACACGGAGCAAAAAAGATGTATCGCCAAATCGGAATGTGGGATCAAAAATGGGTCATCGGCAACTGGAAAATGAACGGCCGGCTCCAAAACAACAACGCACTGATGCACCGCTTCCGCATCCACCCCACCGCCGAACGCGTCCTCATCGGGCTCGCCGCCCCGACCGTTTACCTGCTGCAACTGCACAACGCCATGCAAATCGTTTTAAACAACCGCATCCTTACCTGCGCCCAAGACGTGAGCCGCTTCCCCAATAACGGCGCGTACACCGGCGAAGTATCCGCCGAAATGCTCGCCGACATCGGAACAGACATCGTCCTCATCGGACACTCCGAACGCAGCCTCTATTTCGGCGAAAAAAACGAAATCCAACGCCGCAAAATGGAAAACGTCCTCAACGTCGGACTGATTCCGTTATTGTGTGTCGGCGAAAGCCTCGAAGAGCGCGAAGCCGGCAAAGAACACGAAGTCATCGCTCACCAACTCTCCATATTGCAAGGGCTGGACACCAAAAACATCGCCGTCGCCTACGAGCCGGTTTGGGCAATCGGCACCGGCAAAGTCGCCACCGTAAAACAAATCGCCGATATGCACGCATTCATCTACAAAGAAATCTTGTCTTTGTGCGGAAGCGATGTTAAAATCCGCGTCCTTTACGGCGGAAGTGTGAAGGCGGACAACGCGGCCGACATCTTCGCAGTGCCTTATGTGGACGGCGCACTCGTCGGCGGCGCATCATTGTCATACGACTCCTTTACCGCCATCATCAGTGCCGCACAAAATGCGTAGAAAAATATGGAAGCCTTCAAAACCCTTATTTGGATTATTAATATCATTTCCGCCTTGGCCGTCATCGTGTTAGTATTGCTCCAACACGGCAAAGGCGCGGATGCAGGCGCGACCTTCGGATCGGGAAGCGGCAGCGCGCAAGGCGTATTCGGCTCTGCCGGCAACGCCAACTTCCTCAGCCGTTCGACCGCCGTTGCAGCAACATTTTTCTTTGCAAGCTGTATGGCTATGGTGTATATTCACACCCACACGACAAAACACGGTTTGGACTTCAGTAACGTACAACAAACCAAGCAGGCACCTAAGCCCGCCGCTCCCGCTGAAAACCAACCCGCACCTGCTGCCCCCGCTCCTCAGCAGCAGAAATAACAGTTTTTCAAATGCCGACATGGTGAAATTGGTAGACACGCTATCTTGAGGGGGTAGTGGCCGTAGGCTGTGCGAGTTCAAATCTCGCTGTCGGCACCAACATACAAAAACGCTTAGAAATTCTAGGCGTTTTTTTTCGTTTAACAATCCGTCTCACTGGCAGAAACACGCATCATTAAAGAATCTGTCTGAAGCCGGTTGGACGACTTTATCGGACAATACGCCGATTCCGTACGCTTTACCGAATGGAGCATCAAAGACACCGCCCTCATCCCGACAGGCGGCAAAGGCAAAGGACACGCAGGCTATAAAGTGCAGGTTGGCGGCAATGACGAGTTTTACATCTTGCCGATAGTGTTTAAGGAAGAAATCGCCCAATCGTTCCCGCTTAATACCGTATGTAGGGTGCTGACGGAAAAAGGACGCTTGAAGCCGTCCAAAAATGGGGATCAGCACCAAATCAAAGTGAACAAGAAGCCGATACGGCATTATGTGGTTATTGAGAAATTAGAATTTGATTGATACAGAGAGCAGCCGATAATGGCGGCTTTTTTATTATACCGCGCAAAAACTGCCGAAACGACCGCCTAAAAAGGGGCGCGAAACCCGAAACATCCCCGACCGCAAGGCACGGGGATTTTTTGCGCCCGTTGCAAGAGGGGATTGGATTTAAGCGGAGCAGGCTTGAAGGCAAAACGGGCGGGGCTCAGAACTGTTTAAATGCCGTCTGAATCTCAAACGGATTCAGATGGCATTTTGGAACAACGGCTCAAATTCTCGATCCCTTCCCTTAACGCCGACGGTTTTTATTAACGCGCCCCTTATTTCTGACACTTTGCTCATAAACCGGCATAACGGTCGGCAACAACCGTTTTAGATTTTCTATACGGGCATTGTTTGTCGGATGAGTAGAGGTAATAGCAGAAATAAAGCCGTTTTGGTCATTTTCCTGATTCATTTTTTCCCAAACCCTGACAGCGGCCGCCGGATGATAGCCTGCCTGCGCCATCAACATCATTCCCCCCTCATCGGCTTCTTCTTCCAAGCTGCGGCTATAAGGCAAGGTAATGCCGTACTCCCCCAAAATATCCATACCCAATCCGACCAATTCCGGATTAGTGTCCGGTTTTTTGTCTAATATAATCTGAGTGCCTATCTGCGCCGCCATATTAGTCAAGATTTTCTGCCCGACCTTATTTTTACCGTGTTCATGCAGGGCGTGCGTCATTTCATGCCCCATAATGGCGGCAATTTCGCCATCGGTCAGCTTAAGTTTATCGACTATCCCCGTATAAAACGCCATTTTCCCGCCGGGCATTGCCCACGCGTTCAGCTCATCGTTTTTGAAAACCGTCATTTTCCAGTCAAACTTATGACCGGTATTATTTGCCGCATCGGCATAAGGCAACATACGTCGAAATACTGCCTGCACCCTACGGGCTGTTTTGGATGTAGTATCGACATTGCCGGCAGACTTGTTCAACTCAACCGTTTTCATATAATCTTCAGCAGCCGCAGCGTTCATTGTGGCGGAATCCTGACCGTAAACATCAGCAACGACCGTACAAGCCCCCAATACCGAGATTACTGCCGACAGGCAGAGTATCCGTTTAAAGGAAGGAAGGAAGGAAGGAAGGAAGGAAATTTCATATTTAGGTTTACTCCTTAAAAAATTAAATTTCAAAAAATGCCGTCTGAATCCAAAACGGATTTCGGACGGCATCTTAACATTGTTTAATGTTTTTAAAAAGATTTACACCACGATGTTCGCCAGTCTGCCCGGTACGGCGATGATTTTCTTGGCAGGCTTGCCGTCTATGAATTTCACCGCGCCTTCAGCGGCGTATTCGGCAGCTTCTTCAGCCGGTTTGTCGAAATCACGCATAAATTGCCAATAATTCTCCGACTTTTTTACGGCTGCTGCTGCCTTTTGCAGCAATATTGCGCTGAACTGCAACTGTTTTCAGAATGGCAAAAGAATAAATATCCCTTGTGAATTCAGTATCATGATTTGAAATTAAAACGCCTTGGGAGTCGGACGCAATTTGTCGATTTTTTTGTAAAGTCCGCGACCAATGAATTCGATCGTATTTTGGTCGCGCAAAATTTGCAACTGTTGGCGGATTTTGTCTCTGATATGGTTGTTTTGGGGAAATTGGATGGATAGTTTGTTTCCAAATCCATACATTTGCGACAATGTGAATTCTTCGGGGAGTTGGTCGATACATTTCATAACAGCCAAAAGCCAGCCTTTGCGCTCCGCATTTTGGTTGCGTAAAAACAAATTGGATTGCCATTTTTTCAGAACGGTTTCGGGTTCGATAATGCGGGAATTGTCTATTAAGAATATTTTGCCGCTTTCAGGCAAAGGGGCGAGATTGATGGAACACATAATGTGGTTCGGCCGGTTTTTAATGCCTTTATTTCTGGGAATAATCATGTCCGGCATGATGAAATGTTTGGGTACAAGCACCAATTGCTGTATGGAGTAATCCGCTTTTTTATATGCAAGAAAGAAAAAGTTGGGGTTGGTATCTGACCGGATGCGCTCCAACATGGTGTGATATGCACCGTCAGGCACACTGTTACCTATGGTTTTTTGATTTTTACTCTTTAATTCATATTGCTCGTGGCAATTTGGGCAAAAGAGGTCTGCAACAGGTTTGTTATTGGCAAATCTCTGCATCGGCTTGCTTCCGCAACAGGGACAGTAGCCGTTTTTTTCCAGCCAAGCCTCGCTCATTACACGGATTTTATGAGTTGCTTTATTTTGTTGCTTTCCCAATTCGGTATCGAAAAATAAATTCATGTTTTGGATTTTGAGATTTCAGTTATTCGGGGTTCGTCATGCAGACAACACAATCCACCTTAAAAAGGCCGTCTGAAAACCCTGTTTCCCAGTTTTCAGACGGCCTTTATCCGTATGGCTAAACCTTAAAAGCGGTTTAGACGACGATATTCACCAAGCGTCCGGGTACGACGATGATTTTCTTCGCGGGCTTGCCTTCCATGAATTTCACCGCGCCTTCGGTGGCAAGGGCGGCGGCTTCGAGGTCGGCCTTGGATGCGTCGGCGGCGACGGTGATTTTGCCGCGCAGTTTGCCGTTGACTTGAACCATGACTTCGATTTCGGATTTGACCAATGCGGCTTCGTCGACTGTCGGCCAGCCTGCTTCCCACAGTTTCGCGCCGTTCAATTCGCTCCACAGGGTTTCGCAGATGTGCGGCACGATGGGCCACAGCAGGCGTACGGCGGTTTCCAATACTTCTTGGGCGACGGTGCGGCCTTGTTCGCCGCCGGTGTCGGTTTTGTCGTATTGGTTGAGCAGTTCCATCACGGCGGCGATGGCGGTGTTGAACTGTTGGCGGCGGCCGTAGTCGTCGCTGACTTTGGCGATGGTGGAATGCAGTTTGTGGCGCAGGTCTTTGAGTTCTTTAGACAAACCGTCTTGGCTGCCTGCGAACGCTTTGACCGCTTTGCCTTGTTTCAGGTATTCGTAAACGGTGCGCCACAGGCGGCGCAGGAAGCGGTGTGCGCCTTCGACGCCGCTGTCGCTCCATTCGAGGGATTGCTCGGGCGGTGCGGCAAACATCATGAACAGGCGGGCGGTGTCCGCGCCGTAGGCGTTAATCAGTTCTTGCGGATCGACGCCGTTGTTTTTGGACTTGGACATTTTTTCCGTGCCGCTGATGACGACGGGCAGTCCGTCGGCTTTGAGGACGGCGGAAACGGGGCGGCCTTTGTCGTCAAAAGTCAGCTCGACATCGGCAGGGTTGATCCAGTCTTTGCCGCCTTTGTCGTTTTCGCGGTAGTAGGTTTCGCAAACGACCATGCCTTGCGTCAGCAGGCGTTCGAACGGTTCGCCAACATTGACCAAGCCTTCGTCGCGCATCAGTTTGGTGAAGAAACGCGCGTACAGGAGGTGCAAAATGGCGTGTTCGATACCGCCGATGTATTGGTCGACCGCGCCCCAGTATTTTGCGGCTTCCGCCGATACCATGCCGTCTGAAAACTTGGGCGACATGTAGCGGAAGAAATACCAGCTTGATTCCATGAAGGTGTCCATGGTGTCGGTTTCGCGTTTTGCCGCGCCGCCGCAGCACGGGCAGGCAGTTTCGTAAAACTCGGGCATTTTTGCCAGCGGCGAACCCATACCGTCGGGTACGACGTTTTCAGGCAGGACGACGGGCAGTTGGTCGGCAGGGACGGGGACGTCGCCGCATTGTTCGCAATGGACGATGGGAATCGGGCAGCCCCAGTAGCGTTGACGGGAAATGCCCCAGTCGCGCAGGCGGTATTGGGTTTTCGGTTCGCCCGCGCCTTGGCTTTGCAGCTTGGCGGCAACGGCATCGAATGCCGTCTGAAAATCCAAGCCGTCCAAATTGCCGCTGTTGACCAATACGCCGTTTTCTTTGTCGCCGTACCATTCTTGCCATCGGTTTGCGTCGAATGCGTTGTCGCCGACGGCAATGACTTGTTTTTTCGGCAGATTGTATTTAGTGGCGAACTCGAAATCGCGTTCGTCGTGCGCCGGAACCGCCATCACCGCGCCGTCGCCGTAGCCCCACAGTACATAGTTGGCAATCCACACTTCCAGCTTGTCGCCGTTGAGCGGGTTGACGACGTAGCGGCCGGTCGGCACGCCTTTTTTCTCCATCGTCGCCATATCGGCTTCGGCAACCGAGCCGGCTTTGCATTCGGCGATAAATGCCTGCAATTCGGGTTTGCCGGCGGCTGCGGCGGTTGCCAGCGGATGCTCGGCGGCAACGGCGACATAAGTCGCGCCCATCAGCGTGTCGGGGCGGGTGGTGTAAACTTGCAGGAATTTCGCGTAATCGCCTTCCAAGCCTTGTTTGCTGTCGTCTGAAACGGCGAAGCGCACGGTCATACCGCGAGATTTGCCGATCCAGTTGCGCTGCATGGTTTTGACTTGTTCCGGCCAGTGTTCCAGTTTGTCCAAGTCGTTGAGCAATTCTTCGGCGTAATCCGTGATTTTGAAGTAATACATCGGGATTTCGCGCTTTTCGATCAACGCGCCCGAACGCCAGCCGCGCCCGTCGATGACTTGCTCGTTGGCTAATACGGTTTGGTCGACCGGGTCCCAGTTCACCGTGCCGTTTTTGCGATAGACGATGCCTTTTTCAAACAGCTTGGTAAACAGCCATTGTTCCCAGCGGTAGTATTCGGGTTTGCAGGTTGCGGTTTCGCGTTCCCAGTCAATCGCAAAACCCAGGCTTTTAAGCTGGGTTTTCATGTATTCGATGTTGTCGTAGGTCCAAGCGGCGGGAGCGACGTTGTGTTTCATCGCCGCGTTTTCCGCCGGCATACCGAACGCGTCCCAACCCATAGGCTGCATGACGTTGAAGCCGTTTAAGCGTTTGAAGCGGCTCAATACGTCGCCGATGGTGTAGTTGCGCACATGCCCCATATGCAGCTTGCCGCTGGGATAGGGGAACATAGAGAGGCAGTAGTATTTGGGTTTGGAAGCGTCTTCGGAGACGTTGAAAATACGGGCATCATCCCATTTTTTCTGCGCCGCAGGCTCAATGGCGGCGGGCCGGTATTGTTCTTGCATAGTCATTCTGTTTTCGCTTAAAAACGTTGGAAAAATAAAGTCGGCATCAATTATAACAGGTTGCCGGAAGCGGCGAATCGGCAGATTGCCGGCAGGAGGCGGGCGGCACGGCAAACCCTTCGCCCCGTATGCCGCACAAATACGCCGAACCTGCTGATACGCCTGTTGTTTTATGCTAATATTACAAACCAAAATCAAACGTTTAAAACCATCCTGAAGCGGCTCTTCCGAATAAAAGGCAGACGGGCATCGGGTAAAAAAAGGATTCTGCATATGAAAATCAAACAAATCGTCAAACCGGGCCTGGCAGTATTGGCGGCGGGCATCCTGTCTGCCTGCGCAACCAAAAGCAACGTCAAAGCCGACGGCACGACCGACAATCCGGTCTTCCCTAAACCCTATTCCGTAACGTTCGACAACAAGCGCGGCACATTCCCGACTTATGACGAACTGGATCAGATGCGTCCCGGCCTGACCAAAGACGACATCTACAAAATCCTGGGCCGTCCGCATTACGACGAAGGTATGTACGGCGTGCGCGAATGGGATTATCTGTTCCACTTCCACACCCCGGGCGTAGGCATCGACCCCGAAAACACGTCCGGAGTAGAAGGCGTTACCACCTGCCAATACAAAGTAATTTTCGACAAGGACAAATTCGCCCGCAGTTTCTACTGGAATCCGGTATTCCCGAAAGATGCCGTCTGTCCGCCGCCCGCACCCAAAGCCGAGCCTCAAGTCATCATCCGCGAAATCGTGCCGGCAAAACCCAAACGCATCCGCCAATAAGTCGCTATGCCGTTGCGCCTGCTTTTAGGGATATTGTGCTGCCTGCCGATTTTTGCCCCCGCGCACGCGCAGGGGCAGCCGGATACGGTCGGCGACTTTATCCAAAAGAAAAAAGTCATCGTCGATACATCCAAAGCGGAACTCTGTTTCGCCGACGACCATCAGTGCCATCCCGTCCTCATCGGCACTGCCACGCCCAAGGGGACATTCGGGCTGACGCTGAACAGTACCGACAAACCCGGATACGGCGGCGAAGTCATCGGTTTCAAGCAGGAGGGCGATTTTCTTTTCGCCCTGCACCGCGTTTGGAACCTGATACCGTCGGAAAGGCGGAACGAACGCATCGCATCCCCGGTTGTATCCGACAGGATTATGACCAACGGCTGCATCAACGTCAGCGACGCGGTGTACGAAAAACTGCGCCGTTATTTCGTATTGGAAGTGATTTGAAACAGACGGATACCGCACGCGCCGGTATCCGTTTCCACATTGCCCCGATGCCGTCTGAAGCCGGCAGGGGCGCCGTCAAGGCTTCAGACGGCATCGCCCGCCTTGCCGGCAGAACACCCGCCGCCTTTGTGAGAACCCTATGTCCGAACCCGACCGCATCCTCTGCCGCGAACTGAGCCTGCTGGCATTCAACCGCCGCGTGTTGGCGCAGGCGGAAGACCAAAACGTCCCCCTTTTGGAACGCCTGCGCTTCCTGTGCATCGTTTCATCCAACCTCGACGAGTTTTTCGAAGTCCGTATGGCGTGGCTGAAGCGCGAACACAAACGCTGCCCGCAGCGCAGGCTGGACAACGGCAAAACGCCGTCTGAAACCATCGCCGACGTTACCGAAGCGGCGCGTTCGCTGATCCTGCGCCAATACGACCTGTTCAACAACGTCCTCCAACCGGAGCTGGCACAAGAAGGCATCCATTTTTACCGCCGCCGCAACTGGACGGGCGCGCAGAAAAAATGGATTGAAGACTATTTCGACCGCGAATTGCTGCCGATTCTGACCCCCATCGGGCTGGATCCGTCCCACCCCTTCCCGCGCCCGCTGAACAAATCGCTCAACTTCGCCGTCGAACTCGACGGCACGGACGCGTTCGGCAGGCCTTCGGGTATGGCGATTGTGCAGGCGCCGCGCATTTTGCCGCGCGTTGTCCCGATGCCGTCCGAAATGTGCTCAGACGGCAGCGGCTTTGTGTTTTTGTCCTCCATCTTGCACGCGAACGTCGGCAAACTCTTCCCCGGTATGAACGTCAAAGGCTGCCACCAGTTCCGCCTCACGCGCGACAGCGATTTGAACGTTGACGAAGAAGACGTGCAAAACCTCCGCGCCGCCATTCAAAACGAACTGCACGATCGCGAATACGGCGACGGCGTACGGCTCGAAGTCGCCGACACCTGCCCCGCCCGCATCCGCGACTTCCTGCTGTCGCAATTCAGGCTGACCGCCGCCGAACTTTACCAAGTCAAAGGCCCCGTGAACCTCGTGCGCCTCAACGCCGTCCCCGATTTGGTCAACCGCCCCGATTTGAAATTTCCCCCGCACACGCCGGGCCGTCTGAAAGCCTTGGGCAAAACCGCGTCCATATTCGATTTGGTGCGCCAATCGCCCATCCTGCTGCACCACCCCTACCAATCCTTCGATCCCGTTGTCGAAATGATGCGCGAAGCCGCCGCCGACCCCGCCGTGCTTGCCGTCAAAATGACGATTTACCGCACCGGCACGCGCTCCGAACTCGTCCGCGCCCTGATGAAGGCGGCACTCGCCGGCAAACAAGTAACCGTCGTCGTCGAACTGATGGCGCGTTTTGACGAAGCCAACAACGTCAACTGGGCGAAGCAGCTCGAAGAGGCGGGCGCGCACGTCGTGTACGGCGTGTTCGGCTACAAAGTCCACGCCAAAATGGCACTCATCATCCGCCGCGAAGACGGCGTGCTCAAACCTTACGCCCACCTCGGCACGGGTAACTACCACCAAGGCACATCGCGCATCTACACCGACTTCGGCATCATTACCGCCGACGAACAAATCACCGCCGATGTGAACACCTTGTTTATGGAAATCACAGGTTTGGGCAAACCCGGGCGGCTGAACAAACTCTACCAAAGTCCGTTTACCCTGCACAAAATGGTTATCGACCGCATCAGGCAGGAAACCGAACACGCCAAAGCCGGCAAACCCGCCAGAATCACCGCCAAGATGAATTCGCTCATCGAACCGACCGTCATCGAAGCCCTGTATCGGGCAAGCGCGGCAGGCGTGCAAATCGATTTGATTGTGCGCGGTATGTGCACCTTGCGCCCGGGTGTAAAAGGCTTGTCCGAAAACATCCGCGTCCGCTCCATCGTCGGCAGGCAGCTCGAACACGCGCGCGTGTATTGCTTCCACAACAACGGCGCGGACGATACCTTTATTTCCAGCGCGGATTGGATGGGGCGCAACTTCTTCCGCCGCATCGAAACCGCCACGCCGATTACCGCGCCCGAACTCAAAAAACGCGTGATCCGCGAAGGTTTGGAAATGGCATTGGCAGACAACACCCACGCCTGGCTGATGCAGCCCGACGGCGGCTATATCCGCGCCGCGCCCGCCGAAAATGAGTCCGAAGCCGACCTGCAAAACGATTTGTGGGATTTGCTCGGGGGCTGAACCCCGCCCAAAAAACCGGCGAACACCCCCAAAATGCCGTCTGAAGCAGGATTTCGGACGTTCAGACGGCATCTGCGGCAGTTCGCGCGTTTCCCCGTCAAAATGCCGTCTGAAAGGATTTCAGACATTCAGACGGCATCCGCCCTGCCCCGCCAAACATTGCCGGACACCGTATAAGACTTTTGCAAAAACAGCCTGTCCGAGACCTTCTTCATCAATTTCTATGGCTTGGCGCTGTTTGCTGCCGGCGGTCTGAATAATGGTGGCATCAATGACGACGGCGGATGCTTTCTCTACTTTTAGGCCTTTTTCGGTCAGTTGGCGGTTGATCAGTTCCAATAATTCGGACAGAGTGTCGTCTTGCGCCGCCGGTTGCGGTAGCGGCATAAGGTGCTGTAATCGGGGATGCCCAGTTCGTCAAAACGGCAAAACAGGTTGAAATCGATGCGGGTGATAAGGCTGTGTTCGAGTTCGGGATCGGAGAGGCTGTGCCATTGTCCGAGCAGGACGGCTTTGAACATGGATAGCAGTGGATAGGCGGGGAGGCCGCGGTGGTCTCGAAGGTAACGGGTTCTTTGACGGTTCAGGTACTGCTTGATCGGTTGCCAATCAATCACCTGATCCAACTTCAATAGTGGGAAGCGGTCAATGTGCTTGGCAATCATGGCTTGTGCGGTTTGCCGGAAGAAGGTGTTCATGGAAAATCCCCTAAATGTCTGGGTGGGAATTTAGGGGATTTTGGGGAATTTTGCAAAGGTCTCTTGGTCATAAAAAAACTGCACCTTGTGAGTTGGGGGGATGTCCAACTTTTGGGGTGCAGTTCAAAGTTTTCAGACGGCCTGTTAGACTATGCAAAGGATGGCTGAACAAATTATACATTATACCCGTGCAGAAAACGTGCTGCTTCATTGTTCCACTTGACCAAATGATCGCCTTTGGCCGTCAGGTTTTCAGCACCGCGCTCACCCAAGATAATCTCGGAAGACTGGCGTTTGCCTGTTTTCAACGCAATTTTGGTCGGCAGGTTGTCACGTAGGCGGCCGCTGAGTGTTTTCGCATCGGGGCGTTGCGTTGCCAATAACAGATACATTCCTGCGGAGCGCGCTTTTTGTGCCAGCCGTACCAAATGCCCTTCCGCTTCACTGCTGACATCGATAAGGTCGGCCAGTTCGTCAATCACGATAACAGCATATTTTGGACGGGCGTACTGTGGGACTTCTGCAATATCCTTCGCACCGTATTCGTCCATCAGGCGGTATCGTTTATCCATCTCGTCAGCAAAAGACGACAATATTTCAGCAGCTTCTTCCGCATCGCTGACTATGCGCCCCTGCCATAAATTCGAACGGTCTTTGAAGGCGGCGAAATCCGCAGAAACTTTGCAATAACACACGGCAATCTCCGTTTCATCCTGCGGGGCGAGTTCGAACAGGGAAGCCAGCATTGAGCGCACCAGTACCGATTTCCCAGCCCCCGTTTCCCCGCCTACCATCACATGCGGCGCGGTGGCAAAATCTTGAAACACGGGTTCGCCGCGTTCGTCCAAGCCGATACACACGGGCAATCTGAACTGCCGTGCCGATGCGCGGTATTGCTGCAAGGCCGTCTGAAACTCACTTTGTCCGTATTGCCGCCAAGTATCTTGCGGACGCAGGATATTGATGTGCCAAGTGTTGGCTTCGCCGCGTATACGCCCGCAGCGCATTTCGTTATCGCCGATGCCCAATTCGGAACAAATTTGGCTGTGGTATTTTTCCAAATCCACATAGCGGTCGAACTGTACGCGCAGGCAGTCGTAGCGCACGCCGCCGTATTCGGGCTGTATCGTACTACCTTTGCCGACTGTTTTGTCCAGTGCGTTTTTGAGTTTGATGCAGGCTGCATCGAGTGTTCCGACATTTTCTGCGGGAAATTCGCTTGAACTAGAAATCTCTCCTGCATGTTGCCGTCCGCTGCTGTTTTTAACTGCCAATTCGGCCAATTCGTTCAAAAAGGCCTGCCGTTGCGCCAAATCGTCATCAGGCTTGAATTGTCTGCAATGTCCCCAAAATGCCTGCAAACCAAGTGCGCCGGTATGCCACAGGTCGGCAATCAGTTTGTACAAATCATCTTTTTCCGCCTGTTTACCCTGCCTGATGTGGAACAGGGTCTCGCTCAGTAGGGCAAGCCACAGCCGCGAATGGTCTTGAAAGCAGGTTTGGAAAGACGGGATATCGATGCCTTTGGTATCGGGGGCAGCGGTCAATTTTTCCGGCTGTTGCGCCCACCCTTTGGCAAAGCAATAGCCGATACAGAGTGCCGCCCAGTCGTAGTTGTTGTCCAGATGCGGTAGCGCACCCGCATGGGTGAGTTTTTCGCGTATGACTTTGGCTTCACTGCTGGAAATAATGTGTTTGTCGCTAATCAAAGTATGGAAATAGTCGGAGTCCCACTGGCGGTTGTCTGGCAGCAGATACATGTGTTGTTCCTTTCATTATTCGAAATAAACATCAGCGGTTACGCGCGAACATGCGCCTGCGCTGTCCAGCGATTCGGCTTCCACCAGATATGTGCGGCCGATATGCGGGTCGAGACGGCGGTACACTTCGGGAGTGATTTCGGTGTCCTGCGACAGCAAAATCACTTGCTGTTCCAGCCCACTCCAATGTCTGAATAAACCATCGCGGTGGCCTTCGTCCAAACGTGCCAGCGGAGTATCGATAACGAAGGGGGCGGGATAGCGGGTAACTTCCGCCAATGCCGACACCAGCGACATAATCAGGATCTGCATTTGTCCGGCCGACAAATCGACCTGCGCTTCCCTGCCGCTGCTGCCGTACAAACCCATCCTGCCATCTGCTTCGATGCTGATTTTGTGAATGCGCTCATCATGCGAGATGGCGCGGTTGATGCGGGTGGCGGTTTCACCGATTTCGACCGCCTTCTGTCGTGTCAGCGCATCGGTCAATGCGGCAATGACTTTTTCCACCTGCCCCGCACGGCGCGACTTCACCATCAGCGGGTTGCTGTCGCTGATTTTGTCTTGCAGTTTGCTGACTTCATCCTTCCTGCGCCGGCATTCTTTTTCTTTTTGCAACACGTTGCTTTTCAGGCTGCCTGAACGTTCTTTCAGTATATCGGTCTGCTTGTTCGCCTGTTTGAGTTGCTCTACTAATTCGTCTTTATTGCTGCCTTTGAGCAGTTCCAATTCTTCCAAGACTTGTTTTTGTTCGCTCCGCCGCTGTTCGATATCGGCCAGCAGGCTGCCTATCCTGCCTTGCGGCATACCCTGTAGGCGGCTGATTTCGTTTTGGATTTCAGCATGGGCGTTTTTCGAGAGATAGTTGTGTTCGATAGTTTCGGCGCAATTTTCAGGCAGCGGGTAGAACAATTCGTTCCAGCATTCGGCCACAGCTTCCTTCATCAGCGGGTCTTCCAAAATGGCGCAAGCCGAACGCCCCAATACTTCTTTGACTTTGCCGCTGCCGACAAACGCACTCCAAAAATCGTTTACCCGTCCCGCAATCTGTTCCCTGCCGGCTTCGTGGTGCAGGCGGTTTGCTTCACGTTCGAGTTTGCCTTTTAGCACGTTTAAGCCGTCTGACGGCAGGAAGGCCAAAGGCATGGCTTTAACCGCCGCTTTGATCTTCGCATTGAAGTCGTCCATTTCCTTTTCCAGCCGTTCACGCTGCATCAGCAAATCCTGCGAAGTCCGAATGTCGCTACCACCACCTAGCTGCTGTTGCAGCCTGCTTCTTTCCGAATCCCAATGAGCCCATTCCTGTTGCATTTTTTCCCACTCCTCACGAAACACATCGTATTGGGCTTGAGCAGATGTCAGCGCGTTTTCGGCTCTTTCCAAATCTTCCTGCATTTTTTGACCTGCATTTTCGGAAATGCAGCGTTTGCGGTAATCGCCAAGACTAGCCGCAAGCCGTGTCAGCAGGGTTACTCCCAGCAGGCCTTTCAGGGCAGTGTTGAGCCACATGCCCGTGCCGCTGCGTTCGGCAGCCTGCACGATTTTTTCGCCGTCAAAAAAGAAAAACGGCGCATAATCGAACGGCAGGGCGTAAGTGTTGAGATATTTGTCCAATTCGGCTAAATCGACGGGCAGGTAGCGGTCGTCAACCAACACGTCTGCCCGCGTTTCGGTGCTTTCGCGTTCAAACTGCCTTTTCTCATTGAAATGCCATTTCCGGCGGATTTTCAGGCCGTAAATCTTACCTTGCCGCCGTTGGCGAATTTCAATTTCCAGCTCGATGCGGTATCGGCCGTATTGCGGCGCGGCTTTGTGATGCAACGCAGCCTGCAGAAAATTTGGATAATTGATATCTTTGCTATTCAAGCCTGCCCGCTGCAAATGACTGACCGCATCCGTGTCATATAAGCAAAGGTAAACTGCTTCCAACAAAGTGGTTTTACCGTGCCCGTTCATCGCGCCGATTAAAATAATGTTTTGCCCGTTTTTCGGTTCGGGAAAGGAAAAGGCCGCTTCTTTGTAGGATTTGAAATTAAGCAGTCTGATTGAATGTATCCACATATTCAACCCCAATATTTCTTGTTTTCAAAAACTTCATCGAATGCTTCAGTCATGCCGCGTTTGCGGATCCGTTCCTGTTGCTCGCGCTCCCATGCTGCCAAATCAGCTAGGGCATCGGGCGATACACCATGCTCAGCAGCAATTTTCTTCATCAGGTTTCGGGCATTTTCATCACTCCACAACAGCAAATCAGCCACCTGTTCCCGTGTTTCCGTCTTCATTTTTATTCCTTGAATAAGTGTTAATTAGATCTTCCGTCCAAATCTGTTTAATTAGGTCGATTTCGTCCTGCGAAATCAGTTCTTCGCCGAAAGCAGCTTGCACTTCCAGCAGTTTTACCAGCATTTCCTGCCGCGCCGTTATGGTGAACGGGCCGGGGATGTGTTTGCCGCCTTTGAACGTGAGTTTTCCGTTGCGCCGTTCGGCCTGGCGGTATTCGGGTTTGTTACGGATATCCACTAACCAGTTGCGGTATTCAATTAACGGTGCAAATTCAGTTTTCCCCGCGTCCACAAATCCTTGCAGGCTTCTATCTTTATTGACCACCGTACACGTCCAACAGCCGAAACGGCTAGAGTTGGTGCCGCAACCGGGGGCTTCTTCCTGCGACAGCACAATCGGGCATTCGCCGCCGGCAGCTTCGCGGTAGAGCTTGATTAAATCGCTGTGTGTGCCTCCCCAGGGCGGGTCGTTGGCAGCAAGGAATTCCCACACGTCGTCGGTACTCAAATCGGCAATCGGTCGGTACACCAACGCGTTTTTCAGATCACTGTGCGGGGTCAGATTGCTGTTTTCCAAGTTTTGGTGGCTTTCGATACTTGCCTTGCGGGTGGCAGATTCGTCTTTGCGCACGCCCAGCACGATGATGGCTTTGCCGTTTTCGTTTACTTTTTGCAGAATGTAGCCGCTGGTTGGTTGGATTTTCAGGCGGTCGGTACACCAGCGCATTGAGCGGTTGGGCGTGGGGTAGCCTTTGCCGATGAGTAACGTCCAAAACGTGTCCTGCAATTTCGGCACGGTGATTTCACCGCTGACGGGCAGCCTGAAAATTTCGGCGGCACGCAGAATTTCTGCCAAAGATTGGCGCATGTGTTTCACCACCAACGGGCTTTCCACCAGCGTGTCGTTGGATACGAAGAACACCTGCCGCGTCCGCAGCATCGGCGGCAGCGAAAGTAGCATGTCAAATACTAAATGGGCGACAAGGGTGCTGTCCTTGCCGCCTGAAAAGGTAACAATCCAAGGGTAGTGCTGTGTTTCGCTCAAATATTCTTCAGCGATGTTTTGGCGTATAGCATCGAACGGGTTGGCAGGGTGTATGGGTATTACGGTCATTTTTATACATATTTCTTATTTGCACCTAAAACAGGTGCGTGCGTGATTGTACCTAAAATCGGAGCGCATGGGAAATATTCGTTTGTCGGTACACTCTGCCGAACACACCTATTTGCGACAACTCCTTATCCGCAGAAGATTGGATTTGGGGCTGTCGCAACGTGCATTGGCGGAACGGATGGATGTGGTGCATTCGTTCGTAGGAAAAGTGGAAACAGGTGACAGACGGATGGATATATTTGAATTTATCGAATACTGTCGGGCTTTGGATTGGGATGCGTCTGAGGTAGTTCGGGGTTTGCAGGAGGGCTCGGTATGACGGATTTACCGGTCTTGTTGAAATATGCAGAACAATTTCGAGGGTTGCATACCAATTTTACTTATGCGCAAAAGCAGTTACCGCACAAATTTATTTTGCTGTACAGCCTGTGTCTTCTATATGCTTCAGGTAGTTTGAGAACAGAGCAGATTAAATTTTCTGACAAATTGTTAATTGAATGGTAGATGGAGACCTTTGCAGAATTCCCCTAAATTCCCACTAAGACATTTAGGGGATTTTGGGGAATTCTGCAAAGGTCTCTGTCCGCGAAATCCGACGCATAACGGTGCGCCTGAAAATATCCGGCCGGCTAAAACCTCTCCGATATTGAAAATAGGAAAAATCAGCGGCTTGTTCATTTTGAACACGGTATCGGACATCAGGTTTTTATAGTGGATTAACAAAAATCAGTACAAGGCGACGAAGCCGCAGACAGTACAAATAGTACGGAACCGATTCACTTGGTGCTTCAGCACCTTAGAGAATCGTTCTCTTTGAGCCAAGGCTAGGCAACGCCGTACCGGTTTTTGTTAATCCGCTATATCACTTCTGCGATTGCAAAGATTCCCATATGTGCCGATATGCGCCGAATACGGACAACCCCGAAACCATCCCTCCGGTTTCGGGGTTGTCCTTTGAAAGCGCACGCGCGGTCAAACAGTGTGCCGACGCGCAAAACGGCATCGGATGCCGCCCCGGTATATTGCGCCCCGCAGAAGGAGCGCGAAGGGGCGCGGTATATCGGAATCAGATCCGCATCGGCATCACGACATATTTGAAATTCGGATTGTCCGGCACGGTAAACAGGGTCGGCCGGTTGGCATCGCCGAAGGCAAGCTGCATATCGTCGGTATGGATATTCCGCAACACGTCCATCAGGTAGCCGATATTGAAACCGGCTTCCAATTCCCCGCCCTGATAGGCGATTTCGATTTCTTCGCGCGCTTCTTCCTGCTCGTTGTTGCTGCACACGACACTCAACAGTCCGGGCTGCAAAAACAGCCTTGCCCCCCGGATTTTTTCATTGGCAAGAATCGCGGCACGTTCCAACGCGCCCAAAAGTTCGGCACGGGACAAAACGAAAATCTTGTCGTTGTCCAAAGGAATCACGCGGTTGAAATCGGGGAATTTGCCGTCGATGACTTTGCTGACGATGGTCGTGCCGTTGCAACGGAAGCGAACCTGCTTGTCCAAGAGTTCCACCTGAATCGGATCGGACGGATTATTCAACAGTTTGAAAAGCTCCAAAACCGTTTTGCGCGGCAGGATAAGCTCGGCGCGCGGCAAATCCGCACCAATGGCGCAAGCCGAATAGGCAAGCCGGTGCCCGTCTGTCGCCACAAGGCGCAACTGCCCGCCTTCGACCTGCATCAGCAAACCATTGAGATAATAGCGGATGTCCTGCACCGCCATACTGTATTGGACCTGGGACAGCATCGTTTTAAAGGCTTCCTGCTCCAATTCAAATGCGGCGCTGACATCCTCGCCGATATTGATTTGCGGAAAGTCGTCGGCAGGCAGGGTTTGCAGGGCGAAACGGGACTTGCCCGCCTTCAGCGTCAGACGGTTGTCGTCCCAATCCAACGAAACCAATGCACCTGCCGGCAGGGCCCGTAAAATATCCTGAAATTTCTTGGCATTGGTCGTAATGCGGAAATCTGCCGCACCGCACTCCGGCCCGGAGGTATCGATTTGGATTTCCAAGTCGGTCGCCAAGAGTTTGGTCTGACCGCCCCTGCCCTCAATCAGCACATTGGACAGGATGGGCAGGGTGTGGCGGCGTTCGACGATGCCGGTAACGGCTTGCAACGGCTTGAGCAGGCTGTCGCGTTCGGCTTGTAAAATCAACATTTTTTACTCCTTGAATCGGTTGTGTGCCTGCCTTCCGGACGGTGCCGGCAACGGTATGCCGTCTGAAAGGCGCGTTCGGTCAGTTTTGAATCAGAATCAGCAGTTTTTCGTAGTCCTGGTTCAATTCGGGGTCTTCTTCGCGCAACGAGGTTACGGCGCGGATGGCGTGCATGACGGTGGTGTGGTCGCGCCCGCCGAACGCGTCGCCGATGGCGGGCAGGCTCATCGTGGTCAGCTCCTTGCTCAAGGTCATCGCAACCTGACGCGGGCGGGCAAGGCTGCGCGTGCGTTTTTTGCCGAGTATGTCGCTGATCCTGATATGGTAATACTTGGCAACCGCATCAATGATGAGGTCGGCGGTAATGACTTTGTGCTTCTCGGCGATAATGTCCTGCAACGCCGTACGCGCCAAATCCATATCGATGACGGGGCGGTTCATAAAGCGGCTGCTCGCGCTGACGCGGTTGAACGCGCCTTCCAATTCGCGCACGTTGGAACGGATCAGGTTGGCAATAAACAATGCCGCCTCGTCTTCGATACTGATGCCCGCCGCTTCCGCCTTTTTCTGCAAAATCGCCACGCGCATTTCCAATTCGGGCGGCTCGAGTTCCAAAGTCAGCCCCCACGAAAAGCGGGACTTGAGCCGGTCGTCCATACCCTCGATTTTGGCAGGTAAAACGTCGCAAGTGAGGATGAGCTGTTTTTTCTCGTTGTGGAAATGGTTGTACAGATAGAAAAATTCTTCCATCGTACGGTCTTTTCCTTTAATAAACTGAATATCGTCGATAATCAGCAGGTCGTATTGCTTGTATTGCTGCTTGAACACGTCGTAAGTATTGTTGCGCACGGCTTTCATAAAGCTGCGGATATAATCGTCCGAATGCATATAGCGCACTTTCGCATCGGGACGGTTTTTCAAAAGCTCGTTGCCGACCGCCTGCACAAGGTGGGTTTTGCCCAAACCCGTGCTGCCATAGAGGAAGAACGGGTTGTAACTCTGCCCCGGGCTTTCCGCAATCGCCTGCGCCGCCGCCGCCGCAAGGCGGTTGCCCTTGCCTTCGACCAATGTGTCAAACGTGTAATCGCGCGACAGGTTGGTCTGTTCGTAACGCGCCTCTTCCGCACCGCTCTGCGCGTCCGTCCGCGCTTTGGCTGCCGCCTGCGGCTCCGGGCGCAAAACAGGTTCGGCGGCGGATCGCGATCCGTGCGGCAGGTTTTTCATACGTTCCGCCAAAATATCCGCCGCCGTTTTCGCCGCCGAAGGCTTGGCAGCCCCTTCGGACGGAGTTTCAAACAGGGTTTCGGACGGAGGTTCGGACGGGGCTTCAGACGGCATCGCCTCCGACAACGCCGCCCGCGCCGGCAATTCATCCCGCACTTCGCGCACAGGCGGTTTTTCCGCAACCCCGGCAGCCGCCATCTCGTAACGCACGCCTTCGCCTGCCTTGAATACGAAGGCGGCGCGTTCGGGGGCGCATTCTTCCCTCAAGGCTTCGATTTTGCCGGCGAAGCGGCTTTTGAGCATATTGCAGGCAAACTGGTTTTTGCCGTACACCACCCACACCCCGTCTTCCTCGCCGACGGTAAGGGGGGCAATCCATTGTGCAAACTGCCCCGGGGGCAGGGTATCGTGAAGGCGGCGGAGGCACATCGGCCAAAATTCTGCTAGTGTCATAGACAAACCCAAATCGGCAGCAAAAAAATCAGAAAAAGAAAAACCGTGTTCCCAATAGGGCGCCGGTACGGCCTTATCGGCCAAGGAAAATGCTTTTTATCCAATAAAACAGGTTCATACCCGAAAAAAAGGGGCGTTTGCCCCGACACGGGCAAGAGCGGCAGATTATTCAAACACGGCCGGGGAAAATAATGTTTTCAAAGGGAAAGCAAACGTTCCAAACGCGCACGGGCTTAAAATGCGGTCTGCCGATTATACCGACCCGCCGGCATTTTATCCACAATACCGGCAAAAATTTATCCACAGAAATGCGCGCATATCGGCCGGCTTCCCGGCAAAGTTTCTCTATTGATTGACAAAATCGGCAAATTGGAGTGTAATTCGCGGTTTATTTATTTACCGATTTTTAGGAAAGCATTATGAAACGCACTTACCAACCTTCCGTTACCAAACGCAAACGCACCCACGGCTTCCTCGTGCGCTCCAAAACGCGCGGCGGCCGCGCAGTATTGGCGGCACGCCGCGCCAAAGGCCGCAAACGCCTGGCGGTGTGATTTTGGACTGCCGCTTCGGAAGGCAGTACCGCTTGTTGAAAACGGATGATTTTTCATCCGTTTTTGCATTCAGAAACCGCCGCAGCCTCGACTTCCTGCAAGTTGCGCGTTCCGACGGCAACGGGGCGGGGCATCCCCGCCTCGGACTGGTCGTCGGCAAAAAAACCGCCAAACGCGCCAACGAGCGGAACTATATGAAACGCGTCATCCGCGACTGGTTCAGGTTGAACAAAAACAATCTTCCGCCTCAGGATTTCGTCGTGCGCGTCCGTCGGAAATTCGACAGGGATACCGCAAGGCAGGCGCGCTCGGAGCTGGCGCGGCTGATGTCCGGCGATCCGGCACCGGAACGCGGCAAACAGGCATAGCGCAACGGCCGGCGCGGTTCAGACGGCATCCGGTTCACATAAAGGCCCATCCCGATGAACTTCCTATTGTCCAAACTCCTGCTGGTTCTGATAAGGTTTTACCAATACTGCATCAGCCCGCTGATTCCGCCGCGCTGCCGCTATACGCCGACCTGTTCGCAATACGCGGTGGAAGCCGTGAAAAAATACGGCGCATTCAAAGGCGGGCTGCTTGCGGCAAAGCGCATCGCCCGATGCCACCCCCTCGGCGGACACGGACACGACCCCGTCCCCTGAACCGCCCCGCCGCCCGAACTGCACGCTTTCCTTTTATTTCCCATCGGTTTCTATATAATGCCGTCTGAAACTTCGGGCAGGCGGCACGACCGCCGGGTATAAAGCCTGCCGTAATCCCCCGCCTATCGGAACCCGCGTACTGCGGCGTTTCCGACCATTCAGGAAACTCTTATGGATTTTAAAAGACTCACCGCGTTCTTCGCCATCGCGCTGGCGATTATGATCGGCTGGGAAAAAATGTTCCCCGCCCCCCAAACCGCGCCCGCGCCCGGACAGGCCGCACAGCAACAGCGGCAAACCGTCGCAACCGCTTCCGCCGAAGCCGCACTCGCCCCCGCAACGCCGATTACCGTAACGACCGATGCGGTTCAAGCCGTCATTGATGAAAAAAGCGGCGACCTGCGCCGGCTGACCCTGCTCAAATACAAAGCAACCGGCGACGAACACAAACCCTTCGTCCTATTTGGCGACGGCAAAGAATACACCTACGTCGCCCAATCCGAGCTTTTGGACGCACAAGGCAACAACGTTCTGAAAGGCATCGGCTTTACCGCTCCGCAAAAACAATACAGCCTCAACGGCGACAAAGTCGAAGTCCGCCTGAGTGCGCCCGAAACAAACGGACTGAAAATCGACAAAGTTTATACTTTTACCAAAGGCAGCTACTTGGTTAACGTCCGCTTCGACATTGCCAACACCGGCGGCAAGCCCGCCAACCTGAGCGCGGACTACCGCATCGTCCGCGACCGCAGCCAACCCGAAGGCCAAGGCTACTTCACCCGTTCCTACCTCGGCCCGGTGGTTTACACCCCTGAAGGCGGCTTCCAAAAAGTCAGCTTCTCCGATTTGGACGACGATGCCAAATCCGGCAAATCCGAAGCCGAATACATCCGCAAAACCCCGACCGGTTGGCTCGGTATGATCGAACACCACTTTATGTCCGCTTGGATTTTGCAGCCTAAAGGCGGACAAAGCGTTTGCGCCGCAGGCGAATGCGGCATCGACATCAAACGCCGCAACGACAAGCTGTACAGCGCAAGCGTCGGCGTGCCTTTAGCCGCCATCCCGGCCGGCGCGAAAGCCGAAACCGCCGTCAACCTGTATGCCGGCCCGCAAACCACTTCCGTCATCGCCGGCATCGCCGACAAACTGCAACTGGCAAAAGACTACGGCAAAGTACACTGGTTCGCCTCCCCACTCTTCTGGCTCTTGAACCAACTGCACAACATCATCGGCAACTGGGGCTGGGCAATCATCGTTTTGACCATCATCGTCAAAGCCGTACTGTACCCATTGACCAACGCCTCTTACCGCTCGATGGCGAAAATGCGCGCCGCCGCACCCAAGCTGCAAGCCATCAAAGAGAAATACGGCGACGACCGTATGGCGCAGCAACAAGCGATGATGCAGCTTTACAAAGACGAAAAAATCAATCCGCTGGGCGGCTGTCTGCCTATGCTGTTGCAAATCCCCGTATTCATCGGCTTGTACTGGGCATTGTTCGCCTCCGTAGAATTGCGCCAGGCACCTTGGCTGGGCTGGATTACCGACCTCAGCCGCTCCGACCCCTACTACATCCTGCCCATCATTATGGCGGCAACGATGTTCGCCCAAACCTATCTGAACCCGCCGCCGACCGACCCGATGCAGGCGAAAATGATGAAAATCATGCCTTTGGTTTTCTCCGTTATGTTCTTCTTCTTCCCTGCCGGTCTGGTATTGTACTGGGTGGTCAACAATCTCTTAACCATCGCCCAGCAATGGCACATCAACCGCAGCATCGAAAAACAACGCGCCCAAGGCGAAGTCGTTTCCTAAATGCCGCAGCATGAAAAATGCCGTCTGAAACCTGTTCAGACGGCATTTTTATTGTTCACCCCCTATCGGGGCGGAAATCTTCAACCCGCATACATCACAAAAATCGTCGGACGTTTTTTCAAATTCGGCATTTCTTTCCTTTTCCGCCACTGCGCGATTGTCCGGCTGATGATTTCCTGTGTCGGCAAGGTCAAATCCGCAGCTACACACAAGCGCGTTTCAGGATGCAGGTTTTCCACCGCATCGGCAAGCAGCGCATCATTGCGGTAAGGCGTTTCAATAAAAATCTGCGTCTCGCCGCACTGCCGCGAACGTTGCTCCAAAGCCTTCAAACTCTGAATGCGCTCATTTTTTTCAGACGGCAGATAACCCTTAAACGCAAAGTTCTGCCCGTTCGCGCCCGAAGCCATCAGCGCCAGCAGCAGGCTGGACGGCCCGACCAGCGGACGCACTTCAAAACCGTGTTTATGCGCCAATGCCACCAAATTCGCGCCCGGATCAGCCACAGCCGGGCAACCCGCCTCGCTGACAATGCCCATACTGCGCCCTTCCTGCAAAGGTTTCAGCAATTCCGGTAAAGCCTTCAAATCCGTATGTTCGTTCAATGTTTGCAGATTCAGCTCGCGGATGGGTGCAGTTACGCCCAAATGTTTCAAATGCGCGCGCGCCGTTTTTTCCGCCTCTACGACAAAATCCGTCAGCCCGACAACCGCCTGTTGTTCGTGCGGCAACAGGCACGGCGTGTCCGGCGCACCCAAAGGCGTAGGAATCAAATACAAAACAGCAGCCATCACTCCCCCCACTCATCAGTTAAAAATGCCGTCTGAACCCTTCAGACGGCATAAACGGACGATTACAAAACATCCACGCCCTCATTTTTCAAGAAATCGACCAGACGGAAAACCGGCAAACCGATTAAAGCATTCGGATCGCTGCTTTCAATCCGTTCGATCAACAATGCACCCAAATCCTCGCTCTTCAACGCACACGAGCAATAAACCGCATCAGGCTCGCGCTCCAAATAGCGGAGGATGTGCAGCTCGTCCAACTGCCTCATCACGACCACAGTCTTATCGATATGCCGCTGCATCGTGCCCGTAACCGTATTCAACAGCACGACCGCGCTGTAAAACTCAATCTCCCTGCCGCTCAAGTGCATCAGCATCTTTTGCGCGTTGGCAAGGTTCATCGGCTTGCCCCACTGCCTGCCGTCGCACCACGCTACCTGGTCCGCACCGACAATCAACGCCTCGGGGAAACGTCCGGCCAACGACCGCGCCTTACCCTCGGCAAGGCGCAATGCCGTCTGAGGGGCAGACTCCCCCAGCATCGGCGTTTCGTCAAAATCGGGGGATGCCGCCTGAAAGGCGATGCCGAGCCTTTCCATCTGTTCGCGGCGGAAAACCGAACTCGTACCCAAAATCAAAGGCAGCTTCAAACCCATCCCATCCTCCTTACCGTTGAAAACACGCCCGAAGGGGCGGTAAAATCCGAACATAAGCCGAAACTCGGACACCCCCTCCGGCACACCGTAACATTTTTCTTAAAAATATTGACGTTAGAACATCTAAATTATATCATACCCCGTTTATGTCAGACCCTAATTTGATTGACCCGAAAGTTTTCGCCGCCGAAGGGCGGAGCCTGCAAGGCGGCTTCCTGCTCGAAGAATTGGACGAACGCGTCAGTTCGCACGATTATCCCGCCGACAAACAGACACGCGTGTCGTTTACGCTGCAAGGCGGGCGCGACCGGCTGCAACGCCTGTTCCTCGACTTGGGCGTCAAAGCCGATATGCCCTTGGTTTGCCAGCGGTGCATTGCGCCCCTGCCGTTCCGGCTCGACGAAACCGCCCGCATCGTCTTGTTTTCCGACGAGAAAGACTTGGACGAAGCGATGCTTGCCGATGAAGAATTGGAAGGTATGCTGCTCGAAAAAGAGCTTGACGTGCGGATCTTGGTCGAAGACCAAATCCTGATGTCGCTCCCCTTCTCTCCCCGGCACGAAGACTGCGGCGGCAACGGGACACCGGAAAAAGCCGATCGGGACAAACCAAACCCTTTCGCTGTTTTGGCAGGTTTGAAAAGCAATTGATTAGGACACAGTTTATTTATCCAGGAGCTTGAAATGGCCGTTCAACAAAACAAAAAATCCCCTTCCAAACGCGGTATGCACCGTTCGCACGACGCGCTGACCGCACCTTCCCTGTCCGTCGACGGCGCGACCGGCGAAGTACACCGCCCGCACCACATCTCCCCCAACGGTATGTACCGCGGCCGCAAAGTGGTCAAAGCCAAAGGCGAATAAGCCCTATCCGACTGACTGAAAAAGCCAGGACATTGCCATGCAATCACTGGCTTTTTTTGCATTGGACGCGCTATCCGTCCAAACTTTCGCCATACGTCAATACACGGAATCGGACTGTTCCGTATAATGTCCGTATATTGAAATACATATCCAAAGACACCGAGGATACTCCGATGATACAGAAAATCTGGTACACCTACGACGACATCCACCGCGTCATCAAAGCATTGGCGGAAAAAATCCAAAACTCCGGCATCAAATACGATGCGATGATCGCCATCGGCGGCGGCGGCTTTATTCCGGCACGTATGCTGCGCTGTTTTCTGGAAATCCCGATTTACGCCGTTACCACCGCTTATTACGACAGCGACAACGAGGGACAGGTTACGGAAGAAGTCAAAAAAGTCCAATGGCTGGATCCCGTCCCCGAAGCCTTGCGGGGTAAAAATATATTGGTTGTCGACGAAGTGGACGACAGCCGCGTTACGATGGAATTTTGCCTGAACGAACTGCTCAAAGAAGATTTCGGCACTGTCGGCGTTGCCGTCCTGCACGAAAAAATCAAAGCCAAAGCCGGGAAAATCCCCGAAGGCATCCCCTACTTCAGCGGTATCACCGTGGAAGACTGGTGGATCAACTATCCTTGGGACGCAACCGACATCGACGAACACAACCGCCTTGCCGAGGCCGGCCGAGGCTGATCCTTTCAGACGGCATATTTTCCGAACCGATGCCGTCTGAAGCCCGCACGACCCCCTGCCGCAGACCGAAAACCTGCCGGAAACACCTACCGGAGAACCCTATGATTACACTTGCCGTAGATGCTATGGGCGGCGACCGGGGACTCGCCGTCACCGCACCCGGAGCAACCGCATTCCTCCAAGCACATCCCGATGTCCGCCTGATTATGACCGGCGACGAAGCGCAACTGCGCCAAGCCCTGAACGCGGCAGGCGCGCCGATGGGGCGCATCGACATCTGCCACACCACACAAGTCGTCGGCATGGACGAAGCGCCGCAATCCGCCCTGAAAAACAAAAAAGACTCCTCTATGCGCGTCGCCGTCAACCAAGTCAAAGAAGGCAGGGCGCAGGCCGCCGTTTCCGCAGGCAACACCGGCGCACTGATGGCGACCGCGCGCTTCGTCCTCAAAACCATACCCGGCATCGAACGCCCCGCCATCGCCAAATTCCTCCCGTCCGACACCGACCACGTCACACTCGCGCTCGACCTCGGCGCGAACGTCGACTGCACCCCCGAACAGCTTGCCCAGTTCGCCATTGTCGGCAGCGAACTCTTCCACGCCCTCCATCCCCAAAAAGGGCGACCCCGCGTCGGACTGATCAATGTCGGCACGGAAGACATCAAAGGTACGGACACCGTCAAACAAACCTACAAACTGCTGCAAAACAGCAAACTCAACTTTATCGGCAACATTGAAAGCAACGGCATCCTGTACGGCGAGGCAGATGTCGTCGTCGCCGACGGCTTTGTCGGCAACGTCATGCTCAAAACCATCGAAGGCGCGGTCAAATTTATGGGCGGCGCCATCCGCCGCGAATTCCAAAGCAACCTGTTCAACAAACTCGCCGCCGTTGCCGCCCTACCCGCCCTTAAAGGGCTGAAAAACAAACTCGACCCGCGCAAATTCAACGGGGCCATCCTGCTCGGGCTGCGCGGCATCGTGATTAAAAGCCACGGCGGCACAGACGAAACCGGTTTCCGCTACGCGCTCGAAGAAGCCTACCACGAAGCCAAGTCCGCCGGCCCTTCAAAACTCGAACAGGGCGTAGCCGAACAACTCGCCGCACTCGAAGCCGCCCAAAACGAAACCGCCGCCGGCCTGTAACACGCACGATGCCGTCTGAACGATGCCTCCCCTTTCAGACGGCATCCGCCCGCCCCGAACCTGCGGGCGCGGACGGCGATGCACCTGTCTGGCACTTCCCAAATACTTCCCTGTAAAATAAGGAGTATTTGAAAAATGAAGACATTAGAAAAACGGATGAGGGCATTAGACAAACGGATGATGAAGTTAGGAAAATCCCTTGAAGGCAGGCTTGATGCCCGTCTGATTGAATCCGCATTGGATTATATTCATTATTCGGAACGTTTTCTGGCTTTTGAAATCCTGTGTACTTATATCGAAGATTTCGATGTCCGGCTGACGGAACAAGAATCCCGGGAAATTTCTTTTATCAACAAGGAATTTGGGATAGAAAGCACGTCCGATTAACCAATAAAGCCAATGGGTTGATAAGAATAAAAACATCGACGGTCATTTTTGGCGGATTTTTTATGGCAGACAACGGGGAGCGAATCCAAATCCCCGTTTTGGAAAACCCTGACATTAGGGAAATCAATCGCTTTTTTTCCGTATCAAATTTTGAGAAAAAAGCCGGCGTCCTTGTTTTCAGAATCATCCACGAGCCCAAATTTGGCCATACCGAATTAACTGTCTATTTTGAAAAAGGATATTATTTGCCAATGATTCAAACAATTTTAGAAGGCGGGGATATTGGAGTCGAAAACCTTAAAACGGAAAATTACAGCGGAAAGACAATGGAAATTTGGGGAGACTTCCACCCTGTCGAACATATCGCTAAAAATATTTCTACAATTCAAAATATCATTTCCGAATTTATCAGACAAAAACAAACACCGGCACCAATGGTCTGACGGAAACCCGGCAATCAAAATGCCGTCTGAAGCAGCCCGGACTTTCAGACGGCATTGCAAACCGCCTGCCGCTTTCCCGCACCGCCTCCTGCCCGTATTGGGCAATCATCGGTTTTCGCTTACAATAGCCGAATCTGAACCAACTCTCTAAAAAGGGCGTTCCTATGCAGTATGCCAAAATTTCCGGCACGGGCAGCTATCTTCCCGCCAACCGCGTCAGCAATGACGACCTTGCCCAAAAAGTGGACACTTCGGACGAGTGGATTACCGCGCGCACGGGCATCAAGTTCCGCCATATTGCAGCCGAAAACGAAAAAACCAGCGACCTTGCCGCCGAAGCGGCGCGCCGCGCGCTGGATGCCGCAGGTTTGAACGGCAATGAAATCGACCTGATTATCGTGGCGACGGCAACGCCGGATATGCAGTTTCCGTCTACTGCGACCATCGTGCAGCAAAAATTGGGCATAACCAACGGCTGCCCCGCCTTCGACGTGCAGGCGGTGTGCGCCGGCTTTATGTACGCGCTGACGACGGCAAACGCCTACATTAAAAGCGGTATGGCGAAAAACGCGCTGGTCATCGGTGCGGAAACTTTCAGCCGCATCGTCGACTGGAACGACCGCACAACCTGCGTATTGTTCGGCGACGGCGCGGGCGCGGTGGTTTTAAGCGCGTCCGACAAACCGGGCATCATCCACGGCAAACTCAAAGCCGACGGCAATTATCTGAACCTACTCAACGCCCCCGGGAAAATTGCCGACGGACAAATCTGCGGCTCTCCCTACGTCAAAATGGACGGCCCCGGCGTGTTCAAGTTTGCCGTCAAAATGCTGGCAAAAATCGCCGACGAAGTCATCAGCGAAGCCGGTTATACCGCCGAACAAATCGACTGGATTGTTCCCCATCAGGCAAACCGCCGCATCATCGAATCGACCGCCAAACATTTGAACTTAAGTATGGACAAAGTGATCTTAACCGTCCAAGACCACGGCAATACTTCCGCCGCCTCGATTCCGCTGGCTTTGGACGCGGGCATCAGCAACGGACAAATCAAACGCGGTCAAAACCTGCTGCTCGAAGGCATCGGCGGCGGTTTCGCGTGGGGCGCGGTGCTGTTGCAATATTGAACCCGATGCCGTCTGAAACAGGCTTTCAGACGGCATTTCCCTTACCATGAAGCGGCCAACCCTCCTCAAACCGATTGCGTGTGCGGCATTTTTACCTGCCGTCTCGATGTTTTTCCCCGTATTGGGTGCGTGTTACTCAATATTATCCCTCTACACGTTTGCACTTTACGGCATCGACAAACGGCGTGCCGTACAGGGAAAACGCCGCATTCCCGAACACCGCCTGCTGCTGCCTGCCTTGTTCGGCGGTTGGACGGGCGCATACTTGGGCAGCAGGATATTCAGGCATAAAACGGCGAAAAAGCGTTTTGTTGTGCTGTTCCGTCTGACTGTTTCGGGCAATGTCCTAGCGACCTGCATCCTGATTGATTATTTCGTTCCGCCCGAACTTTTTGTAAAACTCGGGCAACATCTCTGACAATCCAACCCAACAAAGGAATACTATGTCTTTTGCCTTCTTTTTTCCCGGACAAGGTTCCCAAAGCCTCGGTATGATGAACGGCTTTGCCGGACACGCCGTCGTTAAAAACACCTTTGCCGAAGCCTCCGCCATATTGGGGCAGGACTTGTGGGCGATGATTAACGGCAGCGATGCCGAAATCATCGGTCAAACCGTCAACACCCAGCCCATTATGCTCGCCGCCGGCGTTGCCGTTTACCGCGCCTATTCGGAAGCGGGCGGCAAAACGCCTGCCGCCGTTGCCGGACACAGCCTCGGCGAATACACCGCACTCGTTGCCGCCGGCGCATTGGATTTTACCGATGCCGTCAAACTCGTGCGCCTGCGCGCCGAACTGATGCAGTCCGCCGTACCGCAAGGCGTGGGCGCAATGGCGGCGATTCTCGGCTTGGAAGATGAACAGGTAAAACAAATTTGCGCCGAATCCGCACAGGATGAAGTGGTTGAAGCCGTCAACTTCAACTCGCCCGGACAAGTCGTGATTGCAGGCAATGCCGCCGCCGTCGAGCGCGCTATGCTTGCCGCCAAAGAAGCCGGCGCCAAACGCGCCCTGCCGCTGCCCGTGTCCGTACCTTCCCATTGCAGCCTGATGAAACCCGCCGCCGACAAACTTGCCGAAGCCCTGAAAACCGTTGAAATCAAGCAGCCGCAAATCCGCGTCATCCACAACGCCGACGTTGCCGCCTACGATGATGCCGACAAAATCAAAGACGCGCTCGTCCGCCAGCTTTACAGCCCCGTACGCTGGACGGAAACCGTCAACGCCCTCGTTTCAGACGGCATTGCCGAATCCGCCGAATGCGGCCCGGGCAAAGTTCTGGCAGGTCTGGCAAAACGCATCAACAAGGCCGCCGCGTGCAGCGCGCTGACCGATGCCGGACAGGTTGCCGCCTTTATCGAAGCGCACTGACTTCGTTCCGCAAAAAGCAGCCTGCCCTCTTCAGGCTGCTTTTCACGTCCGAACGGCAAACAGCCGCATATTTACGCTATAATCCATCCCGACCAAACCACCGACAGCGGCTGCCGTTGCAGTTCCCGCCCCACCGATATGATAGAAAAACTGACTTTCGGACTGTTTAAAAAAGAAGACGCGCGCAGCTTTATGCGCCTGATGGCATACGTCCGCCCCTACAAAATCCGCATCGTTGCCGCCCTGATTGCCATTTTCGGCGTTGCCGCCACCGAAAGCTACCTTGCCGCCTTCATCGCCCCCCTGATCAACCACGGCTTTTCCGCGCCCGCCGCGCCGCCCGAGCTGTCCGCCGCCGCCGGCATCATTTCCACCCTGCAAAACTGGCGCGAACAGTTTACCTATATGGTTTGGGGGACGGAAAACAAAATCTGGACCGTCCCGCTCTTTCTCATCATTCTCGTCGTCATCCGCGGCATCTGCCGCTTTACCAGCACCTATCTGATGACTTGGGTCTCCGTGATGACCATCAGCAAAATCCGCAAAGATATGTTTGCCAAAATGCTGACCCTTTCCTCCCGCTACCATCAGGAAACGCCGTCCGGCACCGTACTGATGAATATGCTCAACCTGACCGAACAGTCGGTCAGTAACGCCAGCGACATCTTTACCGTCCTCACGCGCGACACGATGATTGTTACCGGCCTGACCATCGTCCTGCTTTACCTCAACTGGCAGCTCAGCCTCATCGTCGTCCTGATGTTCCCCCTGCTCTCCCTGCTCTCGCGCTACTACCGCGACCGTCTGAAACACGTCATTTCCGACTCGCAAAAAAGCATAGGCACGATGAACAACGTGATTGCCGAAACCCATCAGGGACACCGCGTCGTCAAGCTGTTCAACGGGCAGGCGCAGGCGGCAAACCGGTTCGACGCGGTCAACCGCACCATCGTCCGCCTCAGCAAAAAAATCACGCAGGCAACGGCGGCACATTCCCCGTTCAGCGAACTGATTGCCTCGATCGCCCTCGCCGTCGTCATCTTCATCGCCCTGTGGCAAAGCCAAAACGGCTACACCACCATCGGCGAATTTATGGCATTCATCGTCGCGATGCTGCAAATGTACGCACCCATCAAAAGCCTTGCCAACATCAGCATCCCGATGCAGACGATGTTCCTCGCCGCCGACGGCGTATGTGCATTTCTCGACACCCCGCCCGAACAGGACAAAGGCACGCTCGCGCCGCAGCGTGTCGAAGGGCGCATCAGCTTCCGCAACGTCGATGTCGAATACCGTTCAGACGGCATCAAAGCCCTCGACGGCTTCAACCTCGACATCAGACAAGGCGAACGCGTCGCCCTGGTCGGACGTTCCGGCAGCGGCAAATCCACCGTCGTCAACCTGCTGCCCCGCTTTGTCGAACCGTCTGCCGGCAACATCTGCATAGACGGTATCGACATCGCCGACATCAAACTCGACTGCCTGCGCGCCCAATTCGCCCTCGTCTCCCAAGACGTATTCCTGTTTGACGACACCCTGTTTGAAAACGTCCGCTACAGCCGTCCCGACGCGGGCGAATCCGAAGTCCTGTCCGCCCTCCAAGCCGCCAACCTGCAAAGCCTGATTGACAGTTCCCCGCTCGGACTGCACCAGCCCATCGGATCAAACGGCAGCAACTTATCCGGCGGACAGCGGCAACGCGTCGCCATCGCCCGCGCCATTTTGAAAGACGCGCCGATATTATTATTGGATGAAGCCACCAGCGCGTTGGACAACGAATCCGAACGCCTCGTCCAACAAGCGCTCGAACGCCTGATGGAAAACCGCACCGGCATCATCGTCGCCCACCGCCTGACCACCATCGAAGGAGCCGACCGCATCATCGTGATGGACGACGGCAAAATCATCGAACAAGGCACACACGAACAACTGATGTCCCAAAACGGCTACTACACGATGCTGCGCAACATTTCCAAAAAAGACGCAGCCGCCGTTCAGACGGCATAAACGCCCCCAATCTCCGCGAGGTTGGCTAAAATTGAAACCACCGAAAAAGGAACAATAATGAAACATACCCTATTGGCTGTTACAGGTGCGATTTTCCTGCTTGGCGCCTGCTCAAGCCGCACCTACATCAAAACCGGCAAGCCTGAAGACATTGCCCAAATCAAACATATCTGCATCATTCCAAACAGCAAAAGCACCCCACCCGCCTATCATCAAGAATTGGCAGCGTCCCTTAGTGCAAGAGGCATCAGCAGCGAAACCGTTACCTTGGGCGATCGCCGCCTATACTCGCCCGAATGCAAATACAATCTGCGCTACCACTCAACCGGCAACACCAAACAGATAAAGAAAATCTCCGTACTGATACGCACGCCCCAATACGAAGTCAAACGTATCAAATACACCGCCAAAAATTCCGACGACACCATCGGTCAACAGACCGATGCCGTCGTCAGCCTCCTCTTAGCCCACTGATTTTGTTCAGACGGCTTTTTTCAAACACCACCCGTTGAAAACACAATGATGACCCAAGACAAAATTCTCATCCTCGACTTCGGTTCGCAAGTTACCCAACTGATCGCCCGCCGCGTGCGCGAAGCCCACGTTTACTGCGAACTGCATTCCTTCGATATGCCTTTGGACGAAATCAAAGCCTTCAACCCCAAAGGCATCATCCTTTCCGGCGGCCCTAATTCCGTTTACGAATCCGACTACCAAGCCGATACCGGTATTTTTGATTTGGGCATTCCGGTTTTGGGCATCTGCTACGGAATGCAGTTTATGGCGCACCACTTGGGCGGCGAAGTGCAGCCCGGCAACCAGCGCGAATTCGGTTACGCGCAAGTCAAAACCATCGACAGTGAGCTGACACGCGGCATTCAAGACGACACGCCCAACACGCTCGACGTATGGATGAGCCACGGCGACAAAGTGTCCAAACTGCCCGACGGTTTCGCCGTCATCGGCGACACCCCGTCCTGCCCGATTGCCATGATGGAAAACGCCGAAAAACAATTCTACGGCATCCAGTTCCACCCCGAAGTTACCCACACCAAACAAGGCCGCGCCCTGTTGAACCGCTTTGTCTTGGACATCTGCGGCGCGCAACCGGGCTGGACGATGCCGAACTACATCGAAGAAGCCGTTGCCAAAATCCGCGAACAGGTCGGCAGCGACGAAGTGATTTTGGGTCTGTCCGGCGGCGTGGACTCTTCCGTAGCCGCCGCACTGATTCACCGTGCCATCGGCGACCAACTGACCTGCGTGTTCGTCGATCACGGTTTGTTGCGCCTGAACGAAGGCAAAATGGTGATGGATATGTTTGCCCGCAACTTGGGCGTGAAAGTGATTCACGTCGATGCCGAAGGGCAGTTTATGGCGAAACTCGCCGGCGTGACCGACCCTGAGAAAAAACGCAAAATCATCGGCGCGGAATTTATCGAAGTATTTGATGCCGAAGAGAAAAAACTTACCAACGCCAAATGGCTGGCGCAAGGTACGATTTACCCTGACGTAATCGAATCCGCAGGCGCGAAAACCAAAAAAGCCCACGCCATCAAATCGCACCACAACGTCGGCGGCCTGCCTGAAAACATGAAGCTCAAGCTGCTTGAGCCGTTGCGCGATTTGTTCAAAGACGAAGTGCGCGAACTGGGCGTTGCTTTGGGCTTGCCGCGCGAAATGGTGTACCGTCATCCGTTCCCGGGTCCAGGTTTGGGCGTGCGCATCTTGGGCGAAGTGAAAAAAGAATACGCCGACTTGCTCCGTCAAGCAGACGACATTTTCATTCAAGAATTACGCAACACTACCGACGAAAACGGCACGCCTTGGTATGACCTGACCAGCCAAGCCTTCGCCGTCTTCCTGCCCGTCAAATCCGTCGGCGTAATGGGCGACGGACGCACTTACGACTACGTCGTCGCGCTGCGTGCCGTCATCACCAGCGACTTTATGACCGCACACTGGGCAGAACTGCCATACTCACTGCTCGGCCGCGTGTCCAACCGCATCATCAACGAAGTCAAAGGCATCAACCGCGTGGTTTACGATGTGAGCGGCAAACCGCCTGCCACCATCGAGTGGGAATAAACAGCAAACAGGGCTGCACCGTCCGGCGCAGTCCTTCGATTATCGGAAAAAAGGAAAAAATATGAGCACACAAGATTTAAGCGGCAAAATCGCTTTGGTAACAGGCGCATCGCGCGGTATCGGCGCGGCGATTGCCGACACGCTGGCGGCAGCCGGTGCCAAAGTCATCGGTACGGCGACCAGTGAGAGCGGTGCGGCGGCGATTAGCGGGCGGTTGGCGCAATGGGGCGGCGAAGGTCGCGTATTAAATTCCGCCGAACCCGAAACCGTCGAAAGCCTGATTGCCGACATCGAAAAAGCATTCGGCAAACTCGACATTCTGGTCAACAACGCCGGCATCACCCGCGACAACCTCCTGATGCGTATGAAAGAAGAAGAGTGGGACGACATCATGCAGGTCAACCTAAAATCCGTGTTCCGCGCTTCTAAAGCCGTCTTGCGGGGTATGATGAAACAACGTTCCGGCCGCATCATCAACATCACATCCGTCGTCGGCGTGATGGGCAATGCCGGTCAAACCAACTATGCCGCCGCAAAAGCGGGCTTGATTGGTTTTGCCAAATCTATGGCGCGCGAAGTCGGCAGCCGGGGCATTACCGTCAACTGCGTCGCCCCCGGCTTTATCGATACCGACATGACCCGCGCCCTGCCAGAAGAAACCCGCCAAGCCTTTACCGCCCAAACCGCCTTGGGCAGATTCGGCGACGCGCAAGACATTGCCGATGCGGTTTTGTTCCTCGCTTCCGATCAGGCGAAATACATTACCGGTCAGACGCTGCACGTCAACGGCGGTATGCTGATGCCCTGACGGGCTGCCGTGCCGGCAATGCCGTCTGAAGCCTTCAGACGGCATTTGCATTCCCAAACAAAATGTTTCAACACACAGGGCGACACATAAAGCGTCGCCCTACGTGTTGCCCTGAATTGGAAGAGGTTACATCTCTCCCAATTTGATTATCCTCCCTAAAGGGAGGGGTTTCAACCGGTGAGGAAATTTTGATGAACACACACCACACCCCGCCCTGCCCCTGCGGTTCAGGCACAAGCTATGCCGGCTGCTGCCGACTGCTTCATCTGCGCCATATCCTGCCGGCGACAGCCGAAATGCTGATGCGCGCCCGATACAGCGCATACGTCCTGCATCTGATAGATTACATTGTCGCCACCACCGTTCCGGCGCAACAAACATTCCTCGATGCCGCCGAACTGATGCAGTGGAGCAGAGAAACCGAATGGCTGGGCTTGAATGTCATCGCACACCGCAACTTCGGCAAACAGCACGCCCAAGTCGAATTTGAAGCCTACTTCCGAGACGGACAACACCGATCCGCGCATCACGAACTGTCCGGCTTCGTCAACATCGGCGGACAATGGTATTTTATCGATCCCACCGTTCCGCATCCTGCGATGAAACAACCCTGCATTTGCGGATCGGGCAAAAAATTCAAAGCCTGCTGCGGCAAATATCTGCAACCTGTCGCATAAAAATGCCGTCTGAACGTTCAGACGGCATTTTCAACGTGCAAAAAAAACCATTCATACCAAGGGTAAGTATGAATGGTCAATACATTGCGGGAAAACGTCTTACTTGCTGCACTGCCGAAAAGGGAGAAACGGCAGCGGTAATCAGCGGAAAGGATTGTACCCGAATTAATGTTAAGGAACGTTAATCGTGAAAATATATTAACAAACCTGTTGAACCTATTGGTTTTCCCGTATCCACCCGACCCAGCGTTCAAACAGCTTCGGTTCGAGCGCGGCAACAACCGAGCGTTTGAACACGTGTTCACCACTCCAAAACCTGTCGCCTTCCAAAGTCGTCAGCCTGCCGCCCGCCTCCTCGAAAATCAACGCACCCGCAGCATAGTCCCACAGCTTCTGCCCGCCGTGGACATAAACATCATAGCGTCCGCAGGCCAGATAACACCAGTCCAGCGTACTGCTGCCCATACTCCGCACCGTCCCGAAAGGCGCGAGCGTACTCATACGGCTGGAAAGTTTGCCGGAACGCAGATATTTGATTTCCACGCCCGCGATTGCCTCATTGAGTTTTTTATCCACGAGGCGCAGGGGCAGGCGCGTCCCGTTTAAAAACGCCCCCTGCCCGCGTTCGGCATAAAAACATTCGCCGCTGACCGGGTTGTAGATTACGCCCAACTCGGCGCGCCCGTTGCGGACAAACGCCACCGATACCGCAAAATGCGGCAGCCCGTTGACAAAATTATTTGTCCCGTCTATCGGATCGACAATCCACAGCCCCTTTTCCCCCGAATATTGTTCCCACAAAGCCGACTGTTCCTGCCGCGACATTTCCTCGCCCAACATCGGGCAATCGATCAGAAGCGGCAACGCGGCGGCAAAAGCCGTCTGCGCGGCAATGTCCGCCTCGCTCAACATCGAACCGTCTTCCTTGCGGCAAGACGGCGTATTCAAAAAACGCGGCATAATTTCGGTTTGCGCGATATGGCGCACGACTTTCTGCAAACGGTGCAACACTTCCCACTGTCCTCATATTTTGAACTTGCGGCGCGCAAACGTATAATGTCCGTTTCCATCACGCCGCTGCGACGGATTATAACCGTCCGAACCGCCAAAAACTATGCCCCGATTCTACCTGCCCGAAAACCTTTCCGTCGGACAAACCGTCGCCCTGCCCGACAACATCGTCCGCCACCTCAACGTCCTGCGCGTCCGCCCCAACGAAAACATCACCCTCTTCGACGGCAAAGGCAAGGCACACGCCGCACGGCTGACCGTTTTGGAAAAACGCCGCGCCGAAGCCGAAATCCTGCACGAAGAAACCGCCGATACGGAATCCCCGCTGAACATCACACTGATACAATCCATCTCCTCCGGCGATCGCATGGATTTCACCCTGCAAAAAAGTGTCGAATTGGGTGTAACCGCCATACAGCCCGTCATCAGCGAACGCTGCATCGTCCGCCTCGACGGGGAACGCGCCGCCAAACGCCTCGCACGCTGGCAGGAAATCGTCATCTCCGCGTGCGAACAGAGCGGCAGAAACACCGTTCCCCCCGTACTGCCCATCATCGGCTACCGTGAAGCACTCGACAAAATGCCGTCTGAAAGCACCAGGCTGATTATGAGCATCAACCGCGCCCGCAAACTCGGCGACATCCGCCACCCGTCCGGCGCAATCGTCTTTATGGTCGGGCCCGAAGGCGGCTGGACGGAACAGGAAGAACAACAGGCATTTGATGCCGGCTTCCAAGCCGTAACATTGGGCAAACGCATCCTGCGCACCGAAACCGCCGCCCTCGCCGCCCTCGCCGCGATGCAGACGCTTTGGGGCGATTTTGTATAAACAGAAATGCCGTCTGAAACCCGTTCAGACGGCATTTTGCAGCCGATTAAGATAGTAGGTTCAAATAAGATTTCCCCCGCCGTCATTCCCGCAAAAGCGGGAATCTAGAAATTTAACGTTGCGGTGATTTATCGGAAATGACTGAAACTCAACGGACTGGATTCCCGCCTGCGCGGGAATGACGAATTTTAGGTTGCTGTTTTCAGGTTTCTGTTTTTGGTTTTCTGTCTTCGCAGAAATGATGAAATTTTAAGTTTTAGGAATTTGTCGGAAAAACAGAAATCCCCCCCACCGTCATTCCCGCGAAAGCGGGAATCTAGAAATGAAAAACTACAGGGATTTATCCGAAACAACAAACTCTCTCCGCCGTCATTCCCGCGAAGGCGGGAATCTAGAATTTTAATGCGGCAAGAATTTATCGGAAAAAACCGAAGTTTAAAGACCTAGATTCCCGCCTGCGCGGGAATGACGAGATTTCAGGTTTCTGTTTTTGGCTTTCTGTTTTCGTGGGAATCACGAATTAGGGCTTACCCGAAAACAAGTGAAACCGAACAAACCGGATTCCCCGACATAAATTTAGGGACAGCGCACACCCGCCAAATAAGGAAAGGCCAAAACCTATTCAAACGGGACGACGTGCCGCCCGAGGTGTTTTTCTAATTTTTTCTGACGCTTCCGTTCCCTCGCCCTTTCGATTTCCCGACCGATTTTTCCCAAAGCGCGTTTCAACAAAACCTTCGGGGAGCGGCGGTTGCGGTACGATTCCTGCCTGCCGTTTTTCAGTTGGCTGGGCAGGGTTTCGCTTTGGATGCACAAGGCGGGGGTCAGTTGGCAAACCGTCATCCCCCCTTTGTCGAGAAAACTGCTGAACAGCATCCAATCCACCGCCTTCAGGCGTTCGGACGGCAAAACGGCAAACCTGTCCAGGAAAAACCGCATCGCTTTTCGGGAAATGATATAGCCCGCCATACCAAAATGTTCGCTTTCCAACAGCGGGAAGGCGCGCCCGCAGTAGTCCGCCACGCCGGAGGGCGAGGTCAGGACGTGCATAAACATCGTTTCCAAACGGACGATAAAGGCGGAATCGGGGTCAAAGCGTTCTTGCAGCCAAGCGTCTTCGGCAAGGAACTGCTCCGCGCCTTCGCCGAGTAAAACGTCGTCCTCAAATACGGCGATATACGGCAGACCTTCGTCCAATGCCTGCTTCCACAATACGGCGTGGCTCATAAAGCAGGCTTTTTCCACTCCGCTCAAATAAGGGTGCGCCGACAAACCGGGGACGAGTTCCGCCATTGCCTGTTCCAGCCTTTCAGACGGCATCAGTGCGTCGAAAAACTGAAACGGGATGCCGTGCCTGCCGAAGGTATCGGCAATGTGCGCCCTGCGTTCTGCGGCGGTGCTTAGGCTGATAACGTGGTTTTGCATGATTTATCCTGTTCGGTTTCAATAGCTGCGGTATTTCCAAGGGCGTAACATTTTTTTCAGGATTTTCCTATATTGCGGTGCGGCAAACAGCTTCCTCATCACGCGGTCTGTCAAAAAATCCAGTAAATCGGTCAAAGAATACTTTTCCAACGACAAGAAATTTTCGTACAGGAACAGGCGGAGGTATCCGATATCTTGTCCGGACAAGGCTTTTTCGTGCAAGGCATATGCCGTTGATTTCAAAAGCCTGTAATTCGGGCAGTCCGACCCGACGGTTATGCCTGCCGCCTTCCAATACCCCGCCCTGATTTCTTCTTTGATTTTCCACGCCGTCTGACGCTGTTGCAGGTTGTGCTTGGAGGAAGTTTGGTCTTGATGGAACCGGTATTTGACCAAGGCTTCGGGATAATTCGCCAGCCTGCCCAATTTGCCGACTTCGTACCAAAATTTATAGTCTTCGGCGTGAATATAGGCGGGGTCGAACCGCAAACCGCCGTCAATGACGCTGCGCCGCATAATCATCGTGTTGTTGTGTATGGGATTGCGGAGGGGAAAGGCAGACGTAATTTCCTGATGGGTCAGGGGGTTCTTCCAAATTTCGCCGTTTCGGGCAATGGAGGCAAGCACGCTTTTATTGTTTTCTTCCGCCAAAATCTCCAAATAGGAACCCATTGCGACAATATCCGCGTCTTTTTCCATCTCGCCCACGATTTTTTCAATCCAGTCGGGGGCGGCAATATCGTCGGCATCGGTGCGCGCAATATATTCCCCCATTCCCGACTTTGCCAATGCGTCCAGCCCGATGTTTAAAGAGGCGATAAAGCCCAAATTGCGGGGATTGGAAATTATCCTGATCCTGCCGTCCTGTTCTTGGAAACGCCGGGCAATGGCGGGCGTGCCGTCTGTCGAGCCGTCATCGACAATCAAAATCTCCAGGTTGCGCCAAGTTTGATTCACGACGGCGGCTAATGATTGGGCGAAATATTTTTCTGCGTTGTAGGCGCAAATCAATACGCTGACTAAAGGTTGCAATCCGTTTCTCCTTTCCGATACATCCAATGCCGTCTGAAGGCTTCTTCCCCGTCAATAAATCTTGCGTAAGAATCTGGCAGACAGTTTTCTGCGCCATCTTTGAAACATACGCTTTGCAGGCGGGACGGCAAGTTTGCCGCGCCATTCTTCGGGAACGGCCGTCAGGCTGCCCGCCAACTCTGTGAAACGTTCCGCACCCCACGCTGTGCAGTCCCTGTGCCACGGCTTTGCCGGGCCGCAATAATGGCTGACGGCGACGGGCATTACCGTATAAGTCCGGTCGCGGTAAAGCGGGTCGGTATGGCGGGACGCAAACCTGTTCGCCATAAAGGCATAATTAGTCGGCATAAAGTTGAAACGGCTGTTCGCATAACACACCCCGCCTTTAAACAGCCCGTTCAAAATATCCTGATCCTGATATTGCATCACGTCCTTGTATTGTTCCACCCATTCGCAGGCCGTTTTGAAAATATCGTGCTGCCGCCATTTTTTCAGGTTGATCAGCAATACGCCGGCATTGAAATAATATTCGCCGTCCGCCATACCGATTTTTTGTTTGTAAGCATTCTGCCTTTCGACAAACAAATCGATGCACGCGCCAAGCCAGTTATCGCCCAAATCGGTATCCCATAAAGGCTTCAGGCTGTCCCTGACCAATACGTCTATATCCAGATACAGGACTTTATCGCAATCGGCAATGTATTCGCCCAATTTCAGGCGGGCATAAGTCGTAATGGAAATGTGCCTGATGTTTAAGGGGAAGCCGGCGAAATCTTCGGGGTTTACGTCTATAAAGCGGATATTACCCCCCCCCGCAAATTGGCGGCAACCGCCGCCCGGTTTGCCTCACTGATGCCTGCATCGAGGACGTGAAACCTGATTTCCGTATCGGGATGGGCCGCTTCCACGCTTTTTGCCGCAACGCACAGGTAGGCGGCATAGTTGTCGTCTGCCGCAAATACGATGTCCATCTTTTCTCCTTTTATTGGAAAGGCACAATAATCTTGCCGATTAACTGTTCGCGCCTTTGCCGGCGTTTTTCCCTTTCCCTGCTGATTTTGGTCAGGGCGCGGATCAGGCGGTGTTTGAATGTGTTGGCGGGGGAATCGCGCCTTTGCTGTTTGCGGTTCAGGCAGCGGTCGTGTTCGATCAGGCTGCCCAATGCGCTGTTTTGGTCGTGAAACTTGGCATAATGCAGCTCTTGGGCGCACAAGGCGGGATTGAGCTGGCAAACCGGCATCCTTTCCCTGTCGTCAGGGTTGCCGAACATCATCCAATCGACGGGGTGCAGCCCTTCGGGCGGCAGGGCGGCAAACCTGTCCAAGAAAAACCACATCGCCTTTCGGGAAATGATATAGCCCGCCGTCCCCCAGTGTTCGCTTTCCAACAGCGGAAAGGCACGCCCGCAGTAGTCCGCCACACCGGAGGGCGAGGTCAGGACGTGCATAAACATCGTTTCCAAGCGGACGATAAAGGCGGAATCGGGGTCAAAGCGTTCTTTTAGCCAAGCGTCTTCGGCAAGGAATTTCTCCGCGTCTTTGCCAAGCAGGACATCATCCTCAAATACGGCGATATACGGCAGACCTTCGTCCAATGCCTGTTTCCACAATACGACGTGGCTCATAAAGCAGGCTTTTTCCACTTCGCTCAACAGGTGCTGTTTTGCCAATCCCGGCACCAATTCCGCCATCACCCGATTCAGTTCTTCAGACGGCATCAGTGCGTCGAAAAACTGAAACGGAATGTCGTGCCTGCCGAAGGTATCGGCAATGTGCGCCCTGCGTTCTGCGGCGGAAGCTAAGCTGATAACGTGGTTTTGCATAATTTATCCTGTTTTTTGTCTGTTGGATAAAGCGGCGTTTTTCAACGGTTTTTCAGCAATCGGCGCAAAATGCCGAAGTATTGCCTCAAGGTAAACAGCCGCCGCATCCTGCCGTCTGCCGCAAAATCCAGCCACGCGCCGGCGGGCGGCGTGTCCGTCCGTTTGAAACATTGGTACAAAAACCGGCGAGCGCGTTCAAAATCTTCTTCCGGCAAATGTTTCTCCAGCAATTCATACGCTACTGCTTTTATTTGGCGGTATTCAAGGCTGTCGAACCGGGTTTTAAAACCCATAGACTGCAAAAAATCGTTTCTGGCGGTTTTTTGGATGCCTTGCGCGATTTCGTGTTGGCGGATGCTGTATTTGGATGAAACCTGATTGGCGTGAAGGCGGTATTTGACCAAGGCTTCGGGATAATAAGCCAGCCTGCCCAATTTGCTGACATCGTACCAAAATTGGTAATCTTCCGCCCAATCCCGCTCGGTGTTGTAACGCAATCCGCCGTCAATGACGCTGCGCCGCATAATCATCGTGTTGTTGTGTATGGGGTTGCCGAAAGGAAAAACGGCGGCAATGTCTTCGTGCCGGGTCGGTTTTTTCCAAATTTTGCCGTGTTCGTGGTGCCGCGCCAGCCGGTTGCCGTCCTTTTCTTCCGACAAAACTTCCAGCCACGCGCCCATCGCAATGATGCTGCGGTCTTTTTCCATCTCACCCACGATTTTCTCAATCCAGTCGGGGGCGGCAATATCGTCTGCATCGGTGCGCGCAATATATTCCCCCCCCCCGACTTTGCCAATTCATCCAGCCCGATGTTTAAAGAGGGAATCAGGCCGGAATTTTGAGCTTGTGCAAGGATTTTGATACGGCTGTCCCGCTTTTGAAAATCCTTAGCAATGGCAAGCGTACCGTCTGTCGAGCCGTCATCGACAATCAAAATATCCAAGTTGCGCCAAGTCTGATTCACGACGGCGGCTAATGATTGGGCGAAATATTTTTCTACGTTGTAGGCGCAAATCAATACGCTGACTAAAGGCTGCAATTTATTCTCCCGATAGGCACGATGCCGTCTGAAGGCTTCAGACGGCATTTGGACTGTACAACGGTTACTCGCCCAAAAGCGCGATGTCGGCTACCGCGTTCATTTGTTCTGCCAAACGGTTCAACAGGTTCAAACGGTTTTGTTTTACGGCGGCATCTTCCGCCATCACCATCACGCCGTCAAAGAAGGCATCGACTTGCGGCTTGACGGAAGCCAGTTCGGACAAGGCGGTTTGGAAATTGCCTTCGGCGACGGCGGCGGCGATTTTCGGCTGCAAGCCTTGCGCAGCGGCAAAGAGGGCTTTTTCTTCGTCCTGTTGCAGCAGGCTTTCATTGACTTCGCCCAGCGCGGCATCAGCTTTTTTCAGCAGGTTTTGCACGCGTTTGTTGGCGGCGGCGAGCGCGGCGGCTTCGGGCAGTTGTTTGAACGCGGCAACGGCCTGCAGTTTGGCGGTCAAATCGTCCAAACGGCGCGGCTGTTTGGCGAGTACGGCGGCAACGATGTCTTGCGGATAATCGTTTTGCAGCAACACGGCAAGGCGCGCCTGCATAAAATCGGCGGTTTCAGACGGCGTTTTCTCGTTGAGCAAACCTTTGGGAAAGCTGTCGAATGCCGTCTGAATCAGTTCGTTCACGTCCAAACCGTACTGCATCAGCATCCGCAAAATACCCAAGGCGGCGCGGCGCAGGGCGTAGGGGTCTTTGTCACCGGTCGGAATCAGACCGATGCCCCAAATTCCGACCAAGGTTTCCAGTTTGTCCGCCAGTGCCACGGCGGCGGCAATTTTGCTTTCGGGCAGCTTGTCGCCGGCAAAACGCGGCTGGTAGTGCTGCTCGACGGCTTCGGCGATTTCTTCGGTTTCGCCGTCCAAGCGGGCATAGTATTTACCCATCGTACCTTGCAGTTCGGGGAATTCGCCGACCATTTCGGTCACTAAGTCGGCTTTGGCCAACCGTGCGGCACGCTCGGCTGCGGCGGCATCCGCGCCCAATGCTTTAGCGATGTGGGCGGCGATGCTTTGCAGGCGTTCGATGCGCTCGGCTTGCGAACCGATTTTGTTGTGGTACACCACGTTCGCCAACTTGGGCAGGCGGCTTTCCAGAGTCGCTTTTTGGTCTTGTTTGTAGAAGAACTCGGCATCAGACAGGCGCGCGCGCAAGACGCGTTCGTTGCCTCGGATGATGTGCGACGGATCTTCGGTTTGCAGGTTGGAAACCAGCAGGAAGCGGTTCATCAGCTTGCCGTTTTGGTCGAGCAGCGGGAAGTATTTTTGGTTTTGCTGCATCGTCAGAATCAGGCATTCTTGCGGCACGGCGAGGAAGTGTTCCTCAAAACCGGCTTCCAAAACAACAGGCCATTCGACCAGCGCGGTTACTTCGTCCAACAATGCTTCATCGGCGGCAACAGTCGCGTTCAGACGGCGTGCCTGCCCTTCCAATGCCGTCTGAATCGCAGCTTTGCGCTCGGCAAACGAAGCGACGACTTTGCCTTGCTCGCGCATTTGTTCGGCGTAGCTGTCGGCGTTTTCAATGGTGATTTCGCCGCTGGAAAGGAAGCGGTGTCCCAAGGTTTGATTGCCGCTTTGCAAACCCAAAACGCTGACGTTTACGATGTCGCCGCCGTGCAGCACAATCAGCCCGTGGACGGGGCGCACGAAGGTAAACGTGCTGCTGCCCCAACGCATCACTTTCGGAATCGGCAGTTTTTTCACTGCGGCATTGATAATGTCTTCCAAAAGCTCGCCCAGCGGTTTGCCGGTTTGGACGTATTCGTAGGCGTACACGTCCTGCTTGCCGTCGTTGATGATGGTCAGGTCTTCGATTTTCGCCCCCGCACCGCGTGCGAAACCTTCCAAAGCCTTGGTCGGCACACCGTCTTTTACGGCATTCGCTACGGCAGGGCCTTTTTTCACGATTTTTTGATCTGCCTGAACGGCTTTGACGTTTTTGACTTGAACCGCCAAACGGCGAGGAGAAGCGTAGGCGGTAAATTCGACTGCACCGTCAACCAGTTGCGCTTTTTCCAAGCCTTCGGCAACGGCGGCGGCAAAATGGTTGCCCAGATTATTCAGGGCTTTTGGCGGGAGTTCTTCGGTAAGGAGTTCGATTAAAAGGGTTTGGGTTGTCATATGAGACTTTCTGTTTGTCCGTAGGCCCTGCTTATAAAGCCTGCATATGCCGTACGGCCTGTATTAATGGATACGCAATAAAGGCCGTCTGAAAGCCTGTTTCAGACGACGTATCGTTATTTTTTAATCAACGGGAATCCCAGTTTTTCGCGGCTTTCGACATATTTTTGCGCCACAGCGCGGCTCAATGCACGAATACGTCCAATATAAGTTGCCCGCTCGGTTACGGAAATCGCGCCGCGTGCGTCTAAAAGGTTGAACGTATGCCCCGCTTTGAGGACCAGCTCGTAGGCAGGCAGGGCGAGGCTTGCTCCTTCAACGGCGAGCAGGCGTTTGGCTTGCGCTTCGTAGTCGTTGAACTGGCGCAAGAGCCAGTCGGCATCGCTGTATTCGAAGTTGTAGGTGGATTGTTCGACTTCGTTTTGGTGGTACACGTCGCCGTAGCTTACGGTGTTGCCGTCCGGCGTTTTTGCCCAAACGAGGTCATAGACGTTTTCCACGCCTTGCAGGTACATCGCCAAGCGTTCGATGCCGTAGGTGATTTCGCCGAGTACGGGCGTGCAGTCGATGCCGCCGACTTGTTGGAAATAGGTAAACTGGGTTACTTCCATGCCGTTGAGCCAGACTTCCCAGCCTAAACCCCACGCGCCGAGGGTGGGGTTTTCCCAGTCGTCTTCGACAAAGCGGATATCGTGCACTTTGGGGTCGATGCCCAATTCGCGCAGAGAATCAAGATAGAGGTCTTGGATATTGGCGGGGGCGGGTTTGAGGGCGACTTGGAATTGATAATAGTGTTGCAGGCGGTTGGGGTTGTCGCCGTAGCGGCCGTCTTTAGGGCGTCGGCTGGGTTGGACGTAGGCGGCAAACCAAGGCTCGGGACCGAGCGCGCGCAAGCAGGTGGCGGGGTGGGAAGTGCCGGCGCCGACTTCCATATCGAAAGGTTGGATGACGGTGCAGCCTTTGTCTGCCCAGAATGTTTGCAGCTTGAAGATGATTTGTTGGAAGGTAAGCATGGCTTATTGTTCGATAAAATAAAGGTTTTATTTTACTGTTTCCATAGCCGCTTGAATAGATTTATCTCGAAGGCGGCTGATTTGAAACCCGGTCGGACGGATAATATAGTGGATTAACTTTAAACCGGTACGGCGTTGCCTCGCCTTGCCGTACTATTTGTACTGTCTGCGGCTTCGCCGCCTTGTCCTGATTTTTGTTAATCCACTATATGTTTCGGTTAGGCGGCAGACTGCCCTATTGAATACCTTGAAGCGGGCTATGCCTGCCAACGCCCTATTCAAACACAGTCTTTGATTTAAACCCGGAAAATAAAAAGCACGGTCAAAGAGCCGTGCTTTTCCAAACCACATAAGTTTTATTTTTTATGCGAACGGATATAGTCCAAAGTCTTAAGCTGTGCGATTGCGGCAGCCAATGCCTTGTGCGCCTCCGCCAAATCCTTGTTGTCTTTGGCTTGAGAGATGCCCGCTTCAGCAGCTTTTTTCGCCTCTTCCGCACGCGCCCAATCCATTTCCGCACTACGGACGGCAACGTCCGCCAAAACGGTAACTTTATCGGGCTGAACCTCCAAGACACCGCCGGAAACGGCAACCAAAACCTCTTTATCCTCACCGGGGACGGTCAAACGCAAAGCCCCCGGCCGCACCAAACTCATAATCGGCTCGTGTCGCGGGTAAATACCAAGCTCACCTTGAACGGTCGGAACCACCACAAAGCCGGCTTCGCCCGAATAGATGTTTTGCTCGCTACTGACCACCTCAACTTGCATGATGCTCATGCCGACCTCCTTAGTTTAAGGTTTTCGCTTTCTCAACCGCTTCTTCGATGCTGCCGACCATATAGAATGCCTGTTCGGGCAGATGGTCGTATTCGCCGTTCAAGATGGCTTTGAAGCCGGCAATGGTATCGCGCAGGGCGACATATTTGCCCGGAGAACCTGTAAACACTTCGGCAACGTGGAACGGTTGGGACAGGAAGCGTTGGATTTTACGGGCACGCATTACAGTCAGTTTGTCTTCGTCAGACAATTCGTCCATACCCAGAATGGCGATAATGTCGCGCAATTCTTTGTATTTTTGCAGGGTGGACTGCACACCGCGCGCCACGTCGTAGTGCTCTTGACCCAACACCATCGGATCCAATTGGCGTGAAGTAGAATCGAGCGGATCGACTGCCGGGTAAATACCCAAAGAGGCAATATCGCGGCTCAATACGACGGTTGCGTCCAAGTGGGCGAAGGTTGTCGCCGGAGACGGGTCGGTCAAGTCGTCCGCAGGTACATAAACGGCTTGGATGGAAGTAATGGAACCGGTTTGGGTAGAGGTAATACGCTCTTGCAAACGACCCATTTCTTCAGCCAATGTCGGTTGGTAACCCACTGCGGAAGGCATACGGCCCAACAGTGCGGATACTTCGGTACCGGCCAGGGTGTAACGGTAGATGTTGTCCACGAAGAACAATACGTCGCGGCCTTTGCCGTTTTCGTCTTTTTCGTCGCGGAAGTATTCGGCCATCGTCAAACCGGTCAAAGCAACGCGCAGACGGTTGCCCGGAGGTTCGTTCATCTGACCATACACCATGGCTACTTTATCCAATACGTTGGAATCTTTCATCTCGTGGTAGAAGTCGTTACCTTCGCGGGTACGCTCGCCCACGCCTGCAAACACGGACAGACCGCTGTGCGCTTTGGCGATGTTGTTGATCAATTCCATCATGTTCACGGTTTTGCCCACACCGGCACCACCGAACAGACCTACTTTACCGCCCTTAGCAAACGGACACAGCAAATCGATCACTTTAATGCCGGTTTCCAACAATTCGGTAGTTGAAGACAACTCGTCGAATTTCGGGGCGGTTTGGTGGATGGCGCGGCTCTTGTCGGTATCGATCGGACCTGCTTCGTCAACAGGTGTACCCAATACGTCGACAATACGGCCCAACGTACCTTTACCTACCGGCACAGTGATTGGCGCACCGGTATTGCTGACAGACATGCCGCGTTTCAGGCCGTCTGAACTACCCATTGCAATAGTACGGACAACGCCGTCACCCAAAAGCTGTTGGACTTCCAGGGTCAGACCGTTCTCGTCCAATTTCAGGGCATCGTAAACATGCGGAATCGCATCGCGTGGAAATTCCACGTCAACCACCGCACCAATAACTTGCACGATTTTGCCTTGGCTCATTATCGTATCCTAATTTCCTGTTCAGGCTTCAGACGGCATCAAACTGCCGCCGCACCTGCTACAATTTCTGACAATTCCGTGGTAATCGCGGCTTGGCGCGATTTGTTGTACACCAGGCGCAATTCTTTGATGGCATTGCCTGCGTTGTCGGTTGCGGCTTTCATCGCTACCATACGCGCGGCTTGTTCGGATGCCATGTTGTCGCTCAATGCCTGATAAACCACAGACTCCAAATAGCGGCGAACCAAATATTCCAATACGGCGACAGGGCTCGGCTCGTAGAGGTATTCCCAAGTAAATGAAGAATGGACTGCTTCGTCGTCAATAACGTTTTCGCCGATGGGCAGCAAAACCTCCATACGCGGCTCTTGGCGCATCGTATTGATGAAACACGAATAAACCATATGGATACGGTCTAATTCATGTTTCTCATAACGCCGGAAGATTTCGGTCAAAGGGCCGAGCAACGCTTCCATTTTCGGGGTATCGCCCAAATTGGCCGCACTGGCAATAACGTTCAAACCGATGCTTTGGCAAGCGGCCAAACCTTTACTGCCCAAGCACACGACTTCGACTTCGATGCCTTGTTCCTGATACTCTTGAACTTGCGCCAAAAACTTTTTCAGTACGTTTGCGTTCAAGCCGCCGCACAAACCTTTGTCCGATGTAATCAAGATGAAACCGGCACGGCGCACTTCGCTGCGCGGCTCCAACAGTTTGATACCGTGATCGGCATTGGTTTGTGCGAGATGGCTCATCACCGTACGCACTTTTTCGGCGTACGGACGCGCCAGGCGCATCCGGTCTTGAGTCTTCCGCATTTTAGAGGTCGACACCATTTGCATCGCTTTAGTGATCTTTTGGGTATTTTGAACACTGCGGATTTTGGTGAGAATCTCTTTTCCGACTGCCATTTCAGACTCCTTTCATCTCAATGCTTACGCTTGGTAAGCGTAAGAAGATTTGAAAGATTTCATGGCTTCGGCCAATGCTTTTTCGCTTTCGTCAGACATTGCGCCCGATGCATTAACCGCTTCCAGAACCTCAGGGTGCTGCGTACGGACGAAACTCAGGAATTCTGCTTCGAAAGCCAAGGCTTTGGATACAGGGACATCTGCGTAAGAACCGTTGTTGATCGCCCACAAAGTCAATGCCATTTCGGCAGTGTTCAATGTGCTGAATTGTTTTTGCTTCATCAATTCGGTAACCACTTCGCCGTGTTGCAGCTGTTTGCGTGTTGCTTCGTCCAAATCGGAAGCAAATTGCGAGAACGCCGCCAATTCACGGTACTGCGCCAACGCCAAACGGATACCGCCGCCCAGTTTTTTGATGACTTTGGTTTGTGCCGCACCGCCTACGCGCGATACGGAAATACCGGCATTGATTGCAGGACGGATACCGGCGTTGAACAAGTCGGTTTCCAAGAAGATTTGGCCGTCTGTAATCGAAATGACGTTTGTCGGTACGAATGCCGATACGTCGCCGGCTTGGGTTTCGATAATCGGCAACGCAGTCAGAGAACCGGTTTTGCCTTTTACTTCGCCATTGGTCAGTTTTTCAACTTCGTTTTCGCTGACGCGGGCCGCACGTTCCAACAGACGGGAGTGCAGATAGAATACGTCGCCGGGATAGGCTTCGCGGCCGGGCGGGCGGCGCAGCAGCAGGGAAATTTGACGGTATGCGACGGCCTGTTTGGACAAGTCATCATATACAATCAACGCATCTTCGCCGCGATCGCGGAAGAATTCGCCCATCGTGCAGCCGGAATAAGGGGCGATGTATTGCAGCGCAGCGGCTTCAGAAGCAGTCGCGGCAACTACGATGGTATGTTCCATCGCACCATGCTCTTCCAATTTGCGTACTACGTTGGCGATAGAAGATGCCTTTTGACCGATAGCCACATAGATACAGATAACGCCCGTACCTTTTTGGTTAACGATGGCATCCAGCGCTACGGCAGTTTTACCGGTTTGGCGGTCGCCGATAATCAGCTCGCGCTGCCCCCGGCCGACCGGAACCATAGAGTCGATGGCTTTCAGGCCGGTTTGCATCGGCTGGTCAACCGATTTACGCGCAATCACGCCCGGCGCGATTTTTTCGATTGGAGCAGTCAATGTTGTGTTAATCGGACCTTTGCCGTCAATCGGACGACCCAATGCATCAACTACGCGTCCGACCAATTCGCGACCGATCGGCACTTCCAAAATACGGCCGGTACAGGTAACCGTATCGCCTTCTTTAATGTGTTCGTACTCACCCAACACTACGGCGCCGACGGAATCACGCTCCAAGTTCATCGCCAAACCAAAAGTGTTACCCGGGAACTCGAGCATCTCGCCTTGCATCGCATCTGACAAACCATGGATACGAACAATGCCGTCAGTTACCGAAATTACCGTACCACGGGTACGCACTTCTGCATTGACGGACAGATTTTCGATTTTGGCTTTAATCAAATCGCTGATTTCAGCAGGATTAAGCTGCATGAAAACTCTCCTAATTCGTCATAGTCGCATACAAAGCATTCAGTTTGCCTTGTACAGACAAGTCCAAGACCTGATCACCCACTTCTACTTTGATGCCGCCGATTAATTCAGGGGCAACTTTAGCCACCACATCCAATTTGCTGTTGAAGCGTTTTATCAGGATATCGGTAACATCGGCCAGCTGCTGGGAACTGAGTTCATACGCGCTGTAAATTACTGCCGATTTCGTATTGTTGTGTATCAAGGTCAAATCTTGATATTGGGCATAAATTTCCGGCAATACCGGCAAACGCTTTTGCTCGGCCAAAACGGTAATAAAATTTGCCAATTCGACATTTTTGATACCGACAAGACCCTTGAGCGTTTCTGCCTTTTCAGAAGATCCCGTTTCCGGCTGCTCGATGAAAGCGATAACTTTCTCATCTTGAACAACCGCTGTGAGTTCTTTCAGTTCGCCCAACCAAGACTCGATTTGGTTTTTTTCCTGAGCCAGACCAAACAATGCTTTCGCATAAGGTCTGGCAATCGTTGCGAACTCTGCCATAAGATTACAGCTCCTGTTTTAAGGCACTGAGCAAATCTGCATGTTTGGAAGCATCGACTTCTTTACGCAGGATAGATTCCGCACCCTTAACAGCCAATGAAGCAACCTGTTCGCGCAACACTTCGCGTGCACGGTTAACTTCTTGCTCTACATCAGCTTTTGCTTGGGCTGCAATGCGTGCCGCTTCATGAGAAGCTTGCTCTTTGGCTTCTTCTACAATTTTTGCAGCACGTTTTTCGGCGTTGGCAACCATTTCGGTTACTTGGTTACGCCCTTCGGCCATAAGTTCTGCAACTTTTTTCTCTGCCTGCTCAAAATCGCTCTTACCGCGCTCGGCAGCAGCCAAGCCCTCGGCGATTTTTGCGGCACGCTCATCCAATGCTTTGGCAATCGGAGGCCACACGAATTTCATCGTAAACCAAACCAAGCCAAAGAAAACTAAGATTTGCGCAAATAAGGTTGCATTAATATTCACGTTACTTAACCTTCGTATCCGGGTTAATCAAACAGGACGCAAGCCTGTATCCGAACGGATTTCTCCGTTTTGATTACGCAGCACCAGTACCAAACGGGTTAACGAAAGCGAACAACAGGGCAATAGCCACACCGATCAAGAAGGCCGCATCAATCAAACCGGCAATCAAGAACAGCTTGGTTTGCAGGGGACCGATCAGTTCGGGCTGGCGGGCAGAAGACTCCAAATATTTAGAACCGACCATTGCGATACCGATAGAGGCACCCAGTGCGCCCAATGCAACGATCAAACCACATGCGATAGCAATCAAACCCATTTTAAACTCCTTAAAGAAACAAAGGTTAAACTACAAAAACAAACTACTTGGGAAAATCAGTGCGCATCATGTGCCTGTCCGATATAGACAAACGCCAACGCCATGAAAATAAACGCCTGCAGGGTAATTACCAGAATATGGAAAATCGCCCACGCCAATCCGGCAATAATATGGAAGACGAACAGAATCGGATCCATCGCTTCAACGCTGCCGGAAGCTGCCCAAGCACCGCCAAGCAAAGCTATCAGCAAGAATACCAATTCGCCCGCATACATATTGCCGAACAACCGCATACCGTGTGATACGGTTTTAGAAAGAAACTCAACCAAGTTCAGCAGGAAGTTCGCAGGTGCGAGTTTTGCACCGAACGGCGCGCTGAACAGCTCGTGAAACCAGCCGCCCAATCCTTTGATTTTGATGTTGTAATAAATACAAATCAGCAACACGCCGACAGCGAGTGCCAAAGTGGTGTTCAAATCGGCAGTCGGTACGACGCGCAGCAGGGCGTGATGGTTGCCGGTAATGCCCTGCCATACCATCGGCAGCAAATCGACCGGCAGCATATCCATCGCGTTCATCAGGAAAATCCAGACAAACAGCGTCAGACCCAACGGCGCGACGGCTTTTCTAGACTTTTCATTGTGAATGATGCTCTTACACATATCGTCCACAAACTCGAACAAGATTTCCACGGCGGCCTGAAAACGTCCGGGAACGCCTGCCGTCGCTTTTTTTGCACCGCGCCACAACAGAAAGCTGCCGATTACGCCCAACAGGACGGCAAAAAAGACGGCATCAAGGTTAATAAACGAAAAATCAGCAATGTTTTTCAGTCCCTGACCCTGAGTAACATCCGACAAACTGGTCAAGCTCTGCAAGTGGTGCTTGATGTAGTCGGCAGCGGTAATGGTTTCACCTGCCATAATCTTTCACTCTCAACAATACTAAAAAAACCAAATGGCTGACACCGAGCAGCCCCATTAGAAACGGGGCGAACACCAGCGATTGATGCCATATTGCAAATACGGCAAGCATAGACAACAGCGACAGCACTACTTTTAAAATCTCTCCGAAGACGAACATCCTGCTTTGCAGGAAAGGGTTTCCCCTGAAAAGTTTTAAAAGTAAAACTGCAACAAACGTGGGAAGCAGGTAGGACAAACCGCCCCCGACCGCCGAAAGGAATCCGGCAAAACCCCATACGGCAAAGGCAACTGCGGCGCATATGGACAATACGGCGGATTGTAGGATGATAATCTGCTTCATAAAGGGAATGTTTCCGCCTCGGATTTGAGGCGCGGCTAATATAATTTAGAAGCCTTATTACGTCAAGCGACAGTTAATCTTTGTGAAACAACGTATCCCAATCCGCCGCACCCGCCGCCTGAATAACGGCGGCAGGTGTCATTCTAACACACATTACATATAATTACAGATTATTGGAAAGTTTGTCCGAATTTCTTTACGTTTTATGTTTCAGACGGCATATCCTGCAAAATTAAGGCAGGTAATCTATTCCCAACTGCTTCAAGATGTGGTCGAAGGTTTCGGGCGTGTCGAAATGCAGGATGATTCTGCCTTTTTTATGGTTGGCGGTTTTGATTTCGGCGTTAACACCCAGTTTTTCAGTCAGCAAATCATTCAGGCGGCCGATGTCGGCGGCGGCAGTTTTTTTGGGCTCGGGGCGTTTGTTTTGAAGAGCGGCCTGGCTGCGGCGTTCGACTTCGCGCACCGACCAGCCGTTTTTGACGGCCTTTTGCGCCAACTCGAGCTGTTCGACGACGGGCAGGGTCAGCAGTGCGCGGGCGTGCCCCATTTCGAGGCGGCGTTGGTAAAGCATTTCCTGCACGGGTTCGGGCAGGCTTAAAAGGCGCAGGCTGTTGGAAATCGCGCTTCGGCTTTTGCCGACGGCTTGGGCGATGGTTTCGTGGGTCAGCCCGAACTCGTCGGCAAGGCGTTTCAAGCCTTGTGCTTCTTCGATGGGGTTGAGGTTTTCGCGCTGGAGGTTTTCGATCAAACCCATTGCCAACGCAGTTTCGTCGCTGATGGTTTTGATAACGGCAGGGATTTCGGACAGACCGGCAATCTGTGCGGCGCGCCAACGGCGTTCGCCTGCAATCAGTTCGTATCGGGACAGTCCGTGTTCGCGCACGATGACGGGCTGTATCACGCCTTGCGCCTTAATCGAATCTGCCAGTTCCTGCAAGGCTTCGTCATCGATTTGAACACGCGCCTGATAGCGGCCGGGACGGATATCTTTAACCGCAACCGTGGTCAATCGGTCGCCGCTGCTGTTGTCCGCGCCGTTGGCGAGCAGCGAATCCAAGCCGCGCCCCAATCCGCCTTTTACTTTTGCCATACCGCCCTCCCGTGCCTATTCAGATAGGATGTTAAATCGGGTATTTTATCGGATATTGGGTGTTGCCGACAATTTGTATCCGTGTTTATCGGATTTCTGTTTTTTCACTATAATAGCCGGTTTGCCGTTGCAGGCGGTTTTATGGGAAAGGCGGATGATGGTACGGCGTTTGATAATCGGCATCAGCGGGGCGAGCGGTTTCCAATACGGCGTGAAGGCTTTGGAACTTTTGCGCGCGCAAGATGTCGAAACGCACCTTGTGGTATCGAAAGGCGCGGAGATGGCGCGCGCTTCGGAAACGGATTATGCGAGAGACGAAGTATATGCCCTCGCGGACTTCGTGCATCCGATCGGCAATATCGGGGCGTGCATTGCCAGCGGTACGTTTAAAACGGACGGGATGCTGGTTGCCCCCTGTTCGATGCGGACGCTTGCCTCGGTCGCGCACGGCTTCGGCGACAACCTCTTGACGCGTGCGGCGGATGTGGTTTTGAAGGAAAGGCGGCGGCTGGTACTGATGGTGCGCGAAACGCCGCTGAACCTTGCCCATTTGGACAATATGAAGCGAGTAACGGAAATGGGCGGCGTGGTGTTTCCCCCTGTTCCTGCGATGTACCGCAAGCCGCAGACGGCGGACGACATAGTGGCGCACAGTGTCGCACACGCTTTGTCGCTGTTCGGAATCGATACACCGGATTCGACGGAATGGCAGGGAATGGCGGATTAAAGGACAAAAATGCCGTCTGAACACGGATACGGTTCAGACGGCATCATTTTATACGACTGCCTTATTTGGCTGCGCCTTCATTCCAGGCGGCAGGGTATTTGTAGCCCTCGAAGCGTTTGTGCGCGTAGGCTTTGAACGCGTCGGAGTTGTAGGCCTCGGTTACGTCTTTAAGCCATTGGCTGTCTTTGTCGGCGGTTTTGACGGCAGACCAGTTGACATAGGCAAAGCTCGGTTCTTGGAACAGGGCTTCGGTCAGCTTCATGCCGCTGCTTATGGCGTAGTTGCCGTTGACGACGGCAAAATCCACGTCGGCGCGGCTGCGCGGCAGTTGCGCGGCTTCAAGCTCGACGATTTTGATGTTTTTCAGGTTTTCGGCGATGTCCGCTTTGGATGCGGTCAGCGGATTGATGCCGTCTTTGAGTTTGATCCAACCCAGTTCGTTCAGCATCACCAAGGCGCGTGCGAAGTTGGACGGGTCGTTGGGCGCGGATACGGTGCTGCCGTCTTTGACTTCTTCCAGCGATTTCAGCTTGCCCGGATACAGTCCCAAAGGCGCGGTCGGCACTTGGAAGGCTTCGGTGATGTCCAGATTATGTTCTTTTTTGAAATCGTCAAGATAGGGTTTGTGTTGGAAGATGTTGATGTCCAACTCGCCCTCCGCCAATGCCAGATTCGGGCGCACATAGTCGGTAAACTCGACCAGTTTGACGGTGTAGCCTTTTTTCTCCAACTCGGGTTGGATTTGTTCTTTGACCATATCGCCGAAGTCGCCGACGGTCGTGCCGAAGACGATTTCTTTTTTCGCCGCGCCGTTGTCGGCAGAAGGAGCGGCGGCAGAGGCTGCGGGCGTGCTGTCTTTTTGACCGCCGCAGGCGGCGAGGATGAGCGCGAGTGCGGCGGCGGAAAGGGTTTTGAAGAAGGGTTTCATATTTTCTCCTGATGTTGTGGCGGTTTCAAACAAAAATGACGGGCAGGAAGTCCTGCCGTCCGGATTCGGCGTTCAGACGGCATTTGCCGCGAACAGGGGGATTTTATAGCATTTTTAACGGTGCGGCGGATATTTCACCCTACCGTATCGTTCTCAAGCCTGAAGGCCGGCTTCATCCGGGCTTCAGACGGCATTTTGGGTTTAACGTTTGTCCAATTTCCGCGCCAACGCGTTGCCGGTGCTTTGAATCAGGATGACCAGCAGCACGAGGAGGGCGACGATGAAGACGATGACTTCGGTTTGGTAGCGGTAGTAGCCGTAGCGGATGGCGAGGTCGCCCAAGCCGCCGCCGCCTATCATTCCTGCCGCCGCGCTGTATGACAAAAGCCCGATGGCAAGCACGGTAATGCTGGAAACCATACCCGCGCGCGCTTCGTTTAAGAGGACTTTGCGGACGATGGCAAGCGGCGGCGCACCCATCGCGGCGGCGGCTTCAATCACGCCTTTGGGGACTTCGCGCAGGTTTTGTTCCACCAGTCGGGCAAAATAAAACAATCCCGACACGCTCAACACCAGCGAGGCGGCAACCGGGCCGATGGTGCTGCCGACGATGGCGCGTGTGGCGGGTATCATCGCAATCATCAGGATGACGAAGGGAAAGGCGCGCATGAGGTTGACGAGGTTGTCGAGCAGGAAGTTCACCGGCTTGTTGTAATGCAGTTGGCGGCTGGAGGTTACGAAGAGCAGCACGCCCAGCAGCGTGCCGAAGATGACGGCGAATGTGGTGGACAGCCCGACCATCACAAAGGTTTCGCCCAAGGCGCGGACGATTTCGCCTTTCATACTGATGATGTTGGAAACGGCTTGTTGGAATGTTAAGTCTGCCATATCAGTCCTCCCGAATCAGTTCGCGCCCGATGTCGGATCGGGCGTGGATTTGGTTGCCGCGTACTTCGACGATTTCGACGACTTTGCCTTTGTCCAAGAGGGCGGCGCGGTCGCACAGTCGTCTGATGACGCTCATTTCGTGGGTTACGATGACGATGGTTACGTTGAATCGTTTGTTGATGTCTTCCAAACATTCCAAGACGCTGCGCGTGGTGGCGGGATCGAGGGCGGAAGTGGGTTCGTCGGCGAGGATGACTTGCGGCTTGGGCGCGAGCGCGCGGGCGATGCCGACACGCTGTTTTTGTCCGCCGGAAAGCTGGGCGGGATAGTGGCCGGCGCGTTCGGTCAAGCCGACGATTTCGAGGCATTCGGCAACGCGCGCTTTGATTTTTTCAGACGGCCATCCGGCGATTTCCAATGGGAAGGCGACGTTACCGGCGACGGTGCGGTTGCTCAAAAGGTTGAACTGCTGGAACACCATACCGATATTCTGCCGCGCTCGGCGCAATGCGGCGGCATTCAGCTTGGTTAAATCTTGTCCGCACACGCCGACCGTGCCGCTGTCGGGACGTTCCAACAGGTTAATCAGCCGCAACAGGGTGGATTTGCCCGCGCCGGAATAGCCCATCAGCCCGAAGATTTCGCCGTCGCGGATTTCGAGGCTGGTCGGCTCGACGGCGGCAAAACGAGTCTTGTCGCGCGTTTGGTAATGCTTGGAAACCTTGTCCAAAATAATCATTGTCTTTCCCATAAAACAAAGCCCGATGTCGGACACAACGGGCGCGGAAGATAAAGCTGAAATTGTCGGAACGCTTTAGCTGTTATGCCCGCAAGCTGTGTCAAATCGGCAGGTTAATTTTCGTAGGATATTATCGGCAAAGCGTTTTTTTGTCAATAAGGCAGGAAGCGGGCAACCATTTCGGACAATATAGTGGATTAACAAAAACCAGTACGGCGTTGCCTCGCCTTAGCTCAAAGAGAACGATTCTCTAAGGTGCTCAAGCACCAAGTGAATCGGTTCCGTACTATTTGTACTGCCTGCGGCTTCGTCGCCTTGTCCTGATTTTTGTTAATCCACTATACCGTCTGAAACGGGCAAAGGCAGCGGTTCGCACCCAAACGGCAAATGATTGAAAAATATAAATTATGTCGGAAACATTCCAAAGGCGGTGCAGTTTCGGCATATAATTCGGGCAAACGCCTGTTCAGACGGCATTTTGTCTTTTCCAACCCTGACCGTTCAGGGTTCCGATTCTTAAGGAAATCCGATGTACCTACCCTCTATGAAGCATTCCCTGCCGCTGCTGGCGGCCCTGGTGCTTGCCGCGTGTTCTTCGACAAACACACTGCCAGCCGGCAAGACCCCGGCAGACAATATAGAAACTGCCGACCTTTCGGCAAGCGTTCCCACCCGCCCTGTCGAACCCGAAGGAAAAACGCTGGCAGATTACGGCGGCTACCCGTCCGCACTGGATGCAGTGAAACAGAAAAACGATGCCGCCGTCGCCGCCTATTTGGAAAACGCCGGCGACAGTGCGATGGCGGAAAATGTCCGCAACGAGTGGCTGAAGTCTTTGGGCGCACGCAAACAGTGGACGCTGTTTGCACAGGAATATGCCAAACTCGAACCGGCAGGGCGCGCCCAAGAAGTCGAATGCTACGCCGATTCGAGCCGCAACGACTATACGCGTGCCGCCGAACTGGTTAAAAATACGGGCAAACTGCCTTCGGGCTGCACCAAACTGTTGGAACAGGCAGCCGCATCCGGCTTGTTGGACGGCAACGATGCCTGGAGGCGCGTGCGCGGACTGCTGGCCGGCCGCCAAACCACAGACGCACGCAACCTTGCCGCCGCATTGGGCAGCCCGTTTGACGGCGGTACACAAGGTTCGCGCGAATATGCCCTGTTGAACGTCATCGGCAAAGAGGCGCGCAAATCGCCAAATGCCGCCGCCCTGCTGTCCGAAATGGAAAGCGGTTTAAGCCCCGAACAGAGCAGTTTCGCGTGGGGCGTATTGGGGCATTATCAGTCGCAAAGCCTCAATGTGCCTGCCGCCTTGGACTATTACGGCAAGGTTGCCGACCGCCGCCAACTGACCGACGACCAAATCGAGTGGTACGCCCGTGCCGCCTTGCGCGCCCGACGTTGGGACGAGCTGGCCTCCGTTATCTCGCATATGCCCGAAAAACTGCAAAAAAGCCCGACCTGGCTCTACTGGCTGGCACGCAGCCGCGCCGCAACGGGCAACACGCAAGAGGCGGAAAAACTCTACAAACAGGCGGCAGCGACGGGCAGGAATTTTTATGCCGTACTGGCAGGGGAAGAGTTGGGGCGCAAAATCGATACGCGCAACAATGTTCCCGATGCCGACACAAACAGCGTCCTCCGTATGGCGGAAGACGGCGCGATTAAGCGTGCGCTGGTACTGTTCCAAAACAGCCGAACCGCCGGCGATGCGAAAATGCGCCGTCAGGCTCAGGCGGAATGGCGTTTCGCCACACGCGGCTTCGACGAAGACAAGCTGCTGACCGCCGCGCAAACCGCGTTCGACCACGGTTTTTACGATATGGCGGTCAACAGCGCGGAACGCACCGACCGCAAACTCAACTACACCTTGCGCTATATTTCGCCGTTTAAAGACACGGTAATCCGCCACGCGCAAAATGTTAATGTCGATCCGGCGTGGGTTTACGGGCTGATTCGTCAGGAAAGCCGCTTCGTTATGGGCGCGCAATCCGGCGTAGGCGCGCAGGGGCTGATGCAGGTTATGCCCGCCACCGCGCGCGAAATCGCCGGCAAAATCGGTATGGATACCGCACAACTTTACACCGCCGACGGCAATATCCGTATGGGGACGTGGTATATGGCGGACACCAAACGCCGCCTGCAAAACAACGAAGTCCTCGCTACCGCAGGCTATAACGCCGGCCCCGGCAGGGCGCGCCGATGGCAGGCGGACACGCCCCTCGAAGGCGCGGTATATGCCGAAACCATCCCGTTTTCCGAAACGCGAGACTATGTCAAAAAAGTGATGACCAATGCCGCCTACTACGCCTCCCTCTTCGGCGCGCCGCACATCCCGCTCAAACAGCGTATGGGCATTGTTCCTGCACGCTGACGTACCGATGCCGTCTGAAACCCGCCCTGTCTTTCAGACGGCATTTTTATCCCGAACGGCATTGACGGCGAACCATAAATATAAGACAATCCGAAAATTGTTTTTCCTGCTTTTTCAAGCAGCTTGACACGGCACAAGCCGACCCGTTAGGAGGTGATGTTTCCGTCACGGCGCGTATCCCGCCGCCGCAAGGCACAGCGATACGGTAAACCTTCAACACCGTCCGCCCTACCCTTTCCACCGATATGATGGGCAGATGAAACAACCGAATTTATTAAAGGAAATAAAATGCCTGCAATCCGCGTAAAAGAGAATGAACCATTTGAAGTCGCTATGCGCCGTTTCAAACGCGCCGTAGAAAAAACCGGCCTGCTGACCGAGCTGCGCGCCCGCGAAGCCTACGAAAAACCGACTACCGAACGCAAACGCAAAAAAGCGGCAGCCGTAAAACGCCTGCAAAAACGCCTGCGCAGCCAACAACTGCCGCCCAAAATGTACTAAACGTTCAAGTACAGATTACAGGTCAGCCCTGTGATATGAAGACACACCGCAAGACCTGCTCTGCGGTGTGTTTTGCTTTTCAGACGGCATCGAAACCCGCCGTTTCCATCCGACATTCCAGCGAGGACATTATGAGCCTGAAAATCCGCCTTACCGAAGACATGAAAACCGCGATGCGCGCCAAAGACCAAGTTTCCCTCGGCACCATCCGCCTCATCAACGCCGCCGTCAAACAGTTTGAAGTGGACGAACGCACCGAAGCCGACGATGCCAAAATCACCGCCATCCTGACCAAAATGGTCAAACAGCGCAAAGACAGCGCGAAAATCTACACTGAAGCCGGCCGTCAGGATTTGGCAGACAAAGAAAACGCCGAAATCGACGTACTGCACCGCTACCTTCCCCAAATGCTCTCTGCCGGAGAAATCCGTACTGCGGTCGATGCCGCCGTTGCCGAAACCGGCGCGGCAGGTATGGCGGATATGGGCAAAGTGATGGGCGTATTGAAAACCCGCCTCGCCGGCAAAGCCGATATGGGCGAAGTCAACAAAATCCTGAAAGCCGTGCTGACCGCCTGATTGCCCGAATATCGGACAAAATGCCGTCTGAAGCCCGTATCGCAGGTTCAGACGGCATTTTCATGGTTTGATGATATTTATAAAAATTTTGCAACACGCTCATGCACAGCAACTGCCGCTGCTCGTTGGCGTTGCCGCTCTATCGCTTGGTTAGCTGCACCATAATTGCACTCTAATGCTGATGCAATAACGTCCCAATATCGAATTGGCAGGGGCAACACGGTTTCGATACACCGAAACGGGTTTTGCCGATAAACGGATTCCGTTTGCGCCCCATCGGACAAAATGCCGTCTGAAACACGATTCCGTTCAGACGGCATAGATTTATTTGACCAATTTCAAGCCTTTTTTGACGGGTCGGGGCGCGGTTTCGGCAGAGGTGTTTTCAGGCGGCGTGTCGGGGCGGTACTCCTCCAATTCAAACCCCATACCTTCTCCGGTCTCCCGTGCAAAAATGCTGAGGACGTGTCCGACAGGTATCCATATATCGTGCGCCTGTCCGCCGAAGCGGGCGGAAAAACTGATCCAATCGTTGTCGATTTGAAGGTTTTGCGTGGCGGTCGCGCCGATGTTGAGCATAATTTCGTTGTCGCGGACGTACTGCATGGGGACACGCGTGTGTTCGTTGACACGGACAAGGATGTGCGGTGTGAGACTGTTGTCGCTGCACCATTCGCAAAGTGCGCGGAGGATATAGGGTTTGGTGGAAGTAGTCATAATGCTCCCCATAATGTGCCTGAATATAGAAATGCCTGAAACCGTCAGGTTTTACAGGCATTTCAAACTTATTTGCGCATCGCCTTTTCCGCAGGTGTCAGCGCGTCGATAAAGGCTTCGCGTTGGAAGATGCGCTCGGCGTATTTGAGCAGCGGCGCGGCACTTTTGCCCAGTTTGACATCGTAGTGGTCGAGCCGCCACAGCAGCGGGGCCAGGGCGACATCAATCATAGAAAAATCTTCGCCGAGAATGTATTTGCTTTTGCTGAACGAAGGGGCGAGCATGGTCAGACCGTTGCCGATGGCTTCGCGCGCTTTTGCCTGTTCCTTGTTGGTGGCGGCGGGGTTTTCCAACACTTGGACGTGGTTGAACAATTCTTTTTCCATACGGTACAGCACCAGCCGGCCCCGGCCGCGCATAACGGGATCGCCGGGCATAAGCTGCGGATGAGGGAAGCGTTCGTCGATGTATTCGTTGATGATGTTGGACTCGTGCAGCACCAAATCGCGCTCGACCAGCACAGGGACTTGGTTGTACGGGTTCATGACGGCGAGGTCTTCGGGCTTGTTGTAAATATCGACATCTTTGATTTCAAAATCCATACCTTTTTCGTACAAAACGAAGCGGCAGCGGTGGCTGAAGGGGCAGGTAATGCCGGAATAGAGGGTCATCATAATAATTGTCGCTCCTGTGTGATGCCTGCAAAACAGCTGATTTATAGTGGATTAACAAAAACCAGTACAGCGTTGCCTCGCCTTAGCTCAAAGAGAACGATTCTCTAAGGTGCTCAAGCACCAAGTGAATCGGTTCCGTACTATCTGTACTGCCTGCGGCTTCGTCGCCTTGTCCTGATTTTTGTTAATCCACTATATAAAGATTTAATCGCGCAATTATACGCAATTTCCGGCACTTAATCCAGAAACTCGGTTCAATCTGTTGTTTTTAATATATTTTCCCCGGTTTTCCGTATCAGTGCGAACTTACTGTCTTTGTTGCGCGGGCGCGCACCCTGCCAGACCGTCTGCCAGCCTTGCGGCGCATCCGCGTTTTGGGGCAGGCGGACGATGCGGTAGCGGCATTGTACATCGCCGACGCGGTGCGGCAATGTGCCATACTGCGTCCAAACAATCCGCGTGTGCAGGTCGCCGCCGCCTATGCCGATACACTCGATGCCGTCTGAAAGCTCCCGTTTCAATTCCGGGGAAAGCGATGCCTCCATACTCCGGACGACGGGCGCGTGGCTTTTCGCCGCGTCCAGCCACGGCAGGAACAGCGTCATCAGCAAAGCCCAGGTCAGGGTAACGCCTGCCGCCCAGTTGGTAACCGCCTGCCTGCCGCGTATGTTTTTCCGGGTAATCGCCCACAGCCACAAGGGTGTGAACAGTACGGCAACCGCCATCGGAATGGGATCGGTGTCAGGAACGTAATACGGGCTGAAGTAGGCGGCGCGTTCGGCAAGCTTGGCGGGCCAGCCGTAATTCATCGCAAAGAAGCCCGTCCACAGGAACACGGCAAACAGTCCGAACGCCATAATGCCGAACCAGTTGACAAACGCCGCCGCGCCGCGCCTCAGGCTGTCCAGTTGCGCCGCGCCGAACAGGGCAAGCGGCGGCAGCAACCAAACGAGGTTGTCCTGAAAACGCTGCGGATTGGCGGCAAGCAGTACCAAAACGGCAGCCATCCAGACAACGCCCAAAATCCCCCAATCGGTTGAAAACAGGCGCGTGCGGCATACCGTCCAAACCGCCAGCGGCAGCGCAGGCAATGCAAACCAAAGCAGATTTTTCAGATAGTAAAACAAACTGAATGCCGTCTGAATGTGCCGCACGCCGCCGAACGTACCGAAAACGTGATAGTCGAGCCATTGCGCGAACAGCGCGGGCTGCGTTTTTGCCAAGAGCAGGGGATAGACGGTCATCAGCGGCAGGGCAAAGGCAAGCGAGGCGACTGCCGTCAACATCAAACGCCTGCTTTGCCACGGACGGAAAAACATCAGCACGGGCAGGGGCAGCATCAGCGCAAATGCCGCCGGATAAGCTGCCGCCAGCGACATCAGCGTCCAACCCGTACCGAGCAGGAAAGAGGCGGCAATCACGCGCCGGCGTGCCAGCGAGTAGCCGTGCAGCACCAGCCCTGCGGCGGCAAAGGCGGCGGCGGCGGGGTTGAGGAAATGGGCAACCGGAATCAGCCCGATACAGCCGATAAGGATTAAAACAACGCTGCGCCCGTGGTGTCTGCCCAAAAAGTTGAAACCGGCAAAGCCGCAGGAAGTCAGCCCGACAACGGCGAAAAACACGCCGGCAAAGCGTGCGGCATCATACGGGTCGGCAGCCCACGGTGACAGCAAATGTTTGAACGCGGCGGCAACCCAAAGATACACGGGCGGTATGCCGAAATCGGCATTCCCGAACAGATGGGCAACCAAGGGGGTGGGGCTGCCTGCCAGTGCTTCGACGGCGGTATAGACGGCAGGTTCGTCAGGATTCCACAAATCGTGGGAAAACACGCCGGGCCACAACCAGGCAAACGCCATCAACAGCAGCAGCCACGGCTTTTCGTGGGTTTTGGCGGGCGGGCGGGCATCGGGCGGGGTATAGGTCAGCATAAGCGTGAGAAGAAATGGATGGATTGCCAAGTGTAGCAAATATTCGCACAAAGGTCGTGCAGAGACTGCTTCAGACGGCATCAGACACAAAAAGACCGGCAACAAAAAAGACTGCACAGGGCAGTCTTTGCAGATACTATCTTTTTCATAATATTTTTTCCCGGCCCGACACAGTCCATAGCATATCAAAACTGTTGTTTCCAATCAGGATATATATCCCCAATCCTAAATAAACAACGGCAACAAACCATCTGCTATATTTTTCCAAAGTTTCTCCGACAGAAGAGACTTGTGCCAATTTTTGGGCAGAAAAAACCAAGAGATAAATCATGACTAGAAAGGTAAGTAAAGCCACTATCAAATTCGCTGAATTTAAGGTAGTAAAATATGGGACAAAGACACCAATATTGTCAGCGCCACAACTTGCAAAAGTAATCATAGCGACTAGAAAAATCAGGTTTTTATTATCTTTGCGCAAACCCTCTTTGGCAATAGCCTCTCCATCGGAATCTCCTAAAAGCAAAACTTTGAGGCCTAGGAAAATCGGAATCAAGCCGAGCAAACCTAAAATCTCTTTACTAGGAATATAATCTAAGACAAATGCAAAAAGCAAACTTAGCAATATCAGGCTAACAGAGCCTAGAAATTGTCCTAAATAGATGTTAATGATGTCTTTTCTGCTTTTCCTTTTGGCAAAAAATAACATTAGGATAATAAGTAAGTCTACGGCTGTCCCAGAATACAGGATTATTGAAGTAACGACATTTTGAATCATAAAACATCTCATTCAAATATATTTTTGAATGTATTCAAACATTAAACCTTGTAGATGTCAACTTCAACCCCGTCAAAATATAGTGGATTAACAAAAACCGGTACGGCGTTGCCTCGCCTTCGCTCAAAGAGAACGATTCTCTAAGGTGCTCAAGCACCAAGTGAATCGGTTCCGTACTATCTGTACTGTCTGCGGCTTCGTCGCCTTGTCCTGATTTTTGTTAATCCACTATATAGATAAGAAGTCAGTGTGCCAAATATTAAAAAGCCCTGCCATCGAAATGATGGCAGGGCTTAATTCTTGCAAAGCGGCAATCAGCGTTTGAACAGGTTGCCGAATTTGTTGTTGAATTTGTCCACGCGACCGGTGGTATCGACGATTTTTTGGGTGCCGGTATAGAACGGGTGGCACAGGGAGCAAACCTCGATATTGAAGTTTTCTTTTTCCATCGCGGATTTGGTTACGAATTTGTTGCCGCAGGAGCAGGTAACGTTGACTTCGTGGTAGTTCGGGTGAATACCTTGTTTCATTTGATTTCCTTTCAAAAAAGCGGGCATAGGGGATGTACCTATGCTTCAGACAAGCTCGGCATTCTCGCTATTTTCTGTTGTTTCGTCAAGAGGATATTCGATAAAATGTAAAAAGTCCGTGCCGGAGGGGGCTTTATGGGGCGTTTCGGCACAAGACGGCGCATAAAGTGCCGCCCCGGACGGAATGCGCCCGAAGCCGGCTGCCGGGAAAGATAACGGCGGAAGGAATATTTTTTATTCGAGCAATGGCAAGTTTGACAGCCAAACGCTTTAAAGGCGGTACGGAATCCGCCGTTTTGCCGGAAGGCAGTCTAGTGACGGAGGGGCATCGTACCGGCACGCGGTTCGGGTGCGCCTGCAAAAGGCATCCCCCGCCCTTTGGCTTCGGGCAGTCCGGCAACGGTAAAAAACCGCCGGAAGATGAAATGCCGTCTGAAGCCGAACATGCAAAAAGCAGGAACGCGCCCGCATCCCTTCCTTTGCGTTCGGACGGCAGGGCAAATGTGTTTATTGCGCCAGCGCGGTATCGATTTCTTGGTAGAGTTTGCCAAAATCGGGTTCGCCGACGTAGGTTTTGAGGATTTCGCCTTTTTTGCCGATAAGGACGGAAGTCGGATAAACCTGTGTGCCGAACGCCTGTCCGACGGCTTTGTCCGCATCATACATGACGGCAAAGGGCAAGCCGTAGTCTTTGACATATTGGCGGACGCTTTCTATCGGATCGATAGGCTGGGCGACGGCGAGGACTTGGAAATCTTTATTTTTGTAGTCGTTTGCCGTTTTGATGACTTTGGGCATTTCGCTCACACAACCGGGACAGGAGGGAAACCAAAAATTAATCAGGGTTACTTTGCCTTGCAGGTCGGCGTTGGAAACGGTTTTTCCGTGCAGGTCGGGCAGCGAAAATGCGGGGGCGGTTTTGCTGTCGGGAATCAGGACGGCGGCAAGAAGGATGCCGACCAAGACGACGGCGGCGGCGGTGAGTATTTTTTTCATTCGGACAAGGCTTCCAGTGCGCGGGCAAGGGTGGCGGGCAGGCTGACGGTGCGTTGTGTGGCGGCGTGGACGGGCATCAGGGTGATGTCGGCTTCTGCGGCGGTTTTGCCGTTTGGCAGTGTAATCGTCTGGGTCAGCACAATGCGGCGCGTGCCGGGGGTTTTCAGACGGCATGAAAACTGCAATACGTCGCCTTCGACGGCGGGACGGCTGTATCGGATGTCGATGCGGGCGACAATCAGTATGAGGCCTGCCAACTCGTGCAGCAGTCCGCGTTCTTCAAAAAACGCCCAGCGCGCTTCTTCGAGAAATTCGAGGTAGCGCGCATTGTTGACATGGCCGTAGCCGTCGAGATGGTAATTGCGGACGGTCAGCTTCATCAGTTCAGGTTGATGGGTTGGAAGGCTTCGCGGGCAAGCGGTTCGTGTTCGAGGTCGGTGATGACGGTAGAAAGCTGGATGTCGAACCATTCGTTGAAAATGTCGGCATCGAGTTCGGGCCACTCGCGTTCGTCTTCGCACCAGTCGGCAAGTTCGGCGGCGAAAATGTCTTCAAAACGGGTTTCGATTTCGTCCCATACTTCGTCGGCGGTTTCGCACGGGCGGACAAGGTAGGAATTGGCATCGGCTTGGATGTCTTCGAGGGTCAGTCCGTCGAGGTGGTTGCCCGGCAGGGTTTGCAGCCAGTTCCAGAAGGGTTCGAGCGGAATGAGGACGAATACGCTGCGGTTGACTTCGTACATGGTTTTTCCTTTGCTGTCGCGCGGTATGCGCAAAAAAGGGATTATAGCCCAATCTGTAGTGTCGGACTGTCCGTTCCGACAGAAGGGAATGCCGTCCGAACACGGATTTTCAGACGGCATGGCTTTAGGGTTGTGTTCCGGGTTGCGTTTCGGCTTCCCCTGCTGCTTCTGCCTGTGTTTCGGATACGGAATCTTCTTGAACGGCAGTTTCCGCCGCCCCGGTTTCGGCACTTTCGACCAATTCGTCGATGTCGATGTTATCTTCCGTACCTTCGGCAGGTGTTGCACCGGTCTGCCGCGCGCGGACCTTCATATAGAAATCGCGCATATAACTGTATTTGTCGATGGCGGCATCATCAAGGCTGTCGGTCAAATCGAGCAGGCCTTCGCGGGTGCTGACGGCGGAGGCGGCAGCCGTACCCCAACGTCCGGCGGGGGTGCGGAAGACGATATTCTTGGGCGGGTAAACGGAGGTAATGCCCGTGCCGAGCGCGTCGCGGACGGTGGACGGCCCTAAGACGGGCAGCACGAAATAATTGCTGTTTTTCCATCCCCACGAGGCAAACGTGTCGCCCAAGGTGTTTTTATTGTCGGGAACGCCGCCCGCGCCGGCGATGTCGATCAGTCCGCCCAAACCGAAAGTGGTATTGATGCCGACACGGACAAGGTCTTCGCTTGCGCGTTTGATGTCCAAGCGCAAGATATTGCTGCCGAAGCTGACTACGTCGCGCAGGTTGTTAAAAAAATTGGACACGCCGGCGCGGACGGGTTTCGGCGTGACTTTGCGGTAGCCGCGTGCGGCAGGGGCGAAAATGTAGCGGTCGGCTTGGTCGTTGAATTTGGAAACGGCGCGGTTGTAGCCTTCATAAGGGTCGGCAGGGCGGGTTTCTGCAAATGCAGGGACGGAAGCGAACCCGATCAGCAGGAGGACGGCGTAGGCGGTTTTTTTCATGATTTCAACCAGTCTTTGATTTCGTACAGTTCGGACAGCGCGCGCACGGATTCGGGAATGCCGGTCAGACCGATGCTGTCTTTGCGTCGGCGCAATATTTCGAGCAGCAGCGACACGCAGGCGGAATCGGCACGCTTTACACCGCCGAAATCGACGGCAATGGTTTCTTTCAAACGGCATTGCTGCCGGAAACGCTCAAAAGCCTCCCCGGTCAGGGTTTTGACGGTGATGTCGCCGCCGATGTGCAATATTCCGTTTTTGAGTTCTGTATGCATAGCGTTTGCTCGGAAAACCCATACCGCCCTCGGACGGTATGGTTTGTCGGTTATTTGCCGCCGTTTTTGGCTTTCAACTCGGCAATCAGCCCGTCGATGCCTTTCGCTTTGATGATTTCGCCGAATTGGTTGCGGTACACGGTAACCAGGCTCGCTCCTTCGATGGCGACGTTGTAGGCACGGTATTTGCCGCCGTTTTGGTAGGTGGTGAAGTCCATATTGACGGCTTGCTGCCCGGAAAGCCTGATTTCGGCGCGGACGATGATTTCTTTGCCGCCCTTATTGACGATAGGGTTGTCTTTGATATTGACGTTGGCGTTTTTGAATTTCAGCATCGTGCCGGAATAGGTGCGGATCAGCAGGGTTTGAAATTCTTTGGCCAATGCTTGTTTTTGCGCGTCGGACGCGGTGCGCCAAGGGTTGCCGACCGCCAGTGCGGTCATGCGTTGAAAATCGAAATAAGGGGTCGCGTAGGCTTCGGCTTTTTGGCGGGCGGTGACAGCATCGCCGCTTTTTAAGATGCCCAATACCTGAGTGGCGTTTTGACGGATTTGGTTTACCGCGTCGGCAGGGGCGGCAACCGCCATACCGATGCTCAAGATACCGATGCACAGTGCGCCGATAAGGGAGGTTTTTTTCATGATTCAGTGTCCTATAAATATGGTGTTGTACGTTTATTCGGCGGTTTTTGCCGCATCATTGCCGTCTGCCGCGTTTTTCTCGGCGAAGCCGGTCATGAATTTGCCGATCAGGTTTTCCAAAACAATGGCGGAGCTGGTAACGGAAATGGTATCGCCTGCGACAAGATTCTCGATGTCGCCGCCTTGTTGCAGACCGATATATTGTTCGCCCAACAGGCCGGAAGTCAGGATTTGTGCGGAAACGTCGCTGCTGAACTGATATTTGCCGTCCAAATCGAGGCGGACTTTCGCCTGATAGGATTTCGGATCAAGCCCGATAGCGCCGACGCGTCCGACCAATACGCCTGCGGATTTGACGGGGGCATTGACCTTCAAACCGCCGATGTCGCCGAAATCGGCATAAACGGCGTAGGTTTTGTCCGAACCGCCGAACGCCGCGCCGCCCGCCACGCGGAAAGCGAGAAAGGCAACCGCCGCCGCGCCGAGCAGGACGAACAGTCCGACCCAAAATTCCAATACGTTCTTTTTCATTAAAGTTCCTTGAATATCCGATGTTCCGCGTTTCGTCTTCAGACGGTCTGTCAATCTGTAAACATCCACGCGGTCAATATAAAATCGACCGCCAAAATCGTCAGGGCGGACGAAACCACCGTGCGCGTGCTGGCGCGCAAAATGCCTTCCGAGGTCGGGACGCAGTGGAAGCCCTGATGCACGGCAATCAGCGTTACCGCCACGCCGAACGCGACGGATTTAATCAGACCGTTGATTACGTCGTAGTGTATCGTAATGTTGTTCTGCATTTGCGACCAGAAAATACCGCTGTCCAAGCCCAGCCAAGTTACACCGACCAAATACGCGCCGAAGATGCCCGCCACGTTGAAAATCGAAGCCAAAAGCGGCATGGAAAACACGCCCGCCCAAAAGCGCGGGGCAACCACGCGGGCAACAGGGTTTACCGCCATCACGTTCATCGCTTCGAGCTGTTCGGTCGTTTTCATCAAACCGATTTCGCTGGTCATCGCACCGCCCGCGCTGCTGGCAAACAGAATCGCCGCCAACACGGGACCCAGTTCGCGCAACAGCGAAGCCGCGACCATATAGCCCAAAATATCGGCGGATTTGAATTTCGACAACTGCGTATAGCCCTGCAAACCCAAGACCATGCCGACAAACAGCCCCGAAACGGCAACAATCAGCACCGACAGCACGCCGGCGAAATACACTTGGCGCACGCTCAGGCGCGGACGGACGAAAGCCGTACCGGATTTCGCCAGAATATTCAGCAGAAACAGCGTGATACTGCCGAGAGATTGAATAAGGCCGAGGGTTTTCGCCCCGACGGAACGGATAAAATTCATAAATTTCTATATGTAAGGTTCAACGGTTTCAGACGGCACCTGCTCATTTACCCGAGCAAATCCTGCTGCAACGACGTTTGCGCCGGATAACGGTATGCTACGGGGCCGTCTGCCAGCCCGCCGACAAACTGGCGCACCCAAGGCGAATCCAGTTCGCGCATTTCCTGCGGCGAGCCGGAGAACATAATTTCGCCGTGCGCCAAGAAAATCACCTGATCGACGATTTCCAAAGATTTTTCAATGTCGTGCGTTACCATAACGCTGGTCGAACGCAAAGCCTTGTTGACGCGGCTGATCAAGTGGGCAATCACGCCCAAGGAAATCGGATCGAGGCCGGTAAACGGTTCGTCGTACAACATAATTTCGGGGTCGAGCGCAATCGTGCGGGCAAGCGCGACGCGGCGCGACATCCCGCCGGACAACTCGGACGGCATCAGGTTTTCCACGCCGCGCAGACCGACCGCGTTCAGTTTCAACAAAACCAAATCTCGAATCACCGCTTCCGGCAGTTGCGTCAGTTCGCGCATCGGAAAAGCAATATTGTCAAATACAGACAAATCGGTAAACAGTGCGCCGTGTTGGAACAACACACCCATACGGCGGCGGTGTTCGTACAATTCGTCAGCCGAAAAGCCCGACAAATCACGTCCTTCAATCAAAACCTGCCCGGACTGCGGACGAATCTGTCCTGTAATCAGCCTCATCAGCGTGGTTTTGCCGCTGCCCGAACCGCCCATCACGGCGGCAAAATTGCCTTGCGGAATGCTGAAATTGATGTCGTTCAGAATCGGGCGGTCGCCATACGCAAAGGCGACGTCTTTCATTTCGATAAAGGGGGATGGGCTCATGTACGGGCGGACGGTAGGTTTGACGGCGTGCATTTTAAGGCTTATCGGGAAGATGGGCAATTTTCAGACGGCATACGGGCGGCAGGTGTTGTGAAAATGCCGTTGTCGGCGGCGGATTGTTTGCTGTGGCGAAAAATGTTATCTTTCAAATGATAACCTTTATCAGAAAACTATGGAAAAAGCAGAACATTTGAACAGCAGCCGGTTCGTCAGCCTGGCGAACGACGGGGGCGGAGATTATGTGGAAGGCGGCTACCGTTTCGATACTTTGTCCAACGGCATTTCCATCCACGGCGGTACGGTAACGGCACGGTGCGATTTTTGCAGCAGCCGCCTTGCCGAACCTTATGTGTCGTTCGTGCTGTTGCTGGAAGGCTCTTTGAACTTCGGCATCAACCGGAGCCGATTCCAAATCGATGCGGACGGCGGCAAGATCGTCCTGATTGCTGTCGGGGAAGAAGTCCTGTTCAGCCGCTATCTTTACCGAGGCGGCAAAACGGTCAAAATGACCATTAAAGGTATGGAACAATGGCTGCTGCGTCCGGAATACGCGCGTTTCGCACCCCTGCTTTACCGCGAACCGGTCAGGATATGGGATTTGTCCCCAAACCTGCGCGGCTTGGCGGCATCCTGCCTGCAAGCCGTCCCAAAGGGGCATTTGGGCGAAACATTGCGCCGCGAGGCGGACGTTTTGCGGCTGCTGTCGGATTTGTGGGACACGGTTTCAGACGGCATCGGGCCGGCGGCAGGAGAAACGGCGGAAGCAGACGCTATGCCGTCTGAAGACTTCAGCCGCACCCTGAATGCCGCGTTTGCCGACGGCGCACACCAAGTCAACCGGCTGACAGACGCGCTGAACATCAGCGAAAGGACGCTGCAACGCCGTATGCGCGACCATTTCGGCATTACCGCAAGCGAGTGGCTGCACCACAAACAAATGCAGCACGCGCTCTATCTGTTGCAAAACGGGGATAAAAGCATAGGCGAAACCGCATATTTATGCGGCTACCGCCACGTTTCCAGCTTTACTCAGGCATTCAGGCAATATTTCGGCAGCACGCCTGCGGAAACCAAAAAAGAAAACCGGTAAGCCGCATTTGATTTCAAACCCGAAATCCGTATGTAAAGAAACTTGTACGGCAATTTATTTGGGAATAAACTAAAACTACATCTGACTACAAAACCGGAGAACCCGAAATGAAACAATTGGCCATGTACATCAACGGACGCTTTGAAAACGATTTCAACGGCGAATGGCGCGACGTATTGAACCCTTCCACCGAAGAGGCCATCGCCCGCGAACCCAAAGGCGGCAAAGCAGACGTTGACCGCGCCGTAGCGGCGGCGCGTGCGGCGCAACCGGCTTGGGAGCGTCTGCCTGCGGTCGAACGCGGCGCGTATTTGCGCAAAATCGCCCAAGGCATACGCGAACGCGCCGACGAGCTGACCGACACCATCGTTGCCGAAGGTGGCAAAACCAAAGACTTGGCGCGCGTGGAAGTGATGTTCACCGCCGACTATCTCGATTATCAAGCCGAATGGGCGCGCCGTTACGAAGGCGAAATCATCCAAAGCGACCGCCCGCGCGAAAACATTTTATTGTTCAAACGTCCGCTGGGCGTGATTGCCGGCATTTTGCCGTGGAACTTCCCCTTCTTCCTGATTGCCCGCAAAATGGGCCCCGCTTTGGTAACGGGCAACACCATCGTCGTCAAACCCAGCAGCGTAACCCCGATCAACTGCCACATCTTCGCCAAAATCGTCGATGCGGTCGGATTGCCCGCAGGCGTGTTCAACGTAGTGAACGGCCCTGGCGCGGAAATCGGCAATGCCTTGTCCGCCCATCCGCAAGTCGATATGGTCAGCCTGACCGGCTCCGTCGAAGCAGGCCGCCAAGTGATGGAAGCCGCTTCCGCCAACATCACCAAAGTCTCGCTAGAACTCGGCGGTAAAGCGCCTGCCATCGTTTTGAAAGACGCGGATTTAGACTTGGCGGTAAAATCCATCTTGGCTTCGCGCGTCGGCAACACCGGTCAAATCTGCAACTGCGCCGAGCGCGTCTATGTCCACAGCAGCCTGAAAGACGCGTTTATCGAAAAAATGACCGCCGCGATGAAAGGCGTGCGCTACGGCAACCCTGCCGAAGCCGAAGCCGGCGCGCTGGAAATGGGCCCGCTGATTGAAGAGCGCGCCGTCAAAGCCGTTGCCGAAAAAGTGGAACGGGCAGTCAAACAAGGTGCGAAACTGGTTTGCGGCGGCAAACGCGCCGAAGGACGCGGCTATTTCTTCGAGCCGACCCTGCTGACCGACACCGACAACAGTATGGACATTATGAAAGAAGAAACCTTCGGCCCCGTTCTGCCTGTTTCCGCTTTCGACACGCTCGACCAAGTCATCGCACTGGCTAACGATTGCGAGTTTGGTCTGACCAGTTCTGTTTATACGACTAATTTAAACGAAGCCTTCTACGTTACCCGCCGCCTGCAATTCGGCGAAACCTACATCAACCGCGAAAACTTTGAAGCCATGCAAGGCTTCCACGCAGGCTGGAAAAAATCCGGTATCGGCGGCGCGGACGGCAAACACGGTTTGGAAGAATATCTGCAAACCCAAGTCGTTTATCTGGAAACCGACATTTAACGCCGCTTTGAAACCCCGATAGAAAATGCCGTCTGAACCCGTTTTCAGGTTCAGACGGCATTTTTATTGCTTCACCGGCAATCAGTCATGACCGAGGTCGATGTTTTTGTCTTTGTAGCGCGTATCGGGGACGAGGACGATTTTTTCATCCACTTTGCCGATGGCTTTCACGTCTTTGCCCGGGTAGTCCAACTGGTGCAGGAAGTAGCGGATACAGTTCAAACGGGCGCGTTTTTTGTCGTCGGAACGGATGATGACCCAAGGCGCGTCGCCGGTGTGGGTGTGGAAGAACATGGCGTTTTTGGCTTCGGTGTAGTCGTCCCAGCGGTCGAGCGACTGGATGTCCACGGGGGACAGTTTCCAGTGTTTCAGGGGGTCGTCGCGGCGGGAGATGAAGCGGCGCAGTTGTTCTTCGCGGGATACGGAGAACCAGAATTTGAACAGATGGATGCCGCTGGCGACGAGCATACGTTCCAATTCGGGTGTTTGGCGCATAAAGAGCATATATTCGTTGGGTTCGCAAAAGCCCATCACGCGCTCCACGCCGGCGCGGTTGTACCACGAGCGGTCGAAGAATACCATTTCGCCCGCAGTCGGCAGGTTTTGGATGTAGCGTTGGAAATACCATTGTCCGCGTTCGGTGGTGGTCGGTTTTTCCAGTGCGACCACGCGCGCACCGCGCGGGTTTAAATGTTCCATAAAGCGTTTGATCGTGCCGCCCTTGCCTGCCGCGTCGCGGCCTTCAAACAGGCTGACGATGCGCTGGCCGGAGTCTTTGACCCAGCTTTGCACTTTCAGCAATTCGATTTGCAGTTTGGCTTTTTCGGCTTCGTAGGCGGCGCGGCGCATACGTTTGCGGTAGGGGTAGTTTTCGGGCAGCGGGGCAGTGCCGGAATCTTCGGCAGAACCTTTGCCTTCGTGTTCCAAAACAGCTTTTTCAAATACTTGGAGCTGGTCTTGCTTTTCGCCCAATTCTACGTTTTCAAACGGTTGCAACTGGTGGTCTGCCATAAAGGCCTCCTTGGTTGTGTTCAGGTTGGAAATGAAAATCCGTTTTCACAATTTTACACCTTCTCCCCCGCTTTCTCTACATAAAATTACATTTTGCCGATATTTGCCGAATTATCTGAAAATATGTGTAAAAAGAGCGTATAATCAAAACATTTGCCCCGGATTGCTATGTCCTATTTCACCCTGTTTGACGATGCCGTAAGCGGCCGCGCAAAACTCTGTCAAAATCATGTGGAAAGCCGTTTTTTCCATTATAAGGAACTGGATTTGCTGGACGATGCGCTGCAAAAGGGCTGGCAAAAAGGGCTGCATGCCGTGTTGTTTGCAGACTACGGATTCGGTTTGCCGCTGATGGGGGTTGAGTCCGAACGCGGCGGCAATCTTGCCCTGCACTGGTTTGCCGACTGCGCCGACACCGATGCCGAAAGCTGGCTTGCCCAAAATTCAGACGGCATCCCCGCCGGCATTTCCACGCCGCAATCCTCCGTATCCGAAGCCGATTACCTCGACCGCATCCGCCAAATCCACGAAGCCATCCGGCGCGGCGACACCTATCAAATCAACTACACCACCCGCCTGCACCTGCAAGCCTACGGCAATCCCGTCACCCTCTACCGCCGCCTGCGCCAACCCGTCCCCTATGCCGTCTTGTCCCACCTGCCCGATGCACAAGGGCAATCCGCGTGGACGCTGTGTTTTTCGCCCGAACTCTTCCTCAAAATCGCTTCAGACGGCATCGTCGCCACCGAGCCGATGAAAGGCACCGCGCCGATTTTGGACGACGGGCAAGACGAACGCCGCGCCGCCGAGTTGCAAAACGACCCGAAAAACCGCGCCGAAAACGTGATGATTGTCGATTTGCTGCGTAACGACCTCGGCAAAATCGCCCGAACCGGCAAAGTATGCGTGCCAGAGCCGTTTAAAGTATCGCGTTTCGGCAGCGTTTGGCAGATGACCAGCACCATCCGGGCGCAAGCCCTGCCGCACACCTCGTTCGCCGACATCCTCCGCGCCGCCTTCCCCTGCGGCAGCATCACCGGCGCGCCCAAAAAAATGAGTATGCAGATTATCGAATCGCTCGAAGCCGAACCGCGCGGACTTTATACGGGCAGCATCGGCTATTTGAACCCGTGTTCCGGCGGCTTGGGGTTTGAAGGCATATTCAACGTCGTTATCCGCACCTTATCGCTCAAACCCGTTTCGGCTTCAGACGGCATTGTTTCAGGCATCGGCGGCTCGGATTCAAACGCGCAAGCCCGAACGGCAGGGCAAGGCGGGGCAACGCCACATCCGTTTGAAGCCAATCCGCCGTATCGGGGCGTGTACGGTGTCGGTTCCGGCATCGTCATCGACAGCGACCCCGCCGCCGAATATCGGGAATGCGGCTGGAAAGCCCGTTTCCTCAACGAATTGCGCCCCGATTTCGGCATTTTTGAAACCCTGCGCGTCGAAAACGGACGCTGCGCCCTGCTCGACCGCCACCTATGCCGTCTGAACACCGCCGCACGCGCCCTCAACCTGCCCCTGCCCGACGGCTGCGAAAATCAAATCAAACAATACATTGCCGACTTGCCCGACGGCGCGTTCCGCGTCAAAGCCCTGCTCGCTTCAGACGGCATCAGCCTGTCCCACGCCGTTTTAAACCATTTGGCTGACAAACAACGCGTCATCATTTCGCCCGCCGTCCTGCCCGCACAAAACTACCTGCGCCGCTTCAAAACCACTCACCGCGCCCTCTTCGACCAAGCGTGGCAAACCGCCGAAACACAAGGCGCGTTCGACAGCCTGTTTTTCAATTCGGACGGCATCCTGCTCGAAGGCGGCAGAAGCAACGTCTTCATCAAACATCGCGGACAATGGCTTACGCCCTCTTTAGATTTAGACATTTTAAACGGCATAATGCGCCAAGCCGTGTTGGACGAACCGCAAAAATATTTGCAAACAAATCAAGTAATCGAAACACACATCACACAAAAAACACTGCAAGAAGCCGAAGAAATCCGCCTCTCCAACGCCCTGCGCGGCGTATTTGCCGCCGCCCTTGCCTGAACGCGCAAAAATGCCGTCCGAACCTGCTGCCGCAAAGTTCGGACGGCATTATCCCACCATTCAAAACCGCCAATCCGCCGACACAAACACCTCGCTGTTGCGGCGTTTCGCATACGGCACATTACTTTCCGTCCTGCCGAAACGATAATTCAACGCCGGTACGATACCTTTGTACGACAACTTGTCGTGGCTCAAAGCCAGCGAGACATTCCATTCGCGGTTGCGTTGCGCCTCTGTCGAGAAAGCCGCAATGCCCTTATAGTTGCGGCGGGCATAAGACGCGGAAACCCGACTGTTCAAACCGCCCAACTGCCGCCACTCCTGCGCCCAGCCGGCATAAACACCGTTGCGCCGGTAGGCGGCATTATTGACCGCGCCGCCCACCGTTTCGCGTTTCGGCACAAACCGCACAAACTGCCAGCCGCCGAACACAGTTGCCGATTCGCCCAAACGTTTTGCCGACGAAACATAAAACCCGTCCTGCCTGCCGTTATTGTATTCCGCCCTATCCTGTTCGCGGTAGCGTTGGCGGTAATGTTCCAGCGCGACCGAAAATTGCCATCCCGGGTTTGGGCGGTAAGTATGGGACAGCTGCACGCCGACTCCGTGCGCCAGCATATACGGCGACAGGCGGCGGTTGTTTACCCGTTTTGTTTTCGCATCAAAGCCGTCGCTGCCCGACAACTGCACCTGATAAAACGGCAAAATCCCCACCGTCTGCCGCGCATTTTTATACTGCCAACCCAAATACGCCCTGCCGAACCCGTCATCATAAGCTGATTTTTTACTGAAATAATAGCTCGTGCCGCCGATATTGGAACGGAACAACAAATAATGATTATCTGCCAACGCCGTCAGTTTTTCCGCCTCGATTTCATAATTCAACCCTGCCGCCCGCTCCGCCCGGCTGACACTGCATATCTGCCGGCCTCCGTTTTGCCGGCAATACTGCGGCGCGGCATTATTGGCATTTCTATTGACCGCCGGACTGATGCCGCCCGAAAAACGCCAGCCCGTCAGCCCCTCCGTTTTTTTCCGAAAACGCCCCACATTTTCCAAAACCGGCGCCGGCAAATCCAATTTTGCCGCCTCCGCAAAATGCCTTTCTGCCGACTTCAGTCGGAAATCGTCAAACTCCGCCGCCGCCAAATCCAGCAAAATCCGCTCGTCTGCCGCATTTTCCCCGTGCAGTTCCCGATACCGCGCCACCGCCTCCGCCGGCCTTCCCGCCAATTTCGCCAGCAAAGCCCGCGCCCTGCCGTACAAAACCGCGTCATAATCCGGCAGCTTGGCATACAAATCCGCCAACGAAGCGATTAAATCCGCCTGATTGCCGTTGAGCGCGTCGCGCAAACTATGTTCCAACATTTTCGGATGTGCCAACAAAAAATCCCCGTCAACCACACGCGGGGCATCATTTTCAACTTTCCAATCCGATTCCGCCCACTTATCCGACACCGACCGCTGCACCTGCAACAATGCCTTGTCATCCAAAATCGCGGGCGCATCCGCCCCATAGGCGGCAGAAACACCTGCCGCACACCAAACAACCAAAAAGCCGTATCTGAAATACAACATACCCTGTCATTTACCTTTCCGGCAAACACGCCGCCGAAGCACGTCAAACTATCCGAAAAACAGGCAGAAACCCGTAAAAACCGGCTTTGCCGTCTGAAAGCGGGCAGGCAAAAAACCGCCGCCCGATTTTCAAAGGGCGGATTTCACATTTACCGGCTTTTACATCAGCCCACAAAACAGTTGACATCATATATCATTAAACTGATAATCAAAACTATTATTAACACATCATCAAGATTGAGTATGCGATGAAATACAAAGCCCTGTCCTTACTGCCGCTTGCCGCCGCCCTTGCCGCCTGTGCCGGGGGGGGTAGCCGAACCGCACGTCCCCTTCTCCATTCCCACCGCCACGCCGTTGCCCGCCGCCGAGGTAACGCTATCAAGCGATAGCAGCAACATCGAAAACATCAACACCGCCGGCACAGGAAGCACATCCGGTATTTCCATTCAGCAGCGGGAAGTAGAAAAAGAACCTTTCCCCGGCTACAAAACCAAAGAAACATCATTCATCTTCCAAACACCCGGCGGCGCGCAATACACCCTTTCATCCTACTCCGACCCCATTGTCCCCAGCTATTCCTCCCCCGACTACAAAATTCCCGACCGCTACGCCGGACAGCGGCTTGCCGACGGCAGCCGTATCTTTATCTGTTGCAGCGACTCAGGGGCTACTTCGTATGCGGAAATCACCAAACAAGATTATATGAAATTCGGGGCGTGGATAGGCCCCAACGGCGAAATCGACCTCTTCGCCGGCGGCTTCCCCGTCGGCAAAACGCCGAAACCGGCATACTCCTGGGGCGACGACACGCCCGAAACCACCGGCAAGGGCAAAATCACTTATCAGGTTTGGGGCATCCGCGTCAAAGACGGGCAATTTGTTACCTCCTCTTATACGCCGCCCAAAGGCAGCTCTTTTACCGGTTACACCAACACCCCCGTCCTTTCCTTTATCACCGCCAATTTCAACAGCAACAAACTGGCAGGCGAAATCCTCGGCAACAGCGATTACGGGCCGAGTGTGAAAATTGAAAACGCAACGATTACCGGTCTGACCTTTTCCGGCGATGCCACGTCCGGCGGCAAAAACGGCAAATTGGAAGGCAAGTTTTTTGGCAAGTTCAACAGTAGTTACGACAGCGACACCAGCATAGGCGGCAAAATCACCTTTGACGGCGCCCGCTCCCTCGATACCGTATTCGGCGGCGTGAGTTATAAAAAAGAACTTGAAAACACCACCGATCGAGAGACCACCCATCTCACAAAATAATAATTAATCCGCTTTTAAAAAGGTTTTCTTATGCACATCCCCTTCAAGCCCGTATTGGCTGCCGCCGCCATCGCCCAAGCGTTTCCCGCCTTTGCGGCAGACCCTGCGCCACAGTCCACCCAAACGCTGAACGAAATCACCGTTACCGGCACGCACAAAACCCAAAAACTCGGCGAAGAAAAAATCCGCCGCAAAACCTTAGACAAGCTCTTGGTCAACGACGAACACGACCTGGTGCGCTACGACCCCGGCATTTCCGTCGTCGAAGGCGGCAGGGCGGGTTCTAACGGCTTTACCATACGCGGCGTGGACAAAGACCGCGTCGCCATCAACGTTGACGGGCTGGCGCAGGCGGAAAGCCGCTCTTCCGAAGCCTTCCAAGAATTGTTCGGCGCATACGGCAACTTCAATGCCAACCGCAATACTTCCGAACCCGAAAACTTCTCGGAAGTAACCATCACCAAAGGCGCGGACTCGCTCAAATCCGGCAGCGGCGCATTGGGCGGCGCAGTCAATTACCAAACCAAATCCGCAAGCGATTATGTTTCCGAAGGCAAGCCCTACCATTTGGGGATAAAGGGCGGCAGCGTCGGCAAAAACAGCCAAAAGTTCAGCAGCATCACCGCCGCCGGCAGGCTCTATGGTTTGGATGCCTTATTGGTTTATACCCGCCGCTTCGGCAAAGAAACCAAAAACCGCTCGACCGAGGGCGATGTTGAAATTAGAAACCCCGGATATATCTATAACCCGACCGACACATCCGGACCCAGCAAATGGCTGGAGTACGTCGCCACAGGGGTTGCGCGCTCCCGCCCCGACCCGCAAGAATGGGTAAACAAAAGCACCCTGTTCAAGCTGGGCTACAATTTCAACGACCGCAACCGCATCGGCTGGATTTTTGAAGACTCGCGCACCGACCGTTTTACCAACGAACTGTCTAATTTGTGGACGGGTACGACCACATCTCTCGCAACGGGCGACTACCGCCACCGCCAAGACGTGAGCTACCGCCGCCGCTCCGGCGTCGAATACAAAAACGAATTGGAACACGGCCCGTGGGACAGCCTCAAGCTGCGCTACGACAAGCAGCGCATCGATATGAACACCTGGACTTGGGACATCCCGAAAAATTACGATACAAACGGCATCAACGGCGAGGTTTACCATTCGTTCCGGCATATCCGCCAAAACACCGCGCAATGGACTGCCGATTTTGAAAAACAACTCGACTTTTCCAAAGCCGTTTGGGCGGCGCAATACGGCTTGGGCGGCGGCAGAGGGGACAATGCCAACTCGGATTACAGCTATTTCGCAAAACTGTACGACCCCAAAATCCTCACTACCAACCAAGGTAAAATCACGATGCTGATCGAAAACCGGTCGAAATATAAATTTGCCTATTGGAACAATGCGTTTCACTTGGGCGGCAACGACCGCTTCCGCCTGAATGCGGGCATACGCTACGACAAAAACAGCAGCAGCGCGAAAGACGATCCGAAATACACCACCGCCATCCGGGGGCAGATTCCCCATTTGGGTTCGGAACGCGCGCACGCGGGCTTCAGCTACGGCACGGGGTTCGACTGGCGGTTTACCAAGCATCTGCACTTGTTGGTAAAATACAGCACCGGCTTCCGCGCACCGACTTCAGACGAAACCTGGCTATTGTTCCCGCACCCCGATTTCTACCTGAAAGCCAACCCAAACCTGAAAGCGGAAAAAGCCAAAAACTGGGAATTAGGTCTGGCGGGCAGCGGCAAAGCGGGCAACTTCAAGCTCTCGGGCTTCAAAACCAAATACCGCGACTTTATCGAATTGACGTATATGGGTGTTTCGTCAGACGATCCGAACAAACCCACCTACGCCCCGATTTCAGACAAAACGGCATTGGTCAGCTCGCCCGTTTGGCAAAACCAAAACCGCACCGCCGCCTGGGTGAAAGGCATAGAGTTTAACGGCACTTGGAACCTCGACAGCATCGGGCTGCCCAAAGGTTTGCATACCGGCCTCAACGTCAGCTACATCAAAGGCAAGGCAACGCAAAACAACGGCAAAGAAACGCCCATCAACGCGCTTTCGCCGTGGACGGCGGTTTACAGCCTGGGCTATGACGCGCCTTCCAAACGCTGGGGCATCAACGCCTACGCCACGCGCACCGCCGCCAAAAAGCCGTCCGACACCGTACACAGCAACGACGACTTGAACAACCCGTGGCCTTATGCCAAACACAGCAAGGCCTATACGCTGTTCGACCTTTCCGCCTACCTCAACATCGGCAAACAGGTTACGCTCCGCGCCGCCGCGTACAACATTACCAACAAGCAGTACTACACTTGGGAATCTTTACGCAGCATCCGCGAGTTCGGCACGGTCAACCGCGTTGACAACAATACCCACGCCGGCATCCAACGCTTTACCTCGCCGGGCAGGAGCTACAATTTCACCATCGAAGCGAAGTTCTAAGCTCCTGATGTGCCAATGCCGTCTGAAACCCGATGATTTGGGTTTCAGACGGCATTTTTTACAATCGCACCGCCGCCCCCTTTCAGGCTTGTACCAAGCCCAATCCCGCAACTCTCCGTCATTCCCGCAACTCTCCGTCATTCCCACGGAAGTGGGAATCTAGAAACGCAAAGCTGCAAGAATTTATCGGAAATGACTGAAACTCAACGAACCTGGATTCCCGCCTGCGCGGGAATGACGAAGCCATCCGCACGGAAACCTGCACCACGTCATTCCTACGAACCTACATCCCGTCATTCCCACGAAAGTGGGAATCTAGTTCGTTGAGTTCCAGTTATTTAAAATAAATTTTGAAACTTTAATCCTGTCATTCCAGCGAAAGCGGGAATCTAGGACGTAAAATCTGAAGAAACCGTTTTCCCGATAAGTTTCCGTGCCGACAAGTCTGGATTCCCGCCTGCGCGGGAATGACGGCGGAGCGGTTTCTGTTTTTTCCGATAAATTCCTAAAACTTAAAATTTCATCATTCCCACAAGAACAGAAAACCAAAAACAGAAACCCAAAATTCGTCATTCCCACGAAAGTGGGAATCTAGTTCGCTGAGTTTCAGTTATTTAGAATAAATTTTGAAACTTTAATCCTGTCATTCTAGCGCAAGCGGGAATCTAGGACGTAACATCTAAAGAAACCGTTTTCCCGATAAGTTTCCATGCCGACGGGGCTGGATTCCCACCTGCGCGGGAATAACGATATTTCAGTTTTCTGTTTTTGATTTTTTGTTTTTACAGAAATGACGGTCTTTTCATATCGAAAAAAGTTGCCGTACCGCGCCGATAATTTCCGCCTGCGCGGAATGAAGATTTAAGCGTTGCCCGAAATTCAAAAAAAACAAAACCGAACGGATCGGATTCCCGTTTTTATGGGATAACGGAATGTTCAGCCGGACACCACCACGATGCTTTCGATCCGTTTATTTTCCGATACAAAACCTCGAAAAAATCACGCCGAGCAGGTCGTCCGCCGTAAACTCGCCCGTGATTTCGCCGCACGCGACCTGCGCCAGCCGCAAGTGTTCCGCAAGCAGCTCGATTTGATGGTTGCCGCACAATGCCGCCAGCGACAATTCTTCCTGCGCTGCTTTGAGTGCGTTGACGTGCCGCGTCCGCGCCAAAAACAGCCCTTCGCTTTCGCCCTGCCAACCGGCCTCACGCAACAACGTCCGTTTCAGCGCGTCCAAGCCGTCGCCGGTTTTCGCCGACAGCGCGATGACGGTTTCCGCGCCCGTACCGAACCCGCCTGCCGCGTGTGCGTGCAAATCGGATTTGCTGTGGATTTCGATGCGTTTCAACTCCGGCGGCAACGCGTCCAAAATCGCCCGTGTCTTTTCATTCAAACCCTCGCGCGGATCGACCAACACCAGCGCGACATCCGCCTCCGATACCGCCTTGCGGCTGCGTTCGATGCCGATACGCTCGACCACGTCGTCCGTCTCGCGCAAACCTGCCGTATCGACAATATGCACCGGCACGCCGTCAATCAGGATACGTTCCCTGACCGCGTCGCGCGTCGTTCCGGCAATATCGGTAACAATCGCCACTTCGTCGCCCGCCAGCGCGTTCAACAGGCTGGATTTGCCGACATTCGGCGCGCCGACCAATACGACATTCAGACCTTCGCGCAAAATCGCGCCCTGCTGCGCGTTGGCAAGCACATCATCCACGGCGCGGCGCAAGCCGTCCAGTTTGCCGCGTGCGTCTGCCGCTTCGAGAAAATCAATGTCTTCCTCGGGAAAATCTAACGTCGCTTCGACCAGCATCCGCAAGGTAATCAAGTCTTCGACCAGACCGTGTATCCGCCGCGAAAAATCGCCCTTGAGCGAGCGCAACGCCAGACGCGCCGCCGAACGGCTGGATGCGTCAATCAAATCCGCCACGCCTTCCGCCTGTGCCAAGTCCAGTTTGTCGTTTAAAAACGCACGTTTGGTAAACTCGCCCGGCTCGGCAAGGCGCGCGCCCAGTTCCAAACAGCGGTTCAGCAGCATATCCATCACCACCGGCCCGCCGTGTCCCTGAAGCTCGATGACATCTTCGCCCGTAAAACTTGCCGGTGCGGCAAAAAACAGCAAAAGCCCGCTGTCGATTGCCTGTCCGTCCGCGTCCGTAAAATCAGCATAGGTTGCCACGCGCGGCTTGGGCGTTTTACCGCACAAAGCCTCTGCCATCGGCAGCAGGTTTTTCCCCGATATGCGTATCACGCCCACGCCGCCGCGTCCGGGCGCGGTAGCAACTGCCGCAATCGTTGGAACGTTATCCGACATAAAACCCCCCGAAAAACAATCAAAAACAGCCGCGATTATAGCAAATGCCGTCTGAAGTCCGACGGTTCGGCTTTCAGACGGCATAAAACCGCAAAAACGCTTGATAAACCCGTCCGCCTGACCTAATATAACCATATGAAAAAACGAAACGCATACGCCCTCCTGCTCGGTATAGGCTCGCTGTTGGGTCTGTTCCATCCCGCAAAAACCGCCATCCGCCCCAATCCCGCCGACGATTTCAAAAATATCGGCGGCGATTTTCAACGCGCCATAGAGAAAGCGCGAAAATGACCGAAAACGCACAGGACAAGGCGCGGCAGGCTGTCGAAACCGTCGTCAAATCCCCAGAGCTTGTCGAGCAAATCCTGTCCGACGAGTACGTGCAAATAATGATAGCCCGGCGTTTCCATTCGGGACCGTTGCCGCCGCCGTCCGACTTGGCGCAATACAACGACATTATCAGCAACGGGGCAGACCGCATTATGGCAATGGCGGAAAAAGAACAAGCCGTCCGGCACGAAACCATACGGCAAGACCAAACCTTCAACAGGCGCGGGCAACTGTACGGCTTCATCAGCGTCATCCTGATACTGCTTTTTGCCGTTTTTCTCGTATGGAGCGGCTACCCTGCAACCGCCGCCTCCCTTGCCGGCGGCACAGTGGTTGCCTTGGCGGGTGCTTTCGTGATTGGAAGAAGCCGAGACCAAGGCAAAAATTAATTGCAAATCCTAGGGCGTGCTTCATATCCGCCCGACACGCCGAACCGCACATATAGGCACATCCCGCGCGCCGCCCGGAAGCGGAAGCCGCGCCCTCCCAAACAAACCCAAATCCCACCGTCAAGTAAGGAAAAATAATGAAAATAACCGACAAACGGACAACCGAAACACACCGCAAAGCCCCGAAAACCGGCCGCATCCGCTTCTCGCCTGCTTACTTAGCCATATGCCTGTCGTTCGGCATTCTGCCCCAAGCTCGGGCGGGACACACTTATTTCGGCATCAACTACCAATACTATCGCGACTTTGCCGAAAATAAAGGCAAGTTTGCAGTCGGGGCGAAAGATATTGAGGTTTACAACAAAAAAGGGGAGTTGGTCGGCAAATCAATGACAAAAGCCCCGATGATTGATTTTTCTGTGGTATCGCGTAACGGCGTGGCGGCATTGGTGGGCGATCAATATATTGTGAGCGTGGCACATAACGGCGGCTATAACAATGTTGATTTTGGTGCGGAAGGAAGAAATCCCGATCAGCACCGTTTTTCTTACCAAATTGTGAAAAGAAATAATTATAAGCCTGACAATTCACACCCTTACAACGGCGATTACCATATGCCGCGTTTGCATAAATTTGTAACCGATGCAGAACCTGTCGAAATGACGGGTGACATGAGGGGGAATACCTATTCCGATAAAGAAAAATATCCCGAGCGTGTCCGCATCGGCTCAGGACACCACTATTGGCGTTATGATGATGACAAACACGGCGATTTATCCTACTCCGGCACATGGTTAATTGGCGGCAATACACATATGCAGGGTTGGGGAAATAATGGTGTAGTTAGTTTGAGCGGCGATGTGCGCCATGCCAACGACTATGGACCTATGCCGATTGCAGGTGCGGCCGGCGACAGCGGTTCGCCAATGTTTATTTATGACAAAACAAACAATAAATGGCTGCTCAACGGAGTTTTACAAACGGGCTACCCTTATTCCGGCAGGGAAAACGGTTTCCAGCTGATACGCAAAGATTGGTTCTACGATGACATTTACAGAGGCGATACACATACCGTCTTTTTCGAACCGCGCAGTAACGGACATTTTTCCTTTACATCCAACAACAACGGTACGGGTACGGTAACAGAAACCAACGAAAAGGTTTCCAATCCAAAGCTTAAAGTACAGACAGTCCGACTGTTTGACGAATCTTTGAATGAAACTGATACAGAACCAGTTTACGCGGCAGGGGGTGTTAATCAGTACCGTCCAAGGTTAAACAACGGTGAAAACCTTTCTTTTATCGATTACGGCAACGGCAAACTCATCTTATCAAACAACATCAACCAAGGCGCGGGCGGTTTGTATTTTGAAGGAAACTTTACCGTTGCACCCGAATCCAATCAGACTTGGCAAGGCGCGGGCGTTCATATCAGTGATGGCAGTACCGTTACTTGGAAAGTAAACGGCGTGGCAAACGACCGCCTGTCCAAAATCGGCAAAGGCACGCTGCACGTTCAAGCCAAAGGGGAAAACCAAGGCTCGATCAGCGTGGGCGACGGTAAAGTTATTTTAGATCAACAAGCAGATGAAAATAATAAAAAACAAGCCTTTAGTGAAATCGGCTTGGTCAGCGGCAGGGGGACGGTGCAACTGAATGCCGATAATCAGTTCAACCCCGACAAACTCTATTTCGGCTTTCGCGGCGGTCGTTTGGATTTGAACGGGCATTCGCTTTCGTTCCACCGCATTCAAAATACCGATGAAGGGGCGATGATTGTCAACCACAATCAAGGCAAAGAATCTACCGTTACCATTACAGGCAATAAAGATATTAATACAACCAACAATAACAACAGCTTGGATAACAAAAAAGAAATTGCCTACAACGGTTGGTTTGGCGAGAAAGACTCAACCAAAACGAACGGTCGGCTCAATCTGAATTACCAACCGGCAGAAGCGGATCGCACTTTACTGCTTTCCGGCGGAACAAATTTAAACGGCAACATCACACAAACAAACGGCAAACTGTTTTTCAGCGGCAGACCGACACCGCACGCCTACAATCATTTAGGAAACGGGTGGTCAAAAATGGAAGGTATCCCGCAAGGAGAAATCGTGTGGGACAACGACTGGATTAACCGCACGTTTAAAGCGGAAAATTTCCATATTCAGGGCGGACAGGCGGTGGTTTCCCGCAATGTTGCCAAAGTGGAAGGCGATTGGCATTTGAGCAATCACGCCCAAGCAGTTTTCGGTGTCGCACCGCATCAAAGCCACACAATCTGTACACGTTCGGACTGGACGGGTCTGACAAATTGTGTCGAAAAAACCATTACCGACGATAAAGTGATTGCTTCATTGACCAATACCGACATCAGCGGCAATGTCGATCTTGCCGATCACGCTCATTTAAATCTCACAGGGCTTGCCACGCTCAACGGCAATCTTAGTGCAGGCGGAGACACGCACTATACGGTTACGCACAACACCGTACAAAATGGTACTGTTACCCTTTCAGGAAACGCCGATACGGAGATTGACAATGCCACCATAAATGGCAACGCGTTACTCTCTGGCAACGCCTCGTTTGCCCTACGCAACAACGCCGTACAAAACGGCAGTCTGACGCTTTCCGACAACGCTAAGGCAAACGTAAGCCATTCCGCACTCAACGGCAATGTCTCCCTAGCCGATAAGGCAGTATTCCATTTTGAAAACAGCCGCTTTACCGGACAAATCAGCGGCGGCAAGGATACGGCATTACACTTAAAAGACAGCGAATGGACGCTGCCGTCGGGCACGGAATTAGGCAATTTAAACCTTGACAACGCCACCATTACACTCAATTCCGCCTATCGCCACGATGCGGCAGGGGCGCAAACCGGCAGTGCGGCAGATGCGCCGCGCCGCCGTTCGCGCCGTTCCCTATTATCCGTTACGCCGCCAACTTCGGCAGAATCCCGTTTCAACACACTGACGGTAAACGGCAAATTGAACGGGCAGGGAACATTCCGCTTTATGTCGGAACTCTTCGGCTACCGCAGCGACAAATTGAAGCTGGCGGAAAGTTCCGAAGGCACTTACACCTTGGCTGTCAACAATACCGGCAACGAACCCGTAAGCCTCGAGCAATTGACGGTAGTGGAAGGGAAAGACAACAAACCGCTGTCCGAAAACCTTAATTTCACCCTGCAAAACGAACACGTCGATGCCGGCGCGTGGCGTTATCAGCTTATCCGCAAAGACGGCGAGTTCCGCCTGCATAATCCGGTCAAAGAACAAGAGCTCTCCGACAAACTCGACCAAGCGGAAAAAACAGAAGCCGCCCTGGCGGCGAAACAGGCGCAACTTGCCGCCAAACAACAGGAGGAAGAAGAAAAGGTGCGCTTGAAAAAGGCGGAAATTTCCGACGCTGTGCCGTCTGAAAGCGAATTGAACCGCCTCAATGCCGAACTTGAAGAGGCAAAAAAACAAACCGCCGCCGCCCAAGCCGCACAGGCGGAAAAAGAAGCCGCGTGGGCGCAGGCAAAAACGGCGGCAGCCGAAGCAGGCAGACGCGCCGAAGAAGCCGATGCCGGCTACCGGCACGGCAACACCTTGGAAGGTGCGGAAAATGCGGACGCGGCAAACCTTGCGCTGGCGAAGGCGCAAATTGCCGAACAAACCGCCAAAATCGATTGGGCGGAAGCCAAATTGACGCGCCTGAACCGAATCAGGGACGAACGTGAAAAAGCCGTTGCCGCAGCCGGGGAGGCAAAAGCCCTTGCCGACAAAATCGCAGAAACGGCGAAAGAAAAACAAGATTTGCAATCAATGGCGCTTTCACTGGCGAACGTGAAGGAAGAGCTGGTTATAACGGAGGCGGAACTGCAAAACGCCAAAGCCGAACGCGCAGTGCTGGAGGCAAAACGGGCATTGTTGGAACGCAGGCAGTCCGACAAAGTGCAAAAAGAACAGGAGGCGCAAACCGCCCTAACCGCCGCCCGGCAATCGGAAGCGGCGCGCGAAGGCGCGGCGGAAGCCAAGAAACAGGCGGAAAAAGACAACGCGCAAAGCCTTGACGCACTGAATGCGGCCGGGCGCGATGCCGCCGAGAAGGCAGAAAGCGTTGCCGAACTGGCTCGGCAGACAGGCGAGGAAAATGCCGGCATTATGCAGGCGGAGGAAGAGAAAAAACGGGCGCAGACGGATAAAGACACCGCCTTGGAGAAACAGCGCGAAGCGGAAACCCGGCCGGTTACCGCCGCCTTCCGCCGCGCACGCCGGGATTTGCCGCAACCGCAGCCCCAACCGCAGCGCGACCTGATCAGCCGTTATGCCAATAGCGGTTTGAGTGAATTTTCCGCCACGCTCAACAGCGTTTTCGCCGTACAGGACGAATTGGACCGCGTATTTGCCGAAGACCGCCGCAACGCCGTTTGGACAAGCGGCATCCGGGACACCAAACACTACCGTTCGCAAGATTTCCGCGCCTACCGCCAACAAACCGACCTGCGCCAAATCGGTATGCAGAAAAACCTCGGCAGCGGGCGCGTCGGCATCCTGTTTTCGCACAACCGGACCGAAAACACCTTCGACGACGGCATCGGCAACTCGGCACGGCTTGCCCACGGCGCCGTTTTCGGGCAATACGGCATCGGCAGGTTCGACATCGGCATCAGCGCGGGCGCGGGTTTTAGCAGCGGCAGCCTTTCAGACGGCATCGGAGGCAAAATCCGCCGCCGCGTGCTGCATTACGGCATTCAGGCACGATACCGCGCCGGTTTCGGCGGATTCGGCATCGAACCGCACATCGGCGCAACACGCTATTTCGTCCGAAAAGCGGATTACCGCTACGAAAACGTCAATATCGCCACCCCCGGCCTTGCGTTCAACCGCTACCGCGCAGGCATTAAGGCGGATTATCCATTCAAACCGGCGCAACACATTTCCATCACGCCTTATTTGAGCCTGTCCTATACCGATGCCGCTTCGGGCAAAGTCCGAACGCGCGTCAATACCGCCGTATTGGCGCAGGATTTCGGCAAAACCCGCAGTGCGGAATGGGGCGTAAACGCCGAAATCAAAGGTTTCACGCTGTCCCTCCACGCTGCCGCCGCCAAAGGCCCGCAACTGGAAGCGCAACACAGCGCGGGCATCAAATTAGGCTACCGCTGGTAAACAAACAAAAAGGGTTATCATTAAAATAGAAAATAGCCATATCGCCATTGAATCCTGCAACAAAAAGCTACGGATATTTATCCGAAATAACAGCAACCATCCGCCGTCATTCCCGCGAAAGCGGGAATCCGGTTTTTTGAGTCTCAATTATTTCTAATAAATTCTTGCCGCTTTGAGTTTCCGGATGCCCGCTTTCGCGGGAATAACAAATTAAAAGTTACTCAAAACTCAAAAGAAACCGAAACCGAACGGACTAGATTCCCACTTTAGCGGGAATGACGAATTAGAAGTTACTCAAAACTCAAAGAAACCGAAACCGAACGGACTAGATTCACACTTTCGTGGGAGTGACGCATTTTAGGTTTCTGTTTTTGGTTTTCTGTTCTGGTGAAAATAACGGGATTTTGGCTTGTGGTATTTGCCGGGAAAACAACAACCGCTCCGCCGTCATTCCCGCGCAGGCGGGAATCCAGCCTCGTCGGCACGGAAACTTATCAGAAAAAAAGGTTTCTCCAACCCTGCGTCCTAGATTCCCGCTTTCGTGGGAATGACGAATTAGAAGTTACTCAAAACTCAAAGAAACCGAAACCGGACGGACTAGATTCCCACTTTCGTGGGAATGACGGGATTTTAGATTGTGGGTATTTGTCAGGAATGGCGGTTTGGAAGTTACCCAAAGAAACCGGACAGGCCGGATTCCCGCTTTCGTGAAAGTGCCGGCGGCAAGGTTTTTCCAGATCAGTTTCCGCAACATCAATGCGCCTCTTCCCAATTCATCCCCGCGCCCACTTCCGCCGCCAACGGCACATCCAGCATCCCGTCATCCACTGCCGCCATCATCTGCGGCAGTTTTTCTTTCACCAAATCCAGCTCGGCTTCAGGGACTTCCAACACCAGTTCGTCATGCACCTGCATAATCAGTTTGCTTTGCAAAAGGTCGTCCCACGGGGAGGCTTCGCACTCTGAAAGCCAGCGGGATACGTCTATCATAGCGCGTTTGATGAGGTCGGACGCGGTGCCCTGCATCGGGGCGTTGATGGCGGCGCGTTCGGCACGGGCGCGGATGTTGGCGTTTGTGTGGCGGATGTCGGGCAGGTAAAGCCTTCTGCCGAATAAGGTTTCGACATAACCTTGCCCTGCCGCGCATTCCCTGGCGCGCTGCATATATTCGGCAACGCCGGGATAGCGGGCGAAATAGCGGTCGATAAAGTTTTTGGCGGAAAGGTTGTCGATGCCCAATGATTTTGCCAAACCGTATTGCCCCATACCGTAGATTAAGCCGAAGTTGATGGTTTTGGCGTAGCGGCGTTGTTCGGACGAGACGTTTTCAGGGGCGATGCCGAATACTTCGGCGGCGGTGCGGCGGTGTACGTCTTCGCCGTTTTGGAACGCGGCGATGAGGGTTTTGTCGCCGGAGAGGTGCGCCATAATGCGCAGCTCGATTTGGGAATAGTCGGCGGAAACGATGACGCTGCCCGGCGGCGCGGTAAAGGCGCGGCGGACTTTACGCCCTTCTTCGGTACGGATGGGGATATTTTGCAGGTTGGGGTTGTTGCCGGCGAGGCGGCCGGTGATGGCGACGGCTTGGGCGTAAGTGGTATGCACGCGCTTATCCCGGGGCGAAATCATTTCGGGCAGTTTGTCGGTGTAGGTGGATTTGAGTTTCGCCAAACTACGGTTTTTCAAGATGATTTTGGGCAGCGGATAGTCGGGCGCGAGTTGTTCCAACACGTCTTCGTTGGTCGAAATGCCGCCTTTGGCGGTTTTTTTCAGCCCTTTTGTCGGGATGCCCATTTTGTCGAACAGGATTTCTTGAAGCTGTTTGGGCGAGTTGAGGTTGAACGGCTGCCCGGCGGCGGCGTAGGCTTCTTGTTCGAGCTTCACCAGCTCCGCACCGAGTTCCGCGCTTTGGCGGGCGAGTTCGGCACGGTCGATTTGCACGCCGACGCGTTCCATTTCAAACAGCACCTGCGCGACGGGAAGCTCCATTTTTTCATACATTTCAAGCTGTTTGTCGTCCATTTGCGCGCGCAGGTGCGCTTCGAGGCGCAGGGCGAAATCGGCATCTTGGGCGGCGTATTCGGTTGCCGGCCCGATGGCGACATCGGCAAAACCGATTTGTTTCGCGCCTTTGCCGCACAGCGATTCGTAGGTAATGGTTTCCAAGCCGAGCCAGCGTCCGGACAATTCGTCCAAGCCGTGTCCCAGATGGCTCTCGATGATGTAGGAAGCGAGCATCGCATCGCCGACGATGCCGTTCAGGGCGATGCCGTAGTTGGCGAAAACGTGTTGGTCGTATTTGAGGTTTTGCCCGATTTTTTTCAGGGCGGAATTTTCCAAATGCGGTTTCAAGCGGTCTAATACATATTGCAAATCAAGCTGTTCTGGCGCGGCGGTCAGGCTGTGTCCTACGGGGATGTAAACCGCCTCTCCTGCTTGGAACGCAATGCTGATGCCGACTAGCGAGGCGTTCATCGCGTCTAATGACGTGGTTTCCGTATCGATGCCGATTTTTTCCGCCTGCGACAGTTTGTCCAATAAGGCGGCAAACTGCGCTTCGGTGGTAACGGCTTGATAATCCAGTTTTTCGGGGGCAACGGCTTTTTCAGGCAGCCTTTCAGACGGCATTTCCGCCGCCGGCGCAGCTTTTCCGCCGATTGCATCGCTGCCGGACAAACCGCCGTCCGCCGCTTCGTGCATACGGCTTTCCGCCTCTTTCAACCAAGTGCGGAAGCCCCAGCGTTTGAAATCAACCGCAAGCTGCGCCCATTTCGGCGTAGTGCGGCGCAGGCTTTCGAGGCCGTCTGAAAGCTCGGCGTGCAAGTCCACATCAGTTTTAATCGTAACCAAATCATACGACAGCGGCAGGCGCGGCAGGGCGGCACGCAGATTCTCGCCCACTTTGCCCTTGATTTCCAAAGCGTGTTCCATCACGCCTTGCAACGAGCCGTAGGCTTCCAGCCATTTTTCCGCCGTTTTCGGGCCGCATTTTTCCACTCCCGGCACGTTGTCCACCTTGTCGCCCGTCAGCGCGAGATAATCGCGGATCTGGTCGGGGCGCACGCCGAATTTTTCCTTCACGCCTTCAATGTCCAGCGTTTCGCCGCTCATCGTGTTCACCAGCGTTACGCTCTCGTTTACCAGCTGCGCCATATCCTTGTCGCCGGTGGAAACGATAACCTGCAAACCGTGTCCCACGCCCTGTTTTGCCAGCGTGCCGATCACATCGTCCGCCTCCACCTGCCCAATCACCAGCACCGGCCAGCCCGTCAGGCGCACCAATTCCGGCAGGGCTTCCGCCTGCGGGCGCAAATCGTCGGGCATCGGCGGGCGCGTCGCCTTGTATTCGGAAAACATCTGATGGCGGAAATTTTTGCCCTTTGCATCAAACACCACCGCGCAATAATCGTGCGGATAATCCGCACGAAGCCGGCGCAGCATATTCAACACGCCGTAAAGCGCGCCCGTGGGTGCGCCGTCGGGGGCGGTCAGGTTTTGCCGCAGCATCGCGTGATACGCGCGGTAGAGGTAGGACGAACCGTCAACGAGGAGGAGTGTAGGTCTGTTGGACATAAAAAACCCGCTTGAAACCGATAAGGGACAGGAAAAGAAACAGGGAAGGACGATTGCGGCGTGCAGGACGATGCCTGCTTCAAACCCGCTCCCGCACAACCCCGGATGATAAGGGAAGAGGTAAAGGCCGTCTGAAACCCTTGTTCAGACGGCATTTGCGGCGGATTAGGCGTTCAGCAGCCCTTCGTCCAGCGTCAGCTCTTCGTTTTTATTCACCGCCACTTTGCGCGCCAACACGTTTTGCGCGATTTGCTGCGCTTCGGCAAGCGAGTGCATCAGATAAGTGCCGCATTGGTATTCGTTCAGCTCGGGGATTTTGCTTTGGTCTTTGACATTCAAAACATCCTGCATCGAGGCGAGCCATGCGTCGGCGACCTGCTGTTCGGAAGGCGTGCCGATAAGGCTCATATAAAAACCGGTGCGGCAGCCCATCGGGGAAATGTCGATGATTTCCACGCCGTTTCCGTTCAAGTGGTCGCGCATAAAGCCTGCAAACAAATGCTCCAGCGTGTGTATGCCTTTTTCGGGCAGGATTTCTTTGTTGGGAACGCAAAAGCGCAGGTCGAATACGGTAATGGTGTCGCCTTTGGGTGTGGTCATGGTTTTCGCCACGCGTACGGCGGGGGCGTGCATACGGGTGTGGTCGACTTTAAAACTGTCTAACAGGGGCATTTTGTTATCCTTTTGTGCGGGTTATGTAGGTTTTCGGGAGAGGAGTTTGTCCAGCAATTCATCGTCCAAGACGCGGTTTTCGACTTTCAGCCATTCGCCTTGTGCTTCAGGGAAGCCGTTGCGGCAATATCCTGCCTGTTCGACAAAATCATAGACGGCATGGATGTAGTCGTTGATACACAATGCGGCTATGGTGCAGGCATCATCCCATAAAATCAAGACATGATTGGGGATATGTTTGTCGGATACATCTTCGACATTGTAGATGTGCAAGGCATCTAGAATCCCGTCTTGCGAAGCGGCATAGAAGTAGCCTGTGTCGCCGTCGTCTTCAAAGACGACACCATAAGGGACATGTTCGAAAAATGATTGTAAAACTTCGGGCGTGCCGACAGTAAAATTTCCGATTTCGGCAGTCCGATATAGAGGTAATTGTGCCATTGGGTAACAATCTTTTTATATCGAAAATTGAATCACAATTCGGCAATTGCCACCGCTTCGCCTGAAGCCGCGCTCAGGGCTTCGTTTAAAACATCATAAAAATCGCGGCTGTCGCGCGTTGCCAGCCATTTGCCGTTTTGTTCGGCGAAATGGTAGCCGCCGCTTTTTGCGGCAATCCACAATTCCTGATTGGGCGTGTGGCGGTTGACGATGATTTGCGTGCCGTCTCCGGCTTCGATGGTCAGGACGTTTCCGGCAAACCGGCAGTCGAAATCCCAGCCGTTTTCGTCGATTTGGTCTTCGATGTGTTCGAATAATGCTTCGCTCGCGCGGATAAACTCGCTTTCGGTCATCATAGCTTTTTGCGTGTTTTTTGTTTAAGATGCCGAATCTTGCCACATTCGCGCTTATGAAGGAAGTTTACCGATGAAATACGGCGTATTTTTTGCGGCGGCAACCGCCCTCCTGCTTTCCGCCTGCGGTTACAAAGGCGACCTCTACCTGCCCAAAGAAGGCGACAAGGCGCGTTTCGGCGTAATCCAAACCGGTTTGCAGCTTCAAAGCACACCGCAATCCGCCCCACCAACCCGAAAATGAAAACGAAAATATGACCCTGTTTTGCGAACAAGTCCCCTACCCCCGCCTTGCCGAAGCATTCGGAACGCCGCTTTATGTGTACAGCCAATCCGCGCTGACCGAAGCGTTTGAACACTACCAAACCGCCTTTGCCGCTTTAAACCCGCTCGTCTGTTACGCCGTCAAGGCAAACGGCAATCTGAGCATCATCAAACACTTCGCCTCGCTGGGCAGCGGTTTCGACATTGTCTCCGGCGGTGAGTTGGCGCGCGTTTTGGCGGCAGGCGGCGATGCGGCGAAAACGATTTTTTCCGGCGTGGGCAAAAGCGAGGCGGAAATCGAGTTCGCGCTGAATGCAGGCGTGAAATGCTTCAATATGGAAAGCATCCCCGAAATCGACCGCATTCAAAAGGTTGCCGCGCGTTTGGGCAAAACCGCGTCCGTCTCCCTGCGCGTCAATCCCGATGTCGATGCGAAAACCCATCCTTACATCTCCACAGGTCTGAAAGCCAACAAATTCGGCATCGCCTACGCCGACGCGCTCGAAGCCTACCGCCACGCCGCACAACAGCCCAATTTGAAAATCGTCGGCATCGACTGCCACATCGGTTCGCAACTGACCGACTTAAGCCCGCTGGTCGAAGCCTGCGAACGCATTTTGATTTTGGTTGACTCGCTTGCCGCCGAAGGCATTGTGTTGGAACACTTGGACTTGGGCGGCGGCGTCGGCATTGTTTACCAAGACGAAAAAGTGCCCGATTTGGGCGCGTATGCCCAAGCGGTTCAAAAACTGATCGGCACACGCCGTCTGAAACTCATTCTTGAGCCCGGTCGCAGCTTGGTCGGCAACGCAGGTTCGCTGCTGACACGCGTCGAGTTTGTCAAACACGGCGAAGAGAAAAACTTTGTGATGGTCGATGCGGCGATGAACGATTTAATGCGTCCGGCGCTTTATAATGCCTATCATCACATCGAGGCGGTCGAAACCAAAGACATTGAGCCTCTGACCGCCAACATCGTCGGCCCGATTTGCGAAACCGGCGACTTCCTCGGCAAAGACCGCACCATCGCCTGCGAAGAAGGCGATTTGCTGCTTATCCGCAGCGCGGGCGCGTATGGAGCCAGTATGGCGAGCAATTACAACGCGCGCAACCGTGCGGCGGAGGTATTGGTTGACGGCGGCGGATACCGGCTCATCCGCCGGCGCGAAACCTTGGAACAGCAAATGGCAAACGAACTCGCCTGCCTGTAAGCAGACCATCAAAATGCCGTCTGAAGCCTTCAGACGGCATTGTCCGTTTAAAGTGACATCTTAGGGCCGCATCGGCGGAATATTCAAGCACAGCCTATTTTTTTAATGACGGCATAACAAATCCCCGCCTCGCCCGGCTGCCGAAGGGAATGGTTGAAAAAAATTACGCGCCCCTGTTATGGGGTGCAATATCTAAGGAATTGAAATGAAACACGCCCCGATTATCCTCCTGCTTGCCGCTTTGTCCGCCACCCTCCTTTCGGCGGGTTGTTCCGGTCTGCCTGCCGCACAAACCCCGCTTTACAAACTGCCGCCCGCCGCGCCCATCCAACCCGCCAACCCATACAGCCGACCGCCTTCAGGCACGCCGGACGGCGCGTACAGCATCCGCGCCTCAAACGGGCGCGTCTTGAAAAGCATCGTCAAAAACGGCGTGTTCGACCGCTTTGTCGATATTTACCACCCAAACGGCAAACTGCATTCGCACACGCCGGTTGAAAACGGCGTGGCGCAAGGCTGGTCGCAAGGCTATACCGAACAGGGCATATTGCGGACGCGCATCCTGTACCGGGACGGGCATATCGTCCGAGCGCAAACTTTGGATGCGTCGGGCAAGGTGGAACGCGAATGGCAGCCGTAAAGGCAAATGCCGTCTGAAGCAGTTCAGACGGCATTTTTAACGCTCTAAAGGCTTACTCTTCCGGCAGCCTTAACAGGGAAAGCAGCAGCCCGCCCCAAATCACCGCGATGGCGGCAAGCATCATCACAATGGCGGAAGTACTCATTTTTCTTCTCCCTGTTCATGTTCGTGTTCGTCTTTGACATTAAAATCCTGACCGTGCTTCCAAGGCAGCAGCGACAGCAGCAGCCCGAACACGACCAACGCCGCCGACATCCCCCAGCCGAAAATATTGAGGAAACCATCCGGATAGTCGCCGTAGTTTTTCTCCAACAATCCGGCGGTGTCCTGATACAGCATATAGCCGAGCATCACGACGGTAAACACGACGCAGGCCGTCCACAAGCCGCCGACGCGGATGGAGGACAAAGCGTTCAGGTGCCTGCGTAATTCCGGCAGCCTGCCGCTGATGATGATGGCGGCAACATAAACAAAGCCGGCGGCAACAATGCCGTAGGTGTTGACGAATTTGTCCATCACGTCCAAAACCGGCAGCCCCGTCGCCGTACCGAACAACAGCGTAGAAACAATGCCCATCGGAATGCAGACCAGCAGCGTGGCGTTGACACGCCCGATGTTCAGCTTGTCCTGAATCGCCGCCACAATCACTTCAAGGATGGAAATCATCGACGTAACGCCGGCGAACACCAGCGAACCGAAAAACAATATGCCGATCAGCCAGCCCATCGGCGCCTGGTTGATAATGGTCGGAAAGGCGATAAACGCCAAACCGATGCCGCCGGAGGCAACCTCGTTGACCGCCTTACCGCCCGCCTGCGCCATAAAGCCCAATGCGGCAAACACACCGATGCCCGCGAGCAGTTCAAAGCTGCTGTTGGCAAAACCGACCACCAGCCCCGTTCCGCCCAAGTCGGTTTTTTTCTTCAAATAAGAAGAATAGGTAACCATAATGCCGAAGCAGATGGAAAGAGAGAAGAAAATCTGCCCGTATGCCGCCACCCAGACCTTGGAATCGGCGAGTTTCGACCAGTCGGGCGTAAATAATGCGTCCAAGCCCTTTGCCGCGCCCGGCAGCGTCAGCGAAATGCCGACCATAATCAAAAACATCACCAAAAGCAGCGGCATAAAGAACGACGAGGCGCGCGCCACGCCCTTTTGCACGCCCAAAGCCATAATGGCGGCGGTAAAAACCCACACGCCCGCCAAAGGGCCGGCCACTTTGCCGACAAAATCCAAGCCCAAGGCTTCCGGACCCGCCATTTGCAGGAAGTCCTTAAAGAAAAAACCCTGCGGATCCGCACCCCAGGCAGCGTTGACCGAATAATAGGTATAGCTTGCCGCCCAACCGATAATTACCGCGTAATAGATGCAGATGACGATATTGGTCATCACGTTCCACCAGCCCACAGGTTCAAACCATCGTCCGAGACGGCGGAAAGCCAAAGGCGCAGAACCACGGTAACGGTGTCCGATGGCATAATCGAGCAGCAGCAGCGGGATGCCCGCCGTCAAAAGGGCGACCAAATAAGGCAGGATGAACGCGCCGCCGCCGTTTTCAAAAGCAATATAGGGGAAACGCCAAATATTGCCCAAGCCGACGGCGGACCCGATGGCGGCAATCATAAACGCGCGGCGCGTGCCGAATGTGGCGCGTTCTTTCGTTTTGGAATCAGACACGTTGATACCTCTTGAATTATTTATTAAAAACAAGCCGTTATAGGCAAACATATATAGAAACAGCGTCTGACAGGGATAATGTCTTCTGAAAAAACAAACCGGCTTGTGGCCGATTGTTTACAATCTATGTGCTTATCGTAAAAAAATTTAACGCCGATGGCAAGCGGTGAAGGCTTGAAAACGAAAAAATTTTTTATCCAGATACAAAAACCACTCCATAAGAAACAACCTCCAACTTCCCCGTCATTCCCGCAAAAACAGAAACCAAAGTCCCGTCATTCCCGCGCAGGCGGGAATCCGGTTTTTTAAGTTTCGGTTGTTTCTGATAAATTCTTGCAGCTTTGGGTTCCTAGATTCCCGCTTTCGCGGGAATGACGCGGAAAGGTTGCTTTTCGTCATTCCCGCGCAGGCGGGAATCCGGTCTGTTCGGTTTCGGTTTTTTCCGATAGATTCCTGCCGCGTTAGGGGTTCTAGATTCCCGCTTTCGCGGGAATGACGGCGGAAAGGTTGCTGTTTTTCCGATAAATTCCTGCCGCTCTTCGTTTTTGGGATGGCGGGAAATATAGTGGATTAACAAAAATCAGGACAAGGCGACGAAGCCGCAGACAGTACAAATAGTACGGAACCGATTCACTTGGTGCTTCAGCACCTTAGAGAATCGTTCTCTTTGAGCTAAGGCGAGGCAACGACGTACTGGTTTTTGTTAATCCACTATAATTTTAAAGTTTGCGCCTTAGCTGTACTTATTCGAAAAAAAAAACCGCACGGCGTTGACCGTGCGGCTTGTTGTCTGAAGGTTTCAGACGGCATTGCTTACATCATGCCGCCCATACCGCCCATGCCGCCCATATCGGGCATAGCCGGTTTGTCTTCAGGGATTTCGGCAATCATACAGTCGGTCGTCAGCATCAGGCCGGCGATAGACGCGGCGTGTTGCAGCGCGGAGCGGGTTACTTTGGCGGGGTCGAGTACGCCCATTTCGATCATATCGCCGTACTCGCCGCTGCCAGCGTTGTAACCGTAGTTGCCTTTGCCTTCCAACACTTTGTTCACAACCACGCTAGGTTCGCCGCCTGCGTTGGCAACGATTTGGCGCAGCGGAGACTCAACGGCGCGCAATACGATTTGTACGCCTGCGTCTTGGTCGGCATTGCCGGTGTGCAGGTTTTCCAAAGCGGCACGGGCGCGCAACAGGGCTACGCCGCCGCCTGCAACCACGCCTTCTTCAACGGCTGCGCGGGTAGCGTGCAGCGCGTCTTCCACGCGGTCTTTTTTCTCTTTCATTTCGACTTCGGTAGCAGCACCGACTTTGATGACTGCCACGCCGCCTGCCAGCTTGGCAACGCGCTCTTGCAGTTTTTCTTTGTCGTAATCGCTGGTTGCGGTTTCGATTTGTTGGCGGATTTCGGCAACACGCGCTTCGATTTGGGCTGCCTCGCCGAAGCCGTCGATGATGGTGGTGTTTTCTTTACCGATTTCGATGCGTTTGGCCTGACCCAAGTCTTCCAAAGTGGCTTTTTCCAAAGACAGGCCGACTTCTTCGGAAATCACTGTGCCGCCGGTCAGGATGGCGATGTCTTGCAGCATCGCTTTGCGGCGGTCGCCGAAGCCCGGGGCTTTAACGGCAACGGTTTTCAGAATGCCGCGGATGTTGTTCACCACCAAAGTCGCCAAGGCTTCGCCTTCTACGTCTTCAGCGATAATCAACAGCGGACGGCTGGCTTTTGCCACTTGTTCCAAAACAGGCAGCAAGTCGCGGATGTTGCTGATTTTCTTGTCGAACAGCAAAACAAACGGGCTGTCCAAAGCAGCGATTTGTTTTTCAGCGTCGTTGATGAAGTAAGGGGACAGGTAGCCGCGGTCGAACTGCATACCTTCAACCACGTCCAGCTCGTTTTCCAAAGATTTGCCGTCTTCAACGGTAATCACGCCTTCTTTGCCGACTTTTTCCATCGCTTCGGCGATAATCGCGCCGACTTGTTCGTCAGAGTTGGCGGAAATCGAGCCGACTTGGGCGATTTCTTTGGAAGTGTCGCAAGGTTTGGCGATGTTTTTCAGCTCGTCAACCAAAGCGGCGACGGCTTTGTCGATACCGCGTTTCAGGTCGGTCGGGTTCATACCGGCGGTCACGTATTTCATACCTTCGGCAACGATGGATTGCGCCAATACGGTGGCGGTAGTCGTACCGTCGCCCGCTACGTCGTTGGTTTTGGATGCGACTTCTTTCACCATTTGCGCGCCCATATTTTCAAACTTGTCTTTCAGTTCGATTTCTTTGGCGACGGTAACGCCGTCTTTGGTGATGTGCGGGCCGCCGAAAGCGCGGTCAACCACCACGTTGCGGCCTTTGGGGCCCAAGGTTACGCGCACGGCGTTTGCCAGAATGTTCACGCCGTTTACCATTTTTTGGCGGACTTCATTGCCGAACTGTACGTCTTTTGCTGCCATTTCAATTCTCCAAAAATCATTAAAACTGTCTGATAAAACCGTTTATGCCGTCTGAAGGCGGTTTGCCGTTTCAGACGGCATCGTGTCCGTATTTATTTTTCAACGATGCCGAAAATATCTTCTTCGCGCATTACCAACAGCTCTTCGCCGTCGGCTTTGACGGTTTGGCCGCTGTATTTGCCGAAGATGATTTTGTCGCCGACTTTGACATCCAGCGGACGGCGCGCGCCGTCTTTACCGATTTTGCCCGCGCCCACGGCGATGACTTCGCCCATATCGGGTTTTTCGGCGGCCGCGCCCGGCAAAACGATGCCAGAGGCGGTTTTTTCTTCAGCTTCCAAGCGTTTGACGACAACGCGGTCGTGTAAAGGACGGATGGTCATATTTATGCTCCGATAAATGGTTTGAAAACAATCATCTGCCCGAACGGTTCGGACAGATTGAAGTGGAAACCGGGCTGCCGCCTGCCGGCCCGCCCGTATAAGTCGGCAAAATTAGGGTGTGTGCGGGTAAATTCAAGTGAGGCGGAAAAAATTTATTTCCGCCGTTTTTACATTTCCGACAAAACCTGTCAACAAAAAACAACACTTCGCAAATAAAAACGATAATCAGCTTTGCAAAAATCCCCCCCCCCCTGTTAATATAAATAAAAATAATTATTAATTATTTTTCTTATCCTGCCAAATCTTAACGGTTTGGCTTAACTTCCCTCATATACTCAAAAGGACGACTGAATGAACGCCCCATTGTTCCGCCTCAGCCTGCTCTCGCTCACACTTGCGGCAGGCTTTGCCCACGCAGCAGACAACGCCAATGTCGCATTGGATACCATTACCGTAAAAGGCGACCGCCAAGGCAGCAAAATCCGTACCAACATCGTTACGCTTCAGCAAAAAGACGAAAGCACCGCAACCGATATGCGCGAACTCTTAAAAGAAGAGCCCTCCATCGATTTCGGCGGCGGTAACGGCACATCCCAACATATGACCTTGCGCGGTATGGGTCAGAACTCTGTCGACATCAAGGTGGACAACGCCTATTCCGACAGCCAAATCCTTTACCACCAAGGCAGATTTATTGTCGATCCCGCTTTGGTTAAAGTCGTTTCCGTACAAAAAGGCGCGGGTTCCGCCTCTGCCGGTATCGGCGCGACCAACGGCGCGATTATCGCCAAAACCGTCGATGCCCAAGACCTGCTCAAAGGCTTGGATAAAAACTGGGGCGTGCGCCTCAACAGCGGCTTTGCCAGCAACGAAGGCGTAAGCTACGGCGCAAGCGTATTCGGAAAAGAGGGCAACTTCGACGGCTTGTTCTCTTACAACCGCAACGATGAAAAAGATTACGAAGCAGGTAAAGGCTTCCGTAATAATTTCAACGGCGGCAAAACCGTACCGTACAGCGCGCTGGACAAACGCAGCTACCTCGCCAAAATCGGAACAAGCTTCGGCGACGGCGACCACCGCATCGTGTTGAGCCATATGAAAGACCAGCACCGGGGCATCCGTACCGTCCGTGAAGAATTTACCGTTGGCGGCGATAAAGAGCGAATAAGTATGGAACGCCAAGCCCCTGCTTACCGCGAAACCACACAATCCAACACCAACTTGGAATATACGGGCAAAAACCTGGGCTTTGTCGAAAAACTGAATGCCAACGCCTATGTGTTGGAAAAGAAACGCTATTCCGCCGATGACAGCGGCAGCGGTTACGCAGGCAATGTGGTCGGCCCCAACCATACCCAAATCACCACTCGGGGTATGAATTTCAACTTCGACAGCCGCCTTGCCGAACAAACCCTGCTGAAATACGGTATCAACTACCGCCATCAGGAAATCAAACCGCAAGCGTTTTTGAATTCGGAATTCTCCATCCCGATAAAAGAAAAGAAAAACGGTCAAGAAGTCGATAAACCGATGGAACAACAAAAGAAAGACCGTGCAGATGAAGCCATTGTCCATTCCTACCGCCTGACCAACCCAACCAAAACGGATACCGGCGCGTATATCGAAGCCATTCACGAAATTAACGGCTTTACCCTGACCGGCGGGTTGCGTTACGACCGCTTCAAGGTGAAAACCCACGACGGCAAAACCGTTTCAAGCAGCAGCCTTAACCCGAGTTTCGGTGTAATTTGGCAGCCGCACGAACACTGGAGCTTCAGCGCGAGCCACAACTACGCCAGCCGCAGCCCGCGCCTGTATGACGCGCTGCAAACCCACGGCAAACGCGGCATCATCTCGATTGCCGACGGTACGAAAGCCGAACGCGCGCGCAATACCGAAATCGGCTTTAACTACAACGACGGCACGTTTGCCGCAAACGGCAGCTACTTCTGGCAAACCATCAAAGACGCGCTTGCCAATCCGCAAAACCGCCACGACTCTGTCGCCGTCCGTGAAGCCGTCAATGCCGGCTACATCAAAAACCACGGTTACGAATTGGGCGCATCCTACCGCACCGGCGGCTTGACTGCCAAAGTCGGCGTAAGCCACAGCAAACCGCGCTTTTACGATACCCATCCTAAAAAACTGTTGAGCGCGAACCCCGAGTTTGGCGCACAAACTGGTCGCACTTGGACAGCTTCCCTTGCCTACCGCTTCCAAAATCCGAATCTGGAAATCGGCTGGCGTGGACGCTATGTTCAAAAAGCCGTGGGTTCGATATTGGTGGCAGGTCAAAAAGACCGCAGCGGCAAATTGGAAAACGTTGTACGCCAAGGTTTCGGTGTGAACGATGTCTTCGCCAACTGGAAACCGCTGGGCAAAGACACGCTCAATGTCAATCTTTCAGTTAACAACGTGTTTAACAAGTTCTACTATCCGCACAGCCAACGCTGGACCAATACCCTGCCGGGCGTGGGCCGTGATGTACGCTTGGGCGTGAACTACAAGTTCTAAAACGCACATCCCGAAAAAATGCCGTCTGAAAGCCTTTCAGGCGGCATCTGTTCTGATAATTTGATATAGGTTATCATTTATCCTTTCTAAAGCCGTTCCGGTTTGTCCGACCGGCGGCTTTGCCCCAATATCCCCATTTTGGAGACACCCTATGTTGCGTTTGACCGCATTAACCCTCTGCACCGTCCTCGCCTTGGGCGCGTGTTCGCCGCAAAATTCCGACTCTGCCCCACAAGCCAAAGAACAGGCAGTTTCCGCCGCACAATCCGAAAGCGCGTCCGTTACCGTCAAAACCGCGCGCGGCGATGCGAAAGTGCCGCAAAATCCGGAGCGTATCGCCGTTTACGATTTGGGTATGCTCGACACTTTAAATAAATTGGGCGTGAAAACAGGTTTGTCCGTCGACACAAACCGCCTGCCCTACTTGGACGAATATTTCAAATCCACGAAACCTGCCGGCACGCTGTTCGAGCCGGATTACGAAGCACTTAACGCTTACAAACCGCAGCTCATCATCATCGGCAGCCGCGCCGCCAAAGCGTTTGACAAATTGAACGAAATCGCGCCGACCATCGAAATGACCGCCGATACCGCCAACCTCAAAGAAAGTGCCAAAGAGCGTATCGATGCGCTGGCGCAAATCTTCGGCAAACAGGCGGAAGCCGACAAGCTGAAGGCGGAAATCGATGCTTCGTTTGAAGCGGCGAAAACTGCCGCGCAAGGCAAAGGCAAAGGTTTGGTGATTCTGGTCAACGGCGGCAAGATGTCCGCCTTCGGCTCGTCTTCACGACTGGGCGGCTGGCTGCACAAAGACATCGGCGTTCCCGCTGTCGATGAATCAATTAAAGAAGGCAGCCACGGCCAGCCCGTCAGCTTCGAATACTTGAAAGAGAAAAATCCCGACTGGCTGTTTGTCCTTGACCGCAGCGCGGCCATCGGCGAAGAGGGTCAGGCGGCGAAAGACGTGTTGAATAATCCGCTGGTTGCCGAAACAACCGCCTGGAAAAAAGGACAAGTCGTTTACCTCGTTCCTGAAACTTATTTGGCGGCCGGTGGCGCGCAAGAGCTGCTGAATGCAAGCAAACAGGTTACCGACGCTTTTAACGCCGCGAAATAATGAAACGGCGGCATTCGATGCCGTCTGAAACACGGATGCAAACCGCTTCCTGTGTTTCAGACGGCATTGCCCGATACGGAGGCTTCAAACAAGGCTTTCCGCTCCGACGGTTCGGACTGCCTTGTTTGAATCTTCTACGCCTTAACGCTTTTCCCTTCTGTTTATGACTGCCAAACCTTTTTCCCTCAACCTGACCAACCTCCTGCTGCTGGCGGTGTTGTTTGCCGTCAGCCTGTCGGTCGGCGTTGCCGATTTCCGCTGGTCGGATGTGTTTTCGCTGTCCGACAGCCAGCAGGTTATGTTCATCAGCCGCCTGCCGCGCACGTTTGCGATTGTGCTGACGGGCGCGTCGATGGCGGTGGCGGGGATGATTATGCAGATTTTGATGCGCAACCGTTTTGTCGAGCCTTCTATGGCGGGCGCGGGTCAGAGTGCGGCTTTGGGTTTGCTTCTGATGTCCCTGCTGCTGCCTGCCGCACCGCTGCCGGTCAAAATGTTGGTTGCCGCCGTTGCCGCGCTAATCGGAATGCTGGTGTTTATGCTGCTTATCCGCCGCCTGCCGCCGACGGCGCAACTGATGGTGCCGCTGGTGGGGATTATTTTCGGCGGCGTGATTGAGGCGGTGGCGACGTTTGTCGCGTATGAGTTTGAGATGCTGCAAATGTTGGGCGTGTGGCAGCAGGGCGATTTTTCGAGCGTGCTGCTGGGGCGGTACGAGCTGCTTTGGATTACGGGCGGTTTGGCGGTGTTTGCCTATCTGATTGCCGACCGGCTGACGATTTTGGGGCTGGGCGAGACGGTGAGCGTGAATTTGGGTTTGAACCGGACGGCGGTGTTGTGGTCGGGTTTGATTATTGTGGCTTTGATTACGTCGCTGGTTATCGTTACGGTCGGCAATATTCCGTTTGTCGGGCTGGTCGTGCCGAACATCATCAGCCGCCTGATAGGCGACAGGCTGCGCCAAAGCCTGCCTGCGGTGGCCTTGCTGGGCGCGTCTTTGGTGTTGCTGTGCGATATTTTGGGACGCGTGATTGTGTTTCCGTTTGAAATTCCGGTATCGACCGTCTTCGGCGTATTGGGTACGGCGTTGTTTTTATGGCTTTTGTTAAGGAAACCCGCCTATGCCGTCTGAAAACAAAATTGAATTTATGCAGGGTTCGCCGCGCCCGTTATGGGCGGCATTCGCACTTTTACTGATCTGCTGCGGACTGTTTTTAACGCTCAATGTCAAAGGCGATTGGGATTTTGTACTGCAACTGCGGCTGACCAAACTTGCCGCGCTGCTGATGGTCGCCTATGCGGTCGGCGTGTCCACGCAACTCTTCCAAACGCTGACCAACAATCCGATTCTCACACCCTCGATTTTGGGTTTCGATTCGCTGTATGTGTTTTTGCAGACCTTGCTGGTGTTTACGCTCGGCGGCGTGGGCTATGCTTCCCTGCCGTTGACGGGCAAATTCGGCTTTGAACTGGTCGTTATGATGGGCGGCTCGCTGCTGTTGTTCTACACGCTCATCCGTCAGGGCGGGCGCGATTTGCCGCGTATGATTTTAATCGGCGTGATTTTCGGGATTTTGTTCCGCAGCCTGTCGTCGCTGCTTTCGCGCATGATAGACCCCGAAGAATTTACCGCGGCTCAGGCGAATATGTTTGCCGGATTCAATACCGTCCACAGCGAGCTTTTGGGCATAGGCGCGCTGATCCTGCTCGTCAGCGCGGCGGTCGTTTGGCGCGAACGCTACCGCTTGGACGTACACCTTTTAGGGCGCGACCAAGCCGTCAATTTGGGCATCAGCTACACGCGCAACACCTTATGGATACTGCTTTGGATTGCCGCATTGGTGGCGACGGCGACCGCCGTAGTCGGCCCGGTAAGCTTTTTCGGGCTTCTCGCCGCCTCGCTTGCCAACCACTTTTCCCCGTCCGTGCGCCATTCCGTCCGCCTGCCGATGACGGTTTGTGTCGGCGGCATCCTCTTGGTCGGCGGACAAACCGTATTCGAACACTTCTTGGGCATGAAGGCGGTATTAAGCGTGGTGGTCGAATTTGCGGGCGGACTCGTTTTCCTCTATCTCGTTTTAAAACACAAAAAATGACGGATGCCGTCTGAACGGCAGCCCGACTCGAAAGGACAAACCATATGACGCAAGAACGTTTCCCATCATTCTTCAACCAAGCCCCGACCATCACCGTCAGAGACCCGCTTGCCGACTTCCTCGGCGCGGCCGAAAACGGCATCCTCACTTACCGCTACGCCGATGCCGTGCGCCTGTGCGGACATTCCTGCCCGACCGTCGCGGGCGCGTACCTGATGGTTATCAAAGGTCTGAAAGCCCTTTACGGCGAAGAGCTGCCCGAACGCGGCGGCATCGAAGCCGCCATGCAGGGCGCGCGCGACGAAGGCACGGTCGGCGTAACCGCGTCCGTCGTCCAACTCCTTACCGGCGCAGCCCCCGAAACCGGCTTCGGAGGCATCGGAATGCAGGGACGCTTCGCCCGCCGTAACCTCTTATCCTTTGGTGCAGGCGAAATCAACGGCACACTGACCCTGCGCCGCAAAGACAACGGCAAAACCGTCGCCGTCAACCTCAACGCCGCCCTGCAACCCTTTGCACCCGAAATGCGCGAACTTATGCCCAAAGCCGTCGGCGGCAGCGCAAGCGCAGAAGAACTCGAACGCTTCGGACAACTCTGGCAGGCACGCGTCCGTGCCTTCCTGATTGACCAAGCCGACAACCCCGAATTTGTTACCGTCAGCGAAATCTAACCATACAGGAATAAAATTCAGACGGCCTCATCATTTAAAGGCCGTCTGAAAATCCAATTCCCCATATTCGAATCCGCCTATGATTACCATCCGCAACGTCAGCTACCGCATCGGCACTCGCCCCATTCTGGACAACATCAGCCTCGACATTCCCGAAGGCGGCATTACCGCACTGATCGGCCCCAACGGCGCAGGCAAGTCCACCCTCCTCTCCTTTATGGCGCGGCTTCAGCCTCTGGCACACGGCAACATCAGCTACGCAGGCAAAGACATCAAAACCACCCCCACCGCCGAACTCGCCCGCACGCTCTCCATCCTTACCCAAGAAAACAGCATCATGAGCCGCATTACCGTGCGCGACCTGCTGATGTTCGGCCGCTATCCCTACCACCAAGGCAGGCCGTCTGAAAACGACAAAACCATCGTCGAAGAAGCACTTGCCGAGTTCCACCTGCAAGACTTCGCCGACCGCTACCTGACCGAGCTTTCCGGCGGCCAACGCCAACGCGCCATGATTGCGATGGTGTTCTGCCAGCGCACCGACTACGTTTTGCTGGATGAACCGCTGAACAACCTCGATATGTATCACGCCCGCTCCCTCATGCAGATCCTGCGCCGGCTGACCGACGAACACAAACGCACCACCGTCGCCGTATTGCACGACATCAACCAAGCCGCAGCCTACGCCGACCACGTCGTCGCCATGAAAAACGGCAAAGTCGCCCTGACCGGCACACCCGAAGAAGTATTCACCGCACACAACATCAAAGAACTGTTCGACATGGACGTGGACGTACTCGACTACGAAGGCAAAAAACTCATCGTCCACCACATCTGAACCCGAAAAAAATGCCGTCTGAAAGCCTTTCAGACGGCATTTCCATTCCAAACGCTCAAACCGCCGCGTCCGAACGTTCGCCCGTGCGGATACGGATTGCCTCCTCGACCGGCAGCACAAAAATCTTGCCGTCGCCGATTTTGCCCGAACGCGCCACCTCGACAATCACGTCAATCGCGCGTTCCACAGCGTCATCCGCCAACACCAGCTCGATTTTGACCTTGGGCAGGAAATCGACGGCGTATTCCGCACCGCGATAGATTTCCGTATGCCCCTTCTGCCTGCCGAACCCTTTGACCTCGCTGACGGTCATCCCCGTAATGCCGATTTCCGTCAACGCCTCGCGCACGTCGTCGAGTTTGAACGGTTTGACAATCGCCTCGATTTTTTTCATCACATTCTCCATTAATTAACGTAAACAAACGACAAATATAGCAGAAACCGCCGGCAAACGATAAACGGTACTGTTCGCCCGGCGATGCGGCGATTTGCCGGAAACCGTCATTCCCGCGCAGGCGGGAATCCCGATCTCTGCATTTCAGCAATATTTAAAGGTTTCTGTAAATCCAAACTTCCATATTCCTAACCGTGCGGAAACGACGGCATTTGATCTAAAAACATACGGAAGCAGTTGCCCGCCCCTCTACTTCCTGCAATTATCCGCATACCCGGCTTTGGGTAAAAATCAGAAAAACAGATAAAACCCTTATTCCTTAATATCTTCAGACGGCACCTGTATTTTCCCCAACTGTATGCCGTCTGAAGATTGTCAACATTTTAAGCCAAAATATCCAAGCAATACAAACCTGTCCGGCGTATAATCCCTCTTTTTCCCAACCGCATTTGTGAGCCGAATTATGTCTGTCGTTTTGCCCTTGCGCGGCGTTACCGCCCTTTCCGATTTCCGTGTTGAAAAACTCTTGCAAAAAGCCGCCGCACTCGGTCTGCCCGAAGTGAAACTGAAAAGCGAATTTTGGTATTTCGTCGGCAGCGAGAAAGCACTTGATGCCGCGACTGTCGAAAAACTGCAAGCCTTGTTGGCGGCGCAAAGCGTTGAACAAACGCCAAAAGCGCGCGAAGGCTTGCATTTGTTTTTGGTCACGCCCCGTTTGGGTACGATTTCGCCGTGGGCTTCCAAGGCGACCAATATCGCGGAAAACTGCGGTTTGGCAGGCATCGAACGCATCGAGCGCGGTATGGCGGTGTGGCTGGAAGGTGCGCTTACCGATGAACAGAAACAGCAATGGGCGGCTTTGCTGCACGACCGCATGACTGAATCCGTGCTGCCCGATTTTCAGACGGCATCCAAATTATTCCACCATCTCGAATCCGAAACCTTTTCCACCGTCGATGTTTTGGGCGGCGGTAAAGAGGCTTTGGTCAAAGCCAATACCGAAACGGGTTTGGCACTTTCCGCCGACGAAATCGATTATCTGGTTGAAAACTATCAGGCTTTGCAGCGCAATCCGTCCGATGTTGAATTGATGATGTTCGCGCAGGCAAACAGCGAACACTGCCGCCACAAAATCTTCAACGCCGATTTCATCCTCAACGGCGAAAAACAGCCCAAATCCCTCTTCGGTATGATACGCGACACGCACAACGCGCATCCCGAAGGCACGGTCGTCGCTTATAAAGACAATTCGTCCGTAATCGAAGGCGCAAAAATCGAGCGTTTCTATCCGGATGCGGCGGAAAACCAAGGCTACCGTTTCCACGAAGAAGACACGCATATCATCATGAAAGTGGAAACGCACAACCATCCGACCGCCATCGCGCCGTTTGCAGGCGCGGCAACGGGTGCGGGCGGCGAAATCCGCGACGAAGGCGCAACGGGCAAAGGTTCGCGCCCGAAAGCAGGCCTGACCGGCTTTACCGTGTCCAACCTCAACATCCCCGGCCTCAAACAGCCGTGGGAACAAGATTACGGCAAGCCGGAACATATTTCCTCGCCGCTGGACATTATGATTGAAGGCCCCATCGGCGGCGCGGCGTTCAACAACGAATTCGGCCGCCCCAACCTCTTGGGCTACTTCCGCACTTTTGAAGAGAAGTTTGACGGTCAGGTTCGCGGCTACCACAAACCGATTATGATTGCCGGCGGCCTGGGCAGCATTCAGGCGCAGCAAACACATAAAGACGAAATCCCCGAAGGCGCATTGCTGATCCAACTGGGCGGCCCGGGCATGCTTATCGGCTTGGGCGGCGGTGCGGCTTCTTCGATGAATACCGGTACAAATGACGCGTTTTTGGACTTCAACTCCGTGCAACGCGGCAACCCCGAAATCGAACGCCGCGCGCAGGAAGTCATCGACCGCTGCTGGCAGCTCGGCGACAAAAACCCGATTATCTCCATCCACGACGTCGGCGCGGGCGGTCTGTCCAACGCCTTCCCCGAACTGGTCAACGATGCCGGACGCGGCGCGGTATTCGAGCTGCGCGAAGTGCCGCTGGAAGAACACGGTTTAACGCCTTTGCAAATCTGGTGCAACGAATCGCAAGAGCGTTATGTCTTGTCGATTTTGGAAAAAGATTTGGATGCCTTCCGCGCCATCTGCGAACGCGAACGCTGCCCGTTTGCCGTAGTCGGCACGGCGACCGGCGACGGCCATTTGAAAGTACGCGACGATTTATTCTCCAACAACCCCGTCGATTTGCCGCTGAACGTCTTGCTCGGCAAACCGCCCAAAACCACGCGTACCGACAAAACGGTTGCGCCGTCCAAAAAAACGTTTAACGCGGGCGATATCGACATTACCGAAGCCGCCTACCGCGTTTTGCGCCTGCCTGCCGTAGCCGCCAAAAACTTCCTGATTACTATCGGCGACCGCAGCGTCGGCGGTTTGACGCACCGCGATCAAATGGTCGGCAAATACCAAACCCCGGTAGCCGACTGCGCCGTGACTATGATGGGCTTCAACACCTATCGCGGCGAAGCGATGTCTATGGGTGAAAAACCGGCCGTCGCCCTGTTTGACGCGCCTGCCTCGGGCAGAATGTGCGTCGGCGAAGCCATTACCAATATCGCGGCGGTCAATATCGGCGACATCGGCAACATCAAACTTTCCGCCAACTGGATGGCGGCGTGCGGCAACGAGGGCGAAGACGAAAAACTCTACCGTACCGTCGAAGCGGTTTCTAAAGCCTGTCAGGCATTGGATTTGAGCATCCCCGTGGGCAAAGACAGCCTGTCGATGAAAACCGTTTGGCAGGACGGCGAAGAGAAAAAATCCGTCGTTTCGCCTTTAAGCCTGATTATCTCCGCGTTCGCGCCGGTTCAAGACGTACGCAAAACCGTTACGCCCGAATTGAAAAACGTCGAAGACAGCGTATTGCTGTTTGTCGATTTGGGCTTCGGCAAAGCGCGTATGGGCGGCTCGGCATTCGGTCAGGTGTATAACAATATGACCGGCGATGCGCCTGATTTGGACGATACGGGCCGTCTGAAAGCGTTTTACAACGTGATTCAGCAGCTTGTCGCCGAAGACAAACTCTTGGCGTATCACGACCGCAGCGACGGCGGCTTGTTTGCGACGCTGGCGGAAATGGCGTTTGCGGGGCGGGGCGGTATCAGTGCCGATATAGATTGCCTGATGGATAAATTCCTACCGATTCATTATCCGGATTTCCAAGGCGACCCGGCCGAAGACTTATCTGACGAACTTTATAATCATGCCGCCATTAAAATCTTATTCAATGAAGAATTAGGTGCGGTTATCCAAATCCGCCAACAAGATAGGGATTACGTTGATGCGGCATTTGAAGCGGCCGGCTTAACCGGTGCGGTCAGCCGGATTGGCTCTCCTGATTTTGACAATGAATCTATTTCTTTCTTTGGTTACGGTTATTTCCTAGAACAAAACCGTGCCGACCTGCAACGCGCTTGGCAGGAAACCAGCCACGCCATCCAACGCCTGCGCGACAACCCCGCCTGCGCCGACAGCGAGTTCGCCCTGATTGGCGACAACGGACGCAGCGCATTGTTTGCCGACCTGAAATTCGACGTGAACGAAGACATCGCCGCGCCGTTTATCAACAGCGGCGCGAAACCCAAAATCGCCATCCTGCGCGAACAGGGCGTGAACGGGCAAATCGAAATGGCGGCGGCGTTCACCCGCGCCGGATTCGATGCCTACGACGTGCATATGTCCGACCTGATGGCAGGCCGCGTCCGCCTTGCCGACTTCAAAATGCTGGCGGCGTGCGGCGGCTTCAGCTACGGCGACGTACTCGGCGCGGGCGAAGGCTGGGCGAAATCCATCCTGTTCCACCCCGCCTTACGCGACCAATTTGCCGCCTTCTTTGCCGATCCGGACACGCTGACATTGGGCGTGTGCAACGGCTGCCAAATGGTCAGCAACCTCGCCGAAATCATCCCCGGCACGGCAGGCTGGCCGAAGTTCAAACGCAACTTGAGCGAACAGTTTGAAGCGCGCCTGAGTATGGTTCATGTTCCAAAATCCGCATCGCTGATTCTGAACGAAATGCAAGGCTCCAGCCTGCCCGTCGTTGTCAGCCACGGCGAAGGCCGCGCCGACTTCGCGCTTCACGGCGGCAATATTTCCGCCGATTTGGGCATTGCGCTGCAATATGTAGACGGACAAAACCAGGTTACCCAAACCTACCCGCTCAACCCTAACGGCTCGCCGCAAGGTATTGCCGGTGTAACCAACGCCGACGGCCGCGTGACCATCATGATGCCGCATCCGGAACGCGTATACCGCGCCGCGCAAATGAGCTGGAAACCGGAAGACTGGACGGAATTGTCCGGCTGGTACCGCCTCTTCGCCGGCGCAAGAAAAGCTTTGGGCTAACCGCCCTACTCAAACCAATGCCGTCTGAAAAATATTTCAGACGGCATTCCCACATACCATCCTTTAAACGGCATCCGCCGCCGGGGAACACTCATGAAAATCACACCCGTCAAGGCTCTGACCGACAACTACATCTGGATGATACAGGAAGGCAACCGGGCCGTCTGCGTCGATCCTTCCGAACCTGCGCCCGTCTTGGAATTCCTCGTCCGCAACCGCCTTATGCTCGCCCAAACCTGGGTTACACACCCCCACCCCGACCACGAAGGCGGTGCTGCCGCATTATGGCGCGCCTATATGGAATCGCCCGTTTACGGCGAAACCGACATCGAAGCCGCCACCCACACCGTAACCGCCGGCACCCAATTCACCTTCGGCGACGTGCAGGTTACCGTTTGGGCAACCCCGGGCCATACCGGCCGCCATATCAGCTACCTCATGGAAACTTCAGACGGCATACACGTCTTTTGCGGCGACACCCTTTTTTCCGCCGGCTGCGGACGCGTGTTCACCGGCACAATCGAACAACTTTACGACAGCTTCCAACGGTTCAACCAATTACCCGAAGGCACCCTGTTTTATCCGGCGCACGAATACACCGCCGCCAACCTGCGTTTTGCCGCCCATATCGAGCCGGACAACGCCGACATTCAGACGGCATTGAAAGCGGCAGAGCATACGCCCACCCTGCCCGTTACTCTCGCCCACGAACGCCGCGTCAACCCGTTTTTGCGGACAGAAATCCCCGCCGTCCGCCAACGTGCCGAAGCCCTGGTCGGCAAAACGCTGAACAGCGGTTTGGAAGTATTCGCCGCCCTGCGCGGACTGAAAAACGCCTACCGCTGACCTGTCCTCCGAAAAATGCCGTCTGAAACCCGCGTTTCAGACGGCATTTGCGTTAAAAATAGTAAACTGTTTCAAAAGGGAGTAGAATAGTGCCGTTTCCAACCCTGCGCCTGTACCGTCAGGCTTTTATTATGGACCTTCCCAGTTCGTTTTTACTGAACGCCCCTTCCGATTCCAAACGACAATAACCATCCCGCCGGAATGCCTCCCCGCACACGGCGGGCGGAGCATTTATGAGCATCGAACCAACCCCTCCGAACCTTGAAAACGACGGTATCGAAAACGATGTAGAACGCGTTTCCGCCGATTTCGACCGTGTCCACTCCCTCTGCGAAATCCTCGAACCTGCTTTTGAACAAATCGAAAACGGTACACCGCTCGAAGACGCGCCGCTGCGCGACAAGCTGACCGAGCTGACCGTCCTCTTGAGCGAGCTGCACCCTGCCGACGTGGCGGCGGTATTGGAATCGCTGCCGCCGCGCGAACGCAATATCGTCTGGATTCTGGTCAAACCGGAAGACGATGGCGAAGTATTGCTGGAAGTGTCCGACGCGGTGCGCGAAACGCTGATCGAGTCGATGGACAAAGACGAATTGTTGGCGGCGGTCGATGATTTGGACGCAGACGAACTGGCGGAGCTGGCAGACGATTTGCCGCACCAAGTGGTTTATGAAGCCTTACAGACGCGCGATGAGGAAGAACGCGCCCAAGTCAAGGCGGCAATGTCCTACGAAGACAACCAAGTCGGTGCGATTATGGACTTCGAGTTGGTCAGCATCCGCGCCGATGTCGCCTGCGAAGTGGTGCTGCGTTATCTGCGCCGCTTCGAGCGTCTGCCCGACCATACCGACAAGATTTTCGTGGTCGATGAAAACGACGTGCTGCAAGGCGTACTGCCCATCCGCAAACTTTTGGTTGCCGACCCCGAAGACTTGGTGGAAAACGTGATGGCGAAAGATGTCGTGCGCTTCCGCGCCGAAGACGACGTGGAAGAAGCGGCGCAGGCATTTGAACGCTACGACTTGGTTACCGCGCCGGTGGTCGATGACGGCAAAAGGCTGATCGGCAGGATTACCGTTGACGAAATGGTGGACGTGATCCGCGAAGAGTCGGAAGCGGATATGCTGAATATGGCGGGTCTGCAGGAAGAAGAAGATTTGTTCGCACCCGTGTGGGACTCGGTGAAAAACCGCTGGACATGGCTTGCCGTCAACCTCTGTACGGCATTTGTCGCCAGCCGCGTCATCGGCGCGTTTGAAGGCAGTATCGAAAAAATCGTCGCACTCGCCGCGCTGATGCCCATCGTCGCCGGCATAGGCGGCAACTCGGGCAACCAAACCATCACCATGATTGTCCGCGCGATGGCGATGGGGCAGCTGACGGATACGCAGGCGGGGCGTTTGCTGAAAAAAGAAGTCGGTGTCGCCCTGGCCAACGGCATCATCTGGGGGACGGTGATGGGGGCGGTTTCGTGGCTGCTTTACGGCAGTCTCGGCATCGGGCTGGTGATGATTGCCGCGATGACGCTCAACCTGCTGCTGGCGGCAACGGTCGGCGTGCTGATTCCCGTCATTATGGAAAAGTTCGGACGCGATCCCGCACTGGGCAGTTCGGTACTGATTACCGCCGTTACCGATTCCGGCGGCTTCCTGATTTTCTTGGGTCTCGCCACCCTGTTCCTGCTTTGAATGCCGTCCGGACCCGCGCAAAAATGCCGTCTGAAGCGGAAGCTGCTTCAGACGGCATTTGACTATTTATCCTTGTTGCTCAAGATTATTGGACGGTATGCCGGGGCAGCCCTTTGGCAACGCCGACCACATCCTCTCCGAACAGGGCGTTGACATCGGTTTCGTCAAACACGTATTTGCTGTGGCAGAAGTCGCAATCAATCTCGATGCTGCCTTGTTCCGCCACCACGCCGCCGACTTCTTCCCCGCCCAGCATCAGCAGCATATCGCTGACCTTGCCCCGCGAACAGGTGCACGAAAATTCAAACGTTTCCGGCGCGAACACGCGCGGCGGCGTTTCGTGGAACAGGCGGTACAAAACATGTTGCGCATCCAATTCTACCAGCTCCTCCGCCGTCAGTGTGCGCGCCAGCGTGCTGACGTGTTCCCACGCCCCTTCATCCGACACCGCTTCGGGCAGACGCTGCACCAGCAGACCGCCCGCCGCTTCATCGCCTGCAGACAGGACGATGTGCGTATCAAGCTGTTCGGAACGTTTCATATAGTTCACCAACATTTGCGCGATACTGTCGCCTTCCAAAGGCACTACGCCCTGCCAGGGTTCGCCGTCTTTGGGCTGCAGCGTCAGCACGAATACGCCGTTGCCGCCCAAAAGGTCGCCGAGGCTTTCGTCATCGGCTATTTCTGCGGTTTCGTCCCACCGCGCGGTCGCACGGACGGTACGGTCGGAAGCCGCTTCCGCAACCAGCATTTTCAGCCGCCCCTGCCCCTGAACCTGCACAATCAGCGTGCCTTCGTTTTTCAAATTGCCCGACAGCAACACACCCGCCGCCAACAGCTCGCCCAAGGCGCGGCGGATGGCGGCGGGATAGTTTTTCTGTTTTACAATGTGCTGCCACACGTTTTCCAGACGGACGTGCAGCCCGCGCACGGGCATATCGTCGAAAATAAAGCGGGTACGCGCATCGGCGCAATCGGCAGGCGTTCGGTTCATCATTTTCCCTGACTGGTTATTCGGATGGCGGCTATATGGTTGCGGTCGGCGCGAAAACAAGGTCGGGCTGCGGACGCGCCTGTCCGGATATTTGATAAAACAAACAAAATCAACAGATTAACTAAATCTAACAAGCCGTTTTTTGCCAAACGCCTGTTTTTTTATATACAATCAACAAGATATTTTTAATTGATACAGCATAACATCGCACGGCGGTATGATGCCCCTGCACGGAAACGCCGATATGGATTCTTTTCTCAAGACGGTCGTTTTGGCGGTATTGTGGTCGGTATTTGCCGCCCGTCCCGCCTTTGCCGACGAGTTGACCAACCTGCTCAGCACCCGCGAGCAGATTCTCAAACAGTTTGCCGAAAACGAACAGCCCGTTTTACCCGTCAACCAAGCCCCCGACCGGCGGGCGGGCAATGCCGACGAACTCATCGGCAGCGCGATGGGGCTCTTGGGCATCGCCTACCGCTACGGCGGCACATCGGTCGCCACCGGTTTCGACTGCAGCGGCTTTATGCAGCACATCTTCAGACGCGCGATGGGCATCAACCTGCCGCGCACGTCGGCAGAACAGGCGCGGATGGGCTTCCCCGTTTCCCGGAGCGAATTGCAGCCCGGGGATATGGTGTTTTTCCGCACTCTGGGCGGCAGCCGCATTTCCCACGTCGGGCTCTACATCGGCAACGACCGCTTCATCCACGCGCCGCGCACGGGGAAAAATATCGAAATCACCAGCCTGAGCCACAAATATTGGAGCAGCAAATATGCGTTCGCCCGCCGGGTCAAGAAAAACGACCCGTCCCGCTTTTTGAACTGATTTTCCAAGGAATACGCAATGAGTATGCCCGAAATGCCCAAATGGTACGATGATGGCGGACAAATCGTATCCTGTACCGAAAAGGTCAAAGTAATGTCCGAGAATATGGCCGAACTGTACCAGACGGCACAAGATGCGTTTGAAGACGCGTTGCTGATGGGGTGCGGCGAAAACCAGTTGCGCGCTTACCTGCACACGCTGATCGAGGGCTTGGAAAACCCTTACTGCAAAGCTTAAACAGGGCAGGCGCGATGCGGCACGGTTCGTCCGTGCCGTTTTCCGTTTCCGCCTTCCGGCTTTTCAGACGGCATAAATACCGTTATGATTAAACAATTAACAAAATAAATCATACCACGCCGGCATCCGGACACCCGCTATGAACATCATCCGCGCACTACTCATCATCCTCGGCTGCCTCGCCGCCGGCGAAGCCGCCGTTTTCCTTGCAGGCATCAAACTGCCCGGCAGCATTATCGGTATGGGCATCCTGTTTTTCATGCTTCAGGCAGGATGGGTTCAAGCCGCGTGGCTGCAAGAATTGACCGACGCGCTGATGGCAAACTTAACGCTGTTCCTCGTACCGCCCTGCGTCGCCGTCATCAGCTACTTGGATTTGATTGCCGAAGGCTGGTTTCCCATCCTGACCGCCACCGCCGCCAGCACGCTGTGCGTCCTAATCGTTACCGGCAAAGTCCACCGCCTGATACGGGGTATTATCCGATGAACGAAATCCTCAGGCAGCCCAGCATCCTGCTTTTCCTCACGCTTGCCGTGTACGCGCTCGCCATCATTGTCAGAAAGCGCACGGGCAACATCTTCTGCAACCCCGTACTCGTCAGCACCGTGGTGCTGATTGCCTACCTGAAAATCCTCGACATCGATTATGCGGTGTACCACAACGCCGCACAGTTTATCGATTTCTGGCTCAAGCCCGCCGTCGTCGTGCTTGCCGTACCGCTCTACCAAAACCGCCGTAAAATCTTCAACCAGTGGCTGCCCGTCATCGTTTCGCAACTTGCGGGCAGCATTACGGGCATCGTTACGGGAATGTATTTCGCCAAATGGCTGGGGGCGGGGCACGAAGTCGTCCTCTCGCTTGCCGCCAAATCCGTGACCAACCCCATCGCCATCGAAATTACCCGTTCCATCGGCGGCATTCCCGCCATTACCGCCGCCACCGTCATCATCGCCGGTCTCGTCGGGCAGATTGCCGGTTACAAAATGTTGAAAAACACGGTCGTTATGCCCTCGTCGGTCGGAATGTCGCTCGGCACGGCCTCGCACGCGATGGGCATCGCCGCCTCGCTCGAACGCAGCCGGCGTATGGCGGCATACGCGGGATTAGGCTTAACCCTCAACGGCGTATTAACCGCACTCATCGCCCCGTTGATGATACCCCTTTTAGAATTTTGAAACCGCTTCAGACGGCATAGGCAGACGATGCCGTCTGAACACCGCACGACACAAGGAGAACCGTTATGGCTGTCAAACTGACCGAAAAAACCGCCGAACAACTCTACGGCATCGACGGCATCACCCTTTATACCGCCCAAGCCGGCATCAAAAAACCCGATCAAAACGACCTGACGCTGATCGACATAGCCGCCGGCAGCACCGTCGGGGCAGTGTTTACAAGCAACCGCTTCTGCGCCGCCCCCGTCCGCGTCGCCAAATCGCACCTTTTCGACGAAGACGGCGTGCGCGCCCTGATTATCAACACGGGCAATGCCAATGCCGGCACCGGCGAACAAGGCAGGCAGGACGCTTTGGCGGTTTGCGCCGCCGCCGCCGGATGGGCGGGCTGTTTGCCCAATCAGGTATTACCCTTTTCCACCGGCGTGATTCTCGAGCCGCTGCCCGCCGATAAAATCATCGCCGCCCTGCCCAAAATGCAGCCTGCCTTTTGGGACGTTGCGGCACGCGCCATTATGACTACCGACACCGTGCCCAAAGCCGCATCGCGCGAAGGCAAAGTCGGCGAAAAGCACACCGTCCGCGCCACCGGCATCGCCAAAGGCTCCGGTATGATTCATCCGAATATGGCGACGATGCTCGCCTTTATCGCCACCGATGCCAAAGTTTCCCAGCCCGTCCTCCAACTGATGACGCAGGAAATCGCCGACGAAACCTTCAACACCATCACCGTTGACGGCGACACCAGCACCAACGACAGCTTCGTCATCATCGCCACCGGCAAAAACAGCCAAAGCGAAATCGACAACATCGCCGACCCGCGTTACGCCCAACTCAAAGAATTGTTGTGCAGCCTCGCGCTCGAACTCGCCCAAGCCATCGTCCGCGACGGCGAGGGTGCGACCAAGTTCATCACCATCGAAGTGCAAAACGCCAAAACCCGCGAAGAGGCGCGCCAAGCCGCCTACGCCGTGGCACGTTCGCCGCTGGTCAAAACCGCCTTTTTCGCCTCCGACCCCAACCTCGGCAGGCTGCTCGCCGCCATCGGTTATGCCGGCATTGCCGACCTCGACACCGGCCTCGTGGAAATGTATCTCGACGATATCCTGGTTGCCGAACACGGCGGACGCGCCGCAAGCTACACCGAGGCGCAAGGACAGGCGGTGATGGCGAAAGACGAAATCACCGTCCGCATCAAGCTGCATCGCGGACAGGCCGCCGCCACCGTCTATACCTGCGACCTGTCGCACGGATACGTCTCCATCAACGCCGACTACCGCTCCTAAACCCGCCGGCCTTCAGACGGCATCGCCGGCAGGCAGGCCGTCTGAAAGCCGCTTTTCCCGCCACCGCCTTATGTTCCGCACACTTATCCGCAATCTACGCCGCAAAATCCGCCAAACCCGCCGCATTTCGCGCAAAAGCATCGCCTTTATGTTCCTTCTGGCAGGCTCCGCGCTTGTCGCCCTGACCGCGCTGTTTTTCGCCCGCCTTGCCGACTACGCCCTCGAACTGAATGCCGCGTGGGTGCAAAAATACCCGTGGTTCGCGTGGGTCGCGCTTCCTTTGGGTTTGCCTCTGATTGCGTGGTTCACACGCAAATTCGCCCCCTTTACCGCCGGCAGCGGTATTCCGCAAGTCATCGCCTCGCTGTCGCTGCCCTACGGCGCACAAAAAACACGGCTGCTCCGCCTCAAACCGACACTGCTGAAAATCCCGCTGACCTTTTTGGGTATGCTGTTCGGCGCGTCCATCGGGCGCGAAGGCCCGTCCGTCCAAGTCGGCGCGGCAGTGATGGGCGCGTGGGGCGCATGGTGCAAAAAACACGGTTTGGCATTCAAAGGGATGCAGGAAAACGATTTGATGGCGGCGGGCGCGGCGGGCGGCTTGGCAGCCGCATTCAACGCGCCTTTGGCAGGCGTGATTTTCGCCATTGAGGAACTCGGGCGCGGCATTATGCTGCGTTGGGAGCGGCAGATTCTTTTGGGCGTGCTCGCCTCCGGCTTCATACAGGTCGCCATTCAGGGAAACAACCCGTATTTTTCCGGTTTCAACGGCGGCGTGTTGGAAAATATTTTGATGTGGGTCGTGGCGGCCGGGCTGGTTTGCGGCGCGGCGGGCGGTCTGTTCGGACGGCTGCTCTATCAGGGCGCGGAGGCATTTTCCCCGCGCAAAATCCAAGGCTTCGTCCGCAACCGTCCGTTGCTGCTCGCGGCTGTCATGGGGCTGCTGCTTGCCGCGTTGGGCACGCTTTATCAGGGCAAAACCTACGGCACCGGCTACCACGAGGCCGCACAGGCGTTGCACGGCGTTTACGAAGCCCCCTTCGGTCTGGCGGCGGCGAAATGGCTCGCCACCGTATTCAGCTATTGGGCAGGCATTCCGGGCGGCATTTTCACTCCCTCGCTGACCATAGGCGCATTCTTAGGCGAACATATCGCCTCCGCCGCCGACGTATCCGCCGGTGCAAACATCATCGTCCTCATCTGCATGGCGGCATTTCTGGCGGGCGCGACACAATCCCCGATTACCTCCGCCGTCATCGTTATGGAAATGACCGGCGGGCAAAGCCTGCTGTTTTGGATGCTGATTGCCTGCATTTTCGCCTCGCAGGTTTCGCGCCAGTTTTCGCCGCAGCCGTTTTACCACGCATCGGGAATGCGTTTCCGCCGGCGCGTGCTTCAAGAAACCGCCGCCCAAACCGGCAATGCGCCTGCCGGACTGCAAGCCGCAAACAGCAAAGCGGGAATGCCGTCTGAAAATTAAAACGTCCCCCGATCAAACGCCGGCAGCCGCCTTGATTTGAATACCGTTCCGCCGCCGCTTGAAATTTCAGCAACAATGCCGTCTGAACGACAGAATGCGGTTTTCAGACGGCATTGCCCCATCCCGATATTGCCCGAACCCAACCAAAGCGTTTGCTATAATTTCATTTTTACCGTACCCGCACCAATCATGTTTCCCGATTTCTCCCAAACCCTCTCCAAAGACCGCCACTTCCTGCAATCCGCCTTCAAAAATCCCAACAAATACGGCGGTTTGTCCAAAGTCGAAGAAAAATACCGGAAATCGCACGAAATCTTTTTGAAGCGTTTGGCAGCATTGCCCAAACCCGAGTTCGACAACACCTTGCCTGTTCACGAAAAACTCGAAGAAATCAAAAAAACCATTGCCGAGAATCAGATAACGATTATTTGCGGCGAAACCGGTTCGGGCAAAACCACGCAGTTGCCCAAGATTTGTTTGGAACTAGGACGCGGGGCGGCGGGTTTGATCGGACATACCCAGCCGCGCCGTTTGGCGGCACGTTCCGTAGCGGAGCGGATTGCCGAAGAATTGAAATCGGAAATCGGCAGCGCGGTGGGCTATAAGGTGCGTTTTACCGACCACACGTCGCGCGATGCCTGCGTCAAGCTGATGACCGACGGCATCCTGCTGGCGGAAACGCAGACCGACCGTTATCTCGCCGCCTACGACACGATTATCATCGACGAAGCGCACGAGCGCAGCCTGAACATCGACTTCCTCTTGGGCTATTTGAAACAACTGCTGCCGCGCCGCCCCGATTTGAAAATCATCATCACCTCGGCAACCATAGACGCAGAACGCTTCTCCCGACACTTCAACGGCGCGCCTGTTTTAGAAGTAAGCGGGCGCACCTATCCCGTCGAAATCCTCTACCGCCCGCTGACCGGCAAAGACGAAGACGATGCAGAAGTCGAGCTGACCGACGCAATTGTCGATGCAGCCGACGAATTGGCGTGCTACGGCGAAGGCGATATCTTGGTATTCCTGCCGGGCGAGCGCGAAATCCGCGAAGCCGCCGAAGCCCTGCGCAAATCTACACTGCGCCGCAACGACGAAATCCTGCCCCTGTTCGCACGCCTGTCCCACGCCGAACAGCACAAAATCTTCCACCCTTCAGGCGCGAAACGCCGTATCGTGTTGGCAACCAACGTCGCCGAAACCTCGCTCACCGTGCCGGGCATCAAATACGTCATCGACACCGGCCTCGCGCGCGTCAAACGCTATTCCGCACGGGCAAAAGTAGAGCAGCTTCATGTCGAAAAAATCTCCCAAGCCGCCGCCCGCCAACGCTCCGGCCGCTGCGGACGCGTCTCCGCAGGCGTATGTATCCGACTGTTTTCAGAAGAAGATTTCAACAGCCGCACCGAATTCACCGACCCCGAAATCGTCCGCAGCAACCTCGCCGCCGTCATCCTGCGCATGGCATCGCTGAACCTGGGCGATGTGGCGGCATTCCCGTTTTTAGAAATGCCCGATTCGCGGTATATCAATGATGGGTTTCAGGTGTTGCTGGAATTGGGTGCGGTGGAGGCCGTCTGAAAGCAAAAAATAGCCTACACTCTATAACCTGCATCATATGAATTGAAGGATAAGTATATGGTTAATAAACCGCGTTTATTTGGATTAACCAACTCAAACCGAGATTTTTCTTTAAAAGATACTTGGGGAAAAAATCAATTTAATTCATCATTTCCCATTGCATTATGCTGCTATATGGCAAGTAAAGAGATTGATGTCAACTACTTGATTTCAAAAAATAATCAAATTAAATGTCAATCCATTTCTGTCAATGAAGTCTTTGGTGTCGAAGCAGATAGCCAAGATATATTTTTTGCATTTGAAACCGCCCACACACCTTTTGCAAAATATGTAGTCGGGTCATTGCCAAGAACGGATATTGTTATTCAAAATATCCGTACGGGGCAGTGTTTGACAGGTTTGGAGATAAAGTTTGCCGGACCATACGACATGCCATCTGTCTGATGAATTTTTTGGTAGCGAAATTGTTATACGCCCTGATAGCATAGTTTATTTGGCTTGTAGCATTGCTGAAAATTTTGGTCAAAATTTGAATGAGTTGATTGTTGCGTCTGAAATTTCAGGAGAGACAGATTGGTCCGATCCAAAACAGGTTATTCCTCTTTTCAACGATATTTCTATCACTTTAAATAACCTATGCAGAAATGAAACTGCTATTCAAAAGCCATTTTTAATACAACCAGTTTGGAAAACCATAGGGAAATCTCCCAGATTGGCGGAAAATTGTTTGGATGTATTTGTATGGAGTGATTTGGCTTTTGTTAGGTTTATACTTTCTATTGCTGATTTATCTGAAAATTGTTTAAAAATTACGCGACCAACCCGTACGGCAATTTGGCTGTATAAAATGCTATTGGATATTTGTCAAAATGGGAAATTCAACCATGAACAAATTATTGATACCTGCTCTTTCAATACAAAAAATGATAAGGCATTTTCTTCATCAGGGCAGATAACTAATCCGTTTATGAAAAGCACAAGGTTAGAAACACCGATTATTTTAAAATCAGAAATTAAAAAAATTATTTTAGGCGGGGGACAGGAATTGCTCAGCCCCGAAAGACGTTTTGATGCCATTCTTTATAATTCTCCCGAGTTGTTCTTATGAAATGTATTGATTTATTTGCAGGTTGTGGCGGTTTGTCTTTAGGATTTGAGCAGGCAGGCTTCGAAGTTTGTGCAGCTTTTGAAAAATGGGATAAGGCAATCGATATTTATAGAAAAAATTTTAATCACCCTGTCTACGAGACTGATTTAACCGATGAGCAAACAGCAATTTCACAAATTTCGAATTATCAACCTGATTTGATTATGGGCGGCCCGCCCTGCCAAGATTTTTCCAGTGCAGGAAAAAGAGATGTTACTTTGGGGCGTGCTGATTTAACTTATCATTTTGCCAATATCGTCTGTTCAGCCCACCCAACTTGGTTTGTGATGGAAAATGTAGAGCAAATTAAAAAGAGCCATATTTTGCATGATGTGATTAAACAATTCATGCAGGCAGATTATGGGCTGACTTCCGTTATTTTAGATGCTTCCTATTGTGGTGTGCCGCAAGCGAGAACCCGTTTTTTCTTAATAGGAAAATTGGGGGAAGAACATAATTTCCTTACACCGATTTTAACTGATCGTTTGGCGGAAAAACCGATGACAGTCCGAGATTATTTGGGTAATTCTTTAAATCTCGAACATTATTACCGCCACCCGAGAAACTATAATCGACGCGGTATATTCTCTATTGACGAACCCAGTCCGACAATTCGTGGGGTTAACCGTCCTATTCCCAAAGGTTATCGACTGAATAATTGCGACCCGCAAGGCATTGAGTTATCCGAAGTCCGACCACTTACTACCATAGAGCGCAGTTATATCCAAACTTTTCCAGAAGATTTTGTATTTGCGGGCACAAAAACAGATTTGGAACAGATGATAGGAAATGCGGTACCTGTTAATTTGGCTAAGTTTATTGCTGAATCTATCCGGAATTTTATAGAAAACCCACTTGTGAAAGGGTATGAAAATACAGATTTATTTGAAATAAAAGATAACTGTTTCATGTTGGCTGAAAAGGCCTTGCATAGAGATATAAGATATTAAGTCTGAATTATATTTAAGGTTTCATATCAAACCAGTACGGCACAAAAAAGCAGCCTGCACTTTTCAAATTGCCTTCCTATTTTCACAATCCCTTCTAAAACAATATGATGCAAGACACCAAAGATTTTTCAGGTAACCTGAAAGCCGCCCCATCCGATACTCCCCGCTACCGCCTGACCAAACTCGGCGAACAGATGGCGCGCCTGCCCATCGATCCCAAAATCGCGCGCATTTTGCTGGCGGCGAAGAAACACGACTGCATGGCGGAAATATTGGTGATTGCGTCCGCGCTGTCGATTCAAGACCCGCGCGAGCGGCCGTTGGAAGCGCGCGATGCCGCCGCCAAGGCGCACGAGCGTTTTACCGACAAGCAATCCGACTTCCTTGCCTACTTGAACATTTGGGACAGCTTCCAGCGCGAGCGCGACAAAGGTTTGTCCAACAAGCAGCTGGTGCAGTGGTGCCGCCAATATTTTCTGTCGCACCTGCGTATGCGCGAATGGCGCGAGCTGCACCACCAGCTTGCCCAAACTGCGATTGAAATGGGTTTGACCACCAAAGAAGCCGCGTTTAGGCAACCTCCTACCCAAGAGCAATTAAGGCCGTCTGAAAGCCAAGGCGACCAAGATTTGGCGGCCAAGCTCAAACAAAAACAACTGGACAAGAAACAACACCGCGCCCAAATCCGAGCCGCCAAAGAAGCAGGCTACGAACAAATCCACCGCGCCCTGCTGACCGGCCTCATCGCCAACGTCGGCATGAAATCTCCCGACGGCAACGACTATACCGGCGCGCGCGGCAGCCGCTTCCACCTTTTCCCCGCCTCCGCCCTGTTCAAAGCCAAACCCAAATGGGTGATGGCGGCAGAATTGGTTGAAACCACGCGCCTTTACGCGCGCGATGTCGCCGTCATCCAGCCCGAATGGATAGAGCAGGAAGCGCCGCACCTCGTCCGCTATCATTATTTCGAGCCGCACTGGGAGCAAAAACGCGGCGAAGTCGTCGCCAGCGAACGCGTGACGCTCTACGGCCTGACCGTATTGCCGCGCCGCCCCGTGTCCTACGGCAGAATCGCCCCCGAAGAAGCGCGCGAGATCTTTATCCGCAGCGCATTGGTGGCGCAGGAATGCGATTTGAAGGCAGACTTTTTTGCCCACAACAAAAAGCTGATTAAGGAAATTACCGAACTCGAACACAAATCGCGCAAGCAAGACGTATTGGTCAATGACGAAGCCCTGTTTGCGTTTTATAACGAACGCCTGCCCGATTTTTATACGGCGGACACGGTTTCAGACGACCTTCATCCTGCAAATCCGCAGCAAACTACCCCCTCCCTCGTGGGGGAGGGCTGGGGAGAGGGCAAAACAGTTGCCACACAAACCAACTTTTCCGCAACCGCAGCAAACCCTCTCCCTAACCCTCTCCCGCAGGAGAGGGAACAGAGTGCCGCAGCTTCAACAGTTTCAGACGACCCCAAAACCAATAAGCAGCCTGCACCTCAAAAAGGCTGTCTGAAACCTCTGCCCCTTGCCGATATCCGCACCTTCCAAGCCTGGCTCAAAACCGCCGAACGCGACAATCCGCGCCTGCTGTTCCTCAGCCGCGACGATTTGATGCAACACGCCGCCGCGCACATTACCGAAGAGCAGTTCCCCAAATTCTGGCAAACCGCAGACGGCAAGTTCAAACTTTCCTACCGCTTCGAGCCGCACCATCCGCTCGACGGTGTGACCATGACCGTGCCGCTGACCGTCCTCAACCGCCTGCACGCGCCGTCGCTCGAATGGCTGGTGCCCGGTATGTTACGCGAAAAAATCCAGCTGCTGATTAAAGCACTGCCGAAGCAAATCCGCCGCATTTGTGTGCCCGTGCCCGATTTCATCACCAAATTCCTCGAAAGCAATCCCGACCGCCAAGCGGCCATCATTCCCCAGTTGGCGCACTTTATCGCCAAAAGCGCAGGCGATATGCGGATTCTCGAGCAAATCGACCAAGACGCATGGGCGGCGCAAGAATTGCCCGAACACTGCTATCTGAATCTGCGCATTGTCGACGACGGCGGACAAGAGCTTGCCGGCGGCCGCAAACTGCACGAATTGCAACAACAACTCGGCCAAGCCGCCGCCGTTACCTTCCGCGACAACACCCAAGAATTCGAGCGCGACAACGTTACTGCATGGGACATCGGCACCCTGCCCGAATCCATCAAATTCGCCCGCGGCAAACAACAGCTCACCGGTTACCTCGGCCTGCAAAAAGAAAAAGACGGCCGCATCGCCCTGCGCCTGTTTGACACCACCGAAGCCGCCGAGCAGGCACACCGTCAAGGCGTAATCGAATTGATGAAGCTGCAATTAAAAGAGCAGGTAAAAGATTTGAACAAAGGCATCCAAGGTTTCACCCAAGCCGCCATGCTGCTCAAACACATCAACGCCGACACCCTGCGCGACGACCTCACCCAAGCCGTCTGCGACCGCGCCTTTATCGGCGAAGACGAGCTGCCGCGCAACGAAAAAGCCTTCAAAGAGCAAATCAAACGCGCCCGCAGCCGCCTGCCCGCCGTCAAAGAAGCCCTCAGCCGCTACCTGCAGGAAACCGCCGCCGCCTACGCCGAACTCAACGGCAAACTCGGCAAACACCCATTGACCCACCTCATGCGCCAACGCCTGCAAACCCTGCTTGCCGCCGGCTTCGCCACCCGCACCCCGTGGGCACAATGGCCGCGCCTCCCCATCTACCTCAAAGCCATGACCCTGCGCCTTGAAAAATACAGCAGCAACCCCGCCCGCGACGCAGCCCGCGAAGCCGATATTCGAGAGCTGGAACAAATGTGGCAGGAAAAAACAGACAGCCTGATCAAACAAGGCCTCCCCATTTCAGACGGCCTTGCAGGGTTTAAATGGATGATTGAAGAATTGAGGGTATCGCTGTTCGCGCAGGAATTGAAGACACCTTATCCGGTGTCGGTGAAGAGGTTATTGAAGGTGTGGGAGAGTCTTATTATCTCTGGCTGAAAGTGCCTGACGGGGACGATTTAAAACTATGGCTCACAAGGCAGCGATACAGGTTCTGCAGAGATGCCTTTTGGCGCGGGATACGCCGAACGGCAATCTGAGCAAGGGTTATATGCGCATCGCCCTGATGGCGGGCGTGGAAGAATGCGTGGAAGGTGCGCGGCGGATGGTTGCGCCATTCCGGCACGATTGAATATAAGGATTTGAGGCCGTCTGAAAACCGCTCGGAGCTTCGGGTGGCGCATTTTCAGACGGTCTTTGCAATCCTTCCTCAGACATTAGCCTGCTGCGTTCTTTTTTCCTTCGGAAATTTCGTAAACCGCCAGCGCGGGTAGGGCTAAATACACAATATTCGCAATCAGTTTAAGGTAAAGGTTTATATTTGGCAAGGAGACCACGGTCATCACACAGGCCACATGCACAATACCCAAAACAATCACTGCCGCATGAAGGGACTCGTTCCGTTCGTGCCATTTTGTCAGCATCCAAAGAAGAAGCATGGTTGCCGTACACATGCCTATGCCGAATAGAATGTTGTGAAGACAGCTAAGAGCACCGCTGGCCATTATTACAGATATTTCCAAGCAAATCAGAACGAACACCAAAGCAGAAAAACTCCCATACTGCCAACCCAATTTACAGAAGCCTTTACGCAAAGGAAATAATAATAATAAAAATGTTGCAGCAAAAACAATGCCGATTACAATCCATCCGTTCATTTTTTAGTCCCTCCAAGTCCGGTCGGGTCAGGAATAACATCAAATAATTTGTATTTTCCGTTCAGTCCGAAGAAGCATTTACAGATTTGCCATCAGCCATACATCTGAAGATGTACGGCTGATGGCATTGGTATTTTCAATGTTTTCAGCGCAAAAAAACATCAGCACATTCTTTCCTGTCCTTTTGGTATAGAGACATAAAATCTGTATCCGAACCTATAACCAATCCTTTGAGTAAACGGTTTTCAAGTTTTCTACCCTGGCATTCACACAATTTTTTTATAAGTGGCGTTGAAGCTAGCTTTTGCCTTTGGTCTTCATCCAGACCCTCTTTAGCTGCGCCATCATCTATATCTTTATAGCAAGCTTCTGTTACCATTTGTCTGGCTTTAGCTGCCTTTGCCTTTGCCGTTAGGCTTAGGTTGTCGGCACCGGCGGCTGCGGCAGTTCCAATCGACAATAATGCAACTGCCAATAAAAAATTCTTCATAACATTTCCTTTAAATAAAAGTTTTAGGAAATGTTATTTTATGTTTTGCGGGGGGGCAAGTATTTTTTTGTATACTTTAGTTATTTGTTGTAAATAATATTGTATTGAGAGTTTGAGTGAAGGAAGTTAAGGCCGTCTGAAAACATTTTCAGACGGTCTGCCCGCATTTAAATCCTTATCCGGGCTTACCGTCCAAGCACGGTGGGATGTAACGCTATGCATATAGCGAAGCGGTGAACAACACGCCCAAAGAGCTCAAGCTGTGCAGGTAGGAGGTCGGATGCACGGTCAACATGACTACGGTCAGTGTACGGAAAAACAATGCAAAAACCATCAGGTAGAAGGCGTTAGGTATCAGTTTCAGCGTGGGGTAGAGCTGGCGGCATTAAAGAAAGATGCTGTCTGGTTTTTTCAGACGGCATTATAAAATCTGTTTAACCTTTCAGATTAGTAATGTACACTCCGATACAATTTTTGCTACCATGCTCCATAAATCCACGGCTAAAGATATCCTTACTTATGTCCTATGATTTATCGAAACGACTTGTAATCGGCTTAGCATCAAGCGCACTATTCGACTTATCTGAATCGGATAATATATTTAGAACAGAAGGGGCAGAAACCTATAGGCAATATCAGAGGGAAAAACAAAACCATCCCCTAAAAGAAGGCGTTGCCTTTCCATTTATTAAGAAACTTCTGTCAATCAATGAAATAAACCCAAACGACCCATCGATTGAAGTTATTCTTTTATCCAAAAACAATCCAGATACCGGATTACAAATCATGAATCCGATAGAAGCCTATAGGCTTAATATTGCACGAGCCTCATTTCTTCAAGACAGAAACCCGCACAGATGCATTAAAACACTATCGATTGATTTGTAAGCAAGCCTACTTAAGTAACTTGCAGTCCTTATCGTTACCTTTAAAATAATCTAGTCCGTCATCGCACGAACTGGCGGACTTCTTGCAAATAAAGGTTACCGAATTCTCATTCATCTTAATAATAAAAGGATTTTTATCTTTATCTATGGCTACCGCCTTTAACATGAACTTACTATCTAAAGCCCCACGCGCAATTCCATTCAAACGGATACAAAAGCCTTCTGCCTCTTTAATCGGCAAACTTGGCCATTTAGTAGATGTTTGTTTAAACCTCCCATTCTGCAGATAAAACTTTTCCATAAAATGTGCATTTTCTAACAAAGCCGCCCGCACTGCATTTATCTTTGCTTTCTCAACATAATTGCGATAGCTCGGATAAACAATTAAAGCAAGTACAGACAATATCAAGACCACTGATATTAATTCAACCAGCGTAAACCCCCGATTATCAGTCATTACTTTACTTCCAATAAGAACAGATTATTCAACATATTTCTTTGAACAGACTTACTATCCCATTCAGCAGTATGCATATTTCCCACTCTATTTTTTAGCGGCGGGCGTTGCCGGTTTGGCGGGGGCCTTGGGCGCGGGCGCGCCGACCGAGGCCTGGTCCCTCAGCTTCGCCAGCACCGCGGGGCCGATACCCTTAACTTTCGTCAAATCGTCCACAGACTTAAACGCGCCGTTTTGCGCACGGTATTCCGCAATGGCCTTCGCCTTTGCAGGGCCTATCCCCGGCAGCGCCTCCAGCTCCTGCTGCGAGGCGGTATTGACGTTTACCGCCGCAAAGGAGAAGGCGCAGGAGAACAGCATACAGAACAGCACAAACATCTTCTTCATGGTTTTTCCTTTAAAGGTTGCAAACAATAAAACCGCATCCTGCGGACGATAAAACGCGCCATTCTAAAATGAATATCCAAAAGTTTCAAGCCGTTCCTCCGCAAACCCGGCCGGACACCGTACGGATACCGTCCCGCCACCCCCGACATTTTTTCCGCACAAAGCAAAGACCCCCGGATTCCGGGGGTCTTCTGAATGGGTGTTTGGCAGTGACCTACTTTCGCATGGAAGAACCACACTATCATCGGCGCTGAGTCGTTTCACGGTCCTGTTCGGGATGGGAAGGCGTGGGACCAACTCGCTATGGCCGCCAAACTCAAACTGTTACAAATCGGTAAAGCCTTAATCAATATATTCGGTGATGACTGAATCAGCCGGTAAGCTTTTATCCCTTGAAGTTCTTCAAATGATAGAGTCAAGCCTCACGAGCAATTAGTATAGGTCAGCTTCACGCGTTACCGCGCTTCCACACCCCACCTATCAACGTCCTAGTCTCGAACGACTCTTTAGTGCGGTTAAACCGCAAGGGAAGTCTCATCTTCAGGCGAGTTTCGCGCTTAGATGCTTTCAGCGCTTATCTCTTCCGAACTTAGCTACCCGGCTATGCCACTGGCGTGACAACCGGTACACCAGAGGTTCGTCCACTCCGGTCCTCTCGTACTAGGAGCAGCCCCCGTCAAACTTCCAACGCCCACTGCAGATAGGGACCAAACTGTCTCACGACGTTTTAAACCCAGCTCACGTACCACTTTAAATGGCGAACAGCCATACCCTTGGGACCGACTACAGCCCCAGGATGTGATGAGCCGACATCGAGGTGCCAAACTCCGCCGTCGATATGAACTCTTGGGCGGAATCAGCCTGTTATCCCCGGAGTACCTTTTATCCGTTGAGCGATGGCCCTTCCATACAGAACCACCGGATCACTATGTCCTGCTTTCGCACCTGCTCGACTTGTCGGTCTCGCAGTTAAGCTACCTTTTGCCATTGCACTATCAGTCCGATTTCCGACCGGACCTAGGTAACCTTCGAACTCCTCCGTTACTCTTTGGGAGGAGACCGCCCCAGTCAAACTGCCTACCATGCACGGTCCCCGACCCGGATGACGGGTCTGGGTTAGAACCTCAAAGACACCAGGGTGGTATTTCAAGGACGGCTCCGCAGAAACTGGCGTCTCTGCTTCCAAGCCTCCCACCTATCCTACACAAGTGACTTCAAAGTCCAATGCAAAGCTACAGTAAAGGTTCACGGGGTCTTTCCGTCTAGCAGCGGGTAGATTGCATCTTCACAACCACTTCAACTTCGCTGAGTCTCGGGAGGAGACAGTGTGGCCATCGTTACGCCATTCGTGCGGGTCGGAACTTACCCGACAAGGAATTTCGCTACCTTAGGACCGTTATAGTTACGGCCGCCGTTTACCGGGGCTTCGATCCGATGCTCTCACATCTTCAATTAACCTTCCGGCACCGGGCAGGCGTCACACCCTATACGTCCACTTTCGTGTTGGCAGAGTGCTGTGTTTTTAATAAACAGTCGCAGCCACCTATTCTCTGCGACCCTCCGGGGCTTACGGAGCAAGTCCTTAACCTTAGAGGGCATACCTTCTCCCGAAGTTACGGTATCAATTTGCCGAGTTCCTTCTCCCGAGTTCTCTCAAGCGCCTTAGAATTCTCATCCTGCCCACCTGTGTCGGTTTGCGGTACGGTTCGATTCAAACTGAAGCTTAGCGGCTTTTCCTGGAAGCGTGGTATCGGTTGCTTCGTGTCCGTAGACACTCGTCGTCACTTCTCGGTGTTAAGAAGACCCGGATTTGCCTAAGTCTTCCACCTACCGGCTTAAACAAGCTATTCCAACAGCTTGCCAACCTAACCTTCTCCGTCCCCACATCGCATTTGAATCAAGTACAGGAATATTAACCTGTTTCCCATCGACTACGCATTTCTGCCTCGCCTTAGGGGCCGACTCACCCTACGCCGATGAACGTTGCGTAGGAAACCTTGGGCTTTCGGCGAGCGGGCTTTTCACCCGCTTTATCGCTACTCATGTCAACATTCGCACTTCTGATACCTCCAGCACACTTTACAATGCGCCTTCATCGGCCTACAGAACGCTCCCCTACCATACGTGCAAGCACGTATCCGCGGCTTCGGTTATAGATTTGAGCCCCGTTACATCTTCCGCGCAGGACGACTCGACCAGTGAGCTATTACGCTTTCTTTAAATGATGGCTGCTTCTAAGCCAACATCCTGGCTGTCTGGGCCTTCCCACTTCGTTTACCACTTAATCTATCATTTGGGACCTTAGCCGGCGGTCTGGGTTGTTTCCCTCTTGACAACGGACGTTAGCACCCGCTGTCTGTCTCCCGAGGAACCACTTGATGGTATTCTGAGTTTGCCATGGGTTGGTAAGTTGCAATAACCCCCTAGCCATAACAGTGCTTTACCCCCATCAGTGTCTTGCTCGAGGCACTACCTAAATAGTTTTCGGGGAGAACCAGCTATCTCCGAGTTTGTTTAGCCTTTCACCCCTATCCACAGCTCATCCCCGCATTTTGCAACATGCGTGGGTTCGGTCCTCCAGTACCTGTTACGGCACCTTCAACCTGGCCATGGATAGATCACTCGGTTTCGGGTCTACACCCAGCAACTCATCGCCCTATTAAGACTCGGTTTCCCTACGCCTCCCCTATCCGGTTAAGCTCGCTACTGAATGTAAGTCGTTGACCCATTATACAAAAGGTACGCAGTCACACCACTAGGGCGCTCCCACTGTTTGTATGCATCAGGTTTCAGGTTCTGTTTCACTCCCCTCCCGGGGTTCTTTTCGCCTTTCCCTCACGGTACTGGTTCACTATCGGTCGATGATGAGTATTTAGCCTTGGAGGATGGTCCCCCCATATTCGGACAGGATTTCACGTGTCCCGCCCTACTTTTCGTACGCTTGGTACCACTATTGAGATTTCGAATACGGGACTGTCACCCGCTATGGTCAAGCTTCCCAGCTTGTTCTTCTATCTCGACAGTTATCACGTACAGGCTCCTCCGCGTTCGCTCGCCGCTACTTGCGGAATCTCGGTTGATTTCTTTTCCTCCGGGTACTTAGATGGTTCAGTTCTCCGGGTTCGCTTCTCTAAGTCTATGTATTCGACTTAGGATACTGCACAGAATGCAGTGGGTTTCCCCATTCGGACATCGCGGGATCATAGCCTTATTGCCGGCTTCCCCGCGCTTTTCGCAGGCTTACACGTCCTTCGTCGCCTATCATCGCCAAGGCATCCGCCTGATGCACTTATTCACTTGACTCTATCATTTCAAGAACTTCTTTGACTTCGTCTGTCTACCCGTTGACTAGGGAAACAGACTTGAAATTCCTACTCTGATAAAGCTTACTGCTTGTTGTGCCTTAATCCTGCCTTTTGTGTTTCAGGATTAAGTCGATACAATCATCACCCAAATTCTGTGTTTGTCTTCTTTTCCCTCTCGGGAGATTTTTATCCTTTGCAAAGGGTAAAAATCAAAACAAACTCATTGTCTTTGTTTGTTGATTTCGGCTTTCCAATTTGTTAAAGATCGATGCGTCGTTATTTTACTCCGCAAATCAAAATAAGTTGCTATAAAATATAAAAAAATAAAAGCAACAGGATTACTTTGATTTGCAAAGTTTTGGTGGAGGCAAACGGGATCGAACCGATGACCCCCTGCTTGCAAAGCAGGTGCTCTACCAACTGAGCTATGCCCCCGTTATTGGTGGGTCTGGGAGGACTTGAACCTCCGACCCCACGCTTATCAAGCGTGTGCTCTAACCAGCTGAGCTACAAACCCGGATTCTCTTCTCAAGCGAACCTTGCCTTCACTCAAGCTTCTTCCGCATCTTTTCAGTTTACCGATAAGTGTGAATGCCTAAAGCCCCTTCTTTCTCTAGAAAGGAGGTGATCCAGCCGCAGGTTCCCCTACGGCTACCTTGTTACGACTTCACCCCAGTCATGAAGCATACCGTGGCAAGCGGCCTCCTTGCGGTTAGCCTACCTGCTTCTGGTATCCCCCACTCCCATGGTGTGACGGGCGGTGTGTACAAGACCCGGGAACGTATTCACCGCAGTATGCTGACCTGCGATTACTAGCGATTCCGACTTCATGCACTCGAGTTGCAGAGTGCAATCCGGACTACGATCGGTTTTGTGAGATTGGCTCCGCCTCGCGGCTTGGCTACCCTCTGTACCGACCATTGTATGACGTGTGAAGCCCCGGTCATAAGGGCCATGAGGACTTGACGTCATCCCCACCTTCCTCCGGCTTGTCACCGGCAGTCTCATTAGAGTGCCCAACTGAATGATGGCAACTAATGACAAGGGTTGCGCTCGTTGCGGGACTTAACCCAACATCTCACGACACGAGCTGACGACAGCCATGCAGCACCTGTGTTACGGCTCCCGAAGGCACTCCCCCGTCTCCGGAGGATTCCGTACATGTCAAAACCGGGTAAGGTTCTTCGCGTTGCATCGAATTAATCCACATCATCCACCGCTTGTGCGGGTCCCCGTCAATTCCTTTGAGTTTTAATCTTGCGACCGTACTCCCCAGGCGGTCGATTTCACGCGTTAGCTTCGCTACCAAGCAGTCAGGCTGCCCAACAGCTAATCGACATCGTTTAGGGCGTGGACTACCAGGGTATCTAATCCTGTTTGCTACCCACGCTTTCGGGCATGAACGTCAGTGTTATCCCAGGAGGCTGCCTTCGCCATCGGTATTCCTCCACATCTCTACGCATTTCACTGCTACACGTGGAATTCTACCTCCCTCTGACACACTCTAGCCACCCAGTTCAGAACGCAATTCCCGGGTTGAGCCCGGGGATTTCACATCCTGCTTAAGTAACCGTCTGCGCCCGCTTTACGCCCAGTAATTCCGATTAACGCTCGCACCCTACGTATTACCGCGGCTGCTGGCACGTAGTTAGCCGGTGCTTATTCTTCGGGTACCGTCATCAGCCGAGGGTATTAACCCCGACCTTTTCTTCCCCGACAAAAGTCCTTTACAACCCGAAGGCCTTCTTCAGACACGCGGCATGGCTGGATCAGGCTTGCGCCCATTGTCCAAAATTCCCCACTGCTGCCTCCCGTAGGAGTCTGGGCCGTGTCTCAGTCCCAGTGTGGCGGATCGTCCTCTCAGACCCGCTACTGATCGTCGCCTTGGTGGGCCTTTACCCCGCCAACCAGCTAATCAGATATCGGCCGCTCGGATAGCGCAAGGCCCGAAGGTCCCCTGCTTTCTTCCTCAGAAAATATGCGGTATTAGCTGATCTTTCGATCAGTTATCCCCCACTGCCCGGTACGTTCCGATATGTTACTCACCCGTTCGCCACTCGCCGGCAGTAGTGCAAGCACTACCCCGCTGCCGTCCGACTTGCATGTGTAAAGCATGCCGCCAGCGTTCAATCTGAGCCAGGATCAAACTCTTATGTTCAATCTCTAACTTTTTTAACTTCTGGTCTGCTTCAAAGAAACCGACAGGACAATGTTCAAAACATTATCTTGTCTGTCTTTCAAACAGTGTGAGGCCCAAGGCACTCACACTTATCGGTAATCTGTTTTGTTAAAGAGCGTTTGAAACTGTCGGTATGTACGGCCGATGCGTCAAACATCCTGCAAACCGTGATATACTTGTCCGTTTCGTTCCGCCGCTTCGTCGGCAGCGAAGAACCGAACTATACGCCCGAAGACGGAGGCGGTCAACACTTTCAGCGGGATTTTTTGGGGAAATTCGTCATATCCCTGTCGGATAAGGGTTTTTATTTTTAAACTTTCATCCGAACTGTCCTGCAAAAACGGGAAACGCCTGCCTGTCGCTGCAATCTTGTCCTGCTCCGGTCAGGCTGTGCTTGAATCCCCTGTGCGCCGCCTTGCAAGTGCGCCGGCGGGGGCAGACGGCATTTTGACTTTTTATCTCTGCAAATTATCTCTGCAAAATGATTTCCAATACAAACTTGCTTCCCATATAGGCAATCATAAGGCTGACAAATCCGATGATGGTCCACACGGCGGCTTTTTTGCCGCGCCATGCGGTCATGCTGTGCTTGAGCAGCAGTCCGCCGTAAATCAGCCATGACAATATGCCGAATACGGTTTTATGGGTAAAGGTCATGGGTTTGCCGAATACGGCTTCGGCAAAAAATGTTCCGCTGACGACGGAATAGGTCAGCAGGATGAAACCTGCCCACATGGCCTGGAACATGAGTTTTTCCAAACTGAGCAGCGACGGCAGGAATCCTGCGAGCTTGGAGAAGCTCCTGCGGTGCAGGCTCCGATTCAGCAGCAGGGTCAAAACGGACAATAATGTTGCGATGCCGAACAGCCCGTATGCGAGCAGCGAAGTTCCGATATGCAGCATAAAGGGAAGGTCGGTAATTTCATATCCCGAGAATTTTCCCGGGAAAACCAAACCTGACAGCAGCATCAGTGCGGCGCAAGGATACAGCAGCAACTGCACTCCGCGCAGCGAATAGAAGAAGCTGCCGGCAAAATAAATAAACAGCATCATCCAGACAATTAGGCTGCCGGAATACCCGAAGCCCATAATGATGATTTTGTCTTGAATGACCGGCATAAGCAGTGCCGCGCCGTGGACGGTCAATGCCGCGCCCAAAACCGGCAATTCCGTCTTCCACGGGTAATCCCGGCCGCGCCCCTGCTGTTGGCAGTGCCATGCAAATGCACCCAATCCCGCGTAAACCGCCGTCAAAAAGATGAAAACTGTCGGCATGGTGGACTTTCTCTATCTATACTGTTGCGCCGTATGCGGCCGCTTATGAAATATTGGAACTTTTAACGTTGGAATTGTAAAATCCCCGTTTCGGGCAAGCCTTGGCGGATTTGCCGATATGCCGTCCGGCACACAAGCCGCATCAAATTATTTTGATTTTATTTTAACAAAGAATGCCCCTGATGGGGCAAGCTATTCTTATTCAGACCAAGGACCAGTATGTTAGACAATTTAACCGGCCGCTTCAGCAATGTCTTCAAAAACATCCGGGGGCAGGCCAAGCTGACCGAAGACAATATTAAAGAAGCCTTGCGCGAAGTCCGCCTCGCCCTGCTTGAGGCGGATGTCGCCCTGCCTGTCGTCAAAGAGTTCGTCAACAACGTCAAAGAAAAGGCACTCGGTCAGGAAGTGGCGGACAGCCTGACGCCGGATCAGGCATTTATCGGCGTGGTAAACAAAGCCCTGACCGAACTGATGGGCAAGGAAAACAAAACGCTGGATTTGTCGGTTGCACCGCCCGCCGTCGTGTTGATGGCGGGTTTGCAGGGCGCGGGCAAGACGACGACCGTCGGCAAACTCGCCCGCCTGTTGAAAAACGATCAGAAGAAAAAGGTTTTGGTCGTATCTGCCGACGTTTACCGCCCTGCCGCGATTGAACAACTGCGTCTGTTGGCCGAACAGGTCGGCGTGGATTTTTTCCCGTCCGATACCAACCAAAAACCGGTTGAGATTGCAACTGCCGCCGTCGATTACGCCAAAAAACATTTTTACGATGTCTTAATGGTCGATACCGCCGGCCGTTTGGCAATCGATGAAGAGATGATGAACGAAATCAAAGCGCTTCACGCGGCGGTCAACCCGGTTGAAACTTTGTTCGTCATCGATGCGATGCTGGGTCAGGATGCGGTAAACACTGCCCAAGCATTTAATGAAGCCCTGCCGCTGACCGGCATCGTGTTGACCAAGATGGACGGCGACTCGCGCGGCGGTGCGGCATTGTCCGTACGCCACGTAACCGGCAAACCGATTAAATTTATCGGTGTCGGCGAGAAAATCAACGGCCTCGAGCCTTTCCACCCCGACCGTATCGCCGGCCGCATTTTGGGTATGGGCGACGTATTGACCCTGATTGAAGACGTTCAAAAAGGCATAGACGAAGAAGCCGCCGCCAAAATGGCGAAAAAGCTGCAAAAAGGCAAAGGCTTCGACCTCAACGACTTTAAAGAACAAATCCAGCAGATGCGCAATATGGGCGGCTTGGAAAACCTAATGTCGAAAATGCCGGGCGAACTGGGCCAAATATCGAAACAAATCCCCGAAGGCACGGCAGAAAAAGCGATGGGCAAAGTAGAAGCCATCATCAACTCGATGACTCCAAAAGAACGCGCCAACCCTGCCCTGCTCAAAGCCGGCCGCAAACGCCGTATTGCCGCCGGCGCAGGGACGACGGTTCAAGAAGTCAACAAATTGCTCAAACAGTTTGAACAAATGCAGCAGATGATGAAGATGTTCAGCGGGAAAGGCTTGGGCAACCTGATGCGTATGGCGAAGGGGATGAGGGGGATGAAAGGGATGTTCCCGGGTTTGTAAGGTTTGAAAACGGATGCCGTCTGAAACGATTTTCAGACGGCATCTTGTCTGCTACCATATCCGCGCACCATCTTGCATCATCTTGAAACGGGGCGGCGCGCCTTTTCTTAACTTTCCGAACAGCCGAACCTGCCTGCCCGTGTGACAATCCCGCACCGGCAAAATCAGCCGGTTGTTCAAAAAAGCCCCACGGTCGGGGCAGTATGCGGGGGAGTGCCTTGTGCCTGCCCCACTTTCTTAAACCATAAAGGAAACATTATGAACCGTCGTCAATTTTTGGGCAGCGCCGCTGCCGTCTCCCTGGCTTCCGCCGCCTCTTTCGCGCGTGCACACGGACACGCCGACCACCACCATCATCACGATATGCAGCCTGCCGCCGCATCCGCCTACACCGCCGTCCGCCAAACTGCCGCACACTGTCTGGATGCCGGACAGGTTTGCCTGACACACTGCCTGTCCCTGCTTACCCAGGGCGATACGTCTATGTCCGACTGCGCGGTTGCCGTGCGCCAGATGCTTGCCTTATGCGGCGCGGTGCACGACCTTGCCGCACAAAATTCCCCTCTGACACGCGACGCGGCAAAAGTATGCCTCGATGCGTGCAAACAATGTGCCAAAGCCTGTAAAGAACACGCCGCCCACCATATGGAATGCAAAGCCTGTTACGAGTCCTGCCTCGACTGTATCAAAGAATGCGAAAAACTCGCCGCCTGATACTGAAAAATGCCGTCTGAACAGGGTTCAGACGGCATTTTTTTGACCGCGAAATTATGCGCCGAACACTTTCAAACGTTCTGCAACGGGTTGGAACGTTTTTTCTCCGGCAGGCGCACCGATTCCCCCGACGACCATTTGCGCGCGCAACAGCCAGTTTTCGGGGATATTCCACGCTTCGGCAATCGCCGCATCGGGCAACGGATTATAGTGTTGCAGGTTTGCACCTGCGCCGGCGGCGGCAAGCGTCGTCCAGACGGCATACTGTACCATCGCGTTCGCCTGGTCCGCCCAAACGGGAAAGTTGGCGGCATAAGCAGGGAACTGCTCCTGCAAACCTTTGACAACATTTTGATCTTCATAAAACAAAATAGTTGCCGCACCCGCCTTAAACAGCTTCAATTTTTGCGCGGTCGGTTCAAAACTGTCGGCAGGCACGACGGCACGCAGCGCGTCTTCGACAAATTGCCACACTTTGTCGTGCTCTTCGCCAAACAGCACGACTACACGGGCAGATTGGGAATTGAACGAAGAAGGTGTGTGCAAAACGGCGTGTTCGACGATTTGGACGATTTCATCTTTGCCGACGGGCAGGTTTTTATTTAGCGAATAAACGGAACGGCGGCTTTCCGCAGCCTGTTGCAGAGATTGGCGGCTCATTTCTTTTCCTTCCAAAAACATTCGTAAAATACGCTTCAGACGGCACGGTTCAGGCTTTACGCTTGAAAAACAGCCTGTCCAGCGACCACGCGCCGCCGCCCGCTGCCGCGATATAGAGGAATACGAAGCAGAACAGCACCGCGGACTCGCCGCCGTTGGCAATCGGGAACAAAGCATTGCCGGAAGCGTGCGCCATAAAATAGGCAACCGCCATCTGGCCGGACAAAACAAACGCGGCAGGGCGCGTAAACAAGCCCAACACCAGCAAAATGCCGCCGACGACTTCCAAAATACCGGCAAGCAGCATCAACCCTTCGGGCGAACCGCTGCCCATTTCAATGGGGAAGGCGAAGAATTTTGACGTACCGTGCAACAAAAATAGGTAGGCGGTTACGATACGCAAAACAGAAAGCAGAACAGGTTGGATACGGTTGCAGCAATTGGACATAAAAGCTCCTTCGATATTTGTCTTCATTTCAGACGGCAGAGTATAGATGTTTCCCCTTTTCAAATATATACTGCTTTTATTGATACAACTTTTCCACACAAGAAAATATGGACACCCTGTTCAGCCTCAAAGTTTTCCGCCAAGTCGTCCAAAGCGGCGGCTTCACCCGCGCCGCCGACGCGCTCGGCATCTCCACCGCAATGGCAAGCAAACACGTCAGCCACTTGGAAAACACCGTCCAAGCCAAACTCCTGCACCGCAACAGCCGCAACCTCAGCCTGACCGAAGCCGGGGAAGAATACTACCGGCAATGCAGTTACGCGCTCGACACGCTCGACGATGCCGCCCAAAAAGCCGCCGGAGGGACGGAAAAACCGCAGGGGCTGCTGCGCGTAACGATGCCGCTGTGGTTTGCCGGCAGCCTGATATGCAACTGGCTGGCAGAATACCGCGAACGTTATCCCGAAGTAACATTAGAACTGATTTTGGACAACCGCCACGTCGATTTGATTGCCGAAGGCGTGGATTTGGCGTTGCGCGTTTCCCAAACCCTTTCCCCTTCGCTGATTGCGCGCCCGCTGGCGGAAATCGAATTTGCCCTGCTTGCCTCGCCCGATTTCCTGAGGCGCAACGGCGTACCGGAAACGCCGGAAGAAGTGGCGGGGCTGCCCGCCGTCCTGCCGACCTACACCAACCAGCAGAAACTCGACATCACCCGCAAATCGGACGGCAAAAAATACCGGCTTGAGCTGACCCCCGTCATCCGTACCGACAATACGCTGATGATGCGCGAAATGATTAAGGCGGGCGCGTGCATCGGTTATCAGCCGTTTTGGGCGGTGGAACACGATTTGCGTTGCGGCTCGCTGGTGAGGCTGCTGCCCGAATACGCCACCCCGACCGTCCGACTGAACGCCGTTTATGCGGACAGGGCGTTTTTGAGTGCGAAAGTCCGCAGCTTCATCGATTTCCTGAACGAAAAAATCGCCAGCAGGAAAGGCAGCCGAAATGCCGTCTGAAACCGCCGCCACTGTTGCACACGCTATGTATACGCTCGTCTGGTTCCGGCAAAACCTCCGTATCCGCGACAACGCCGCCTTATGCGCCGCCGTTGCCGAAGGTTCGCCCATTATCGGCATTTGGATTGACGATGCCGAAACAGGCAACCCTCGCCGCACCGCGTTCTACCGCCAATCCGCCGCCGAACTCGCCCAAGTGCTCGCAGGGCGCGGCATCCCGCTCTACACGGCGGCATCGCCTGCCGGGCTTGTCCGGCTCGCCGTCCGCCTCAATATCCGCACCGTCATCGCCGACGCATCCCATACTTTTGCCGACAAACTCGCCGACAACGCCCTTTGGCACGAATTGGACAAACACGGCATCGCGTTAACCTTCGTCAACGACCGTTCCGTTTTCGACAACACCGACCTGATACCCGACAACGGTACGGCACACACCGATTTCAACCGCTACCGCGAAGTATGGCTCGACCGCTTTTCCAAGCACCCCCCCGCCGATTCGGACCTATTCGCGGCATACCGCCAACCCTTCCCCGAAAACCTGCCCGCCCCGCAGCCTGCCGCGTTTTCAGACGGCATCTTCCTGCCGCAAAACGGCGGCGAAACGGCGGCTTGGCGGCAGTGGCGGCGGTTTCTCGAACAGGCGGATTCCTACTCCGTCTTAAAGGATTTCCCCTCGCGCAAAAACACTTCGCTGATGGGCGCGTATTTGAGTGCCGGCTGCATCTCGCCGCGCCTGCTCGCGCGGGAAAGCCTCGAACGCCGTCTGAACGCGTGGGCGGACAACATCATCCGCCGAGATTTTTTCCTTCAACTTGCCCTGCAACACGCGGACGATGCTCCTTCAGACGGCAATCCGGAACACACCCTGCGCCTGACGCTTTGGCAGCAGGGCCGGACCGGCATTCCGATTATCGATGCCGCGATGCGCTGTTTGCACAAAACCGGCAGCCTCCACCCCGCCCTGAAACGCTTGAGCGCGGATTTTTTCTGCCACGTTTTAAACCTCCCCCGCCGCGAAGGCGAAATATGGTTTGCCCGGCAGCTGACCGATTTCGATGCGGCAATCAACCAAGGCAACTGGCGGCTTGCCGCCTCACGGCACACCTGCCCCGACATTGCCGCCGCCTCATACCGTACCGACCCGGACGGTACTTTTATCAAACGGCACATTCCCGAACTCGCCCACCTGTCCGCCGACACCGTCCACACGCCTTGGCGGTTTGCCTGTTCGGTCGATACCCACGGCTATCCCGCCCGCCCCGTCGCCGGCGTATAAGCGCGGCAATGCCGTCTGAAGCCCGTTTCCCGCTTCAGACGGCATTGTGTCCGAATGACTCAATATCTTCCGTTTTTCTCACTTTCAATAATCAGATACGTCCAAAACCGCCACCCAAGCCGACACCGTTCCCATCGCCAGCAAAAAATAGAAATCGATGACGAAGGACAAGTCAGCGACACCAGCGCGGCAAACGCCGTGACCATGCCGATAGCAAAGAGTTTTTCCAACAGCTTTTCCAAAGGCTTCGCCCACCGCACCGACACGGCAGGTCGTGCGGCGCGGGCTTGGCGGTTTTTCGTTTTGCGTTTGTTCACGGGCTGTCTCCGCTGTTTGAGGCCGTCTGAAAACCTTGGGATATGGTTTTCAGACGGCCTTTTGCTGTTTGCCTTACAGATACGGCAAATCAAACGCTTCGCCGTAGCTTTCGGCCAGAATGGTGTTGATGCGGGCGGCAAATTCAACGGCGGGCATCACGACGCTGTCAGGACGGGCGGCCACGGGGAAAACGCTGATGCCGTATCCCTCTTCCGCCAGCCACGGAACGCTGTCCTGCAAAAATTCTTCCAACTCGAATTCCCACACCGATTCGCCCTCGGATTTCACCATTTCGGCAAATTCCTGCTCCGGCCACACGGGCAGGAAAGTTGCCCCACCATCGTCCACCCAGAAACGGCATTCGCCTTCGTCGTCGGCCAACACATACAGCGTTTCCGCCTCGGCGATGTTTTTCAGTGCGTGCAGGCAGCGTTTGTCGGCGGCGGGTTGAGGATGTTGTCTATGGCCTGTTGCGGGTAGCTCATGGTTTTCCTTTAAACGGTTTTACGCGTCAATGTTCTGCGCGATCAGGGCGTTGTTTTCGATGAAGGCGCGGCGGGGTTCGACTTCGTCGCCCATCAAAACCGCCGGTTTCCTATCCGCGACCGATTGTTCTAATCAGTTCGTTCAAACTGTCAAGCTGCTGCTTTTGCCAAGTAATCAGTTTTTCTTTTTCCATCAATATGGCTTGCAAATAGCAGTTTTGCTGCTTCAGCTTTTCGATTTCGATCACATACTGCTCCTGCGATGCGTAATAGTTGGCGGAGTTGGTGCGGTTTTCCATATTCAGAAACACCAGATTTTTCTCAACCGTGAGCAGATCCACCACGTCCATGCCCAACACATCGGCGATTTTTTCCAGCTTGTCCATCTGCAAACCCACCTCCCCGCGCTCGATTTTGGCATAGCCGTTTACCGACATCTGAAGCTGCTCGGCCATGTTTTCCTGCGAGAAGTTTTTCAGCTCCCGGATTTTGCGGATTTTTTCGTGAACTTTCATCAATAACCTTCCTTCTGCGTGGGGCTAAGCAATATTGGTGGTGGGTGTTATGTAAATTGTTGTGAGTTTAACATAATACGCTTTGTACCTATATAGAAGATTTTTGCTTACAGGAGTTTATTTAAATGAATAAACTATTGCTTTTCTGCATGATTCCAGTGCTGGCTGCTTGTCAATCGGTACAGCCTTATGTTGATGCTTATCTGAATGACCTTAACCAAAAACTGCAACAGAATATTGAAGGGTTGCAGACTGAATCTGCTTCAAACACTGAGCCGAAAAACACTGAGCCGGAGATTGTAAAAGATGAAGCGAATGCTTTGCCAGAAAAGGTATCTCACAAAAAATCAGGTGGTTCGGCTGAGCTTAATCCGTCGGATATTGCGAAACTGATAGCCGACAACCGGCTGCCTAAAGCCAAAAGTATGTGGAAACTGCTTCCTGAGTGCCGCAAGCAATTTAGCTTGCAATATTCTCTTTTGGAGAAAGATGGTAGACCTGAGAGAAAAAATATATTAATGAATTGGTTATTGATTGCAGACGAACTACACAGGAGCAAACAAAATAACGGGTTGATAGATACATTTACAGCACAAAAATTGGAGAACGTTTGCAAGAAGACAAATGTTACTTTGGTTGACACGGCTGCAAAGCAATTTGGATTAAATCTAAGTCAGATAAGGAAAATGCAGAATCGTTCTGAGTTTATTGACGTTAAATTTTAGGAGTAAACATGGATATCAAACAAAACTATGACTGGCTGCGCGACTTTCACGGCTGCGACGGCGGCGACATCGGATCGCCCGAGAAACCGTCTGTGTGGGTATGCGGCATCGAATGGGGCGGCGGGCACACCGTTGAAAACCTGCGGCAGATTGCGGCAGAGCCGTACACGGGCGACACGGAGTTCGGTTATGGAGACTGGCAGGAATGCGTTGCCTATCCTTACAACATCAGCGTCTGCAAACTGTTGTGCGCCTTAAACGGCGGGCAGGTAGAGAATTACCGCCGCTTTGCCGAAGAAGTGCAGCCGTTTGTACACAAAGCGGATTCGGGCTATTTCAAAATGAACCTGTATCCGATTGCGTTTAAAAACACTGATGCCAGCCTTTGGCAGCAGGAGTTTTCCGAGATTACGGGTTTTGCCGACAAGCAGGAATACGTCAATTTCTGCAACAAATACCGCTTTGCCCAAATGAACCAATGGGCGGAACAATACCGCCCGCGCCTGATTATCGGATTCGGCACATCTTACGATAAGGAGTTTAACGTTGCGTTTTCAGACGGCCTTTCAGGTTTTCGTCAGGAAGAAATCGTCGGAAAAAAATTAAAATGGAAGCGCAATCAAAACGACACATTGCTGGCAGTATTGCCGTTCCCGAGCGGTTCTCACGGTTTGAACAGTAACGAATCTTTGCAGAAATTCGGCGAAAGACTGGCGGAGTTGCTGGTCGGCAGGGAGTAAAACAGCATTTAATAGTTGGGGCAGGTTTCACAGCAAGCATAGTTTGGGTTGCCAAAACCAACAGATAGCATGAGACCTTTGCAAAATTCCCCAAAATCCCCCAAATTCCCACCAAGACATTTAGGGGATTTCTCATGAGCACCTTCTTCCGGCAAACCGCCCAAGCCATGATTGCCAAACACATCGACCGCTTCCCACTATTGAAGTTGGATCAAGTGATTGATTGGCAGCCGATCGAACAATACCTGAATCGTCAAAAGACCCGTTACCTTCGAGATCACCGTGGCCGTCCCGCCCATCCTGTCGCCGGTATTCCCTAAGCGGCACGGCAACCTAAAACAAATGCCGTCTGAACTTCCGTTTCAGACGGCATTGTGTCCGAATGACTCAATATCTTCCGTTTTTTTCACTTTCAATAATCAGGTATGCCCAAATCACCGCCACCCAAGCCGACACCGTTCCCATCGCCAGCAAAAAATGCTGCCAATCCGTCATCGGCGGTACAGGGCAACGGCCACATTCGATTTCCGCGCCGCCCAACAACCGGTACAGCAGCATATCCGCAATCCAAAGCAACAACGGGTATTTCAAACGCTGCAACCAAAAAACCAACCACGTCCGCACGATTCACCTCACCCCCATTCCGACAACGATATTGTACCGCTTCCGTGCAATGTTAAAATAAGCCCACTTCTACCGCCGTACAAAACGCTATGCTCACCGATTTAGAAAAAAACGCCATCCGCGACCATTACCAAAATATCGGCAAAAACCTGCCCGGTTTCCGTCCGCGTGCTTCGCAGCGGGAAATGATTGCGGCGGTTGCCAACGCTTTTTCGCGGACGTTGGCGCGTGAAGAAGGCGGCGAGCCGCCCAAGCGCGAGGGCGAGAGCATCGCCGTAATCGAAGGGCCGACCGGCGTGGGCAAATCGTTGGCCTATCTTTTGGCGGGCGGCATCATGGCGCAAACGCGCGGCAAGTGGCTGATTGTGAGCAGCGCAACGGTTGCCTTGCAGGAGCAGTTGGTTGACCGCGACCTGCCGTTTCTGGTCGAAAAAAGCGGTTTGGAGCTGAGCTTCGCGCTTGCCAAAGGGCGCGGCCGCTATCTCTGCCCCTACAAACTCTACCAACTGACGCAAAACAACGCCCAGCAAAACCTGCTTGGTTTTGAAGCGCCGGAAGTATTGTGGGACAGCAAACCCAAGCCCGAAGAATTGAAGCTGCTGCGCGACATTGCCGACGAATTTTCTGCCCGACGGTTCAATGGCGACCGCGACGCCTGGCCGGAAAAAATCGACGACGCGGTTTGGCTCAAAGTGACCAACGACCGCCACGGCTGCCTTAAAGCCGCCTGTCCCAACCGCGCCGAATGCCCGTTTTACCTGGCACGCGATGTCTTGGAAACCGTCGATGTCGTCGTTGCCAACCACGACCTTCTGCTTGCCGACATCAGTATGGGCGGCGGCGTGATTCTGCCCGCGCCCGAAAACAGTTTCTATTGCATAGACGAAGCGCACCACCTGCCCAAAAAAGCCCTCAGCCGTTTTGCCGCCGAACATTCATGGAATATTGCCGTTTGGACGCTGGAAAAACTGCCGCAGCTGACCGGCAAAATTGCCGCGCTTACCGATAAAGCCGAACTTGCCAACCTTGCCGACGAAGCCGCCGCATCCTTGCTCGACAGCCTGCACGAATGGCAGTTCCATTTGGCGGAAGAGCCGTCTTTAAGTCTGGGGTCGTCTGAAAACGACAGACGAACCAACAGCGAACCGACTTGGCTGTGGGAAGACGGCAAAATCCCCGAAGGCCTCGAAACCACCGTTTCCAATACGGCCGTTGCCGCGCGCAGCCTGCTCAAACACGTTATCGGGCTGAACGATGCGCTTTCCGCCGCGCGCCGCGAAAAAGAACAGGACGGCGCGCTCCTCGACCGCCTGACCGGCGATTTCGGCATCTTCATCGCCCGTATCGAACAAATCAGCGCGGTTTGGGATTTGCTCTCTACCGTTCCCATTGAGGGCGAAGAGCCGTTGGCAAAATGGATAACCCGCCGCGCCGACGACAAAAACGACTACATTTTCAACGCCAGCCCCATCAGCAGCGCGTCCCACCTTGCCAACAGCCTGTGGCGGCGGGCGGCAGGCGCGGTGTTGACCTCCGCCACCCTGCAATCCTTGGGCAACTTTAACCTGATGCTGCGCCAAACCGGGCTGCAATGGCTGCCCGAAACCACCACCCTCGCTCTCAAAAGCCCCTTTGACTTTGAAAAACAGGGCGAACTCTACATCCCTCCCATATACGCCAGCCCCAAAGACCCCGAAGCCCACACCGCCGCCGTCATCGAATGGCTGCCCAAGCTTATTTCACCCACCGAAGCCATCGGCACGCTCGTCCTGTTTTCCTCGCGCAAACAAATGCAGGATGTCGCCCTGCGCCTGCCCGGAGACTACCTGCCGCTCTTGCTCGTACAAGGCGAATTACCCAAAGCCGTCCTCCTGCAAAAACACCACCGGGCCATAGAAGAAGGCAAAGCCAGCATCATCTTCGGACTCGACAGCTTTGCCGAAGGACTCGACCTGCCCGGCGCCGCCTGCGTGCAAGTCATCATCGCCAAGCTGCCGTTTGCGATGCCCGACAACCCCATCGAAAAAACCCAAAACCGCTGGATAGAACAGCGCGGCGGCAACCCCTTCATCGAAATCACCGTTCCCGAAGCCGGCATCAAACTCATCCAGGCCGTCGGCCGCCTCATCCGCACCGAGCAAGACTACGGCCGTGTAACCATCCTCGACAACCGCATCAAAACGCAACGCTACGGGCAGCAATTATTGGCCGGCCTGCCGCCGTTTAAAAGGATAGGGTAAAAAAATGCCGTCTGAACACATCTTCAGACGGCATTCCCGGCAGATACGGCACGCCGAACTCGTTGCCATGACAGGCTCTACTCTTACACTAATCCCACTTGCCTTCCAAAACTTCTTTCAAGAATTTCTTGGTCATCCAAAATGAGTGTTTGGTAATTCTCAGTCCATTCGGTAATTCATCCGTATCAGATAATTTTCCTTTACCGACAAATTTTCCTTTTTCAATCTCATAGTAAGAATTGCTGGCATGGATTTTGGTAAAAATTACTTGATTTACCCGACTTTGTGGAAAATTGGTAGAAACACGGTTATTTTGGAAGGTGAGCTTCACACTATTTTTGATAATATTCCTCGTTTCCTGCCAAACTCGTTGCAATTCTTCTATTTGACTATCGGGAAATCCCCAAAATTTCATGGAATCCAATACAAATAATTTAGGCTCAATTTCCTTAAACACGACAAATAAAAATTGCTTGCTGAAAATTTCCAAATAAGGTTGAGAATCCTCCCAATTGTCATTTTCAGACAATTCTTTAAATTGATAGGTTTTGAATGGCGAATCTTCTTTGGGCAACCCTTCTTTATCCACCCGAATTACCCGCAAATTCATATTTGCCTTCTGAAATTCCTGTGTTTTTTCAATATCACCCGTCAAGCCTAATATTTTTCGGATCAATATGCTGTTTTTCCCTTTAGCTTTCGGATTGACTTTAAATAATTTATAAAGCTCGCTCTCTGAACACCCTTTGTAAACAGAGATTCTTTCCTCGATTATTTTCGTAAAAGATTTTTCCTTACCTCGAGAGGTTTCCGTTATACTTTCGTCCTCCTGCCCTCCCTGGTTGAAAATTCTATTTCGGATAAGATTGGTCATGTAGCTAGCTTTCAATTCCCAAGCTCGCTGTTTCGCTAGTTCGTTACCAAACGGCTGTTTCCGAAAATCCTTTCCGTGCCCCTCCCCTTTGGTACAAGTTGATAAATATTTACCATCAGATTCAGATAACTGATGGGCGTTTCCATCCTTAATCTTTTTCGTAATCTTTTGATAATCTTCAAGAATGACAGCCATATCTTCTTCAAACCATTCGTACAGGAAGATTTTTTCGATACTGTAATCTTCCATAGTTTGTCCAGAAATCAGACCGTTATAAAACAGTAAAAGAAGGTTTTGGCACTTTTGCCAAAGATGGGTTTTGTAGAAATCATCCAAATTTTCTGTTTCATAATTCAAGATATTTAATACCAAGCGCTCCTTTGCACTGATTGTGCCATTTTTATTTATCTTAAAAGGAGTAACTTTCAACTCCACGCCTATTTTTTCAAAATCTGGTGTCGAATCGTTATTGGGCAGATAGCCGAAAAAGTATTTTTCAATGTAATTTCCGTACTGACCTTTAGACCTCATACTAATGGGTTTATCATCCATTGTTGAAACTGTCTTATTCACATAATCTTGATACGTTTTGTACGGAGATTTCCTATATTCTTCCATCAGCTCGGAAAACTTCCGATTAAGCAGCCGTTCGGAATACTCCAAAACGCTTTCAACTTTACTGTCGTCATAATCAAATAAGTCCTTGCTCATTTATTCCCCCGTTCTCTGTTGCGGCATAAAGCCTGTCCTAAATACTTTCAACTTGATCGATTTTTCGAAATGGTATATAGTCTTGGAAGAATAAAAAATCAAGGCAGAAAAAAATGAAAGTTCTTGAATTATTTGCCGGTGTCGGTGGTTTTCGAATCGGACTCGAAAATGCGAACAAAGACTTGTTTGAAACAAAATGGGCAAACCAATGGGAACCTTCCCGAAAATCTCAAGATGCTTTTGAGGTTTACGATTACCATTTCCCAAACAGCGAAAACATCAACATCAGCATCGCAGACATTACAAATGAAAAATTTTCCGAAATGGATGCCGATATGATTGTCGGAGGCTTTCCATGCCAAGACTATTCTGTTGCCCGCAGTAAAAAAAACGAGCAAGGAATCGAGGGGAAAAAAGGAGTTCTCTTTTGGGAAATCATCCGTGCCACCCGCATCATTCGCCCCAAATACCTCATTCTTGAAAATGTTGACCGATTGCTAAAAGCACCGTCTAAACAGCGGGGACGTGATTTTGCCATCATGCTGGCAGCCTTTGCCAATTTAGGCTACTCCGTTGAATGGCGGGTTATCAACGCAGCCGAATACGGACGCAGCCAACGCCGTCGCCGCGTTTTCTTTTTCGTTTACCGCAACGATACGGATTTTGCCAAGCAAATTGATAAGCAATGCGAGAATAAAGCCCCCGTCTTTGAAAAAAACAAGTACGATGACTACCTTTTTCATACTGGTCTGTTTGCAACACAATTTCCAGTCAAACCTGCACCTCTAAAGAACCGTCAGGTTTACCACGAACTAGCTGAAGATATTGTCGATGTATCGGACAACTTTACTGGAACGGTTTGGAATACCGGCATCATGCGCCATGGAAAATACTATTCTGTCGACACTGAACCAGATTACGACGGCAAACCGATTACGCTGAGGGAAATCTTGCAAAATGAAGAGGATGTCCCAAAGAAATATTTCCTGACAGATTCTACAACACTAGAAAAATTCCAATACCTGCGAGGATCAAAAAAAATCGAGCGGATTTCTGCCGACGGTCATACCTATATCTACTCCGAAGGCGGTATGTCGCCTTATGACGACCTGAATCTTCCTGCGCGTACCATGTTGACCTCTGAAGGATCTGTCAACCGCTCCACCCACCTTCTAAAAGTGCATGACAAATATCGTCTTCTCACACCTATCGAAGCGGAGAGGCTGCAAGATTTTCCAGACAACTGGACAGCAAAGAAAAAACTAGCAGATGGCTCTATTGCCGATGTCTCGGACAAAATGCGTATGTTCTTTATGGGGAATGCCCTAGTAACCGAAATTGTTAGAAAAATTGGAGAGTTTATCAAATCATGAACTTCACCCGACTGCTCAACCAAGTCTTAAGCACGGTTCAAAAAAAGGCAACACATTCTCCGACAGCCCGCTCAATTCATTCGGCGGAGGCGCGCCGGTTGCCGGTGCCGCCTCCATGCTGCTGAACGGTAAAAACCGCAAAACCATCACCAAAATCGGTTCGACCGCCGCTTTGGGCTACCTCGCCTACCGGGGCTATCAGATGTGGCAGCAAAACAAAGGGCGGGCAACCGTAACACAAAGCGATTTCCAACCTGCCGGAGAAACTGAAGAAACATACAGCCGCACCGTATTGCGCACCATGATAGCCGCCGCCGCTTCAGACGGCATGATAGACGAAGCCGAACGCCGGACTATCGGACAGGAAAGCGGCACAGACCCCGAAACCGCCGCATGGCTCGCCGCCGAATACCGCCTTCCCGCAAGCATCGAAGACATCGCCGCCTCCGTCGGTAACGATGAGGCGCTGGCGGCGGAGGCCTATCTGGCGGCAAGACTGGTATGTGCCGATTTGTCGCGGAAAGAAACCGTCTTCCTCTCCCGCCTGTCGCAGGCTTTGGAACTGGATGACAATCTGGTGGAAAACTTGGAAAGGCAATTGGGGTTTTGATTCAAAATTCCCTCCCGCAGGGGAGGGAAAATAAAAACCGCCGCCGCCACGAAGGGCAAACGGCGGCATAGGCTGCCAAAGGCAATATCCGACAAGAAGGCAGGCTACTGCAATGCGCCGCCGTGGGAAGATTTAAGCAGGCGTTCGTGTTTGTGGAATTCCCGCCCCATATAATAAGAACCGAAATAGGTCAGGTGGTCTTGGTCGCCGTAAAGATAGCGTCCGTGTATTTCGACCGTGTTTTTGGGCAGGTATTTTTGTGCGTCCACCCAATGCACATTGGGGATATCTTTAACCAAATCAAAAACCGCCTGATTGCTCTTGCCGATGTCGCCCATAGCCTGAATGGGGCGGAGATATTGGTTTGCGGCAAATCTTTTCAATTTTTCCTCCCTCAGGGGCGAACGGCTGATTGATGTGTTGTTTGCAAAAACATAGACGGGTTTGACGGCGGCTATCCTTTTGACGGTTTCCCTGAATCGGGCTTGGAACCCGGGTATTAGGAAGGATTGCGCTTCAAATCTCGGCACGGGCTGGCCGCCCATCCTCAAATCATAGAATTGGGCAATGAAAACGGCTTCGGCTTTTTCAACTTCATCCCGGTATTTTCGACATAACGGGTTGTCTGCCAGCTTCTCATCTACCCAAACCAAACACTCCGAATCGAGGGACAGGATTTTGGCTTTCCACCCTTCCCGGCTGCCGACATAATCCAGAAACCCCCGCAGGTGTCCGGCGTGCGAGTCGCCGAGGGTCAGGACGGTTTCCGGAAAATGATTTTCCGCAGCAAGGGGCGCGCCGGGCAACGGGCGGAGGTGTTCCTGTTTCAATATCCCCCTTGCGTACAGGTTGTAACCGACAAGTATCAGGGACGGGGCGAGATAGAGGCAGAAAAATGCCTTTTTGAAGGTCATCTTCCGTTTTCTAAGCGGCTGTTCAATCAAATAATAACTCAACAGGGAAAATCCGGCCGTCAACGCGGCAACCGCCGATACGGCAGGCAGTCCGAGCTGTTTGTCGCCTGTAATGTAATGGGCGAAGGCAATAAAAATCCAATGGTACAGGTATAGGGAATAAGAGATTTTGCCGACAAATACGATGGGGCTTGCCGACAGGATGCGGGTCGGAAGTGTCCCGTATTGCATACTCCGGATAAGCAGTGCCGTCAGCAGGCAGGGAAGGAGCAGGGTCATTCCCGGGATAAACGGATTGTGTTTGTCAATCACGAACAGGCAGGCAAGCAATGCGCCGAAGCAGAGTGATGAAAGCAACTGCCGTTTTCCGTTTGCTGTTTGCCGTCTGCCGTTTTGCGTTTGCCCGTAAACCGCCAGCAGCGAACCTGCCAACAGCTCGGGAAACCTCAGTGTCGAAAGGTAATAAGTATTGGGTTGGTTGAGAATATCGGTATAAAACCCGCTTGGCAAAAACGATGAGGCAGTCAAAATCAGAAACAGGATGATGCTGATGTTACGCAGCACCCGTAGCGATTTGGTTTTTTTGCAGCAGAATATCAGCAAAAGGGGATACAGGAGGTAATACTGTTCCTCTACCGCCAAAGACCAAATATGCAGTACGGGGTTCTCGTTGGCACTCAAATCGAAATACCCCTGCTGAAACCCCAAATAAATATTGGACAAGAAAACCGCAGAAAGCTCCACGGTTTTCCGCATTTGGTTGAAATCTTCGTAAAGGAAGATTTGAGAGGCAATCACCGAAGCCAGCGACACGGCCGCAATAAAGGCAGGGTAAATCCGCTTAATCCTGCGGGTATAAAAACCCCGGAAAGAAAAAGAACCGTTCTGTATTTCAGAAAGAATGATGCCGGTAATGAGGAATCCCGAGATGACAAAGAAAATGTCCACCCCCAAGAATCCTCCGGGCAGCCAGCGGTTATTCAGGTGGAAAATAATGACGGATAGCACGGCAACGGCCCGCAATCCGTCAATTTCAGGCCTGTATCGGACAGCTTGCATAAATATCGCCCCTGTATATCCGGTATTTTAAAAATGCCGTCTGAACGCGCGTTCAGACGGCATCGGTTTCAATAAACGCTCAAATCCGTTTCGCCAACGCTTCAGCCTTGCCCACATACAGCGCGGGGGTCAGCTCAAGCAATTTTGCTTTGGCTTCGGTAGGGATTTCCAGCGATCCGATGAAGACTTTCAGCACTTCGGGCGTGATGCCGCCTTTGCCGCGCGTCAGGTCTTTCAGTTTTTCGTAAGGATTGGCGACACCGTAACGGCGCATCACGGTTTGAATCGGCTCGGCGAGCAGCTCCCAAGTGGCATCCAAATCGGCGGCAAGGGCGGCAGGGTTGGGTTCGAGCTTGTTCAGACCGCGCAGGTGGGCGGCGAAGCCCAACACGGCATAGCCCACGCCCACGCCCATATTGCGTAAGACGGTGCTGTCGGTCAAATCGCGCTGCCAGCGTGAGACGGGTAGTTTTTCCGCCAAAAAACCCAATACGGCGTTGGCCATACCGAGGTTGCCTTCGGAGTTTTCAAAGTCGATGGGGTTGACTTTGTGCGGCATCGTGGAAGAACCGACTTCACCTGCTTTGACTTTTTGTTTGAAGTAACCCAATGAAATATAACCCCAAACATCGCGGTTGAAGTCGATGAGAATCGTGTTGATGCGGCTGAGGGTTTGGAAAAACTCCGCCATATAGTCGTGCGGCTCGATTTGGATGGTGTAGGGGTTGAAGGTCAGACCGAGGCTGATTTCGACAAAGTTGCGGCAGTGGGTTTCCCAATCCACATCGGGATAAGCAACCATATGGGCGTTGTAGTTGCCGACCGCGCCGTTGATTTTGCCGAGGAACTCTTGCGCTTGCAGGTTTTTAAACTGGCGTTGCAGGCGGTACACGATATTGGCGGTTTCTTTGCCCAAAGTGGTCGGCGTGGCGGGCTGGCCATGCGTGCGGCTCATCATCGGGACGGCGGCAAGGTCGTGCGCCATAGCGGTGAGTTTGCCGATGATTTCGGCAAGTTTGGGCAGGATGACGGTTTCGCGCGCTTCCTGCAGCATCAGGGCGTGGGACAGGTTGTTGATGTCTTCGCTGGTGCAGGCGAAGTGGATGAACTCGCCCACGGCGGCGACTTCGGGCACTTCGGCAAAACGTTTTTTCAACCAATATTCGATGGCTTTGACATCGTGATTGGTGGTCGCTTCGATGGTTTTGACGGCGGCAGCGTCTTCCAATGAAAAGTTTTCAATCACTGTGTCGATTTCGGCAAGCGTTTCGGCACTGAAGGGCGGCACTTCGGCAATCTTCGGCTCGGCGGCGAGGGCTTTGAGCCAGTTTAATTCGACTTTGACGCGCGCCTTCATCAGGCCGTACTCTGAAAAAATCGGGCGCAATGCTTCAACGGATTGGGCATAACGGCCGTCTAGGGGGGAAAGCGAGGCGATGGGGTTGATCATATCGGCATCCTGTTCGGAAAAGACATCAAAATTTGTTAAATTGTTTGCAATTATACATCACTCTCAGGACGCTATGCCGTCTGAAGCCCGTGTTCCGACAGATACGCAACGATTTCGTCTTCGTCGTCCGATATGGCGAACAAAGAGGCCGCGCCTTCAGAAATCAGACCGCGCGCCAAAAGCTGCGCGTTTATCCACTCCGCCAAACCCGACCAGAACGCCTTTCCGACCAAAACGACCGGACGCGGCGGCACTTTGCCCGTCTGCACCAAGGTCAGGATTTCAAACAATTCGTCCAGCGTCCCGAAGCCGCCCGGCATCACGACATATGCTTGGGAATAGCGGAAAAACACCGCCTTGCGTTCGGCAAAACGGGAAAACCGCAAGGCGATGTCCTGATACGGATTCGGTTTCTGCTCGTGCGGCAAAACGATGTTCAGCCCCACCGAAACCGACTTCCCGGCAAACGCGCCCTTGTTTGCCGCCTCCATAATCCCCGGCCCGCCGCCCGAAATAACGGCAATACCCGAATCCGACAGCCGCCTCGCCAGACGGCAGGCAAACGTATAATCCGCATGATTCTGCGGCGTGCGCGCGCTGCCGAAGATACTGACTGCCGGAAACACGCCCGCCAATACTTCGTCTGCCTGCCGGCGTTCGGCATCGTAACGCGCCTGCTCCGGCACACGGTTTACATTCTCCATTCCGTCCTCCGTTTAAAAACGGCGATTGTACCCCGTCAAAAACGCAACGCAAGCACCGCAAAGCCGCGCCAAACCTTTTTTCAGACGGCATTTTCGGTAATCTGCTAAAATCGCCCGCTTGAGTTTCCACAGAAAAATCCGAAAAATGTTTCAACACACAGGACGGCACATAAAGCACCGCCCTATGTGTTGCCCTGATTTGGAAGGGGTTGCGCCCCTCCCAAATAAATTCTGATTCTACCGCCCTAAAGGTTGGGGTTTCAACCGAAAAGGAAACACGATGAATATCTTTTACGAAGAGTCCGGTCAATTCAAAGTCGCCGCCGTCGTCCAAAAAAACGATGCCACCTACCAAGTCGATACCCAACACGGCAAACGCACCAAAGTGAAGGCAAACAATGTCTTTGCCGAGTTTGACGGCGATATGGCGGCATTTTTGGAGAACGCGCAGGCACAAGCGGCAGACATTGACACCGATTTATTGTGGGAAGTATGCGGCGAAGAGGAATTTACCGCCGAAGCCATCGCCGAAGAATATTACGGACACGCGCCGACCAAAACCGAGCTGGCGGCAACTTTGATTGCACTTTACGCCGCGCCGGTGTATTTCTACAAAAAAGCCAAAGGCGTGTTCAAAGCCGCGCCCGAAGAAACCTTAAAACAAGCGCTTGCCGCCATCGAACGCAAAAAACAACAAGACGCGCAAATCGACGCTTGGGCGGAAGCCTTGAAACGCGGCGAGATGCCGTCTGAAATCGCGGCGGATTTGAAAACCATCTTACACGCGCCCGACAAGCAATCATTGACCTACAAAGCCTTTACCAAAGCCGCCGACGCATTGAAAACCTCCGCCTACGAATTGGCGAAAAAAACGGGCGGCATTACGTCCATTCCCCAATACCTGCAAGACGGGTTTGAAATCAAATACTTCCCCAAAGGAACAGGCTTTCCCGACCTTCCCCTTCCCGAAATGCCCGACCTGCCCAAAGCCGATGTTACCGCCTTTTCCATTGACGACGAATCGACCACCGAAGTGGACGATGCCTTGAGCCTGACCGACTTGGGCAACGGCACGAAGCGCGTCGGTATCCACATCGCCGCGCCGTCGCTTGCCGTTAAACCGGGCGACAAAATGGAACAAATCATTATGCAGCGGTTGAGTACGGTTTATTTTCCCAACGGCAAAATCACTATGCTGCCCGAAAACTGGATAGCCGCGTTCAGCCTTGATGCAGGCGCACACCGCCCTGCCGTCAGCATTTATTTTGATATGGACAACGAGTTCAACGTCGGCACGCCGACCTGCAAAATCGAAGCCGTCAACATCGCCGCAAACCTGCGTATCCAAGCCATCGAGCCGCATTTCAACGCCGAAACCGGCTTGGACGAAGCCGGCGAAATGATGTTCGCCCACCATCAAGACCTGATTTGGTTCTATCAATTCGCCACCGCCCTGCAAAAAGCGCGCGGCAAATACGAACCCGACCGCGTGCCGCAATACGATTACAGCATCGAATTGGATGAGGAAGGCAAGGTATCCGTCGTCCGCCGCGAACGCGGTTCGCCCATCGATACACTGGTCAGCGAGATGATGATTTTGGCCAACAGCACTTGGGCGCAGATGCTCCACGACAACGACCTGCCCGGCCTTTTCCGCGTCCAACCGGCAGGCAAAGTGCGTATGAGCACCAAATCCGAGCCGCACATCGGTATGGGCGTGCAGCATTACGGCTGGTTTACCTCGCCGCTGCGCCGCGCCGCCGACTACATCAACCAAAAACAACTCCTCAGCCTGATCGACGACTCCGCCGAGCCGCTGTATCAGAACAGCGATGCCGAGCTTTTTGCCGCACTGCGCGACTTTGATGCCGCCTATACCGCCTACGCCGATTTCCAACGGCAGATGGAAGCCTACTGGAGCCTGGTTTACCTGCAACAGCAAAGCATCAGCGAACTGACCGCGACGATTCTGAAAGAAGACCTCGTCCGCATCGAAGGCCTGCCGCTGGTCACGCGCGCGACCGGTATTCCGTTTGACGCGCTGCCCAAATCGCAGGCATTGTTCAAAATCACCGAATTGGATGCCGAGAAGCAGTTTGTCGCGCTCAACTACATCAAGGCAGCCGCACCTGCGGGCAAAACGGCAGGCAATGCCGTCTGAAGCCGTGTGCGGCAAATTCCCACAACCCAAAATCCCGTCATTCCCACAGTCGGGAATCCGGTTTTTTGGGTTTCCGTTGTTTTTGCGCTTCAGTAAACTTCCAAACCGCCATTTCCGACAAATACCCGCAACCTAAAATCCCGTCATTCCCGCGAAAGCGGGAATCCAGACCTTTAAACTCCAGCCATTCCCGATAAATTCCTGTTACTTTTCGTTGCTAGATTCCCGCTTTCGCGGGAATGACGATGGAAAGATTGTTGTTGTGTCAGATAACGCTGTGATTTTGAATAACCGGACTCCCGCCTGCGCGGAAATAACGGCGGAGAGATGATTGTGATTTCGGATAACGCCGTGATTTTGAAATTTTGAAATGACAAGATAGGTATTTTCCATTTCCGTCATATCTGCCGATTTCGTGCGTCAAAATGCCGTCTGAAGCCTGTTTCAGGTTTCAGACGGCATTGCCTGCACGCTTACCGTTTAATAAGCGTATGTTTTACCGCTAAATATTTAGAGGCACTTACCATTCTAAATTGACACCGGCGTGATAAGCCGCACCGCCGCCGGGTGCAAAGGCAAATCCTGCTTTTGTTGCAAATTTTTCGTTGTAACGGTAACCGACACCGACGGCAAATGCGGATTGCGACTGATAGCCGCCTACAGCGGCGGTAACGTTTGCCTTGCCAACAGAGTAGGGTTGGAATAAACCGCTTAACGCGGCTTGTGCCGCCAAACCGCGTTTCAGTTTTTTGTTTTCAGCATCTGCCGTTTTTCCGTCATTTGTTGCAACAACCGAAGTCCCATTAGAATTTGTTGCAACAACCGCAGTCTCATCAGAATTCGTCGCTGCAAGCGAGTAATTAGAAATTACCCCCCCCCCGCGATTACCAGCAGGGAAAGTACTGATGGTGCCAATAATTTTTTCATCATTAAAATTCCTATGTTTAATATAATACAAAGCGTGAAATTACGATTAATCCGCCATTTTCCAACTTATGCGGAAAATATGCTTCCCAACCGTAAGCCTGCATTGTAAAACAATAACATTCAATTACTGAATAATTTTCGCAGATTCAAGGAAAAAATCCTGATTCCTTACTTCTGCCTTCTTTGTTTCATCATTCCCCGGCAGGCGCGGATTTGGTTTTTGCGTTTCAATTGCTTTTAGGTTTCAGGCAACTTTTAAATCGTCATTCCTGATAAATACCCGCAATCTAAAATCCCGTCATTCCCGCGCAGATGGGAATCTAGGTTTGTCCGCACGAAAACCGATATGCCGTCATTCCCGCGAAAGCGGGAATCCAGACCTTTAAACTCCAGCCATTCCCGATAAATTCCTGTTACTTTTCGTTGCTAGATTCCCGCCTGCGCGGGAATGACGAATGACGGTGTAAAAGTAACTCGAAATTCAAAAAAGCCATACCGCCCGGATTTTTGCCGATCGGTATGGCTTTTTGATTCAAACCGTTTCAACGGATGTCGATGTACGCGCCGGAATGCAGGTCGCGCAACAGTTCGGCGGTTGCCTGTTCGGCTTTCTGTTGGAAAATATATTGCCGCACGGAGTTGCGGATACGTTCTTCCGGCGTGCCGGCATCGCGCACTTCGTTCAATTTGATGATGTGCCAGCCGAATTGGGTGCGGACGGGCGCGCTGACCTGGCCGGGTTTGAGCGCGTGGACGGCCGCCTCAAACGGCGCAACCATCACGCCGTCTGAAAACCAGCCCAAGTCGCCGCCGTTGCCCGCGCCCGCGTCTTGCGAATATTGGCGCGCCAAGCCGGAAAAATCCGTGCCGTTGCGCGCTTGATCGTAAATTTTACGAATCGTGCTTTCTGCGCCGACAGCGGCGTTTTCGCCGTCTGCCTTAATCAGGATGTGTTGGGCGCGGTATTGGCGCAGCGGCTCGCCTTCGGGCAGGGTAATGCCCTGTTTCTGCGCCTGTTCGATAAAGCGGTCAACCTCTGCCTCGCTTACCCGGCTGTTCTGCATCACTGCCTGCTGGCGGACTTTTTCGGCAATAATGCTGTCGGCAAGTTCGCGGCGTTGTTCGGCAGACAGGTGCTTAAGCTGCGGATTCTGCGCGGCGGCGGCATCGATTTCCGCTTCGCTTGCCTGAATGTTGCGGCGTTTGCCCGCCTGTACGATCAGGGATTGGTTAACCAGCTGCATCAGGACTTGCCCGGTCAATTCCTCATCACCGATTTGCACGTCTTTGGGCAGGTTTGCCTTGGCATCGGCAACGGCCTGCGCCAGCCTGCGGCGCGTGATGACTTCGTTGTCGGCAACGGCGGCGATGCCGTCTGAAAAGTGTATGCCGCCTTCCTGTCCGGCGGGGGAGGCTGCTTGGCGCGCCGGCTTGGCGGCAGGTGCGGGTTTTGCCTTGTGCGGGGCGGCATAGCCGAAGTTTGCCGCCAACAGTGCGGACGCAATGATCAGGGTTTTGATTTTCATCTGTTTTTCCTTATCGGTTAAACCCGCCCTGCGGTTCGGCGGGTTGTTTGTCGGGCGTGCCGGGGCGGTTTTGCGGAACCGGCAAAATATCATCAATCAGGGTTGCGCCCCGTGCCTGCGGGAGGAGCCCAGGTTCGGAATATAGCCGGGAACGGCGACATCCATCCTGTCTGCGGGATTTTTGCCGACATTGCTCAAATCTTTCAGGTGCAGGGTAAGGAAGACGGCGTTTTTGTAGGTATCCCTGCCGGTAACGTAACGCTGCGCGTACACGCCCGCGCCCCAGCAGCCGCAACTGCTCCGGTATTCCGCACCCGCCAGCACCTCTATCGGTTTTTTGGCTTCAAAACCGTAGTTGTAGCGGACGACGGCCGACAGGTTGCGCGTCAGCGGCCACTGTGCGGACAGGTCGAGCTGGCTGAGTTTGTCGTAAAAATAGGAGCCGTCCGCCTGCAGGTAGATTTTTTCGTTGCGCCCGTATTTGTAACGGGCGTTCAACACTTTTCCGGGGGCGGGGCGGTAGCCTGCGCCGACGGCGTAATGTTCGGCGCGTTTGTCGTTTTGGTTGTAGTGGATGCTGCTGTCGAGGGTGAAATGCCCGCCTATGCCGCCGGAGGCGAATGCCACCCAGTCGGAACGGCTGCGCGGATTTTTGCCGACGCTGCCGTCAAGCATCACCGCATCATCCTTGAAATAGAATTTCTGACCGATGCCGGCGCGGAAACGCTCTTCCCCCGTCGCGCCGTCCAAAATACGGCTCTGCACGGCGGCGGAAAGGCTGTTGGCGGCATTGATCCTGTCGTTGCCGTAATAGAGGTTTTCACGGAAGAGCTGCCCGTAACCGAAGCTGCTTTCCGACGAATCGAAATTGGGCAGGTCGTTTTGGGATTTGGCCGGGATATAGTTGTAGAACAGGCGCGGCTCGAGGGTTTGCACGACTTCGCCGCCGAACAGCCGCGTATTCCGCTCAAAAGTCGTGCCGCCGTCGATATTGACAACGGGCAAAACGCGCCCGACGCTGCGGGACGCTTTGCCGCCGAAACTGTCGAGGCTGTAATAAGTGGCGTGCAGCCCGAGTTTGGGGCGGACGTAGCCCCAACTGTTGCTGAAATCCCATTTGATACCGGGATACACGACCAGTCGGCTGCCGTCTTGGCGGCTGTCGTGGCTGAAGCGGGTAAATTGTGCGGACACGCCGATTTGCGCCCTGCCTGCGTTTTTATGCCAATCGGCAGAAAGGCGCGGCATCAGGGCATACGGTTTGTCTTTGTAGCCGCTTTGGTTCGCCAGCGTCTGGTATTTCTGAACCGAAAGGCCGGCATTCAGGCTGCCTCCCGCCGCCCTGCCGCCATAATCCAGCCATACGCGGCGGTTGAGGTTGACGTTGCCGGCGATTTCCCCGCTGCCGTAAAAGTCGCGGTAGTAGCCGCTGTCGGAGACTTGGTTGAAATCGACACCCGCCTGAAGCGTGTCGGAAATGTCGTGCCGGTGCTGCCATTTCGCCTGATAGCGGTTGTTCCTGCCGCTTTTCTTATCGTGCGGCAGCCAGGTCAGGTCGGCCTGTCCGGCATAATCCGGTCGCAGGTAGCGTACCTGCCCGTCAAAGACCGCGCCGCGTTCGCCGATCACGCCGGGCGCGAACGTGGCATCGAGATTGGGGGCAAGGTTGAAATAATAGGGGGCGGAAAGGGAAATGCCGTCCGAACCGGCGGATACGGACGGGACGAGCAGGCCGCTTTTGCGGTTGCCGTCAAGCGGGAAGTCCGCCCAAGGCGTATAGAAAAGGGGAACACCGCCGAACACGAAGGCGGCGTGTTTGGCAACGCCTATGCCTTTTTCCCGATCGGCTTCGACAGAGGCAGCCTTGACATACCAGCCGGCATCGCCGGCGGAACAGGTGTTGAATTGGGTTTCCGTCAGTTTGTAATGCCCTTCGCCCAACATTTCGGCGGTGCGGCTGACACTTTGCAGCCGCCGTCCGCCGTGTTCGGTTTCCATGCGGACGTTGTGCGCTTCGCCGGTCTGCTGCTCGAGATTGTAGGTCAGGGTTTCGCCCCGAATCAGCGTACCGTCCTGTTGGAGGGCGAAACGGTCGCCGGCGGTAACGGTGTCGCCCGACTGGTCGTAATCCGCCCAGTCGGCATTAAGGGTTGTCCGGTTGCGTTCGACGACGACGTTGCCTTCGGCACGCACCTGCACCTGCGACTGTCCTTCCATCCTGTCGGCAACAATGCGCGTATAGTCTTCGGGGATGGATGCTTCGCCGCTGCCTTGGACGGCAGATTCGGTTTTTTCGGGTTTGCCGCTTTCGTTACTGCAAAATAGGCAGGTCGAGCCGAGGGTCAAATCGGAAGTTTGTGCGGATTCGGACGCGCCCTGCGCGCCGCCTTCTGCGACACGCCCGTCCGCCTCTTCCGCCGCAACGGTATCGGCGGCGCAATGCGTGCCGAAACAGAGGCCCAGTGCCAGCACCAGTGGTTTGAGTGAAAATAAACGAGCCAAAATCGCCCCTCGAGTCGGTTTACCGGTTAGAATAGCGTTTATTGTAACCTGAAATGCCCGGATACTGTTATGCAACGGCAAACCGAACTGAAAGATTGGCTTCAGACCGTTTATCCCGAACGGGACTTCGATCTGTCCTTCGCGGCGGCGGATGCAGATTTCCGCCGCTATTTCCGTGCAACGTTTTCAGACGGCGGCAGCGTCGTCTGCATGGATGCGCCGCCCGACAAGATGAGTGTCGCACCTTATTTGAAGGTGCAGAAACTGTTTGACATGGTCAATGTGCCGCAGGTATTGCACGCGGACACGGATTTGGGGTTTGTGGTATTGAACGACTTGGGCAATACGACGTTTTTGACCGCGATGCTTCAGGAGCAGGGCGAAGCGGCGCACAAAGCCCTGCTTTTGGAGGCAATCGGCGAGCTGGTCGAATTGCAGAAGGCAAGCCGTGAAGGGGTTTTGCCCGAATATGACCGTGAAACGATGCTGCGCGAAATCAACCTGTTCCCGGAATGGTTTGTCGCAAAAGAATTGGGGCGCGAATTAACATTCAAACAACGCCAACTTTGGCAGCAGACCGTCGATACGCTGCTGCCGCCCCTGTTGGCGCAGCCCAAAGTCTATGTGCACCGCGACTTTATCGTCCGCAACCTGATGCTGACGCGCGGCAGGCCGGGCGTTTTAGACTTCCAAGACGCGCTTTACGGCCCGATTTCCTACGATTTGGTGTCGCTGTTGCGCGATGCCTTTATCGAATGGGAAGAAGAATTTGTCTTGGACTTGGTTATCCGCTACTGGGAAAAGGCGCGGGCTGCCGGCTTGCCCGTCCCCGAGGCATTTGACGAGTTTTACCGCCGGTTCGAATGGATGGGCGTGCAGCGGCACTTGAAGGTTGCAGGCATCTTCGCACGCCTGTACTACCGCGACGGCAAAGACAAATACCGTCCGGAAATCCCGCGTTTCTTAAACTATCTGCGCCGCGTATCGCGCCGTTATGCCGAACTCGCCCCGCTCTACGCGCTCTTGGTCGAACTGGTCGGCGATGAAGAACTGGAAACGGGCTTTACGTTTTAAACCCAATCAAAATGCCGTCTGAAAACCAAGTTTCAGACGGCATTTTTCAAACGGGCTTACTGCGCGGCTTTTTGTTCTTCGCGTACTTTGTCCGCCAAAAGGTCGATGGTGTTCATACCGGACTCCCAGTCGGCAAATTCGACTTTATATTTGCCGCCGACGATAACCGTGGGCGTACCGTCGATTTGGAAGGTTTCGGTCAGCTCCTGCATTTTGCCGGCACGCGCCTGGCTTTCGGGAGATTCGTAGGCGGCAAGGACTTTTTTGCCGTCAAAGGCGGTTTGTTCGCCCAGCCATTTTTTGAGGACTTCCGGCTCTTGCAGCTTAATTTTCTGATTAACCATCGCATCGAAAATATGGCTGTTCGCCACATCTTTGCTTTCGGCGGCAGCCATATCGACGGCGGCGGCGAGGCGTGCCAGCGGCAGCATTTCTTTCTGCCAGACGACGTGTTCGGTACGCAGGTACATATCGTCTTTAAAAGACTTGGCGTGTTTGCTCAAAACAGGTTCGAGGTGGGCGCAGTGCGGACAGAAGTAGCCGAAAAATTCGAGCACTTCAACCTTGCCTGTCTGCTGTTGGGGAATCGGGTTGGCAAGGACGGTGTAGTTTTGCCCTTCGACCAGCCCGGCGGGGGCGGCGGCGGAAGCGGCAGGCGCGCTGTCGGCGGGGACGCTGGTTTGGACTTTGCTGTCGCACGCGGCAAGGGCGAACAGGGCGGCAACGCCGAGGGCGAGGTGTCTGGATTTCATACGGCTCTCCGTGATGTTGGAAATGAATGTTGGAAATCAATCGGAATCCGGCTATTTTATTGCATTTCCGCGTGTTGATACAGTTTGCCGCCGGAAAAGGAAGCTTTCGTATCGGGAAACCGCTTCAGACGGCATCAAACCCGATGCCGTCTGAAGCGGTTTCTGTCGTACAATACGCGCCGTTGCCCCAAACGGGTACGACTGTTGAGGAACAATAATGAATATGCTTGGAGCTTTGGCAAAAGTCGGCAGCCTGACGATGGTGTCGCGCGTTTTGGGATTTGTGCGCGATACGGTCATTGCGCGCGCATTCGGCGCGGGTATGGCGACGGATGCGTTTTTTGTCGCGTTCAAACTGCCCAACCTGCTGCGCCGCGTGTTTGCGGAAGGGGCGTTTGCCCAAGCGTTCGTGCCGATTTTGGCGGAATACAAGGAAACGCGTTCGAAAGAGGCGGCGGAGGCTTTTATCCGCCATGTGGCGGGGATGCTGTCGTTTGTACTGGTCATCGTTACCGCGCTGGGCATACTTGCCGCGCCTTGGGTGATTTATGTTTCCGCACCCGGCTTTGCCCAAGATGCCGACAAATTTCAGCTTTCCATCGGTTTGCTGCGGATTACGTTCCCCTATATCTTATTGATTTCACTTTCCTCTTTTGTCGGCTCGGTACTCAATTCTTATCATAAGTTCGGCATTCCGGCGTTTACGCCCACGTTTCTGAACGTGTCGTTTATCGTATTCGCGCTGTTTTTCGTACCGTATTTCGATCCGCCCGTTACCGCACTGGCATGGGCGGTTTTTGCCGGCGGCATTTTGCAACTCGGCTTTCAGCTCCCTTGGTTGGCGAAACTGGGTTTTTTGAAACTGCCCAAACTGAATTTCAAAGATGCGGCGGTCAACCGCGTCATGAAACAGATGGCGCCTGCGATTTTGGGCGTGAGCGTGGCGCAGATTTCTTTGGTGATTAACACGATTTTCGCGTCTTATCTGCAATCGGGCAGCGTTTCATGGATGTATTACGCCGACCGCATGATGGAACTGCCCGGCGGCGTGCTGGGGGCGGCACTCGGTACGATTTTGCTGCCGACTTTGTCCAAACACGCGGCAAACCAAGATACGGAACAGTTTTCCGCCCTGCTCGACTGGGGTTTGCGCCTGTGCATGCTGCTGACGCTGCCGGCGGCGGTCGGAATGGCGGTGTTGTCGTTCCCGCTGGTGGCGACGCTGTTTATGTACCGCGAATTCACGCTGTTTGACGCGCAAATGACACAACACGCGCTGATTGCCTATTCTTTCGGTTTAATCGGTTTGATCATGATTAAAGTGTTGGCGCCCGGCTTTTATGCGCGGCAAAACATCAAAACGCCCGTCAAAATCGCCATCTTCACGCTTATCTGCACGCAGTTGATGAACCTCGCCTTTATCGGCCCGTTGAAACACGCCGGACTTTCGCTCGCCATCGGTTTGGGCGCGTGCATCAATGCCGGATTGTTGTTCTTCCTGTTACGCAGACACGGCATTTACCGCCCCGGCAAGGGTTGGGCGGCATTTTTGGCGAAAATGCTGCTCGCGCTCGCCGTGATGTGCGGCGGACTGTGGGCGGCGCAGGCTTGCCTGCCGTTTGAATGGGCACACGCCGGCGGAATGCGGAAAGCGGGGCAGCTCTGCATCCTGATTGTCATCGGCGGCGGACTGTATTTCGCCTCGCTGGCGGCTTTGGGCTTCCGTCCGCGCCATTTCAAACGGGTGGAAAGCTGACCGGAGCGCCGCCTTTTGCCGGCAAACGCTTTTTCCGCGCGTCCGTGCCGACCGGGCTGCCGCACCATCAATGCCGTCTGAAAACAGAAAAACCGATACCTTATGATTTTGACACCGCCGGACACACCGTTTTTCCTCCGCAACGGCAATGCCGATACGATTGCCGCCAAATTCCTGCAACGCCCCGCGCCCGTCTACCGCCGAGAGCTGCTTCCCGACAGCACGGGTAAAACCAAAGTCGCCTACGACTTTTCAGACGGCATTTCGCCCGATGCGCCGCTGGTCGTGCTGTTTCACGGTTTGGAAGGAAGCAGCCGCAGCCATTACGCGGTCGAACTGATGCTCGCGGTACGCGATCGGGGTTGGAACGGCGCAGTCGTCCATTTCCGCAGCTGCGGCGGCATTGCCAACACCGCTCCGGTGTTCTACCACTTGGGCGATACCGCCGAAATCGCCTTTACTTTGGACACGCTTGCCGCGCGTTACCGTGAAATATACGCCGTCGGCGTATCGCTGGGCGGCAACGCGCTGGCAAAATATTTGGGCGAACGGGGCGAAAACGCGCTGCCGCAAGCCGCTGCCGCCGTATCCGCCCCCGTCGATGCAGAGGCGGCAGGCAGACGCTTCGACAGCGGCATCACGCGGCTGCTCTACACGCGCTACTTCCTCCGCACACTGATACCCAAAGCACGTTCGCTCCAAGGTTTTCAGACGGCATTTGCCGCAGGGTGCAAAACACTGGGCGAGTTTGACGACCGCTTCACCGCACCGCTGCACGGCTTTGCCGACCGGCACGACTACTACCGCCGAACTTCCTGCAAACCGCTGCTCAAACACGTTGCCAAACCGCTGCTCCTGCTCAATGCCGCCAACGACCCCTTCCTGCCGCCCGAAGCCCTGCCCCGCGCAGACGAAGTGTCCGAAGCCGTTACCCTGTTCCAGCCGGCACACGGCGGACACGCCGGCTTTGTCGGCAGCACCGGCGGCAGGCTGCACCTGCAATGGCTGCCGCAGACCGTCCTGTCCTATTTCGACAGCTTCCGCACAAACAGGCGTTAACGGTTTGATGCTAATATTCCCCCCTTTCCCCGGACAAATACGGAACACGACATGACCGACATCCTCAATAAAATCCTTACCGCCAAGGCACAGGAAGTTGCCGCCCAAAAAGCCGCCGTCAACGCCGAACACATCCGAGCACTTGCCGCAGAAGCCGCGCCCGTCCGCAGCTTTATCGGTTCGATACGCGGCAAACACCGCCTCAACCTGCCCGCCGTCATAGCCGAAATCAAAAAGGCAAGCCCGAGCAAAGGGTTAATCCGTCCGGACTTCCGACCGGCCGAGATTGCACGCGCCTATGAAAACGCCGGAGCGGCGTGTTTGTCCGTACTGACCGACGAACCCTATTTCCAAGGTTCGCCCGAATACCTCAAACAGGCGCGCGAAGCCGTATCGCTGCCCGTGCTGCGCAAAGACTTCATTATCGACGAATATCAGGTTTATCAGGCGCGCGCATGGGGGGCGGATGCCGTCCTGCTGATTGCCGCCGCACTGGAACAGGAACAATTGGAACGCTTTGAAGCGGTGGCGCACGAATTGGGCATGACCGTCCTGCTCGAGCTGCACGATGAAAGCGAATTGGAAAAATGCCGCAACCTGACCACGCCGTTGTGGGGCGTAAACAACCGCAACCTGAGGACTTTTGAAGTCTCCCTCGACCAAACCCTGTCGCTGCTGCCCGCGCTGGAAGGCAAAACCGTCGTTACCGAAAGCGGCATTACGGGTAAGGCGGATGTGGAATTTATGCGGACGCGCGGCGTGCACACCTTCCTGATCGGCGAAACGTTCATGCGTGCCGGCGATATTGAGGCGGAAGTGGGCAAACTCTTCTAAATCCCGATTTCAGACGGCATATTGCCGCCGACCGATCAACATCCTTACCGAGCACGGAACAATGACGCACCGACCGACCGCCAAACAGATTTTGCACGAAGTATTCGGCTATCCCGAATTTCGCGGCAGGCAGGAGGCTGTCATCAATACTTTGGCAGACGGCGGCAGTTTGACGGTGCTGATGCCGACGGGCGGGGGCAAGTCTTTGTGTTACCAGATTCCCGCTCTGATGCGCGAAGGCGTGGCGGTTGTCGTATCGCCGCTGATTGCGCTGATGAACGACCAAGTGGCGAACCTGCACGCCGCCGGCATCGAAGCGGCGGCAGTCAACAGCGGCACATCGGCAGACGAGGCGCGCGAGATTGCCGACCGGCTTGCCCAAGGCCGTCTGAAGCTGCTTTATGTCGCGCCGGAACGCTTGGTTACCGACCGCTTTTTGCGTTTCCTCGACCAACAAACCGTCAGCCTGTTCGCCATTGACGAGGCGCATTGCGTCAGCCAGTGGGGACACGATTTCCGCCCCGAATACCAACAGCTCGGCATCCTTGCCGAACGCTATCCGAACGTCCCGCGCATCGCCCTGACCGCTACCGCCGATGCCGCCACGCGCGCCGACATCAAGCATTATCTGCACTTGGACGACGCGCCCGAATTTGTCTCCAGCTTCGACCGTCCGAACATCTATTATCAGGTTATCGAAAAAAACAACGGCAAAAAACAATTGCTGGATTTCATCCGCAAAGAAATGGCGGGGCAAAGCGGCATTGTGTATTGCCTAAGCCGCAAAAAGGTTGAAGATGTGGCGCGGTTTTTGCGTGAAAACGGATTAAACGCGATTCCGTATCACGCCGGTTTGGGTATGGACGTGCGCGAGGAAAACCAACGCCGCTTTACGCGTGAAGACAATATTATCGTGGTGGCGACCGTGGCGTTCGGTATGGGCATAGACAAACCCGACGTGCGCTTTGTCGCCCATCTCGATATGCCCCAGAGTGTCGAACATTTCTATCAGGAATCGGGGCGCGCCGGCCGGGACGGGCTGCCTGCCGCGAGCTGGCTGTGTTACGGCCTGAACGATTGGGTGTTGCTGCGCGAACGCATCGCCGAAGGCAACAGCGGCGAAGTGCAAAAGCAAATCGAAATGCAAAAACTCGATGCCATGCTTGCCGTCTGCGAAACCGCCGCCTGCCGCCGCGTGCTGCTGCTCAAACATTTCGGCGAAGCATCCGAACCCTGCGGCCATTGCGACAACTGCCTGCATCCGCCCGTACGGTTTGACGGCACGGTGTTGGTGCAAAAACTCCTAAGCTGCGTGTACCGCGCCGGACAACGTTTTGCCGCCGGTTACATCACCAACCTTTTGCGCGGCAAAAGCGACGATTGGATACGCGGCAACCGGCACGAACAACTGTCCACATTCGGCATCGGTACGGAGTTGTCCGACAAAGAATGGCGCAGCGTCATCCGCCAGTGCATCAGCCTCGGCTACCTCACCGTCAACATTACCCGATATCAGGCATTGCAACTGACCGAAGCCGCCAAAAAAGTCCTCAAAGGCGAAACCGAAGTGATGCTGCGTCCGCTCAAGCGCGACAAGCCCACCGTCCGCACCCTCAAAGACAACTGGCTGCGTACCGAACGCGAAGAACGCCTGTGGCAGGCATTGCGCGTCTGGCGTATGAAACAGGCTGAAGCCGAAGGCATCCCCGCCTATATGATTTTCGGCGACAAAACCCTGCGCGACCTTGTCGAAAAAATGCCGCAAGACCTCAACGGTCTGCGCGACATCTACGGCTTGGGCGAAGCCAAAACCGACCGTTTCGGACACGGCATCCTCGAAGTCTGCCGCAACGCCGCCGGCTTCAGCCGCGACGCGGTCATCCGTCCTCAAACCGAACGCGAACAGCAACTGCGCCAAAAACTCGAAGCCTGGCGGTATAAACGGGCAAGGGCGGAAAACTGCGCCCTGCATGCCGTCCTCTCCGACGAAAGCCTTGCCGATATGCTTGCCGCCACGCCCGAAACCGAAACCGACCTCGAAGGCGTGCACGGCTTGGGCAGCGTACGCGCCGCCAAATACGGACGGGACATCCTCGCCGTCTGCCGTCCGTTTTCAGACGGCATCGATGAAACCGCCAAACGCAAACGCCGCCTGATGCGCGCCCTGATCCAATGGTGCGGCGAAACGGCAAAACACGAACAGTCCGAACCCTACCGCATTCTCAGCAAAGCCGCCCTGCGCGCCATTGCCGCCAAACAGCCGGAAGGCTTGGCGGAGCTTGCCGCCGTATACGGCGTAGGCGAAGAAAAAGCCGCACGTTACGGTGCGGCGGTGTTGGCGGTGTTGGAACGGGATGCCGTCTGAAGCCCGTTACCAAGTTTCAGACGGCATTGCCCCTATTTAAAAATTCCTGTTTTTATCAAATATTTCAAACAGTTTTTCCTTGTCAGCACAAGACCCCTCCGGTATCAGGTCCAATATCGTTTCCAACGCCTCGGCAATATCTTCCCGTTCTACCGTGTCGATAAAGTGTTTTTTGTCCATTTTGTTGAAACCTCCGGTATAGGCTTTGACCGCCTCTGCCAGCCCCCCTCCTATGTTTTCAGGCGGATTGCCGAGCAGTTTGACCACGCCGGCACGGGTTTTCCGGTACAGCTCCGCCGCTTTTTTGGCTTGGCTTTTCGGGATATGCTCCGCGCCGTCCCAATCGCGGAAGGGGTTGTCGAAATTTTGCGCCAGCCATTCGGGTTTTCGGGCTTTTTCTATCCACAGGTCCAGCCCGTCTTCCTTCCGTTTCTTATAAAGTTTCTTCACTGCCTTCGCCGCCTCTTCGGGCAGGCTGCTCATCCACAGCCTGTGCAGCTTCGGCAGCCGGTCGGGATGCGGGATGTCGTCCGCGCCGAAACCGAACAAATCTACGGTAGTGAACACTTCCAAATCCTCAAATCCCGATACGGCGGAAAAATTGGCGATATTGCCCGGTTTGCCCCACAGCCGTATGGTTTTGAGCTTGGGATAAGTTTCCGACAGGTTTTGCATATCGAAATCGGCAATGCCCATAACGTTGACGGCGGTCAGGTTTTCCAAACCCTGCACTTTGGGAACGCTTTTGCCCACTTCCAAAATCAGACCCGCGCCCTTTTCGGCGGTATAGACCTTGCAGTTTTCCTTGATTTCGCCTTTCAGGTTCAGGCTGTCCAAGCCTTCGTTCAAATAAAGCGATTCCACGCCGGTCATATCGACAGAAAGGTCGGTTATGCGCGTATTGCTGAAATCCAGCACGGTCTGACCGTGGTTTTCCAGACACAATCGGGTGATAAACGGATATTCCTCCAGATATTCATATAGATTTTTATGCCATTTGGTCAGAAACAGCGAAGACAGGCAGGGAAACGCCTTCAGTTCCATCGCGTCTTCAAAATCGTCCCAAACATCGCTCAAATTCTGTTTGGATATACCGTATTCCCGTCCGGCAAACATCACGGTCTTTTTGCTTTTGGCGGCTTTTTTGAATGCCTTTCTCTGTTTTTCGGGTATCTGCTGCCATCTCAACTGACGGTACACGTCGTAGCCGTCGCCCCAAAAAGAGGCATACCGCTGCGTGTCTTCGCCGACCAGCGGCGCGGTATTCCCAACCCGTACATATCCCGTTGGCACGACGGCACTTGCCTTATACATGTGCAGACCGCGTTCCCAATACATAAAGTCTTTGTAAAGCGGTTTCAAATCCGCCAGCTCCTCCGCCCCAAGCGGTTTGTTGCCCTGCCAGTCCAAAGCCAGCAGGGTTGCATATGTTTTTTTGCCACCGTGTTCTTCAACCCGGGTAACCTGGCAGGCAGTGTACTGCTTCAGTCTGATGTTATAGACGCAATATACGTCTCCGGCATCGGCATACATCGGCATTTCCTTTATTTCTGTAGGTTTTCACAGACAGATACCGTCTGAAACCTGGAAACGGCTTCAGACGGCTTCAGACGGCATCTGCACATCATCTTATCTAGTACAGCCCCTAAATTTTTATTCATGGAGATTTTCATTTATTAAAAATTCGGGTAAGTTTTTAAACAAAAAAAATTCATCTCCCCAATTAATCATATTCAACACTGATTGGGAAAAAATTAGCCGAAACCCGATTTCATCATCATCAAGATATAGTTTTCTCATTTCCAATAGGTCTTCATCTTTAAGGAAACCAAAAAAATCAAAATCGGTTAAATCGAATATTTTAAGCTCTCCATAACTACCTAAAGATACGTTTTCAGCTTCCTTGTTGATTTCATAAGACAGATTCGGTTCGCTGCCATTACACTTAAATAAAACAGAGATCCCTTCCAAATCAAACTGTATTTCATCGGGACGTTGGACATCAATATCAAGATCCGTTTCGTCATATATGAAGAAAAGCCCCTTTACTGATAAAATCCTTCCATTTAACTCATTCATTTATTTACCCTTATCCCTTTTTTTACTGATGGATTAGTTAAGCCATTCTTCGGAAAGAACTGCACCACGTTCTCCCCTTGCGGCAGCATCAGTTTTTTCACGGCGTGTCCGTACACTGTTTCCAGCGTAATACTCAAACCGCCTTCCCGTTCAAATATTGTCCCGACACACGAACGCGCGGCGTTTTCATCGTTCCACGACATCGCCCGCCAAACGCCCAGCGTGTCCATATCCGCCCAAAACGTTTCCGCCTTTTTGTAATCCAACACCAGCTTCGCCGTATCGGTAACGGGGTCGTAAAACCCGTTTTCAGCAAGCATATCGCCCAAGTCGTGCATATCGGGGAAAAGCGCGCTGCGGCTTTCAATGCCATTTTCTTTCAGACGGCATTTCAGTTCCGCCAAGGTATCTCGCCCGAAGCAGGTGAAAAACAGCAGCCCGTCCGTCTCCAGCGCGCGCGCCCAGTTGTGCAGCACAGGAAGGATTTGTTCCGCCGCCAACAGTCCGAGATTCGACCACAACATATCGGCACACGCTTCGGGCAGCGGCGCGGTCGGGGATTGGCAGTGTTGCACCACGCCCTTACCCGTAAACCTTTGCCAAAAACCGCCCTTGCGCACGGCTGCGGCAGCCGCCAAAAAATCCGCACGGGAATCGTATTCTTCAAATACCGCCTGCGGATATCGTTTCGCCAGCAGGCTGCGGCTGATGTCCGCATCCGCACCGGCAAGCAGGATATGTTTGGGCGCGTTGCGGACGAGTGTCAGCCGTTGGTCGGTATGTTCGGCAAGATGGCGGTGAACCTGCCAGCGTGCGTCCTGATGGTTCATCTCAAACCCCTTCCACAAAGTCGCGGTACAGCGCGGCAAACGCTTCCGCGTGGCTTAAAAACGGCGCGTGTGCCGCCTTTTCCATCACAACCAGCCTGCTGCCCTTCAAACGGCGGTGCAGATACTCGCCCATACGCGGCGGCGTAATCGCGTCTTTGCCGCCGAACACCAGCAGTACCGGAACATCTATCTTGTCCAACAAATGCCGCGCATCCGCCCTTTCCGCCGCGTCCAAAGCTTCATGTAAGGCGGAGGGCGTGCCGCACCGTGCCAAATCGGGCAGGATTCTGCCGATGATTTCGGCGGCATCGGGCGCGTGCAGAAGCTGTAATTGTAGAAACTGTTTGATATGTTTGGCATAATCCGAACGGAACGCACCGACCATTTTGCCCAATGCAGGCGCGGCAAGCCCTTCGGGATAGTCTTCGGCGGCCGTCAGCCGGGCGAAACTCGCCGTCAGGCAGAGCGAACGGACTTTGTCAGGATGGCGCGCCGCCAGATACAGCGCGACCAATCCGCCGAGCGACCAGCCGAAAATGTCGGCCGGCGCGTCAATTTGGGCGGCAACAGCATCGGCGGCTGCCTCAATATCGAAGGGTTGCACGAAGGGCGCGTCGCCGTGTCCGGGCAAATCGACGGCGGACACCGGCCACGTTGCGGGCAGGCGCGGCATCAAATCGTCGAACACGTGGCGGTTCGCCCCCCAACCGTGTATCAGGTAAACTTTTTTGACGGCATCAGGCATGGATTTTCTCTCTTGTTGGCGGCGCATTGCAGACGCGCCCACTATCAGGCGTTGCGTATTATGCCACGGTTCGTCCGGCGTTTCAGACGGCATCTGCGGCGGCTGCCGCGACGATTTGGCGGCATACCGCACCGACGCGGCAAACAGCTGCCCCCTGTGTTTCAGACACATCCAAGGCGGATCGGTATGCGGCGCGTGCCAGAAAAAACCGCCCGCATTCGACCGGATGTGGGCTTCGCTGTATTACGAACTGCCCGTCAGCAATATGATACGCGCGCTGAAACACTTGGCAGATTTGAGTATGGCGCGCCCGTTGGCAGACCTGATGATGCAGAATCCGCCCGACAGGCTTGCAGACGAATGTTTCGATTTCGTCCTGCCCGTACCGCTGGGCAAAGAACGGCTGCTGCAACGCGGCTTCAACCAAAGCGAAAGCATCGTTGGGCTGCTGGCGCAGCATTACGGTTGGCGCACGCTGCCCCGACACACCGTTTTCCGCCGCCACCGGCCGCCGCAAAGCACGCTCAAAGGCAGCGAACGGCGGCGAAACATCAAAAACGCCTTTGAAATCCGCGAACCGCTGCCGAAAGGCTGTAATATTTTGTTAATCGACGATGTCTTTACCACCGGCGCGACACTGAACGAACTGGCGAAGATGCTGAAAAAATCGGGCGCGCGCCGCGTCTGCTGCTGGACGCTGGCACGCACGCCAATGAAAAAATAACTAAATTTTTTGACACCTATGCCGCCTTGTGGCAAGGTTACGCGCCTATAAGTGATTGATATTTATGTTTACCATTGTTTTATACCAACCGGAAATCCCCCCGAATACAGGCAACATCATCCGCCTGTGCGCCAATACCGGTGCGGATTTGCACCTTGTCAAACCGCTCGGTTTCCCATTGGATTCCGCCAAAATGAAACGCGCCGGACTCGACTACCACGAGTTCGCCAGCCTGACGGTGCACGAAAACTTCGACGACTGCCTCAAGGCGCTGGCAGGCAGGCGCATTTTCGCCCTGACCACCAAAGGCACGGCGCGTCCCGATGAAACGGCGTTTCAAAAAGGCGACGTTTTACTGTTCGGGCCGGAAACGCGCGGGCTGCCCGCCGACATCCTCGACAGCCTGCCCGCCGCGCAAAAAATCCGCCTGCCTATGCAGCCCGGCAGCCGGAGTATGAACCTGTCCAACACCGTCGCCGTGATTCTCTTTGAAGCGTGGCGGCAACACGGTTACGCGGGCGGCGTTTGAACGCAAGTTCATGCCGTCTGAAAACCCGTCCGGACACGATGCCCATTCATCTTTAACTCAAGAACGGAACACGTTTTGACTTTAACCCGAAAAACCCTTTTCCTCCTCACCGCCGCATTCGGCACACATTCCCTTCAGACGGCATCCGCCGACGCAGTGGTCAAGGCAGAAAAACTGCACGCCTCCGCCAACCGCAGCTACAAAGTCGCCGGAAAACGCTACACGCCGATAAACCAAGTTGCCGAATTCACGCAAACCGGCAACGCCTCGTGGTACGGCGGCAGGTTTCACGGGCGCAAAACTTCCGGCGGAGAACGATACGATATGAACGCCTTTACCGCCGCCCACAAAACCCTGCCCATCCCCAGCTATGTGCGCGTAACCAATACCAAAAACGGCAAAAGCGTCATCGTCCGCGTCAACGACCGCGGCCCCTTCCATAGCAACCGCATCATCGACGTATCCAAAGCCGCCGCGCAAAAATTGGGCTTTGTCAGCCAAGGGACGGCGCACGTCAAAATCGAACAAATCGTCCCGGGCCAATCCGCACCGTCCGCCGGCAAAGACATCTTTATCGACTTAAAATCCTTCGGTACGGAACACGAAGCACAAACCTATCTGAACCAGGCCGCCCAAAACTTCGCCGCTTCGACATCAAGCCCGAACCTCGCCATTGAAAAACGCCGTTACGAATACGTCGTCAAAATGGGCCCGTTTGCCTCGCAGGAACGCGCCGCCGAAGCCGAAGCTCAGGCGCGCGGTATGGTTCGGGCGGTACTGACCGCCGGCTGACGGTCATTTGATGCCTTATTAATATCCGCATTTTCCAACCCCCGATTTACAAAGGCAAAATATGAACATCAAACACCTTCTCTTGACCGCCGCCGCAACCGCACTGATGGGCATTTCCGCCCCCGCACTCGCCCACCACGACGGACACGGCGATGACGACCACGGACACGCCGCACACCAACACGACAAACAAGACAAAATCATCAGCCGCGCCCAAGCCGAAAAAGCGGCGTTGGCGCGTATCGGCGGCAAAATCACCGACATCGATCTCGAACACGACAACGGCCGTCCGCATTACGATATCGAAATCGTCAAAAACGGACAGGAATACAAAGTCGTTGTCGATGCCCGCACCGGCCGCGTGATTTCCTCCCGCCGCGACGACTGAATTTGATACAATCCGTGCCGTCTGAAGCCCGAACCGGTTTCAGACGGCATTTTGCACCCGACACTTCAGGATTCGGCACATTATGATCAGCAGGCTGACCGGCAAACTGGTTGAAAAAAACCCTCCGCAAATCGTCATCGATGTCAACGGTGTCGGCTACGAAGCCGACGTATCGATGCAGACCTTCTGCAACCTGCCGCCCGTGGGCGAAAGCGTACAACTGTTTACCCAACTTATCATTCGGGAAGACGCACATCTTTTATTTGGTTTTGCCACTGCGGAAGAACGCAAGACCTTCCGCCAACTGATCAAGGTCGGCGGCATCGGCGCGAAAACGGCTTTGGGCATTTTGTCGGCGATGACGGCAGACGAGCTGGCGCGGGCGGTGGCGGAAGAAGACGTGAAACGCCTGTCTTCCGCTCCAGGAATCGGCAAAAAAACCGCCGAACGTATGGTTTTGGAACTGCGCGGCAAGCTGGTCGCGCATACGGTAACGGACGGGCTGTTTGCCGCCGCACCCGCCGCCGACGAAACGGAAGACATCGTCAGCACGCTGCTTGCGCTGGGTTACAGCGAACGCGAAGCAAAAGCGGCGGTCAAAGGCGTTCCGAAGGGGGCGGACGTGGGCGAAGGCGTGCGCCTTGCCCTGAAAAACCTGCTGAAATAATGCCGTCTGAAGGCGGCGCGGCGTTTTCCCTGCCGAAACCCTGCGTTTCCGCCCCGTGCTGTCTTCCCGACGGCTTTTCCCGTAAAATGGCGTTATTGTCCTTCCTTTCAGACGGCATTGTGTTTGATGCCGTCTGAAACTGTTTTACCGAAATCGAAAACAATGTTGAACAAAATCTTTTCCTGGTTCGAATCCCGAATCGACCCTTATCCGGAAGCTGCCCCGAAAACGCCCGAAAAAGGCTTGCGGCGGTTTGTCTGGAGCAGTATGGCCGGGGTGCGGAAATGGATCGCCGCCCTGGCGGTGCTGACCGCCGGCATCGGCATTATGGAAGCCCTGGTTTTTCAATTTATGGGCAAAATCGTGGAATGGCTCGGCAAATACGCGCCCGCCGAACTGTTTGCCGAAAAAGGTTGGGAACTGGCGGCCATGGCGGCGATGATGGTGTTTTCGGTCGTGTGGGCGTTTGCCGCGTCCAACGTGCGCCTGCAAACCCTTCAGGGCGTGTTCCCTATGCGCCTGCGCTGGAATTTCCACCGCCTGATGCTGAACCAGAGCCTCGGTTTTTATCAGGACGAATTTGCCGGCCGCGTGTCCGCCAAAGTCATGCAGACCGCGCTGGCGTTGCGCGACGCGGTGATGACGGTTGCCGATATGGTCGTTTATGTGTCGGTGTATTTCATCACCTCCGGCGTGATTCTCGCCTCGCTCGACTCATGGCTGCTGCTGCCCTTTATCGGCTGGATTGTCGGTTTTGCTTCGGTAATGCGCCTGCTGATTCCCAAGCTCGGCAAAACCGCCGCGCGGCAGGCGGATGCCCGCTCGCTGATGACCGGCCGCATTACCGATGCCTATTCCAATATCGCCACCGTCAAACTCTTCTCCCACGGCGCGCGCGAAGCCGCCTATGCCAAGCAGTCAATGGAAGAATTTATGGTTACGGTGCGCGCCCAAATGCGGCTGGCGACGCTGCTGCATTCGTGCAGCTTCATCGTCAACACTTCGCTGACCCTCTCCACCGCCGCACTGGGCATCTGGCTCTGGCACAACGGACAGGTCGGCGTGGGCGCGGTCGCCACCGCCACCGCGATGGCGTTGCGCGTCAACGGTTTGTCGCAATACATTATGTGGGAATCCGCCCGATTGTTTGAAAACATCGGTACCGTCAACGACGGTATGGCAACCCTGTCCAAACCGCACACCATCCTCGACAAGCCTCGGGCATTGCCGCTAAAAGTGCCGCAAGGCGCAATCAAATTCGAACACGTCGATTTCTCCTACGAAGCCGGCAAACCGCTGCTCAACGGCTTTAACCTGAATATCAAACCCGGCGAAAAAGTCGGCTTGATCGGACGCAGCGGCGCGGGCAAATCCACCATCGTCAACCTGCTTTTGCGCTTCTACGAACCGCAAAGCGGCACGGTTTCGATCGACGGGCAGGACATAAGCGGCGTGACCCAAGAATCTTTACGCGCCCAAATCGGCCTGGTTACGCAAGATACTTCTCTGCTGCACCGTTCCGTGCGCGACAACATCATCTACGGCCGCCCCGACGCGACCGATGCCGAAATGATTTCCGCCGCCGAACGCGCCGAAGCCGCCGGCTTCATCCCCGAACTTTCCGATGCCAAAGGGCGGCGCGGCTATGACGCGCACGTCGGCGAACGCGGCGTGAAACTCTCCGGCGGGCAACGCCAGCGCATCGCCATCGCCCGCGTGATGCTCAAAGACGCACCCATCCTGCTGCTTGACGAAGCCACCAGCGCGCTCGATTCCGAAGTCGAAGCCGCCATCCAAGAAAGCCTTGACAAAATGATGGACGGCAAAACCGTCATCGCCATCGCCCACCGCCTCTCCACCATCGCCGCGATGGACAGGCTCGTCGTCCTCGACAAAGGCCGCATCATCGAAGAAGGCACACACGCCGAACTCCTCGAAAAACGCGGGCTTTACGCCAAACTCTGGGCGCACCAGAGCGGCGGTTTCCTCAGCGAACACGTCGAGTGGCAGCACGACTGAACCGATGCCGTCCGAACACCCGTTTTCAGACGGCATTTCCACACCCAACCCCAAAGAAACCATGAACGACACCGCCCAAATTACCGCCAGCTACGGCCGCCGCTACATCGTCCGCACGCCCGACGGCACAACCTACGAAGCCAGCACCCGCAAAAAACGCGTCGATTTCGCCTGCGGCGACCGCGTCCGCATCAGCCCCGTCAACGCCGAACAAGTCGTGATTGAAGATTTTTTACCGCGCCAAAGCCTGCTCTACCGCCAAGACGCGTGGAAAACCAAACTCATTGCCGCCAACGTTACCCAACTCCTCATCGTAACCGCCGCCGTCCCGAGTCCGAGCGTGCGGCTGCTACAGCGCGCCCTGCTTGCCGCCGAAGCCGCCGGCATCCGCGCCGTCATCGTCCTGAACAAAGCCGACCTGCCCGAAACCGCCCTTTGGCGCGAAAAACTCAAATTCTACGAAACGCTGGGTTATCCCGTCATCGAAACCCGCGCGCTGGAAAACGCCGACAGCCTGCGTCCCATTTTGGAAGGGCAGACCAACATCCTGCTCGGACAAAGCGGTATGGGCAAATCCACCCTGACCAACGCCCTTTTGGGCAGCCAAACCGCCCGTACCGGCGACATTTCCGCCTCGCTCGATTCCGGCAGGCACACCACCACCCACGCCCGGCTTTACGATTTGAACGGCGAAACCCAACTCATCGACTCCCCGGGTTTGCAGGAATTTGGTTTACACCACCTCCAAGCCGCCGATTTGCCGCGCTATTTCCCCGATTTCCGCCACCTTGTCGGGCAATGCCGCTTCCACAACTGCACCCACCGCGCCGAACCCGGCTGCGCCTTCAAAGCCGCCGCCGAAACCGGGGCGGCAAGCCCAGAACGCCTCGCCTTTTTGCAGGGCATCACCGACGAACTGCTCGGGTAACGCCTTGCCGTTTGCAGGACAAAACAATGCCGTCTGAAACCGGATTCGGGTTTCAGACGGCATCCGTTTTACAAAAATGCTACAATCCGCTTTTTACCGGAACACCCGAAACTATGTTTCAACACACAGGACGACACATAAAGCACCGCCCTATGTGCCGTCCTGATTTGGAAGGGCTTACACCCCTCCCAAATAAAGTCTGATTCTACCGCCCCGAAGGACAGATGTCCAAGTGGCGGGGTTTCAACCGAAAAGGAAACACGATGAAGAAAAACGCACCGAAATCGTTTGAAGAAGCCTTGTCACGCCTTGAATCGCTGACGCAGTCTATGCAGGGCGAAATGCCCTTGGAAGACGCGCTTGCCGCCTATCAGGAAGGCAACGAACTGGTCAGATACTGCCAAACCAAGCTGGCACAAGTCGAACAGAAATTACAGGTTTTGGATGCGGACGGGCCGAAGGAGTTGAACCTTGAATCCGACGAATGATTTGAAAGCGTGGCAACAGAGGGCGCAGGCACAGACAGAGCTGCTGCTGGAACGCTTTTTGCCGTCTGAAAACGAAATCCCGCACACGCTGCACGAAGCGATGCGTTATGCGGTTTTAGACGGCGGCAAGCGTCTGCGCCCTATGCTGGTTCTGGCGGCTTCGGAATTGGGCGAGTCCGTGGCGGATGCGGTCGGACAGGCAATGGCGGCAATCGAGATGATTCACGCCTATTCGCTGGTTCACGACGATATGCCGGCGATGGACAACGACAGCCTGCGCCGGGGCAAACCGACCTGCCATGTGAAATATGGCGAAGCCACCGCGCTACTGACCGGCGATGCTTTGCAGACGCAGGCGTTTGACGTATTGAGCCGTCCGACAGAACTGCCCGCCGCACGCCAGTTGGCGATGCTGTCGGTGTTGGCAAAAGCGGGTGGAAGCAGGGGTATGGCGGGCGGTCAGGCAATCGATTTGGCAAACGTCGGCAGGCAGATGCCGCAAGCCGATTTGGAACAGATGCACAGCCTGAAAACAGGTGCGCTAATCCGTGCGGCGGTTGTATTGGGGTCGATGTCTTGCCCGAATCTGTCTGAAGACAGTCTGGCGATATTGGATGATTATGCGGCAAAACTGGGGCTGGCGTTCCAAGTCATCGACGATGTGTTGGATTGTGAAGCGGACACGGCGACTTTGGGCAAGACGGCGGGCAAAGACGCAGACAACGACAAGCCGACTTATGTGAAACTGATGGGCTTGGAAGCGGCGCGCCCATACGCGCACAAACTGGTTGCCGAAGCGGTCGCGCTGCTCGAACCCTTCGGCAATAAGGCATTACGGCTCAGGCAGCTTGCCGAATTTACGATTGCGCGCACATACTGAGCAGACTCGGATATGCCGGGACCTTTGCAAAATTCCCCCAAATCCCCTAAATTCCCATCAAGACATTTAGGGGATTTTTGGAGTTTTACAAAGGTCTCTAGTATTGCTTATCATATCCGTGTACCTCTTCAGAAAGTATGATGATGAATGCCCTAAACAAAACCATCTTATCCGTTTCTGTCGCTCTAGGATTGAGCGCCTGCGCTTCCGTCAAAACCGCAGACATCTACGACCTAGACTTTTCCAAACAAAAATACACCGAACAAAGCATCGAAGTGAACGGTCAAACCATCAAATTCCGCGCTTACGAAAACGTGGTGTACGTCCGCAATCCTGTTGATACCCGTTACGAAATCATCAATATTTATGTACCCGAAGCCTATTACAACGGCGGCGAGATAGACGGTTTCAACGCCGAAACCGCACCGATTTTCCTGCCCAACCAAATCGGCGGCTATATGCCCGCCGAACCGGGCAAACCCGCTTTAGAAGGCAAACGCGGCGAGCCTGAAAACGGCCAAAAATCGCCCAACGCCGCCCTGGTTGCCCTCTCCGAAGGCTACGTCGTCGCATCCCCCGGCGCACGCGGCCGGACAGAACCCACCGGTAAAGCACCCGCCGCCATTGTCGATTTGAAAGCCGCCGTCCGTTACCTGAAAGCCAACGACAAAGCCATGCCCGGCGATGCCGAAAAAATCATTTCCAACGGCACAAGCGCGGGCGGCGCGATGTCCGCCCTCTTAGGCGCAACAGCCGACCAAAAAGATTACGAAAACCACCTCAAAGCCTTAGGCGCGGCAGACGGCAGCGACAAGGTTTTCGCCGTATCCGCCTACTGCCCGATTACCGATTTGGACCATGCCGACATGGCTTATGAATGGCAGTTCAACGGCGTTAACGACTACAAAAAAATGAACATTTCCATGCTCGACTACCGCGTCAAACGCGAGCTGGTCGCCGGCACGCTGTCCGATGACGAGAAAAAACTGTCCGACCTCCTCAAACCGCTGTACCCCGCCTATCTCAACAGCCTGAACCTGAAATCCCCCGAAGGCAAACCCCTGACGCTGGATGCCCAAGGCAACGGCAGCTTTAAAAACCATATCGCCGGTCTGCTCGCCCAATCCGCACAAACCCAGCTTGATGCAGGCAAAGACCTGAGCGACCGCGCTTGGCTGACCGTCCGTAACGGCAAAGTCGTCTCCGTCGATTTCGATGCCTACGCCAAAGCCGCCGGCCGCCAAAAAACACCGCCTGCCTTTGACGGCGTAGATTTGAGCGCGGGCGAAAACCAACTCTTCGGCACAGAGAAAGTCGACAAACGCCACTTCACCGCGTTCTCCATGCAACACAATACCGCCGCCAACGCCGAAATCGCGGACGAAGAAACCGTCAAAATCATGAACCCGCTCAACTATATCGGCAAACCGGGCGTAAGCCTGCCGCAAAACTGGCGTATCCGCGTCGGCACCAACGACCGCGACACCTCACTGGCAGTCTCCGCCGTCTTAGCCGCCAAACTGCAAAACAACGGCTACACCGTCGACTACGCCCTGCCTTGGGATGTCGGCCACGGCGGCGATTATGACTTGGACGAACTGTTTGCCTGGATGAAACAGGTCAGCAGAGCTGCAAAATAATTGTTCGCAACATAGATTGAGATGAGATTTCGTATCCCGTTTTAATTGGAAAAATGCCGTCCGAACAAGGCTTCAGACGGCATTATTGTTACCCTATTCCCTGTTGCGCGTGTGCCAGAAATACCGCCGCACAAAACAGGGAAACGCAAAAATCAGGTACAGGCAGACGGCTGTGGCGTAAAACTCCCAACCCTGATCGTGTACCGATCCCGCACGGGATTCGAGGATGTAGGCAAGAACGGCGGTCAGCGCGAAACCTGCCGCCAGCTCGATCAGGTGGTGTCCGAAATGTTTGCGCTTGAGCGGAACAATGCCGAACAGCCTGACAGTGAGAAACGGGGCATTGGCAAAAATCAAGGCAAGCAGCAAAAGGATGTACATCGATACGGTCATAATTCCCTTCCTTCCCTTTCAGACGGCATTCCGGCCTGCGGATGCCGTCTGAAACCGAAAAACGGCAGCCCCTCATACGGCTGCCGTCTCGGCGGCTTACAGCGTATTTTCCAGCGCCTTGGCGCACCAGTCGATAACGGTTTGCGGCATAATGCCCCACAGCACCAACAGCAGCGCGTTGACGCTCAAGAGGAATTTTGCGGCATTGTTGCCGGCTGCGGCAGGGCGGGCGCGGTCGGATTCGTCAAAATACATGACTTTGACCACGCGCAGGTAGTAGAACGCGCCAATCAGCGACATCACGACGGCAAACACCGACAACCATACATGGCCTTGTTTCAAAAGCGCCATAATCACGCCGAATTTGGCGTAAAAGCCCATCAGCGGCGGAATACCCGCCATAGAGAACATAACCAGCAGCATCAAAAAGGCAAGCCATACGCGGTGTTGGTTCAACCCTGCCAAATCGCCGATGTTTTCGCACTCGTTGTCCCCGTCCGACAACACCATCAACACGCCGAACCCTGCCGCCGCCATCAGCGCGTAAGTTACCGCGTAATACAGCCCCGCCGCAAAACCGACCGCGCCCGCCATAAACGCCAGCAGGATAAAGCCCATATGTGAAATAGTGGAATAGGCGAGCATACGTTTGATATTGGTCTGCATGATGGCGGCAAGGTTACCGACCAGCAGCGAAGCGGCGGCAAGCAGGGCAAACATCGGCGACCAGTCCTGATGCACCGTACCCAAGCCGGTAACGAGGATGCGGAAGGCGAAAACGACGGCGGCAATTTTCGGCAGCGTGCCGGCCAGCGCGGCGACGGAAGTGGGCGCGCCCTGATAGACATCGGGCACCCACATATGGAACGGCGCCGCACCCAGCTTGAACGCGACGGCGACGACAATAAACACCAAACCCAGTTTTAAAAGCCAAACATTTGCCTGTTCGTTATACGAGTTTGCCAATACTGTGGCAAATTCCAGCGAACCGGTCGCGCCGTAAACCATAGAAATGCCGTAAAGCAATAATCCGGAAGCCAAAGCACCCAAAACAAAATATTTCAAAGCGGCTTCGGCGGCAAAGCCGGAATCGCGGCGCAGGGCGATCAGGGCGTAAAGTGCGAGCGACAGCAGCTCCAAACCGATATAGGCGGTAAGGAAATGCCCCGCGCCCACCATCACGCCCATACCCAAAAGGGCAAACAGCGACAGGGTGTAAAACTCGCCTTTAAACAGGTTGCGCGTTTGATTATAAGGCTTGGCATAAACAAACATGGCAAACGTCAAAGCATATAAAACCATTTTTGCCAAACGCGACATACCGTCCGCAATATACATCCCGTTGAATGAAGACGTACTGCCCTGCTCCCAAACGGCAAGCTGCACCGCCGCCGTAACCGCCACCGTTGCCAGCGCGCCGTAATGCGTCAAACGGCGTTTGTCATCACTGACCCACAAGTCCGCCAGCAACAATAACACCAGCAGCGCAAACAGCACGATTTCGGGCAACGCGGGCATTAAATTCAAATCAGACCAGTTCATTTATACACCTCAAATCTTGCTTTGCGCCACATGGGCAATCAAATCGTTTGCCGCCTGATGCACCACTTCGATAAACGCGTTCGGATACAGACCCATACCCAAAACAGCAATCGCCAAAACCGCCAAAATCGCAAATTCGCGGCAATTGATGTCTTTCATTTCGGCAACGTGCGGATTGCGAATCGCGCCGAAAATCACGCGTTTGTACATCCACAGGGTGTAAGACGCACCGTAAATCAAAGTCATGGCAGCCAACGCGCCGACCCAGAAATTCACTTTGACCGCGCCCATAATCACCATAAACTCGCCCACGAAGCCGGAAGTTGCAGGCAGACCGGCATTGGCCATACCGAACAACATCATAAACGCCGCAAACTTAGGCATCACATTGACCACGCCGCCGTAATCGGCAATATTGCGGGTATGCAGGCGGTCGTACATCACGCCGATACACATAAACATCGCGGCAGACACAAAACCGTGGGAAATCATTTGAATGATTGCGCCTTTCAATGCCCAGTCATTCAGTTGGCCGTTCACAAACAGGAACATACCCAAAGTGACAAAACCCATATGGCTGATGGAAGAGTATGCCACCAGTTTTTTCATATCGGTTTGCACCAAAGCCACCATACCGATATAAATCACGGCAATCAGGCTCAATACAATGATCACAGGGGCAAAATAGCGTGCCGCATCCGGCATAATCGGCAGGATAAAGCGCAAGAAACCATACGCACCCAGTTTCAGCGTAATTGCCGCCAACACCATCGAACCGCCGGTCGGCGCTTCAACGTGGGCATCCGGCAACCAAGTGTGCACGGGGAACATCGGCACTTTTACAGCGAATGACAGGAAGAATGCCGCAAACAAAAGCTGTTGTACGCCCAACGGAATCTGTTTGATGTTTTGGAAATCGACAATAGAGAAGCTGCCTGTTTGATAGTACAGGTAAACCATAGCAACCAGCATCAGGAGCGAACCCATCAGCGTATAGAGGAACAGCTTGACCGACGCATAGACGCGGCGCGGGCCGCCCCATACACCGATAATCAGGTACAGCGGAATCAGCATACCCTCGAAGAACACATAAAACAGAATCGCATCCTGCGCGGCAAACGCACCGTTAATCAAACCCGACATCATCAGGAAAGCGGCCATATACTGCGCCGGACGTTTCTGAATAACTTCCCAACCGGCCAATACCACCAACAGCGTAATAAACGCATTCAAGATGATAAAGAGCACTGAAATACCGTCCACGCCCAATGCATAGTTGATTTTCAGAAGCGGAATCCACTCGTGGAACTCGGTAAACTGATAGCCGCCGCTCAAACGGTCGAAACCGGCAAACAGGGGCAGCGTTACCAAGAAACCGGCAAGCGCACCCACGAAGGCAAGCACACGCGCCAGCGGCGCACGGCTGTCTTTACCGGCCGCCAAAACCAGCACGCCTGCGGCGATGGGTATCCATATTGCCAAGCTGAGTAGGTAGTTGGAAAACATAGTGGTTAACCTGTGGTTAGAATAAAAATATCGTTGTACGGGTTGGTTTGTCAGACGACGTTTTAAGAGGCCGTCTGAAACCTCATCCTTATCGGAACAATCCCCAGAAGGTCATACCGAGCAGTACCAATACGCCGAATACCATAGCGGCGGCGTAGGTGTAGATAAAGCCGGTTTGGGCTTTACGCACTTGCGCGGCAACCGCGCCGACCAGTTTGGCGGAGCCGTTGACGATGCCGTTGTCGATAATGGCGGTATCGCCGACTTTCCAAAAGAAGGTACCCAATGCGCGCGTGCCTTTGGCGAAAACGTTGAAATACAGGGCATCGAGGTAGTATTTGTTTTCAAACAAAACGTAAACCGGACGGAACGCCTGCGCGATTTTGGCGGGCAGGTGCGGCAGTTTGACGTACAAAAGCCACGCGGCGGCAACACCGGCAGCCGCCAAATACAAAACAGGCGATGTCAAGCTGTGCGACACCATTGCCAATGCGCCGTGGAACTCTTCCTTCATGATGTGCATGGTCGGATGCGCGTCGGCGTTGACGAAAATCACGTCTTTGAAGAAATCGCCGTAAAGCATAGGCTCGATGGCAAGGTAGCCGATGATGACGGACGGAATCGCAAGCAAAATCAAAGGCAGGGTAACAACCAGCGGGCTTTCGTGCGGATTGTCGTTTTTGCCCAAGCCGTGATGTTCTTCGCCATGATGATCGTCATGATGTTCGGGCAGGCTGCGCCATTTCTCTTCGCCGTGGAACACCATAAAGTATTGGCGGAATGCGTAAAAAGCGGTAACGAACACACTGGCAAGGACGGCAAAATAAGCAAAGCCGCTGCCCGGCAGGGTGCTGTATTTCGCTGCTTCGATAATCGAATCTTTAGAATAGAAGCCGGAGAAGAACGGCGTACCGATCAGCGACAAATTGCCGATCAGCATAGTCAGCCAAGTAACCGGCATATATTTTTTCAGGTTGCCCATATGGCGCATATCTTGGTCGTGATGCATACCGATAATCGCGCTACCTGCCGCCAAGAACAGCAAGGCTTTAAAGAAGGCGTGGGTCATGACGTGGAACATCGCCACGGAATAGGCGGACGCGCCCAAAGCCACGGTCATATAGCCCAGTTGCGACAGGGTGGAATACGCAACCACGCGCTTGATGTCGTTTTGAATCACGCCCAAGAAGCCCATAAACAGGGCGGTAATCGCGCCGATCACCATAATGACAGACAGCGCGGTGCTGCTCATCTCATAAATCGGCGACATACGCGACACCATAAACAAACCCGCCGTAACCATGGTTGCGGCGTGAATCAATGCGGAAATCGGGGTCGGGCCTTCCATCGAATCAGGCAGCCAGACGTGCAGCGGGAATTGTGCCGATTTACCCATCGCACCGACAAACAGGAGCAAACAGGTTACAGTAATCAAAGACCATTCCACACCGGGGAACAATTGAATGGTGGCCGTCTGAACATTAGGCAGATAAGCGAATACATCTTGATAGCGCAGGCTGCCGCCGAAATAGGCAAGCACCAAGCCGATACCGAGCAAAAAGCCGAAATCGCCGACACGGTTGATCAGAAAGGCTTTCAGGTTGGCAAATGTTGCGCTTGGACGTTTGAAATAGAAACCGATCAAGAGATACGACACCAAGCCCACAGCCTCCCAGCCGAAGAAGAGCTGGATGAAGTTGTTGCTCATAATCAGCATCAACATGCTGAATGTAAACAAAGAAATATAGCTGAAGAAGCGTTGGTAGCCGACTTTTTCATCGTGCATATAGCCGATGGTGTAGATATGCACCATCAACGACACGCCCGTTACCACGACCATCATCATCGCCGTCATCGTATCGACCAAGAAGCCGACGGAGAAATCCAAGCCGCCCATTGTCAGCCAGGTATAGACGTTTTCGTCAAACTTGGCACGGCTGCCATTGAGGAATCCCCACAGCACATAAGCCGACAGCACGGCGGACACCGCCACACCGAGTATCGTAACCGTATGCGCGCCGGCACGTCCGATTTTATTGCCGAACAAACCCGCAATCAGCGAGCCTGCCAAAGGCACGAGGGCAATGATGAGATATAAAGTCATGTCGTTCATTTGATTGAATCCGATTGATTTAAAAATCTATGTTTATTTCGTACAAAATTACTTCGGAAAAACAAATCCAACACGCTCCAATCGTTTGCGTGCCACAGCTAATTGCTCTTCAGTAAATAAATCACACCACGGCTTTTGTAACACCAGATATTCCATACTGTATTTCAAGGTGTGGACTCCGCCACCACTCAGAATCAGCTCTGTAAAACCGGTCTGAGTCTTCTTTTCCCCCGTACTCAATAATTTATCCGCCGCCTCTTTACCACCAAATTCATTTACAATTTGTAAAAATCGTGTCGCCTTGTAAGGTTGCGGCAAATTCAAAGCCTCCTGATAAATATTTAACATGGCTTTATGAAATTCTTGTTCTAACTGATTTTTATCCATCATTCTTCTTCCAATATTTCAGACCGGATTATTCTTACCCAGAATTTCTTTTCTCATCCGCTCCCGTCTGATCACCTACCGAATCAGGTCGTCTGAAACAGTCTGAAATCGCTTTTCAGACGACCCTCAGCCTTTTTCATACCCTTCGTAATAATACGACTGCTCGATACCTTTAAAGATGATTTCACGGTTGTCCACATCGTCAGTCAGGTTATCCTTTAACAGAAAGCGCAGTTCTAAATCGTTGACGGGACTGCGTTCCATCGCCTGCAAATACAAGGTTTTGCTTACATTTTGCCAGTTTACGACTTTTTTCAGGTTTTTTTTCAGCACCAAATCCAGCCAGATGCGGGTACTTCTGCCATTACCCTCCAAAAACGGATGGGCAATGTTCATTTCAACATATTTGGCGATGATTTCTTCAAAAGTCCGCTCGGGCATCTGCTCGATTTTAACCAAAGCCTCTTTTAAATACATGGCGTTGGCAAAACGGAAACCGCCTTTGGAAATGTTGTCTTCCCTGATTTGACCCGCAAAATCATATAAGCCGCCGAACAGGTAACGGTGAATCTGTTGCAGGCCCGCGGTGGTACCGACTTCGATACGGTCAATGTCGCCGCTTTCAAACAGGCGGCGGGCATTATGCAGGCTTTGTTCGTCTATGGATTTCATCGTTTTTCCTATCGGGTTTTCAGACGGCATCGGTGTCTTGTCAGGTCTCGACCCAACCTACCTTTACCCTTTCAACTCATCCAAATCGGCAACATTAATCGTTTGTCGGTTGCGGTACACCAGCACCATAATCGCCAAACCGATGGCGGATTCGGCAGCGGCAACGGTCAGTACGAAGAATACGAAAATCTGTCCGGCGGTATCGCCCAAATGTTGCGAGAAGGCGATAAAGTTGAAGTTCACCGCCAAGAGCATCAGCTCGATGGACATCAGCAATACCAGTACGTTTTTGCGGTTCATAAAGATACCCATTGCGCTGATACCGAACAGGAGCGCGCCCAATACCAAATAATGCGTCAAGGTAATCATGCTTTGCCCTCCCCTTCCGGCTTGAGGTCGTCTGAAACTTCGTTTTCTTCGGCAGATTCGACTTGCGGTTTGACCGCTTCCATTTTCACCAGACGCATACGGCCTTGGTCGGCGCGCACTTTAACTTGGTCGGCTGGATCCATTCGTTTCGGATTGGTAGTTTTGCGGTGAACCAGCGCAATCGCCGCCACCATACCCAACAGCAGCAATACCGCCGCCAATTCAAACGGCAACAGGTAGTCGGTATAAATACGGCTGCCCAAATCGCGGATATTGTTGTAATCGGCGGGAATGTCTTTCATCAGACCAAATGCGGCCAGGTCGGTTTTCGGGTTGACCAAAATCAGAATCAGGGCAACCGCCAACAATGTACCGACCACGCCGGCAACCGGCGCGTGCCGCCAAAAACCGGCGCGCATTTCCTCGATGTCGATGTTCAGCATCATCACGACGAACAGGAACAACACCATCACGGCGCCGACGTAAACCACCACCAGCGTCACACCCAAAAACTCAGCCTGCATCAGCATCCAAATCATCGCGCTCACGCAGAAGGTCAGCACCAGATGCAAAGCGGCGTGGACAGGGTTTTTAGCTGTAACGGTACGAACCGCTCCGTACAAAACGATGGCGGCAAGGATATAGAACAGAATCGCGGAAAAAGTCATTCGTCTGCTCCTTAACGATACGGCGCGTCAGCGGCTTTGCGTTTGGCGATTTCAGCTTCGTATTTGTCGCCGATTGCCAAAAGAATCGGCTTGGTCATATGCAAGTCGCCTTTTTTCTCGCCGTGGTATTCGAAAATATGGGTTTCCACAATCGCATCGGTCGGACACGCCTCTTCGCAGAAACCGCAGAAGATGCACTTGGTCAGGTCGATGTCGTAACGCTTGGTGCGGCGCGTGCCGTCTTCGCGTTCTTCCGATTCGATGTTGATCGCCATTGCCGGACACACCGCCTCGCACAATTTGCACGCGATGCAGCGTTCCTCGCCGTTCGGATAACGGCGTTGCGCGTGCAAACCCCTGAAACGCACGGATTGCGGCGTTTTCTCTTCGGGGAAATAAATCGTGTCTTTGCGGGCGAAAAAGTTTTTGAGCGTTACGCCCAAGCCTTTTACCAACTCGCCAAGCAGAAAGGTTTTTACTAAGTTAGCCATATTATTCAACCCATTATCTCAGGGAATATTTTGAGGGCTTCAAGCCGTCTGAAAACCGGTTATTTTAAAAACGAAACGTTGAAATCCGTTTCACCGCGTTCATCTTCGCGCATATGCACATTGTAATGGCGCACCTGACCGCAAGCCTGGACTGTCCACACTTCCTCGGACTGTATCCGCCCTTCCACACGTTTGACATCGCTGATTTTTGCATCGATGGCTTTGATGTTTTGGCATAAGAAAGCGGTACTTTCCCATTGCTTGATGACCTTCGCGACATCATTGCGCAAAACATTGTCGCCGCCGAACGCGGTACTTTGACCGCCGTATTGGATATCGCCGACAAAGGCGCACGATGCCAAGATGGCGGAAGACAATATTGCTGCATATCTCTTCATTTGCTTCATCCTTTCAAAAGCCGCATCTGAATCAAAGTTTTCAGACGGCCTATTTCCACAAATTCAGCGGTGAAATCATCCACACGCCCAAAATCACGATGTAGGCAAAGCCGATCGGAATCAGCACTTTCCAGCCCAAACGCATAATTTGGTCGTAACGGTAGCGTGGGAAAGTTGCACGAATCCACAGATACCAGTACAGCACCGCCGCCATTTTCACGAACATCCAAAATGCGGAAGGCGTACCGATAAAGCCCCAGCTTTGCGGGAACGGAGACAGCCAGCCGCCGAGGAACATCAGCGATGTCAGCGCGGCAATCAGAATCATGAAAATGTATTCGGCAAGGAAGAACAGCGCGAACGCGAAGCCGGAATATTCAACGTGGTGTCCGGCAACGATTTCAGACTCGCCCTCTGCCACGTCAAACGGTGCGCGGTTGGTTTCGGCAACGGCGGAAATCAAATAGACGATGAAGATTGGGAAGAGCGGCAGCCAGTTCCAAGAGAATACCGAACCGCCGGCAATACCTTTAGCTTGTGCGGCAACGATGTCGGAGAAGTTCATGCTGCCCGACACCATCACGACGCACACCAGCGCGGCACTCATGGCGATTTCGTAGGAAATGCTTTGCGCGGAAGCACGCATTGCGCCCAAGAACGAATATTTGGAGTTGGAAGCCCAGCCCGCGATGATCACGCCGTAAACCGACAGCGAGGTAATCATCAGGATGTACAAAAGACCGATATTGATGTTGGTCAGCACCCATTCTTCGTTGAACGGAATCACTGCCCACGCCGCGAAAGACGGTGCAAGCGACATAATCGGGCCAATATAGAACAGGGCTTTGTTTGACAGCTTCGGACGGGTTACTTCTTTAAACAAGAGTTTGAACACGTCGGCAAACGGCTGAATCAGACCCCACGGGCCGGTTACGTTCGGGCCGACGCGAAGCTGCATAAAGCCGATGACTTTACGTTCAAAATAAGTCAGGTAGGCAACGGTCAGAATCAGCGGAATCAGGATAATCACGATTTTGACGATGACGGATACCACCAAGCCCACGGTGATACCCAAATCGCCCAGACCGAGCGTTGCGGCAAAGAGGTTTTGGAACCATTCCTGCATAATCAAGCTCCCGCCAGTTCAATAGTGTCCATCAACGCACCCAGCGCGGCATTTTCGGTATGCAGCGGCAGATGCACCACGTTTTCAGGCAGTCCGGCATCGGCTTTGACGGCAACCGATACGCTTGCGCCGTTTTGTTTGGCGACGGCGGTTTGTCCGTCTTGCAGGCCCAAGCGTCCCAAAGTGTTCGGATTCACACGCGCGGCAGGCACGGCAGCATGGACGGTTGCCTGCAACGGTGCGGAACGGCGCACGATGGCATCGGTGTGATAGATGCCCACTCCGCCCACGCGCACGAGGCGGCTTGATGCCGTCTGAAAATCTTTTTGAGTCGAAGACACGCGGTTGTCCAGTTTGGACGGCAGGCTTTCCGCGTCCAGCGCGTCTTTCAGAATCGCGGCGGTATCGTGGTATTCAAAACCTTGCAGGTCAAACAGGTTGCCCAATACGCGCAACACTTTCCACAGCGGACGCGAGTCGCCGAAGCCTTGTACCACGCCGTGGAAGGATTGCAGACGGCCTTCCATATTGATGAAGCTGCCTGATGTTTCGGTAAACGGCGCAATCGGCAGCAATACGTCGCACACATCCAGCAGCGTTTTGCTGACAAACGGTGTAAACGCCATCACGCTTTTCGCCTGTTTCAACGCGGCTACGGCTTTTGCACCGTCAACCGTATCGATTTCAGGCTCGACATTGAGCAGCAAGACTGCCTGTTTCGGCGCGTTTGCCATTTCGGCAACGCTCTCGCCGGAGTTCACGCCCAAGACATCCGCACCGACGCTGTTGGCAGCCTGCGGCAGAATGCCCAGCACCGCGCCGGTCGCGTCTGCCAGCTCTTGCGCGGCGGCATAAATGGCGGCGTAATCAGGATGGTTTTGCACTTCCGCGCCCAAAATCACCGCTGCTTTTTCAGCGTTTTTCAGGCTGGCGGTAACGGCGTGTTCCGCATTGGCAGACAGGTTTTTCAGACGGCCTGCCCACTCGTCGGGATGTGCGGCTTCTTGAGAGAGAAGCGGCATCAACAACTCTTCCTTGCTGCCGGCCAATACGCTCAAGGCCATACGGTCTTTGGCGGCGCGGCGCAAGCGGGCGGTCAGGAGCGGCTGTTCTTTGCGCAAGTTCGCGCCGACTACCAATACGGCATCGTTGTCAGCCAAAGATTCAATGCTTTGTCCCAACCATTGCGCACCTTTAAGGCCGTCTGAAAGACGTTTGTCTTGTTGGCGCAAACGGGTTGCAAAGTTTTTAACACCCAAGCCGTCGGCGAGTTTTTTGGCCAGATACAGCTCTTCAACCGTATTCATCGGGTTCGCCCAAACGCCGACTTGGTTTTGGTTGCCGTCTTTGGCGATACATTCAATCGCGCTGCGGACATATTCCAACGCGGTTTTCCAATCCACGTCCATCCACTCGCCGCCCTGTTTGATTTTCGGGTTTTTCAGACGGCTTTCGTGATACAGGCCTTCGTAGGCGAAACGGTCGCGGTCGGACAGCCAGCATTCGTTGATGGCTTCGTTTTCCAGCGGCAACACACGGCGGACGGTATGGTCTTTGGTTTGCACAATCAAATTGCTGCCCAAAGCATCATGGGCGGAAACGGATTTGCGGCGGTTCAATTCCCAAGTACGCGCATTGAAGCGGAACGGTTTGCTGGTCAATGCGCCGACAGGACACAAATCGATGACGTTGCCCGACAATTCGGTTTCCACTGCTTTACCGATAAAAGGCATAATCTCGGAGTGTTCGCCGCGATTCGCCATCGCAATTTCCTGCAGACCGGCGATTTCTTCGGTGAATCGCACGCAGCGGGTGCAGTGGATGCAGCGGCTCATTTCCTCGGCGGAAACCAAAGGCCCCATATCTTTGCCGACGACGGAACGTTTTTCTTCGGTATAGCGGCTGGTGGTTTTGCCGTAGCCCACCGCCAAATCCTGCAACTGGCATTCGCCGCCCTGGTCGCAGGTCGGACAATCAAGCGGATGGTTGATGAGCAGGAACTCCATCACGCCTTCTTGCGCCTCTCGGGCTTTTGCCGAATGCGTACGCACAATCATGCCGTCCGTTACCGGCGTGGCACAGGCTGGCAGAGGTTTGGGGGCTTTTTCCACGTCCACCAGACACATACGGCAGTTGGCGGCGATGGAAAGTTTTTTGTGGTAACAGAAATGCGGGATATAAGTACCGAGCTTGTGCGCGGCTTCAATCACCGTCGCGCCCTGCTCCACAGATACCTGTTTGCCGTCGATTTCGATTTGTAACATGGTTCGTTCCTAGTTACGGGTATTTGATAAATCATTCTTTTGGATGCCGTCTGAAAACTCAGCACCACTTATTCGGCTTCATCGGCCCGCCGTGTTCGATGTAATGCACAAACTCATCACGGAAATGCTTGGTAAAGCTGCGGACGGGGAAGACGGCGGCATCGGCAAGGGCGCAGATGGTGCGGCCTGCCATTTGGTTGCCGACAGAATCGAGCAAATCCAAGTCTTCCATACGGCCTTTGCCTTCTACGATGCGGTGGACGATGCGGTAAAGCCAGCCGGTGCCTTCACGACAAGGCGTACATTGGCCGCAGGATTCGTCGTAGTAGAAGTAGCTCAAGCGTTCGAGGGCTTTGACCATGCACACGTCTTCGTCCATCACGATAATCGCGCCGGAACCCAACATCGAGCCTGCTTTGGAAATCGAGTCGTAGTCCATATTGGTCTGCATCATGATGTCGGCAGGCAATACGGGCGCGGACGAACCGCCGGGGATAACGGCTTTGAGTTTTTTGCCGCCGCGCATACCGCCCGCCATTTTCAAGACTTCGGCAAACGGCGTGCCCAACGGCACTTCATAGTTGCCCGGACGTTCGACGTGGCCAGAAATACAGAACAATTTAGTACCGCCTGCATTCGGAATACCTTTATCGGCAAATGCCTGTCCGCCGTCACGGATAATGAATGGAACGGAGGAGAACGTTTCGGTATTGTTGATGGTGGTCGGTTTGCCGTACAGGCCGAACGACGCAGGGAATGGCGGCTTAAAGCGCGGCTGGCCTTTTTTGCCTTCCAACGATTCGAGCAAGGCGGTTTCTTCGCCGCAAATATATGCGCCGTAGCCGTGGTGGGCGAAGAGTTCGAATTCCAAATCCGAACCCAAAATATTTTTACCCAAAAAGCCTGCGGCACGCGCCTGCTCCAAAGCGGCCTCAAAGCGTTGGTAGCCTTCGAAAATTTCGCCGTGAATATAGTTGTAACCGGCTTTCGCACCCATCGCGTAACCGGCGATAATCATGCCTTCAATCAGAGCATGGGGGTTGAACATGATGATGTCGCGGTCTTTGAACGTACCCGGTTCGCCTTCGTCGGTATTGCAGACGACGTATTTTTCGCCGGGGAAGGAACGGGGCATAAAGCTCCATTTCAAGCCGGTCGGGAAGCCCGCACCGCCGCGCCCGCGCAAGCCGGAGGTTTTGACTTCGTCAATCACATCGGTTTGCGAGATGTTTTCGGACAGGATTTTACGCAGGGCGGTATAGCCGCCGCGTTTGACGTATTCGTCCAATGTCCAGCAATCGGGATTGGCGGTATCCACTTGGTCAAAAATCACGCCTGATTGGTAAATAGCCATTTTTGGTGTGCCTGTTTGTTTTCGTATCGGTTGCGGCTGCCTGCCGTCTCAATGTTCCTGATGCCGTCTGAAACGGTTTGTCTGTTTTCAGACGGCATTTTCCTGTCTTCGTTTAATCTGAACCAAACCTGCGTTTGTTCTTCCCGTCATCAATCAAAATTACCATCCGCCGCATTTGTCTTCACATGGAATGCCGTCGCCATCACCGTCCATCTTGGTATCGGAACAGTTCCTTACAAACCATTTGGCTTCTTCGCACGAAGTCATTTGTGAGCAATGTTGCCTGCCGTCGCAACGGTATGGGCTGCTGTCGGGCTGCTGCCGTTTTATTTCGGGCAATACTTGCGTTTTAACCGGCGTATTTTCCTGTTTCGGAGTCAGCTTCTCTGACGCATATTGATACGCCTTATAGCCGATTACCGAAACAAGCAGCAAACCGACCAACAAAGACAACACAACCTGAACAATCGAAGTGGGAGATTCCTCGTCTTTTCGATGTTTCTTGCGGTATCCGGGAGAAACTGCACGCTCCCGATTCAGATAGCGTATCTGTTTTGCAGAAAATCTTCCCTTGCCGTCTGAAACCACTTCAAAACCGACCGCCTCGTTAATCTCAGGACGCGGGTTTCTTGGGGAAAAGTCGGAAATATGGCAGAAGATTTCTTTGTTACCGCCGTCTATCCGTATAAAACCATAACCTTTTTCGTCATCCCACTTGACGATTACCCCCCTCATCAACCACTCCCCTTTTTTATTGTTACTTTTTAAAATCACAATTTAGAATTTTGGAATAACTAGTAAGTTTGATTACAAACCTAATGTGTTCAGACGATCTATTCCAACTCCGCCAGTTTCTTCTCAATCGCCTCTTCGGTCATAAAGCTGCACATGCTGTGGTTGTTGACCAGCATAACCGGAGCGTCGCCGCACGCCCCCATGCATTCGCCTTCGACAAGGGTAAATTTGCCGTCGGGCGTGGTTTCACCGTAGCCGATACCGAGTCTTTGTTTGAGGTATTCGCCGGTAGCCATACCGCCGCGCAGGGCGCAGGGCAGGTTGGTACAAACGGTCAGTTTGTATTTGCCGACAGGCTCAAGGTCGTACATATTGTAGAAGGTAGCGACTTCGTAGGCTTGTGCAGGCGAGATGCCGATGTAGTCGGCGACAAAGGCGATGGTCTCGGGAGCAAGCCAGCCTTTTTCGGTTTGGGCAATACGCAATGCGCCCATGATGGCGGAGCGGCGTTGGTCGGCAGGGTATTTCGCCAACTCTATGTCGATTTGTTTTAAGGATTCTGCGGATAACATTATCGGTCAACCTCCCCGAATACGATGTCCTGCGTACCGATGATGGCAACGACGTCGGCGAGCATGTGGCCTTTTGCCATTTCGTCCATGCCTTGCAGGTGGGCGAAGCCGGGTGCGCGGATTTTCAGGCGGTAGGGTTTGTTCGCGCCGTCTGAAATGATGTAAACGCCGAACTCGCCTTTCGGGTGTTCGACAGCGGTGTAGGTCTCGCCCTCGGGAACGTGCATACCCTCGGTAAAGAGTTTGAAATGGTGAATCAGGTCTTCCATACCTGTTTTCATTTCGGTACGTTTGGGCGGAGCGAATTTGTGGTTGGTGGTGATGACCGGACCGGGATTCACGCGCAACCACTCGGAGCATTGTTTGATGATGCGTACGGATTGGCGCATTTCTTCCATACGGCAGAGGTAACGGTCGTAGCAGTCGCCGTTGACACCGACGGGGATGTCGAAATCCATTTTGCCGTACACTTCGTAAGGCTGCGTCTTACGCACGTCCCATTCCACGCCCGAACCGCGCAGCATCACGCCGGTAAAGCCTTTTTGCATGGCACGCTCGGGAGAGACAACGCCGATGCCGACGGTACGCTGTTTCCAGATGCGGTTGTCGGTCAGGAGGGTTTCGAGTGTGTCGATATTTTTGGGGAAGCGTTCGCAGAAGGCATCGATAAAGTCGAGCATGGTGCCTTCGCGGGATTCGTTGAGCTGCTTTAATACTTTGGCGTTGCGGAATTTGCTGCTCTCGTATTTAGGCATGAAGTCGGGCAGGTCGCGGTAAACGCCGCCGGGACGGAAGTAGGCGGCGTGCATACGCGCGCCGGAAACGGCTTCGTACAAGTCCATCAGCTCTTCGCGGTCGCGGAAGGCGTAAAGAATGGCGGTCATCGCGCCGATGTCGAAGGCATGCGAACCGATGCCCATCAAGTGATTGAGGATGCGCGTTACTTCGGCGAACATCACGCGGATGTATTGGGCGCGGATAGGCACATCGATACCGGCAAGTTTTTCTACTGCCAAACAATACGCCTGCTCATTGACCATCATGGAAACGTAGTCCAAGCGGTCCATATAGGGCAGGGCTTGCAGATAGGTTTTGGTTTCCGCCAGTTTTTCGGTACCTCGGTGCAAGAGGCCGATATGCGGGTCGGCACGGACGATTTGTTCGCCGTCCAACTCCAAAATCATACGCAATACGCCGTGCGCCGCAGGGTGTTGCGGGCCGAAGTTGATGGTGTAGTTTCTTAATTTATTGGCCACCGTAGTTCTCCTCACGGACGATACGCGGCGTGATCTCGCGCGGCTCAATGGTAACAGGTTGGTAAATCACGCGTTTTTGCTCTTCGTCGTAACGCATTTCCACATAGCCGGAAATCGGGAAATCTTTGCGGAACGGATGTCCGACAAAACCGTAATCGGTCAGGATGCGGCGCAGGTCGGGATGGTTGTTGAACATGATGCCGTACATATCGAAGGCTTCGCGTTCGTACCAATCCGCGCTGTTGTAAATATCGACGACGGATTCGACTACGGGGAAGTCGTCGTCTGAAACCCAGACGCGTACGCGGATGCGTTGATTGTTTTTAACGGAAAGCAGCTGACTGACGACGGCAAAGCGTTTGCCCTGCCATACTTCGTTTTTGTAAGTGCTGTAATCGACACCGCACAAATCGACCAGAAGCTCGAAATGCAGCTCTTCATGGTCGCGCAATGCGGTCATGACGGAAATATAGTGTTCGGGCAGACACTCAACGGTAATCTCGCCCAAAGCTGAAATGACTTTGCCTGCCTGATTGCCCAAAACTCGGCTGACGGTCTCGTATAAGTTTTGAATGCTTGCCATATCGTTCCCCCTCCTACTCGTCCCGCGCGATGGTGGAAGTGCGCTTGATTTTTTGCTGGAGCTGAATCAGGCCGTAAATCAGGGCTTCCGCAGTCGGCGGACAACCCGGTACATAAACGTCTACCGGCACGACGCGGTCGGCACCGCGCACAACGGAATAAGAATAGTGATAATAGCCGCCGCCGTTGGCACACGAACCCATAGACAACACCCAGCGCGGCTCGGCGAGCTGGTCATATACGCGGCGCAGGGCGGGCGCCATTTTGTTGGTCAGCGTACCTGCCACAATCATCAGGTCGGCCTGACGGGGAGACGGACGGAAAATAATGCCGAAACGGTCAAGGTCATAACGCGCCATACCCGCGTGCATCATTTCCACGGCGCAGCAGGCCAAGCCGAAAGTAACCGGCCACAATGAACCGGTACGCATATAGTTCAACACCGTATCCGCGCTGGTGGTGATGAAACCTTTTTTCAAAACGCCTTCTATTCCCATTCCAGCGCACCTTTTTTCCATTCGTAAATAAAGCCTACCGTCAGAACGACGATAAACACCAGCATAGACCAGAAGCCGTACGCGCCCAAATCTTTGAACACGACTGCCCACGGCAACATGAACGCAACCTCCAAATCAAACAGGATGAAGAGGATGGCGACGAGGTAATAGCGCACGTCGAACTTCATCCTTGCGTTTTCAAAGGCTTCAAAACCGCATTCGTAAGGCGCGTCTTTTTCGGCGTAGTGGCGTTTCGGGCCCAAAATCGTGCCGAGCAGGATAAACAGCACGCCGGCCGCGAGGCCGACGAGGATGAATACGAGGACGGGAAAGTAACTGGCCAACATAATTGATGCCTGACTGGTTGACGGACAAATCGTTAAAACAAGCTGCTATTTTAGCGAATTTCAAAACCCATTAAAAGGTAAACAGGCAAAAAACACCAATAAATACAACCATTTTATGATAACGATTCTTATTTTGATTTTATAAATACCCTATCTGATTTCCCCTTTACCGCTTGCTCCCCGCATTCCTCCTTACCCGCATACAGAAATGCCGTCTGAAAGCTTCAGACGGCATAGGATAATGTATGGTAAAACTATCGGACAGCCTGCAAGGCTTCGCGCACGCCGGCTTTGAGTTCCGCACCCAAACGCCTGCCCAACAGCGTGCCGAAATCGTCCTGCCGCGTGTAATCGACCAAATCCGGGGCTTTGACCACGTCTCGCGCCACGCTGTAAATATTGCCGAGTCCGTCCACCAGCCCGACTTTCTGCGCATCCGCACCCGTGTACACCCGACCGCTGAACACGTCGGGATATTGTCGGAATTTGAGGCGGCCGCCGCGTCCGGTTTTGACGGCTTTGATGAACTCGCCGTGTATGCCGGTCAGCATTTCTTCCCAGATTTTCGACTGTTCGGGCGTTTCGGGCGAAAACGGATCGCCCATGCCTTTGTTGCTGCCCGCAATTTTAACCCTGCGTTTCACGCCGATTTTTTCCATCAGGCCGGTCGCGTCGAAACTGCTGCCGATAACGCCGATGCTGCCGACGATGCTGGACGGGTCGGCATAGATTTTATCCGCCGCCGCCGCGATGTAGTAGCAGCCGGACGCGCACATATCCTCCGCCACGAGATAAACGGGGATGCCGGGATGTTGCGCCTTCAGACGGCGTATTTCTTCAAAAGCGGTGTTGGAGACGACGGGCGAACCGCCGGGGCTGTTGGCGCGGATGACGATGGCTTTTGCCTGCGGATTTTTGTAGGCGGCTTCCATACCGTCTTTGAGTTTTTTGACCTGGTCTTCTACGCCGTTGCCGATTTCGCCGTACAGGTTGACGACTGCGGTATGCGGCGTATTGCCCGTCAACTGCAATGCGCTTTCGTCTTTTTGGAAAATGCCTGCAATCAGGGCAACCAGAATCAGGGTGCTGACGGCGCGCCAGATGTTTTTCCACATCCGCTCCCTGCGCCTGTCCCGATAGGCGGACAGCAGCACTTCGCGCATAATGTCGCGTTCCCATAAGGTTTCCCCCGCATTTTTTGCTTCGGGTGCTTCGTTTTCTCTTCTGATTCGGTATTGCATGGTTTTCCTTAAATATCGTCCGATTTGGGCAAACGGTTTTCAGTTTACCCGATTTTTCAGCTCTGCTCCCAATCCGTCCAAGCTGTGCAACACTTCCGCCCACGCCGCGTCCAAAAGGTTGACGGCTTCTCCTTCGGCTTTGATGCCGAACTCAATGTGCGGTTTGACCTGCGTGCCGTCTGAATGCGTCCAACCGACGCTGGGCAGGCTGTACGAACGCACGCCGGGATAAGTTTGCTCGATATGCTCCATAATCGGCGTAATGCGCGATTCGGGCTGCTCGAACACATACACGCTGCGGCTGCCGCGTTTGGTTTGGTTGAAGCGGCCGACGTAATAAGTATCCAAAACCCATTCCGCCATCGGGTGCGCCATCACGGGGAAGCCGGGGAAAAAATAATGCTCGCGGATAGAAAATCCGGCGATGTTGTTAAACGGATTGGGCACCAATTCCGCGCCTTCGGGAAAGTCCGCCATTTTCAGACGTTGGGCGTGTTCCGGCGAATCGAGCGGCTCGCCGCGTTTCAGGGTTACGCCTTCGATAAACCCGGCGGCTTGCGCGTGGCGGACGACGGGCAAATCCAAAGCAGCCGCTGCGGCTTGGCGCGTGTGGTCGTCGGGCGTGGCACCGATGCCGCCGGTAACAAACGTCGGTATGCCGTCTGAAAAGCTGCGGCGCAGTTGTTTGACCAGCAAATCGGGTTCGTCGGGCAGATATTGCACCTGATTGAGCTTCAGCCCTTTGGATTCGAGCAGGGATTTGAAAAAGGCGAAATGCTTGTCTTGGCGGCTGCCGTGTAAGATTTCGTCGCCGATGATGATAAGGTTGAACGCGTTCATAATGTTTTCGGTTTTAAATACCGCCTGAAACGGCGGAATACCCGTTCAGACGGCATGATGGCTGACAATATTTCCTATTTATAAGATAATGGCTTTGATTTTTCAAGCTATCGAGGATTTTTTCATGAACCAAAACCATACTATTTTACAAAACCTCCCCGTCGGTCAGAAAGTCGGCATCGCCTTCTCCGGCGGACTTGATACCTCCGCCGCGCTGTTGTGGATGAAACTCAAAGGCGCGCTGCCTTATGCCTACACCGCCAACCTCGGGCAGCCCGACGAAGACGACTACAATGCCATTCCCAAAAAAGCAATGGAATACGGTGCGGAAAACGCCCGCCTGATCGACTGCCGCGCGCAGTTGGCACACGAAGGCATCGCCGCCATCCAATGCGGCGCGTTCCACGTTTCCACCGGCGGCATCGCCTATTTCAACACCACGCCTCTGGGTCGCGCCGTAACCGGCACGATGCTTGTTTCCGCAATGAAAGAAGACGATGTGAATATCTGGGGCGACGGCAGCACCTACAAAGGCAACGACATCGAGCGTTTCTACCGCTACGGTTTGCTTACCAATCCCGCGCTGAAAATCTACAAACCCTGGCTCGACCAGCAATTTATCGACGAACTCGGCGGCCGCCACGAAATGAGCGAATTTCTGATTGCCAACGGCTTCAACTACAAAATGTCGGTTGAAAAAGCCTACTCCACCGATTCCAATATGCTCGGCGCGACCCACGAAGCCAAAGACTTGGAATTTTTGAACTCGGGCATCAAAATCGTCAAACCCATTATGGGCGTTGCCTTCTGGGATGAAAACGTCGAAATCGAACCCGAAGAAGTCAGCGTGCGCTTTGAAGAAGGCGTGCCCGTCGCATTAAACGGCAAAGAATACACCGATCCTGTCGAACTCTTCCTTGAAGCCAACCGCATCGGCGGCCGCCACGGCTTGGGTATGAGCGACCAAATCGAAAACCGCATCATCGAAGCCAAATCACGCGGCATCTACGAAGCCCCGGGTATGGCGTTGTTCCACATCGCCTACGAACGCTTGGTCACCGGCATCCACAACGAAGACACCATCGAACAATACCGCATCAACGGCCTGCGCCTCGGCCGCCTGCTCTACCAAGGCCGCTGGTTCGACAGCCAAGCCTTGATGTTGCGCGAAACCGCCCAACGCTGGGTCGCCAAAGCCATCACCGGCGAAGTCACCCTCGAACTGCGGCGCGGCAACGACTACTCGATTCTGAACACCGAATCGCCCAACCTGACCTACCAACCCGAACGCCTGAGTATGGAAAAAGTCGAAGATGCAGCGTTTACCCCGCTCGACCGCATCGGACAGCTCACGATGCGCAACCTCGACATCACCGACACCCGCGCCAAACTGGGTATCTACTCGCAAAGCGGTTTGTTGGCATTGGGCGAAGGCTCGGTATTGCCGCAGTTGGGCAATAAGCAATAAGTTTCGCCGCATTGCATCGCTGCAATTTAAGGGATGGTCTGAAAAGGCAATCCCTCAATTAAAGGAATCCTATGAAAGAATACAAAGTCGTCATTTATCAGGAAAGCCTGTTGTCCAGCCTGTTTTTCGGCGCGGCAAAGGTCAACCCCGTCAATTTCAGCGCGTTCCTCAACAAACAAACCCCCGAAGGCTGGCGGGTCGTAACGATGGAAAAAGATTTGCGCCGTATGCTGTTGTTTTTCAAACGCGAAGCCTACGTCGTCATTTTGGAGCGGGACCGTGTTTAAGCTCGGCGTTTATGCCTGTCTCGGACTGTTTGCCGGCTGGGTGCTGCTGCTGATCGTGCAACTCTGGTTTTCTTTTCTCGAAGCGGAATTATTCTTCAAAATCACACTGACTATGGCGGGGCTGTTTGTCATCATCCTCGCCGCCCTGCTGGTATTCGGCCAGTATTTTTCCGAAAAGAAAATGAAAGACGACGGGTTTATCAACTGATGCGGATTTGAACCGGATTCGCAACCCAAACATCACAATGCCGTCTGAACGCCCCCGCTTCAGACGGCATACCGTTTCCGCAAGCCCTTTCGGCACATAAGGCGCGCCTCGTTGTACCGCCCCGAGTGCGGGTATTCAAGCGTTAGGGAAATGCCGATGAGATTCTTTTTGTTAAAACGCAGCCGTTTAAAAAAACAGGCCGTCTGAACATTCAGACGGCCTGTGCTTCACTTTCATATTTCAACGGTCTGAAAAAGGCGGGCGGGATGCCGCCGATACGCGCGGCATCAACATCAATCCTGCTCTTTTTTGCCGGCAAACACGCCGAATCCTCCCTTTTCCGCATCTGTCGGGCGATAGCTGTATTTCCCCGCCACTTCCTCGCCGGCCGGGCCGTAAAACTTTCCGGAAACATCCCCGCCGCCATTTTCCGTCCAAGTCCCCTTAAAGCCGTTTCCATTGATGGCGGCTTTGAATTTTTGCGTACCCATATGCAAATCATCGCCGCTGTCGATAATGCCGTCCACAGATTTGCTGCCGAAATCGACTTTTGCGGCAAACCTGCCTTTGGTCGGGTACGAACGTCCGTTTTCCGTATGGAAATGCAGCACTTCGCCGTTGTACACGGCTGTGCCAGCAAGCATTTCGCCTTTTGCCGGTTCGCCTTGCACACGGAGGGCATACGATCCGCCGGACAATTTTTCCGCCCCGTAAGTCAGATACCGGTAATTCCCTTCGGGCGCGAAGATATTGCCGGGATGCTCCGTCAGGATGACCGCCTCCCCATCGACAATCAGCGTATCCGCCTGATTGACGGGGATTAGCGGCATCTCGGCAGGAAGCGACCTCCTCGACCGTGCAGAACGCCTAACTCGCGCAGATGAAGTGGACTTGTCTTTATAAATGATGACATATTTATTCACCCCATTAGCTTGAACTTCTGTCGCGACCAAATTAGTAAACTTTTCTCCATCTTTTTTATATTTCTCAATTTTCTTTTCATCACTTAACGATTCAAATTCTGATTTTGACGGTGCTTCTTCATCTAAGAAATCACTACCGCATACTGTGTCTTTACAATGAGTCAAGGTTATATTTTGCGACGGCCCATCAAGTTTGATGCCATTAGCCACGTTCGTCCTTCCAAAATCGCCGCCGCTATTCGTAGTGGCAGGGTTTGACGCAGGGGTGGAATCTGAAGAACCGGCGGCTTGATTGTTTCCGGCTTGATTTGCACCTTGGGCAGCCATATTGCCGGCATTTTCCCCTACCGACGGATCGTCCCCCTGCATTCCGTCCGCCGTATTTGCCATATCCGGTTGGTTTGCCGGCTGCTCCGATTCCCCGGCATCCGTTGCTTGATTTTCCATATTTCCGGCAGGCATATTCGGATCCGGGGTGTGATTCGGTGTCGAACTATCTGTACCGGCGGCTTTTTGCGGCATATCATCTTGCGCCCCCTCGTCTTCATTTTTGGGATTATCCGCTGTTGCCGCACCGCCATTGCCTGTATTTTCTTCCGAAACCGCCGCCATATCTTGACTGCCTTGTGTGGATGGCGCGCCCTGTCCTTGAGAACCTGCCTGTGGCGCATCTTCTTTTACCTCTGTCTCTTTTTCAGCAACAACAGGAGCGGCCGGTTTTGACAGCGTGTCCGCCGATTTAACATCGGGCGATCCGCCACCGCCGCCCCCACAGGCTGAAAGGGCAACAATACAAGCCATTGCAATCACACTGCGTTTAAACATCATCATCTCCTTCATATTCAAGGCAGCCGGTATTGTTTCCGCCATATGCCCATAAAATTGTAAAAATATGCCGTCTGAACGCCAAACGGGCTTCAGACGGCATAGCTTGGTTTATTCCGCCCGGTTTCTCTGTCGGCCCAAATCGGCGGCAGCGGTAAACAAAACATCGGTTGAAGAATTCAACGCCGTTTCCGCCGAATCCTGAATCACGCCGATGATAAAGCCGACGGCAACCACCTGCATGGCGACATCGTTGCTGATGCCGAACAGGCTGCACGCCAGCGGAATCAGCAGCAGCGAACCGCCTGCCACGCCGGATGCGCCGCACGCACTGACGGTTGCCACCAGGCTCAAAAGCAGCGCGGTGGCAAAATCAACATGAATCCCTTGAGTGTACGCGGCCGACATTGCCAACACGGTAATCGTAATCGCCGCACCCGCCATATTGATGGTCGCCCCCAACGGGATGGAAATCGAATAAGTGTCTTCGTGCAGCCCCAGTTTTTTCGCCAAAGCCATATTCACGGGGATATTGGCGGCGGAAGAACGGGTAAAGAAGGCATACACGCCGCTTTCGCGCAAACAGGTAAACACCAGCGGATAAGGATTACTGCGGATTTTCCACCACACGATGGCGGGATTGACCGCCAGCGCGATAAACGCCATACAGCCCAACAGCACTGCAAGCAGCTTCGCGTACCCCGCCAGCGCGCCGAAACCCGTCTCCGCGATTGTGGACGACACCAGCCCGAAAATGCCCAAAGGGGCAAAACGGATAATCCATTTCACGACGGTGGAAACCGCTTCCGCCAAATCGGCAACGACCTGCCGCGTAACGTCCGAACCGTGATTCCGCAACGCCGCGCCCAAAACCAAAGCCCAAGCCAGAATGCCGATATAGTTGGCATTGGCAATCGCGTTAATCGGGTTGGCGACCAGGTTCATCAGCAGCGATTTCAACACTTCCACAATGCCGGAAGGCGGCGCGGCGGACACATCGCCCGCGCCCGCCAAAACAATGTGCGTCGGGAAAACCATACCGGCGATGACGGCGGTCAGGGCTGCGGAAAATGTGCCGATGAGGTAAAGGACGATAATCGGCCTGATATGCGCCTTGTTGCCTTTTTGGTGCTGTGCGATTGTGGCCGCCACCAAGATAAATACCAAAACCGGCGCGACCGCTTTGAGCGCGCCGACAAACAGGCTGCCGAACAAGCCTGCCGCCAAGCCCAGTTGCGGGGAAACCGAACCGATTACGATGCCCAACGCCAAACCGGCGGCAATCTGCCTGACCAGGCTGACGCGGCCGATCGCATGAAATAAGGATTTGCCGAACGCCATAATTCTTCCTTATGTTGTGATATGTTAAAAAATGTTGTATTTTAAAAGAAAACTCATTCTCTGTGTTTTTTTATTTTTCGGCTGTGTTTTAAGGTGCGTTGATTTGCCCTATGCAGTGCCGGACAGGCTTTGCTTTATCATTCGGCGCGACGGTTTAATTTATTGAACGAAAATAAATTTATTTATTTAATCCCGTTTATTTTCCGGCACTATTCCGAAACGCAGCCTGTTTTCCATATGCGGATTGGAAACAAAATACCTTAAAACAAGCAGATACATTTCCGGCGGGCCGCAACCTCCGAAATACCGGCGGCAGTATGCCGTCTGAAGCGTCCCGCCCCGTCCGAACAGTGTTAAAATCGAAAGCCGCCACACCGATACCCGACACCCGTACCATGATGATCAAACCGACCGCCCTGCTCCTGCCGGCTTTATTTTTCTTTCCGCACGCATACGCGCCTGCCGCCGACCTTTCCGAAAACAAGGCGGCGGGTTTCGCATTGTTCAAAAACAAAAGCCCCGACACCGAATCAGTCAAATTAAAACCCAAATTCCCCGTCCGCATCGACACGCAGGACAGTGAAATCAAAGATATGGTCGAAGAACACCTGCCGCTCATCACGCAGCAGCAGGAAGAAGTATTGGACAAAGAACAAACAGGCTTCCTTGCCGAAGAAGCACCGGACAACGTTAAAACGATGCTCCGCAGCAAAGGTTATTTCAGCAGCAAAGTCAGCCTGACGGAAAAAGACGGAGCTTATACGGTACACATCACACCGGGTCCGCGCACCAAAATCGCCAACGTCGGCGTCGCCATCCTCGGCGACATCCTTTCAGACGGCAACCTCGCCGAATACTACCGCAACGCGCTGGAAAACTGGCAGCAGCCGGTAGGCAGCGATTTCGATCAGGACAGTTGGGAAAACAGCAAAACTTCCGTCCTCGGCGCGGTAACGCGCAAAGCCTACCCGCTTGCCAAGCTCGGCAACACCCGGGCGGCCGTCAACCCCGATACCGCCACCGCCGATTTGAACGTCGTCGTGGACAGCGGCCGCCCCATCGCCTTCGGCGACTTTGAAATTACCGGCACACAGCGTTACCCCGAACAAATCGTCTCCGGCCTGGCGCGCTTCCAACCGGGCACGCCCTACGACCTCGACCTGCTGCTCGACTTCCAACAGGCGCTCGAACAAAACGGGCATTATTCCGGCGCGTCCGTACAAGCCGACTTCGACCGCCTCCAAGGCGACCGCGTCCCCGTCAAAGTCAGCGTAACCGAGGTCAAACGCCACAAACTCGAAACCGGCATCCGCCTCGATTCGGAATACGGTTTGGGCGGCAAAATCGCCTACGACTATTACAACCTCTTCAACAAAGGCTATATCGGTTCGGTCGTCTGGGATATGGACAAATATGAAACCACGCTTGCCGCCGGCATCAGCCAGCCGCGCAACTACCGGGGCAACTACTGGACAAGCAACGTTTCCTACAACCGTTCGACCACCCAAAACCTCGAAAAACGCGCCTTCTCCGGCGGCGTCTGGTATGTGCGCGACCGCGCGGGCATTGATGCCAGGCTGGGGGCGGAATTTCTCGCAGAAGGCCGGAAAATCCCCGGCTCGGCTGTCGATTTGGGCAACAGCCACGCCACGATGCTGACCGCCTCTTGGAAACGCCAGCTGCTCAACAACATGCTGCATCCTGAAAACGGCCATTACCTCGACGGCAAAATCGGGACGACTTTGGGCGCATTCCTGTCCTCCACCGCGCTGATCCGCACCTCTGCCCGCGCAGGTTATTTCTTCACGCCCGAAAACAAAAAACTCGGCACGTTCATCATACGCGGACAAGCGGGTTACACCGTTGCCCGCGACAATGCCGACGTTCCTTCGGGGCTGATGTTCCGCAGCGGCGGCGCGTCTTCCGTGCGCGGTTACGAACTCGACAGCATCGGACTTGCCGGCCCGAACGGATCGGTCCTGCCCGAACGCGCCCTCTTGGTGGGCAGTCTGGAATACCAACTGCCGTTTACGCGCACCCTGTCCGGCGCGGTATTCCACGATATGGGCGATGCCGCCGCCAATTTCAAACGTATGAAGCTGAAACACGGTTCGGGACTGGGCGTACGCTGGTTCAGCCCGCTCGCACCGTTTTCCTTCGACATCGCCTACGGGCACAGCGATAAGAAAATCCGCTGGCACATCAGCTTGGGAACACGCTTCTAAACCGATACGGCCGCTTCAGACGGCATTGCAGCAAACTATTTTGAAACAGACATTATGACCGATACCGCACCGACAGATACCGATCCGACCGAAAACGGCACGCGCAAAATGCCGTCTGAACACCGCCCTGCCCCGCCGGCAAAAAAACGCCGCCCGCTGCTGAAGCTGTCGGCAGCACTGCTGTCTATCCTGATTTTGGCAGTATGTTTCCTCAGCTGGCTCGCCGGTACGGAATCCGGTTTGCGTTTCGGGCTGTACCAAATCCCGTCTTGGTTCGGCGTAAACATTTCCTCCCAAAACCTCAAAGGCACGCTGCTCGACGGCTTCGACGGCGACAACTGGTCGATAGAAACCGAGGGTGCAGACCTTAAAATCAGCCGCTTCCGCTTCACGTGGAAACCGTCCGAACTGATGCGCCGCAGCCTGCACATTACCGAAATTTCCGCCGGCGACATCGCTATCGTTACCAAACCGACTCCGCCTAAAGAAGAACGCCCGCCGCTCAGCCTTCCCGACAGCATAGACCTGCCTGCCGCCGTCTATCTCGACCGCTTCGAGACGGGCAAAATCAGCGCAGGCAAAGCCTTTGACAAACAAACTGTCTATCTCGAACGGCTGGATGCTTCATACCGTTATGACATCAAAGGACACCGCCTCGACCTGAAGGCTGCCGACACGCCGTGGAGCAGTTCGTCGGGGTCAGCCTCGGTCGGCTTGAAAAAACCGTTTGCCCTCGATACCGCCATTTACACCAAAGGCGGACTCGAAGGCAAAACCATACACAGTACGGCTCGGCTGAGCGGCAGCCTGAAGGATGTGCGCGCCGAACTGGCGATCGACGGCGGCAATATCCGCCTCTCGGGAAAATCCGTCATCCACCCGTTTGCCGAATCATTGGATAAAACATTGGAAGAAGTGCTGGTCAAAGGGTTCAACATCAACCCGGCCGCTTTCGTGCCTTCCCTGCCCGATGCCGGGCTGAATTTCGACCTGACCGCCATCCCGTCGTTTTCAGACGGCATCGCGCTGGAAGGTTCGCTCGATTTGGAAAACACCAAAGCCGGCTTTGCCGACCGCAACGGCATCCCCGTCCGTCAGGTTTTAGGCAGCTTTGTCATCCGGCAGGACGGCACGGTGCATATCGGCAATACGTCCGCCGCCCTGCTCGGACGGGGCGGCATCAGGCTGTCGGGTAAAATCGACACCGGAAAAGACATCCTCGATTTAAATATAGGCATCAACTCCGTCAGCGCGGAAGACGTGCTGCAAACCGCGTTCAAAGGCAGGTTGGACGGCAGCATCGGCATCGGCGGCACGACCGCCTCGCCCAAAATCTCTTGGCAACTCGGCACTGGCACGGCGCGCACGGACGGCAGCCTCGCCATCGCAAGCGACCCCGCAAACGGACAGCGGAAACTGGTGCTCGACACCGTCAACATCACCGCCGGTCAAGGCAGCCTGTCTGCCCAAGGCTATCTCGAGCTGTTTAAAGACCGCCTGCTCAAGCTGGACATCCGTTCCCGCGCATTCGACCCTTCGCGCATCGATCCGCAACTTCCGGCAGGCAATATCAACGGCTCAATAAACCTTGTCGGCGAACTGGCAAAAGAGAAATTCACAGGCAAAATGCGGTTTTTACCCGGCACGTTCAACGGCGTACCGATTGCCGGCAGTGCCGACATTGTTTACGAGTCCCGCCACCTTCCACGCGCCGCCGCCGATTTGCGGCTGGGGCGGAACATTATTAAAACAGACGGCGGCTTCGGCAAAAAAGGCGACCGGCTCAATCTCAATATCACCGCACCCGATTTATCACGTTTCGGTTTCGGACTCGCGGGGTCTTTAAATGTACGCGGACACCTTTCCGGCGATTTGGACGGCGGCATCCGAACCTTTGAAACCGACCTTTCCGGCGCGGCGCGCAACCTGCACATCGGCAAGGCGGCAGACATCCGTTCGCTCGATTTCACGCTCAAAGGTTCGCCCGACACAAGCCGTCCGATACGCGCCGACATTAAAGGCAGCCGCCTTTCGCTGTCGGGCGGGGCGGCGGTTGTCGATACCGCCGACCTGACGCTGGACGGCACGGGCGCGCAGCACCGCATCCGCACACACGCCGCCATCACGCTGGACGGCAAACCGTTCAAATTCGATTTGGACGCTTCAGGCGGCATCAACAGGGAACTTACCCGATGGAAAGGCAGCATCGGCATCCTCGACATCGGCGGCGCGTTCAACCTCAAGCTGCAAAACCGTATGACGCTCGAAGCCGGTGCGGAACGCGTGGCGGCAAGTGCGGCAAATTGGCAGGCAATGGGCGGCAGCCTCAACCTGCAACACTTTTCTTGGGATAAAAAAACCGGCATATCGGCAAAAGGCGGCGCACACGGTCTGCATATCGCCGAGTTGCACAATTTCTTCAAACCGCCCTTCGAACACAATCTGGTTTTAAACGGCGACTGGGATGTCGCCTACGGGCGCAACGCGCGCGGCTATCTCAATATCAGCCGGCAAAGCGGCGATGCCGTATTGCCCGGCGGGCAGGCTTTGGGTTTGAACGCATTTTCCCTGAAAACGCGCTTTCAAAACGATCGCATCGGAATCCTGCTTGACGGCAGCGCGCGTTTCGGACGGATTAACGCCGATTTGGGCATCGGCAACGCCTTCGGCGGCAATATGGCAAATGCACCGCTCGGCGGCAGGATTACCGCCTCCCTTCCCGACTTGGGCGCATTGAAGCCCTTTCTGCCCGCCGCCGCGCAAAACATTACCGGCAGCCTGAATGCCGCCGCGCAAATCGGCGGACGGGTCGGCTCTCCGTCCGTCAATGCCGCCGTCAACGGCAGCAGCAACTACGGGAAAATCAACGGCAACATCACCGTCGGGCAAAGCCGCTCCTTCGATACCGCGCCTTTGGGCGGCAGGCTCAACCTGACCGTTGCCGATGCCGAAGTATTCCGCAACTTCCTACCGGTCGGACAAACTGTCAAAGGCAGCCTGAATGCCGCCGTAACCCTCGGCGGCAGCATCTCCGACCCGCACTTGGGCGGCAGCATCAACGGCGACAAACTCTATTACCGCAACCAAACCCAAGGCATCATCTTGGACAACGGCTCGCTGCGTTCGCATATCGCGGGCAGGAAATGGGTAATCGACAGCCTGAAATTCCGGCACGAAGGAACGGCGGAACTCTCCGGCACGGTCGGTATGGAAAACAGCGGACCCGATGTCGATATCGGCGCGGTGTTCGACAAATACCGCATCCTGTCCCGCCCCAACCGCCGCCTGACGGTTTCCGGCAACACCCGCCTGCGCTATTCGCCGCAAAAAGGCATATCCGTTACCGGGATGATTAAAACGGATCAGGGGCTGTTCGGTTCGCAAAAATCCTCAATGCCGTCCGTTGGCGACGATGTCGTCGTATTGGGCGAAGTCAAGAAAGAGGCGGTGGCACCGCTCCCCGTCAATATGAACCTGACTTTAGACCTCAATGACGGCATCCGCTTCGCCGGCTACGGCGCGGACGTTACCATAGGCGGCAAACTGACCCTGACCGCGCAACCGGGCGGAAGCGTGCGGGGCGTGGGCACGGTCCGCGTCATCAAAGGGCGTTACAAGGCATACGGGCAGGATTTGGACATTACCAAAGGCACGGTCTCCTTTGTCGGCCCGCTCAACGACCCCAACCTCAACATCCGCGCCGAACGCCGCCTTTCCCCCGTCGGTGCGGGCGTGGAAATATTGGGCAGCCTCAACAGCCCGCGCATTACACTGACGGCAAACGAACCGATGAGTGAAAAAGACAAGCTCTCCTGGCTCATCCTCAACCGCGCCGGCAGCGGCAGCAGCGGCGACAATGCCGCCCTGTCCGCAGCCGCAGGCGCGCTGCTTGCCGGACAAATCAACGACCGCATCGGGCTGGTGGATGATTTGGGCTTTACCAGCAAGCGCAGCCGCAACGCGCAAACCGGCGAACTCAACCCCGCCGAACAGGTGCTGACCGTCGGCAAACAACTGACCGGCAAACTCTACATCGGCTACGAATACGGCATCTCCAGCGCGGAACAGTCCGTCAAACTGATTTACCGGCTGACCCGCGCCATACAGGCGGTTGCCCGTATCGGCAGCCTTTCATCGGGCGGCGAGCTGACATACACCATACGTTTCGACCGCCTATTCGGTTCGGACAAAAAAGACTCCGCCGGAAACGGCAAAGGGAAATAAACGGTTTTCAGACGGCGCGGCACTGTCCGCCGCCGTGCCGTCTGAAAGGCGCGCCGCCAAACCGGACATTTGAAAACCTGCTTTTCCGCCGCCGTCCGCCTGCAAGGGAACAGAATCGATATAGTGAATTAACAAAAATCAGGACAAGGCGACGAAGCCGCAGACAGTACAAATAGTACGGAACCGATTCACTTGGTGCTTCAGCACCTTAGAGAATCGTTCTCTTTGAGCTAAGGCGAGGCAACGCCGTACCGGTTTTTGTTAATCCGCTATATTCCGCCATCTCTAAGATTTACAGCGATACACGGGTAATTTAAGGAATGCCCGAACCGTCATTCCCGCAACCTTTCGTCATTCCCGCAACCTTTCGTCATTCCCGCGAAAGCGGGAATCTAGAATCTCGGACTTTCAGATAATCTTTGAATATTGCTGTTGTTCTAAGGTCTAGATTCCCGCCTGCGCGGGAATGACGGCTGCAGATGCCCGACGGTCTTTATAGCGGATTAACAAAAATCAGGACAAGGCGACGAAGCCGCAGACAGTACAGATAGTACGGAACCGATTCACTTGGTGCTTGAGCACCTTAGAGAATCGTTCTCTTTGAGCTAAGGCGAGGCAACGCCGTACTGGTTTAAATTTAATCCACTATAAAAAACCGCCCTATCGGATAAGCCGCTTGACTGAAAAGGCTTTACCCGCGCCGTATCGGAACACGTACTCTAAAATACAATCCATTGAATTGAAACAAATATAAAAACATTTGACCGCAAAAACGGCAGCGCATCATTTGACAAAGAATGACAATATCGGTTACAAACCGATTTTCATACAAAAAACACCGCCGCCGTCCGCATCCGTTTCAGACGGCATTGAGAGAAAATCTTTTAGGAGAACCTTTATATCCCGGCATCCCGCCCGCACCGGAGAAAAAACATTCTTCGGCCACCCCTTCCAGCTTTCCACCCTCTTCCATATCGAATTGTGGGAACGTTTTTCATTTTATGGAATGCAGGGCATCCTGCTGATTTACCTCTACTACACCGCCGACAAAGGCGGCTTGGGCATAGACAAAACCCTCGCCGGCGGCATTGTCGGCGCATACAGCGGCAGCGTGTACCTGTCCACCATTTTGGGGGCGTGGTTTGCCGACCGAGTATGGGGTGCGGAAAAAACCCTCTTCCTCTCGGGCATCGTCGTGATGCTCGGACACATCGTCCTTGCCGCCGCCCCGGGCCTGTACGGCCTTTTAATCGGGCTGATATTCATCGCATTGGGCAGCGGCGGTGTGAAATCTACGGCCAGCTCTATGGTAGGCGCATTATACGAACAGGACGAAATGCGCCCGCTGCGCGATGCGGGATTTTCCATTTTCTACATCGCCATCAATATCGGCGGCTTCTTAGGCCCCTTATTGACCGGACTGCTTCAAGAAAACATCGGTTTCCATTATGGTTTCGGCGCGGCGGCGGTCGGTATGGCATTCGGCTTGTGGCGTTATTCCTTGGGACGTAAAAACCTGCCCCACCCCACCGTCCCCCATCCGCTTTCAAAAGGACAGGGCAAAACTGCGGCCGCCGTCGGCATTGCCCTCATCGCCGCACTTGCAACCGCCATCAAAACGGGGCTTGTCAACCTCGACAATTTCTCCGGCATCCTCTTATCTACCGTCATCCTTGCCGTCATCGCCTATTTCGCCCGCCTGCTGACCAACCCCCGCGTCAGTTCCGACAACAAACGGCACATCATCGCCTACATCCCGCTTTTCCTGACCATCTGTATGTTTTGGGCCGTTTGGTTTCAGATTTACACCGTAGCAACCGTCTATTTCGACGAAACCGTCAACCGCACCATCGGTTCGTTTACCGTGCCCGTCGCCTGGAAAGATTCTATGCAAAGCCTGTGGGTCATCCTGTTTTCCGGACTTATGGCGGCAATGTGGACAAAAATGGGGCGCAAACAGCCCAAAACCCCGCTGAAATTCGCTATGGCGGTATTTGTTACCGGCGCGTCGTTTTTGGGATTCATCCCCTTTATTTCCGCCGGCACGCCGATGCCTATTGCGGTTTTCGCACTGATCGTCCTCGCCATCACGATAGGCGAACTGATGATTTCCCCGATTGCGCTGTCCATCTCCACCAAAATCGCACCGCCTTTATTCAAAACCCAAATGGTCGCCCTTAATTTCCTTGCCTTTTCATTAGGCTTCACTTTGGGCGGCGTATTGTTTGAAAAAGGCTATCAGGCGGGCGACGAAATCGGCTTCTACCGGCTGCTGTTCTACATCGGCGCAGCCACAGGCTTCCTGCTGCTCCTGCTCGTCCCCAAATTGAACAAAATGCTCGAAGGCACAGACTAAGTCCCGCCCCGATGCCGTCTGAACCCTTCAGACGGCATTTTTCCGCATAATGAAACCAAACCGTTTCCACCCGACAGGACAGGCTCCCCCCAACCGGAAGGCAGCCTGCCGATTGTCATTTAAATATCTGACTGATTCCGTCTGTTTGCAAGGGAAATAGCCGTTTATTTCCGCTTGGGCGGAAACCGGTTCTATTGAGTAAAAGGCATTTTATCCGACTAAATTAGTGCTGCATCAACGGAATATATAGTGGATTAACAAAAATCAGGACAAGGCGACGAAGCCGCAGACAGTACGGATAGTACGGAATCGATTCACTTGGTGCTTCAGCACCTTAGAGAATCGTTCTCTTTGAGCTAAGGCGAGGCAACACCGTACCGGTTTTTGTTAATCCACTATAAAAACACAACCTAAATAAAAATGCCGTCTGAACCATATTTCAGGTTTCAGACGGCATTTGCGTGTCGGATGCACACCGGACGGGCGGTAAGCCGGGTTCTGTCTCGGACAGTCATTCCTCTAGGCATACCGTTGCCGGTATGCTCAAGCAACCTACCCGAACGCTCGGCGGGCAGCGTCATTGCGTTCTGTTTGGTCTTGCTCCGAATGGGGTTTGGCCTGCCGCATATTGTTACCAAATGCGCGGTGCGCCCTTACCGCACCTTTTCACCCTTGCCTGTGCTGCCAAAGCAGCCATCGGCGGTTTTGCTTTCTGTTCCACTTTCCGTCGCGTTACCGCGCCCGGCCGTTAACCGGCATTCTACCCTGCGGAGCCCGGACTTTCCTCCCCGTATGCCTTACGCGATACGCGGCGACTGTCTGCCCGTCCCGTGTGCGGCGCGGATTATAACACGAAACGCAAAAATGCCGTCTGAAACGGTACAGGTTTCAGACGGCATACAGCCTAAACTACACACCCTGTTTCAGGCTGGCTTCGATAAAGCCGTCCAAGTCGCCGTCCAATACGGCTTTGGTGTTGCCGACTTCGTAGCCTGTACGCAAGTCTTTGATACGTGAGGAATCCAAAACATACGAACGGATTTGGCTGCCCCAACCCACATCGGATTTACCTTCTTCCAATGCCTGTTTCTCTTCGTTGCGTTTGCGCATTTCCAATTCATACAGTTTGGATTTCAACATTTCCATCGCGGCCGCTTTGTTGGCGTGTTGAGAACGGTCGTTTTGACATTGCACCACAATCCCCGTCGGCTCGTGGGTAATGCGCACGGCGGAGTCGGTTTTATTGATGTGCTGACCGCCCGCACCCGATGCGCGATAGGTATCGATGCGCAAATCGGCGGGGTTGATTTCGATTTCGATGGAATCGTCGATTTCAGGGTAAACGAACACGGAGGCAAACGAGGTATGGCGTTTGTTGTTCGAGTCAAACGGCGAATAGCGCACCAAGCGGTGAACGCCGGTTTCGGTACGCAGCAAACCATAAGCGTATTCGCCTTCCACGCGGATAGTGGCGCGGTTGATGCCTGCGATTTCGCCGTCGTCTTCCTCAAGGATTTCGATTTTGAAGCCTTTGCGCTCGGCGTAGCGGCTGTACATACGGAACAGCATACCCGCCCAGTCTTCCGCTTCGGTACCGCCCGCGCCTGCAGTGATGTCGATAAAACAGTTGTTCGGGTCGGCGGGCTGGTTGAACATCCGTTTGAACTCCAAATCCGCCATCTGTTTTTCCAGCCCCACCACGTCTTCCTTCACAGCGGCAAAACCTTCTTCGTCGTTTTCTTCGACGGTCATTTCAATCAGCATGCGGTTGTCTTCGATGCCCGAAGCGATGTTGTCCAGCGTCAGCACGATGCCTTCAAGGATTTTGCGCTCTTTGCCGATTTCTTGGGCGCGTTTCGGGTCGTTCCAAAGTTCGGGGTCTTCAGAAAGGCCGACAACTTCTTCCAATCGGTCTTTCTTGCCCTGATAATCCATATAGACGCGGATGTCTTCGCTGCGTTTCTCCAAGTCGTTCAGGGTGTTGTTGAGCTGGTTGATTACTTCGGCTTCCATGATTCTTTTGTTCTTTCAAAATTTTAGGGGCGTATTGTACGGGATTCGGGTATTTTTTTCTATGGATAAAGCCTTCTGGAAACACGTTCAGACGGCATAGCGTCAATAACGGTATGCCGCTAGTTTGCGTTTGATTTCAGGCAATGCGGCACGTGCGGCCTCCTCGCCCAACCGGATGGCGCGTTTTTTCTGATCGAATCCGCCGACTGCACCCAAATCCAAAACCTGCGGTTTGATAACCACATCCGCCTGCCCCAACTCATTTTGCAACGCGGAAACGCTCATCACGTTCAGCGTCTGATCGAGATAAGAGAAGAAACCTTGACCGACATTTTTGCTCGGACGTGCGGAAATATCGACAGCAATCACGAAATTCGCCCCCTGCCGCCTGGCCGAACTGACAGGGACAGGCTGAGACAGGCCGCCGTCAACATATGTATGCCCGCTGATGATAACAGGTTGGAACACATTGGGAATGGCTGCGGAAGCACGAACCGCCTGCCCGGCATTCCCCTGATTGAAAGCGGCGGCCTTGCCGGTTTCAAAATTAGTGGCAACGGCGGCAAATTTGATGGGAAACTGCTGAATCTGCCTGCCGCCGACTTTTCGGTTGATGTAATTTTGCAGCTTTTCGCCTTTGATAAAACCACTGGTGGACAAGGTTAAATCGACTAAATCGGTTTTACCTAAAATTTCGGCTTCCAATTCGAGGCGGTCGGGCGACATACCCGATGCAAAAAGGCTGCCGACTATCGAACCTGCCGATGTGCCGGTTACTACTTTTACAGGAATACCGTTTTCTTTCAAAACCTTAATAATGCCTATATGGGCAAATCCTTTAGATGCGCCGCCACCGAGAGCCAAACCGACCACTGCGGCGGGTTTGGCGGTTTGCACCGGCTTGCGGGCGGCATTGTTTCCCGCCGTACCGCAGGCGGCAAGCAACGCGGCGGCGGCGATTGCCAAAAGTGGTCTGATTTTTGAAAACGTTACCATATTTTCCATTCCTTTATATATCGCATCCTGTCAAAGGGGGATTGCTTTTCTTAACAACCACCTTTGACAGCCAAGCGAAAGGGGCTTTGTTAAGTCATCATCAAAATTAATATTTTCTTTTTTTCCTTTACGGAAATTGTAATTGTTGGGGTTATATGAATGATCGAAGCCACCATCAATAGTTTCATTTTCCAGCGACATAGGCCGTTGCCCCTATAAATACTGAGATGGCAAAGGAAATATGCCTTCACTTTCTGGATAATTTTCCACATTACTAGACAGCCAGAGTTCAAAGATTTTGTAATCGTCAAAGAAACCAAATATATACCCTCGCTTTAGTAAGTCTATATAATCTTTTTGAGAAACTACCAAAGGATTTCCGTTTCTTATTACTCTTGATTGTCTAATAAAAAGTTCTTTATTGTATGATAAGAAAATCGCTAAATCTGGATATATTATATTTTCTTTCTCTAAATCAACTTGCCCTATCAGTTTCCAAATCTTCTTTCTTATGGCTGTTTCTATACAGGCTTTATAAGTCTTAAACCCAACAGAAAGAAGCTCATCCATATTGGCTGTCTTTTCCGAGAGATAATCAAAAATACCAAACTCGTATTGCCTCACCCTACATATGTAAGCAAATTTCCCATTTGGGAGCGAGATTTCATAGATTTTTCCGTATTTTTTTACACCCTTATCCATATTGATTATTTTTAATGTGATTTATTTGATAAATTATCATCGAGTAGTCCCGTTTTGTTGTTGTCGGGATTAACATTTGAAAGCATACCGTCCAAGGCGGGAATTATCTCACAACACCGCCGTTATCCAAATATCCCACCTTTTTCCCTTTCTTTCCGTCAAAATACTTTCTTTTTATATTCATTAACTTGTTAAATTATTGGCTGCCGGGTGTCAGTTTTTCCGACAAAATCCGTCTAATGGGGTATCAACAGAACCAAAATAGGAACACTTATGAAAATCGGAACAACTTGGCAGACGGCATCCGCTATGCTGGTTTTGCGTCTGTTTGCCGCATATGAATTTTTGGAATCGGGTTTGCAAAAATGGAACGGGGAGAATTGGTTTTCCGAAATCAACGATCAATTTCCATTCCCGTTCAACTTGCTGCCGGACGCGTTAAACTGGAATCTCGCGATGTATGCGGAGCTTTTGCTGCCCGTACTGTTGCTTTTGGGTTTGGCAACGCGCCTGTCGGCATTGGGGCTGATGGTCGTTACCGCCGTCGCCTGGGCTGCGGTTCACGCCGGTTCGGGTTACAATGTCTGCGACAACGGTTATAAAATGGCTTTAATTTATATCGTGGTATTAATCCCGCTGCTTTTGCAGGGTGCGGGCGGATGGTCGCTGGATACGCTGCTGAAAAAACGGTTTTGCCCCCGATGCCGTCTGAAACAAGATTGATTCAGTCGTGGAATCTGACTTTAAACATTCCAACCTTATCTCGTTAACTTGATATTCTGAAAAGGAAATAGAAATGAACAAAAACATTGCTGCCGCACTCGCCGGTGCTTTATCCCTGTCTTTGGCCGCCGGTGCCGTTGCCGCCGACAAACCGGCAAGCAACGCAACAGGCGTTCAAAAATCCGCCCAAGGCTCTTGCGGCGCGTCCAAATCTGCCGAAGGTTCGTGCGGCGCGGCTGCTTCTAAAGCAGGAGAAGGCAAATGCGGCGAGGGCAAATGCGGTGCAACCGTAAAAAAAGCCCACAAACACACCAAAGCATCTAAAGCCAAAGCCAAATCTGCCGAAGGCAAATGCGGCGAAGGCAAATGCGGTTCTAAATAATCCCACCCCTTCAAACCAAGCCGCGTTTTTCAGTAAAATGCGGCTTTTTTAACGGCAAACAAAGATTTTTTTAAACAAGCACATTATTCTTTTGTGCCATCCGAACCGGGTAAAAATATGATTCAACACGCAGGCTTAGGCTACCGCCGCGACTTGGCGGAAGACTTTCTTTCACTTTCAGACGACAGCCCGATACGCTTTATTGAAGCTGCCCCCGAAAACTGGCTGAAAATGGGCGGCAGGGCGCGCAAACAGTTTGACCGCGTAGCGGAACGGCTGCCGCTGGCGTTGCACGGATTGTCTATGTCGCTGGGCGGGCAAGCCCCGCTGGATACTGATTTGATAGATGGCATCAAAGAAATGATGCGCCGTTACGATTGCACGTTTTTCTCCGATCATTTGAGCTACTGCCACGACGGCGGTCATCTTTACGATTTGTTGCCGCTGCCCTTCACTGAAGAAATGGTGCATCATACGGCACGGCGTATCCGCGAAGTGCAAGACCGTTTGGGCTGCCGCATCGCTGTAGAAAACACGTCCTACTACCTGCATTCCCCGCTTGCCGAAATGAACGAGGTCGAGTTCCTCAACGCAGTTGCACGCGAGGCCGATTGCGGCATTCATCTGGACGTGAACAATATCTACGTCAACGCCGTCAATCACGGCCTGCTGTCGCCGGAGGCTTTTTTGGAAAACGTTGACGCAGGGCGCGTGTGCTACATCCACATCGCCGGACACGATGCCGAAAATCCCGAATTACTGATTGATACCCACGGGGCGGCAGTTTTGCCGACTGTTTGGGACTTGCTCGAACTTGCCTATGCCAAACTGCCGACGATTCCGCCCACCCTGTTGGAACGCGATTTCAATTTCCCACCTTTTGCCGAACTCGAAGCCGAAGTTGCCAAAATTGCCGACTATCAAACGCGTGCCGGAAAGGAATACCGCCGTGCAGCCTGAAACCTCCGCCCAATACCAGCACCGTTTCGCCCAAGCCATACGCGGGGGCGAAGCCGCAGACGGCCTGCCGCAAGACCGCCTGAACGTCTATATCCGCCTGATACGCAACAATATCCACAGCTTTATCGACCGCTGCTATACCGAAACGCTGCAATACTTTGACAGCGAAGAATGGGGCCGTCTGAAAGAAGGTTTCGTCCGCGATGCGCGCGCCCAAACGCCCTATTTTCAAGAAATCCCCGGCGAGTTCCTACAATATTGCCAAAGCCTGCCGCTTTCAGACGACATTTTGGCACTGATGGATTTTGAATATACCCAATTACTGGCAGAAGTTGCACAAATTCCGGATATTCCCGACATTCATTATTCAAATCACAGCAAATACACGCCCTCCCCTGCGGCCTTTATCCGGCAATATCGATATGATGTTACCGATGATTTGCAGGAAGCGGAAACAGCCTTGTTAATATGGCGAAATGCCGAAGATGATGTGATGTACCAAACATTGGACGGCTTCGATATGATGCTGCTGGAGATAATGGGTTCCTCCGCGCTTTCGTTTGACACCCTCGCCCAAACCCTTGTCGAATTTATGCCCGAAGCCGATAATTGGAAAAATATTTTGCTTGGTAAATGGTCAGGTTGGATTGAACAAAGGATTATCATCCCCTCCCTGTCCGCCATATCCGAAAATATGGAAGGCAATTCCCCGGACCAAAACCATCTATCCGCATAAAATTACCTTGTTCCCGATACTATGCCGCTACCCGACCTGACCGATGCCGAATTAATGGAGTCGCGCAAACTGCTTCTGCATTTTGCGCGGCTCCAGTTGCCCGACCACCCTGATTTGGCTGAAGATTTAGTGCAGGAAACATTGCTGTCCGCATACAGCGCAGGCGACAGTTTTCAAGGCAGGGCGCTTGTCAACAGCTGGCTTTTTGCCATATTGAAAAACAAAATTATTGACGCATTACGTCAAATCGGGAGGCAGAGGAAAGTCTTTACCGCACTGGATGACGAGCTGCTGGATGAAGCATTTGAAAGCCATTTTTCCCAAAACGGGCATTGGACGCCGGAAGGGCAGCCGCAACATTGGAACACTCCGGAAAAATCATTAAATAACAACGAATTTCAAAAAATTCTGCAAAGCTGCCTATACAACCTGCCTGAAAACACCGCACGGGTATTTACCCTGAAGGAAATACTCGGTTTTTCATCCGGCGAAATACAACAAATGTGCGGTATCAGCACGGCCAACTACCACACCATTATGCACCGCGCCCGAGAATCATTGCGCCAATGCCTGCAAATCAAATGGTTCAACCAAAAAAACCTGAAGTAAACGTTATGAAAAAATGCCGCGATATTGCCCTGCTTCTTTCCAAACATCAGGAACGGGAAACCACCCCGGGCGAGAAGATTTCCATATATATGCACCTGCTGTTCTGCCCGCATTGCCGGGAATATAAAAGACAGCTTCAAACCATCAAAATATCACTGGCAAAAACAACCAGAACTTCAAAATAAATGCCGTCTGAAAGGGCTTCAGACGGCATAAGCTGACGGAAACAAATCAAACCGATTTACTGTTATCGGCAGTTCATCCATAATACACGCTTCAAAAGCAGCATATTCCCATACGGAATGTATAAATACGCAAAACACGAAGGCTGCATCAATTTGCCATATTTGCCTCATTTCACAGACGACACTACCCCTCCCGCCCAACCCGTTCTTTCTGAATGAGCAGATTTCAATGATTAAGGAAACCCCAATGCGCCCAATCTTCCTATCTTTCGTTTTACTTCCTATATTGCTAACCGCCTGCAGCACACCGGACAAGTCTGCCCGATGGGAAAATATCGGCACAATCTCAAACGGCAATATTCATACATATATCAATAAAGACAGCGTGAGAAAAAACGGAAATCTGATGATTTTCCAAGATAAAAAAGTTGTGACCAATCTAAAACAAGAACGTTTTGCCAACACCCCCGCATACAAGACTGCCATTGCCGAGTGGGAAATCCACTGCAACAACAAAACATACCGCTTAAGTTCGCTACAGTTGTTTGATACAAAAAACACAGAAATTTCCACACAAAGCTACACAGCCTCTTCCCTCCGCCCGATGAGCATCCTGTCTGGGACATTAACCGAAAAACAATATGAAACCGTATGCGGAAAAAAACTCTGATTGTAACTTATACACAAACTTATCCACAAGCCTTATCATAAAAATGCCGTCTGAAATACTGAAATATCCGCATTTCAGACGGCATTTTGCCATTTTCCTGAAAAGTTACCCCAAAAATTATCCACATTATTTTTTCAAACCGGCTTCCATCCGAAATATAAACTTGCTATACAATTTCATTATCCAAACGTAAATTGTTCCATTGATACACAAAACTGCTTGCCCCCATAATTTTGATAAAGCATTTTTTGCATTCCCGGCTTCGTCCCGTAACCAACACAGCCTCTAAAAAATAATCGCTTGTTTTGACACCGATACACTCATACAAATACAGAAATTCAAGAAAATAGCCTTGTGTATTGACCATCTCAAGCAATTCAGAAAAATCAAGAAATTTTCTGACTGTAAACAAACGTTTCCCTAAAAAAACGATGTCTTCAAAAATATCGACCAAATAATCATCTTCGGCGTTTTCATTTTCATGGGTTAAAACAACACGGGAAAAATCTGTTTTCAGATGCTTGCCCGCTTGATTGTTCGGATTATTGTTCAGAACGACAAAACCGTCCTCAAAATCAAAGCAGACGTTGCGTCCTTCTACCTTTATCTCTGTGCAATAACAATCATGTAGAGAAATACCATCCGAAAAATTTTTTCTTTGCGTATGCAAAAAAGTTTTCATTCAAGCCCCCATATCTAACGCAAACGTTTACCTGTTTCCCCGTCGATAATCTGACTCGGCGATTTCTGCCTGCCGATTCTCCCGCCGACAATCCACACATCGCGTCCGAACTGCCTTCTGACTTCCCTCTCCGCCCGACACGCACGTTTGCCCGCCCGATTACATGAAGTGGAAACCAAAGGCATACCCAATGCCTGACACAAACGCCTTGCACCTGCATGATCGGGAATCCTGACCGCCAACTTGCTGCGCTGTTTCCCCCGCAACTCGGGTAATACGCAGGATTTGGCGGATAATAGGAACGTTTTAGGGGCGGGCCATTCTTTTCTAAGCATATCCTGCAGATTTTCAGACGGCATTTGAAGCAAAGGCTGTAATTGTTCAAATTGATTCCCGATGACAATCATCCCCTTATGTTGCGGCCTTTTTTTCAAATGCGCCAACTTACCGAGTGCTTTGGCTAATGTCGGAAGACACCCCAAACCATAACAAGATTCGGTCGGATAGGCGACCAAACCGCCTTTTTTCAAATAAACGCTTAACTTACGTTGCGCTGATGCTGCGATAATTCTCGGAAATAACATAATATAAAATGCCGTCTGAAGCGTATCAGTCACTTGGCTTCAGACGGCATCATCCTCTTTCTAATTAACGGTTAATCGCTTTATCGGCAATGTCTTTACGGTATTGCATCCCGTCAAAGCTGATTTTTTCCAATGCGTCATACGCCTTGGCTTTGGCTTGCGCCACATCGTCGCCCAATCCTACGACACACAATACTCGTCCGCCGTTGGTCAATACGTCGCCTTTCCCGTTTGCCGTTGTACCTGCGTGGAAAACTTTGCCGATTTGGTTGGCGGCATCCAGACCAGAAATAACATCGCCTTTTTTAGGCGTTTCAGGATAATTTTGTGCCGCCAGCACCACGCCTACGGCAGTTTGCGGGTTCCATTCTGCGGTTACACTATCGAGTTTGCCGTCTATTGCCGCTTCGACCAAATCCGCCAAGTCGCTGTTCAGGCGGCTCATAATCGGCTGAGTTTCGGGATCGCCGAAACGGCAGTTAAACTCAATCGTATAGGGTGCTCCGCTTTGATCGATCATCAAACCTGCGTACAGGAAACCGGTGAACTCATATCCTTCCGCTTTCATCCCCGCTACGGTCGGCAAAATAATCTCGTTCATCGCGCGCTCGTACACAGCAGGCGTTACCACGGGCGCGGGACTGTACGCACCCATACCGCCCGTATTCGGGCCTTTATCGCCGTCCAAGAGACGTTTGTGGTCTTGGCTGGTCGCCATAGGCAACACATGATTGCCATCAACCATGACGATAAAGCTCGCTTCTTCGCCTCGCAGAAAATCTTCAATCACAACACGTGCGCCGGCATTGCCCATTTTGTTGCCCAGCAGCATATCGTCAATCGCAGCATGCGCTTCATCCAAAGTCATCGCCACAATCACGCCTTTACCTGCCGCCAAACCATCGGCTTTGATAACGATAGGCGCACCTTTCTGATTGACGTAATCGTGTGCAGCATCGGCATTTTCAAAGGTTTGGTATTGCGCGGTCGGGATATTGTATTTCGCCATAAATGCTTTGGCGAAATCTTTAGAACTTTCCAACTGCGCTGCATATTGTGTCGGACCAAATATTTTTAGCCCCGCGGCACGAAAATCATCCACAATACCTGCCGCCAAAGGTGCTTCAGGGCCAACGACGGTAAAAGTAATATTTTCTTTACGACAGAATTCAATCAAATCCTGATGCGCAGTCAAGGCGACGTTTTGGAGCTTGGGTTCAATCGCCGTACCGGCATTACCGGGCGCAACAAATACCGTTTCCACTTTGGGCGACTGCGCCAATTTCCAAGCCAGCGCGTGTTCGCGACCGCCATTACCGATAACCAGCAGTTTCATGCCATCTCCTTGACAAATATATACTTTTAACAAAAACTCAACATAAAGGGACTTTTGTCCCGTTTGAATAAATTTTAGTGGAATCAAACAAAGACCGCTTCATTCCACTATGCCAATCTATTTAACTTATCCACAAAATTGAAAAAGGACAAGCAACCATGCAAAAACGTATTGATGAAATCCAAAGCAAATACCGCGAATGGTGTCATTTACTACCGCAATTAGAAGAAGACATCCGGCGTTGGAAACATGCCGCCGCTTTGATTCGCGATATGGACAATTTCTATACCCACGAATATCAGGCGTGTCATCAGGCTATTGAAGACGGGGCAGAACTAGATTTGCGTACGGAAGGCGAATACAGCATTATGAGGAAGATGCGTTATGGAACGCGCTGGGCGAATCCCATCAATCGGCTTGGCTATATTTACGCTCCAGCGTCGATGCCTTAGACAGATATATGCAAGAAGATTAATGAGCGAAGAGGTCGTCTGGAAACCCTAAGATATGGGTTTTCAGACGACCTTTTCATTCAAAAGGCTTTTCCGTATCTACTTCAATCTGCCGTGTATTCTTCCAAGCTGCAACACAGACTTCATAATTCGCCAACGACAAACTTACCGTCAATCGGCAATCCAACTGTAAATCCTGCTCCAATATACCCGCCTGATATTGTTTGGCAATGCGTATCGCTTCATTCAAAAACGGATATTCACATTTCAGCCAAACGGTTTTTTCAATATTCTTTTCAACTACTTCTGCAACTGCCAACACTTGAGCCGTCGCCTCTTTATACGCATATATCAGACCTGGAACACCCAATAAAGTACCACCGAAATAGCGCACGACCACAACCAAAACATCGGTGATACCTACCGAATCAATCTGCCCCAAAATCGGCCGACCCGCGCTTCCTGACGGTTCTCCATCATCGTTGGCGCGAAATTGCATGCCATCCACACCCAAACGATAGGCATAGCACCAGTGTCGCGCTTTATGATGCTCTTCCTTTAACGGATCGAGGTATTTTTTCACGTCAGCCAATGTCCGAATCGGATAGGCAAATGCGATAAAACGGCTGCCTTTATCTTTAAACTCAGCCCGCGTCGGGGAAGTAATGGTTTTATAAGTCGTAATCATACTGAAATGTTTTCAGACGACCTCATTAATAATAAGGTCGTCTGAACGTTTCACGTGAAACATCAATTTTTCAATGCTTCTGTTAATTGCGGGACGATTTCGAATAAATCGCCAACCAATCCGTAATCAGCTACATTGAAAATCGGCGCATCGGCATCTTTATTGATTGCGACAATCACTTTACTGTCTTGCATACCGGCAACATGTTGAATCGCACCTGAAATACCGATTGCAAAATACAGCTGTGGCGCAACCACCTTACCGGTTTGTCCGACTTGAGCATCGTTTGGCGCATATTCGGCATCCACTGCCGCACGGGATGCACCGATTGCCGCACCCAAAACATCCGCCAACGGTGTCAGCACTTCATTAAATTTCTCCGCACTACCCAGCGCACGACCGCCGGAAACAATCACTTTTGCCTGAGTCAACTCAGGACGATCGGAATGGGAAAGCTGGCGGTTCACAAAACGGCTCAGGTTTTGAGCAGGGGTTGCTTCAACATTAATTGCTTCAGCGTTACCACCTTGCGCAGGAGCTGCATCAAAAGCCGTCGCACGAAAAGTCAGCACCAATTTTTCCGAATCAGCCCGCACGGTTTCAAATGCATTCCCTGCGTAAATCGGGCGTACAAAAGTCGTGTTATCCACAATCTCGGTCAAGTCGGAAATTTGCGGTACGTCTAATAAGGCGGCTACACGGGGCAAAAGGTTTTTACCAAATGTGGTTGCCGTTGCTGCAACATGGCGGTAATCCGCTGCCAATTTGACAACCAACGGAGCCAGTTCTTCAGCCAAACCTTCGGCATAATAGGCAGCATCTGCAACCAAAACTTTTTCCACACCCGCTACTTGCTTCGCGGATTCCACTACGGCCGATGCATCGCTTCCGGCAACCAATAAATCGACTTTGCCCATTTTGGCGGCAGCAGTAACAGCATGCAAAGTGGCAGGATTCAACTGTTTGTTGTCGTGTTCGGCAATAATCAATACGCTCATTTCAGTCTCCTCAAATCACTTTGGCTTCGTTTTTCAATTTTTCAACCAATTCGGCAACGCTTGCTACTTTTACGCCTGCCTGACGCGCTTTAGGCTCGGCGAATTTCACCGTTTTCAGACGAGGTGAAATGTCGGTAACCAAATCGGCAGGAGTTAGTTTTTCCAGAGGTTTTTTCTTTGCCGCCATAATATTGGGGAGTTTGACAAAGCGCGGCTCGTTCAAACGCAAATCAGCACTGATAACAGCAGGCAGTTTCAATGCAATGGTTTCTTCGCCGCCATCGATTTCGCGCACAATCTGCACTTCGTCACTTTCAATTTGTACCTTTGAAGCAAACGTACCTTGCGCCGCATTCAACAAAGCTGCCAGCATTTGCGCCACTTGGTTGGCATCATCATCGATTGCCTGTTTACCCAAAAAGAAAATTTGCGGATTTTCTTTGTCCGCAACAGCTTTCAGCAGCTTGGCAACTGCCAGCGGCTCCAATTTTGCATCGGTTTCAACATGAATGGCACGATCGGCACCCATCGCCAAAGCGGTACGCAAGGTTTCTTCGCATTTTTTTCCACCCAAAGAAACCGCTACGATTTCGCTCACTTTTCCGGCTTCTTTTAGTCGGACGGCTTCTTCCACAGCAATTTCGTCAAACGGATTCATCGACATTTTGACATTACCGATATCTACATCCGAACCATCGGCTTTTACACGAACTTTGACGTTGTAGTCCACTACGCGCTTTACCGCGACCAGTGCTTTCATTGAATTCTCCCAAAAGAACGTTGCTTTCCATTCAGCGAAACCAAACCTTCTTTCCTATAAAACCAAATCCGCTTTCCTTAAAAACGAATTTATTTAAAAATCTTCCGGATAATACTTGCCGATTATATTATTTTAAAGTATTTACTCAGACCGGCAGGTATACATTCCCACACTCGATAAATTGGAAGCATCACCCCGCCATTTCAGTTTCAGACGGCATCCGAACCTTATCGGCAGCCACGCAATCCATTAATGTTTGATAAACCAAATCCGCAGTCGGAATCTGCCCGATATTGCCCAAATTTTTTGCAACAGCCGAAACCTGAACACCTGTTTTAATCGGATCGGTATCAGTATAAATACCGACCACAGGTTTTTCCAAAGCATTTGCCAAATGCAGCAAACCAGTATCCACGCCGACAATTCCGACCGCCTGCTTCAACAGATACGCCGCCTGCAACAAATTCATTTTATCGCACACAATGGCAAAAGGCAGCCCATCTGCAATCTGTTCCGCACGCGCCTTTTCAGTCTCGTTTCCCCAAGGCAGGTAAACGTTGCATTGTTGTTCTTCATTTAATTTTTGCAGCAACACTCGCCAATTTTCCATAGACCATAACTTACTGTCCCGGCTGGTCGCATGTAAAGCAACATAATACGGTTGCTCTAAGTTTTTCAGACAACCTACTTCGGGAACAGTCAAACCGAATACCTGCGTTTCAGGCATCACATACTCAAACACTTGGGCAAACAACTCACGGTTGCGCCAAACGGCATTTTTACCTTTGGGTACAGCGTATGTTTTCACATACGCCAAAGCAGCCCATCCCTCGCGCGCACTGTGTTTATCCAAACCATAAATAGGGGATTTTGCCATTTTGGCGAAACACGCGCTTTTAATCAGACCCTGACTGTCCAATACGAAATCAAATGCTTCCTGCCGCAAAGTCTGTTTCAGACGACCTATTTCATGCCAAGTTTCAGACTGAAAGAGATGTTTGCGCCATTGCCGCCATTTCATTACATGGATTTTTTTCACAAACGGATGCAGGCGCACAATATCGGCAAATCCGGCTTCACACAACCAATGAAGTTCCACACTGGAGTATTGGCGCGCCAAATCTTCGATTGCGGGCAAAGTGTGAATTAAATCGCCCATACTGGACAAGCGGACAAGCAAAATTTTCATACTTTAGAAAGGGAGGGTTTCACGTGAAACAATTATAAGTTATTGATTGTTGATATAATTTTTAATTTCTTCAGCGTTTTTTAAGATAATTGCACCGGCAGAACGCATTTCCTGCCATGCCGCTTTAATAGTTTCCGGCGCAATACCCCGACAAGCCGCCTCATTGACGACAACCTGCCAACAACCACCTTCAAGTAACTGTAAAACCGTTGTTTTCACACAATAATCTGTAGCCAAGCTGCCGACAATGACCGTATCCGTATTTTGACAGCACAGCCATTCAATCAACCCTGTGCTCAGTTTTTCCTCAATATCGTGAAAACACGCGCCGTAAGGATGTAATTCGGGATCAACGCCTTTCCAAACGCAATAATCGTATTCTTTGGCAGAAGGCAGCCCATCCAACAATTCATAGCCTCGCGTACCAACCATCGCATGAGCCACCCAAGTCAAATCCGCATCGGGCAAACCTGTCGGTTTCAACATATCAATAGGGTTATCCACAAGCCATTTTGCCGCCATATGATGCGCATCTTTCGTCATCACACGCAAATCCGCCAAAGCGGCTTGGGCATTCAACTCCTCGACAATCAGATGCCCCTCGTTCACAGGCAGCTCGTCAGGACACAAAGGCGTAAAAGTTTTTTGTGCATCAACATCAATGGAAACAATCATCTCATCATTTCAACACGATTAAAATGCCCTGTATTATAACAAATTACTGCCCGAAAGCGGTAAAACCGGCTGTGATAAGATAAGGTTTTTCCAAAAAACTTATCCACAATCTTATGACTTATACCCTTACCCCCATCGGCACCGCCCGCTCGCCCTACAAACAGAAATTCGGCATCGCCCGCCAGCCCGGTTTGGTCTCCGCCGCAGAAGCCTGCATCGAGCTGAATCCTGAATTTACCGCAGACAGCGTGCGCGGGCTGGAAGATTTCGATTATGTGTGGATAAGTTTTATCTTCCACGGCGTATTGGATGAAGGCTGGGCGCAAATGGTGCGCCCGCCACGGCTCGGCGGCAAACAAAAAATGGGCGTGTTCGCCACGCGCAGCCCCCACCGCCCCAACCATCTCGGACTCTCGCTCCTGAAACTCGAACGCATCGAAACCGGCAAACCCGTCCGCCTCTATTGCAGCGGTGCAGACCTGCTGGACGGCACGCCGATTGTGGACATCAAGCCTTATATCCCCTTTGTCGAATCCAAACCCGATGCTGCATCCGGTTTCGTCAGCGGCAAACCCGTAGAGTTGGAAGTCGTTTGGCAGGAAAACATCGGTGCGGAAAATTTATCTGCAAACACCAAAAAACTCATCATCCAAAGTATTGCCCAAGACCCGCGCCCCGCCTATCAGGATATTCCCGAACGGATTTATGTGATGAATATTGCGGATTACGAAGTCAGGTTTCAAATCGAGGAAAACCGCGCAACCGTTATTGATCTTTCCCTAACCCCGCTTTAAATCGGGCAAAAATCCGGTTTTGCCGCATAGCAGTTGAACAAACGGCTGTTGTTTGTTCGCCATAAGCCGCAATATCAAGTGACAGATAAACAATGCCGTCTGAACACATTGCGCTCAGACGGCATTTACTTATCCACAGGTTTGTTCAAGCCTTAGATTTTGCCTGCAAAGTATTCCAAAGTGCGGACGAGTTGGCAGGTGTAGGACATTTCATTGTCGTACCAGGCAACGGTTTTCACCAGTTGTTTGCCGCCCACGGTCATCACGCGGGTTTGGGTCGCATCGAAGAGCGAGCCGTATTCGATGCCGACAACGTCGGAAGAAACAATTTGATCTTCGTTGTAGCCGTAAGATTCGCTGGCGGCGGCTTTCATCGCGGCGTTGATTTCTTCTTTGGTTACAGGGCGTTCGAGGACGGAAACCAATTCGGTCAGCGAGCCGGTGGCGACGGGGACGCGTTGGGCGGAGCCGTCGAGTTTGCCGTTCAATTCGGGGATAACCAGACCGATGGCTTTGGCGGCACCGGTGCTGTTGGGCACAATATTGAGCGCGGCGGCGCGGGCGCGGCGCAAATCGCCTTTGCGGTGCGGCGCGTCAAGGGGGTTTTGGTCGCCGGTGTAGGCGTGGATGGTGGTCATCAGACCTTCGACCACGCCGAACTCTTTTTGCAGGACTGCCGCCATCGGGGCAAGACAGTTGGTGGTGCAGGAAGCGGCGGAGATGACGGTTTCGCTGCCGTCCAAAATATCTTGGTTCACACCATATACGACGGTTTTCACATCATTGCCGCCGGGGGCGGAAATCACGACTTTGCGCGCGCCGGCACGGATATGGGCTTCGGCTTTGGTTTTGTTGGTAAAGAAGCCGGTGCATTCGAGAACGACATCCACACCCAACTCGCCCCAAGGTAATTCTTCGGGATTCGGATTGGCGAAAACCTTGATTTCTTTGCCGTTTACCACGATGGCATCGTCTTTCAGTTCGGCTGTGCCTTGGAAACGGCCTTGGGTGCTGTCGTATTTGAAAAGGTGCAGCAGCATTTCGGCCGGGGTCAGGTCGTTGACGGCGACGACTTCAATACCGTGGGCTTTTTCAATTTGACGCAATGCGAGGCGGCCGATGCGGCCGAAACCGTTAATCGCTACTTTGATGCTCATATTTTGTCTCCGGGTTGTGAAATAAAGTCCAATGTCTGTATTGTATTCTGAAACAAAATTACATTCCACTATTACATAAAATTACTTGTGCTTTGTTTGATACAGATGAATTTCGTTATTTTAAAACGCACACTCAATATTTGACTTTAAATTTTAATGATGATTTTGATGATTGCCGCCTGTTATGTGTATAAGTAGAAATAGTTTGGGTTTTTCATTAACTTATTGTGAAGATTTTTTGAGTTTAAGAATTGAAGTTGAAGTAGGGCAGAAGTGGATATTTTAGGCTTTTCAATATTTGCTATGGATAACTTTTCCCTTTTCCAAGGTGTGCCGACAGATTTACAAACAAGTTTCCCCCACTCTTTCGCGCCGTCTGAAACAAATCCTTTTTGCTACAATACCGGTCTTCCATATTGATAAGGCAGCCTTATGAGCAAATCCGCCGTTTCCCCGATGATGCAGCAGTATCTCGCCATCAAATCGCAACACGCCGACAAGTTGGTGTTTTACCGTATGGGCGATTTTTACGAATTGTTTTTGGATGATGCGGTGGAAGCGGCGAAGCTGTTGGACATCACCCTGACCACGCGCGGGCAGATGGACGGCGTGCCGATTAAGATGGCGGGCGTGCCGTTTCACGCGGCGGAGCAGTATCTGGCGCGGCTGGTGAAGATGGGCAAAAGCGTGGCGGTGTGCGAACAGGTGGGCGAAGTCGGCGCGGGCAAAGGGCCGGTGGAGCGCAAAGTCGTGCGCATCGTTACGCCCGGTACGCTGACCGACGCGGCGTTTTTGGAAGACAAGGAAACCAACCGCATCGCGGCGGTAAATATAGACAAAAAACACATCGCTATCGCGTGGGCATCTTTGCAAAGCGGCGAATTCAAAACCAAGCTGACGACGGCGGACAAACTCGCTGACGAGCTGGCGCGTTTGCAGGCGGCGGAAATTCTGTTACCCGAAGGCAAAAGCCTGCCTGACGGTTTTCAGGCAAACTTCTCCAACATCACGTGCCTGAACCCGTGGCAGTTTGCCGCCGATGCGGGCGCGAAACTGTTGACCGAATACTTCGGCTGCCAAGACCTGCACGGCTTCGGTTTGGACGGCAAGGAACACGAAGCCGCCGTCGGCGCGGCGGGCGCGCTGCTGAACTACATCCGCCTGACGCAAAACCTGATGCCGCAACACCTCGACGGCATTTCGCTCGAAACCGACAGCCAATATATCGGTATGGATGCCGCCACGCGCCGCAACCTCGAAATCACGCAAACCCTCTCCGGCAAAAAATCGCCGACCCTGTTTTCCATACTCGACGGCTGCGCCACCCATATGGGCAGCCGCCTTTTGGCACTCTGGCTGCACCACCCCTTACGCAGCCGCGCCCACATCCGCGCCCGCCAAGAAGCCGTTGCCGCGCTGGAAAGCCAATACAAGCCTCTCCAATGCCGTCTGAAAAGCATTGCCGACATCGAACGCATCGCCGCCCGCATCGCCGTCGGCAACGCCCGTCCGCGCGACCTCGCCGCCCTGCGCGACAGCCTGTTTGCCCTGTCCGAAATCGAATTGTCCGCCGAGGGCAGCAGTCTCTTAGAAACCTTCAAAGCCATTTTTCCCGAAACCCTGCCCGTCGCCGAAACCCTCAAAGCCGCCGTGATGCCCGAACCCGCCGTCTGGCTCAAAGACGGCGGCGTCATCAACCAAGGTTATTCGGCAGAACTTGACGAATTGCGCCACATCCAAAACCACGGCGACGAATTCCTGCTTGAGCTTGAAGCGCGCGAACGCGAACGTACCGGACTCTCCACCCTCAAAGTCGAGTTCAACCGCGTTCACGGCTTTTACATTGAATTATCCAAAACCCAAGCCGGACAAGCACCCGCCGACTACCAACGCCGCCAGACCCTGAAAAACGCCGAACGCTTCATCACGCCCGAACTCAAAACCTTCGAAGACAAAGTCCTGACCGCGCAAGAGCAGGCATTGGCATTGGAAAAACGCCTGTTTGAAGCCCTGCTGAAAGAAGTTCAGACGGCATTGCCGCAGCTTCAAAAAGCCGCCAAAGCCGCCGCCGCACTCGACGTACTTTCCACGTTTGCCGCCATTGCCGCCGAACACGGCTTCGTCCGCCCCGAGTTTGCCGACTATCCGGTTATCCGCATCGAAAACGGCCGGCATCCCGTCGTCGAACAGCAGGTGCGCCACTTCACCGCCAACCACACCGACCTCAACCACAAACACCGCCTCATTCTGCTTACAGGCCCGAATATGGGCGGCAAATCCACTTATATGCGCCAAGTCGCCCTCATCGTCCTATTGGCGCACACCGGCAGCTTCGTGCCTGCCGATTCCGCCCGAATCGACCCCGTCGATCAAATTTTCACCCGCATCGGCGCATCCGACGATCTCGCCTCCAACCGCTCCACCTTTATGGTCGAAATGAGCGAAACCGCCTGCATCCTCCACCACGCCACCGAACAAAGCCTTGTTTTAATGGACGAAGTCGGACGCGGCACTTCGACTTTTGACGGACTCGCCATCGCCCACGCCGTTGCCGGACACCTGCTGCAAAAAAACAAATCCTTCAGCCTCTTCGCCACCCATTATTTTGAATTGACGCGCCTGCCCGAAACCTGCGCCGCCGCCGTCAATATGCATCTTTCCGCGCTCGAACAGGGGAGGGATATTGTGTTTTTACACCAAATCCAACCCGGTCCCGCCGGCAAAAGCTACGGCATCGCCGTCGCCAAACTCGCCGGCCTGCCCAACCGCGCTTTGAAAGCCGCCCAAAAATATCTGGACGAACTCGAAGCCCAAGCCGCCGACGCACAACCGCAGCTCGATATTTTCAATCTTGCGCAGGAAGGACGGGGCGGTTCGGATGCCGGCACGCCGGCGGACGACGATGCGGGCAGCCGTTCGGACGGCATCCTGACCGAAACATTAAACCGGCTCGACCCGGACAAATTGACCCCGTTGGAAGCCCTGTCCGAGTTGTACAGACTGAAAGAATTGGCCCGGGCATCCTCATAAGGTTTGCGTTCAAGCCGGTTTCCCTTGCAAACGGATGAAATCAACCGATTCAAACACATACAAAAAAACCGCCCGCTCCCGCAGACGGCATTCGCCGGGCAATCCGAAAAGATATGACGGATATTTTATCCGCAGGCCGGCGCAGTGTTAAGCCGCACCGGCTCCGGATTGGCAATCTCCGTATGTTGCCGCCGGTAAAAAACACCGCCGCCTTTGTTTTCCGCAAAATCAGAATGCATCGGTTAATTTCCCGCCGCTTTCGTCCCTCCTGCACCATAAACCGCATTCCAAGCATGGTTCAAACGCAGCCCCGCCTGCTTCAATTCCTCTTCCTGCCTTGCTTTCATCGCCATCGCCTTGGGGATTTCCGCCTCCAAGCGTGTAATATCCGCCTGCGCCGCCTGCAAACGCCGGCGCGCATCTTCCAAATCCGACTGCATCCCGATAATTTTTCCGTCCAGATTGTTTTGCTTTTGCAATAAGGCGCGGTAACCGGATTGGATACTGAGCAGATTGTCTTCAGCATCCCCGGCCCATACGCTTGTAGAAAAAACAACCATCAGAAAATACAATATTTTTTTCATTTTCAACTTCCGTTTGAATGCCGTCTGAAGCCGTATTCCGACATCAGACGGCATCGCCCGCGCCTGTGGATAACTTAAGCGCGGATGCGTTTCAACACTTCTTCTTTGCCGATTAATGCCAACACGGCATCGACGCTCGGGGTTTTCGCCGTACCGCAGACGGCGAGGCGCAGGGGCATACCGAGCTTGCCCATTTTGATGCCTTCTTCGTCGCAGAAAGGTTTGAAGAGGTCGTGGATGGCTTCGGCATTCCAGTCTTCCAAACCTTCAAGGCGTTCGGCGAAGCGCAGCATACGGGCGGCGGCTTCGTCGTCCCAATGTTTCTGCACGTCTGCTTCGGCAGGCGTTTGTTTGACGTAGAAGTAGAGGCACTCGTCGGCAAGCGTGTTCAGATCTTGGGCGCGGTCTTTGACCAATGCCAACACGTCTTCCAAAGCAGGTTTGCCTGTTTCGTGAAGTCCGCGCAACGAGAGGCGCGGTTTGACGAGTTCGGCGAGCTTGTCGTTAGCGGTGATTTTGATGTGTTCGCCGTTAATCCAATAGAGTTTTTTCAAGTCCATACGGCTTGGGGACGGGGAAACGTCTTTCAAATCAAACCATTCGATAAATTGTTCCATCGTGAAGAACTCATCGTCGCCGTGCGCCCAGCCCAAACGCGCCAGATAGTTGAGCATCGCTTCGGGCAGGATGCCCATCGCGCCGAAATCGGTAATGGCGACGGTATCGCCGCTGCGTTTGGAGATTTTTTTGCCTTGTTCGTTGAGAATCATCGGCAGATGACCGTATTCGGGCAGGTTTGCGCCGATGGCTTTCAAGATATTGATTTGTTTCGGGGTATTGTTTACATGGTCGTCACCCCGGATAACGTGGGTAACGCCCATGTCGTAGTCGTCCACCACGACGCAGAAGTTGTAGGTCGGCGTGCCGTCGGCGCGGGCGATAATCAGGTCGTCGAGGGCTTCGTTGGGGATAGAAATTTCGCCTTTGACCAGGTCTGTCCATTTGGTAACGCCGTCCAAAGGCGTTTTGAAGCGGACGACGGGTTGCACGCCGGCAGGAATTTCGGGCATGGTTTTGCCTGCTTCCGGCCGCCAGCGGCGGTCGTAAGTCGCCGTACCTTCCTTTTCGGCTTTCTCGCGCATCGCTTCCAATTCTTCTTTGCTGCAATAGCAGTAGTAGGCATCGCCTTTTGCCAAGAGTTCGGCGATGACTTCTTTATAGCGTTCGAAGCGGCGGGTTTGGTACACCACGTTGTCGGCGTTGTCGTAATCCAGTCCGACCCATTTCATGCCGTCGAGGATGATGTTGGCGGATTCGGCGGTGGACCGCGCCAAGTCGGTGTCTTCGATACGCAATAAAAATTCGCCTTTGTGATGGCGGGCAAACGCCCAAGAAAACAAGGCGGTGCGTACGCCGCCGATGTGCAGGTAGCCGGTGGGGCTGGGGGCGAAACGGGTTTTGACGGTCATAATGGCTCCGAAATCTTTGAAAGCGTTTATTTTACTGGTTTTACCGTGCTTGGGCATCAAAAATGCCGTCTGAAACTTACTTGCGGATAAGTTTCAGACGGCATTTTTCTACCGCTTCAATCAGACAGCCATCCCCAAAAGCGGCCGCCCCATTTTTCCAAACGGTAGAGGGATAACGCATATCCCTCTTGCAGCATAAAGATTTTTTTCTTATTTCCCGCATCAAAGCGCGTGGTCGGCGTGGCAGACATATAAACGCGGACACCCAAATCCTCCGCCATTTCCGCCGCCCGCGCCAAATGGTAGGGATCGCTGACAATCACCACGCTGGCAATACCGTTGGCACGCAAAACCGGACGGATGTTGTTCAGGTTTTCATAAGTGTTGCGCGAAGTGTTTTCAAACAGGATGTTGCGCGGCGGAATTCCTTGCTTGAGCGCGTACCGCCGCCCGACTTCCGCCTCCGTCATATAACCCTTTTTACTCCTGCCGCCGGTAAAAATGATTTTGCCAACCCTGCGGCTCTGATAAAGCGCGATGGCGTGGTTGATGCGTTCCCGAAAAACCGGGGAAGGGCGTTTGTCCCACGCGGCGGCGCCCAACACCAGCGCGGCATCCGCCCGGACATACGGCGGCAAAACCTGACCGCCCGTCCGATAAACCGCCCAAACGGATGAGGCAAACACCAGCAAAAGCGGAAAAACACTCAAACAGAAACCGCCCAACAGGTAATAGCGCAAGCCGTTGCGGCTGCAAAACAGCCGTTTGTTCACAATACCGCTTCGATATTTTCCAGCGGTCTGCCGACAGCCGCCTTACCGTTTGCCAAAACAATCGGACGCTCCAACAGGGCGGGATGATCGGCGATGGCACGCAGCAGCGCGTCATTATCCAAATCAGGGTTGTCCAAACCCAATTCCTTGTACAAATCATCTTTCACACGCATCATCCCGCGCGCCGATGCCAAACCCAATTTGTTGAAAATATCCTTCAATTCGGACAAGTCGGGCGGCGTATCCAAATATTTGACCACTTCGGCAGCAATGCCGCGTTCTTCCAATAGGGACAAGGCGGCGCGCGATTTGCTGCAACGGGGATTGTGGAAAATTTTGATTTCAGACATGACATTTCCTTACTTCTCGACAATCCCCTTATTATCGGCTTACGCAGGATTTTACTCAATATCCCGCCTCCAACCGTACCAAACGGTTTACAATACCCGAATCGACATACAAAGGACAAAACGATGAAATACTTGAATCTTGCCGCAATCGCCCTTGCCGCCACATTTGCCGCACATACCGCCTCGGCAGACGAACTGGCCGGATGGAAAGACGGTGCCGCGCAAAGCCTGCAATCGCTCAAAGCCCCCGTCCGCATCGTCAACCTTTGGGCGACCTGGTGCGGCCCGTGCCGCAAAGAGATGCCGGTGATGTCAAAATGGTACAAAGCGCAGAAAAAAGGTAGCGTCGATATGGTCGGTATCGCGCTCGACACGTCCGACAATATCGGCAACTTCCTCAAGCAAACCCCTGTTTCCTACCCGATTTGGCGTTACACCGGGGCGAACAGCCGAAACTTTATGAAATCCTACGGAAACACTGTCGGCGTACTGCCCTTTACCGTCGTCGAAGCCCCGAAATGCGGATACAGGCAGACCATTACAGGGGAGGCAAACGAAAAAAGCCTGACCGAAGCCGTCAAACTCGCCCATTCAAAATGCCGTTAAACGCCGGATGCCGTCTGAAGCCGCTTCAGACGGCATTTTTCCCGCCCGGCCGCCAGTATCCGCCAAACTTATCCACTATCTAAAAACAGGCGGAATCTTTATAATCTCCGTTACTTACTTATTGTTCAGACGGCATACCGCAGACACCCCGCCTTCAGGCAGACAAACTGATACGGTATGCCCATTCCTTACAGGACCTCCTATGATCCGTTTCGAACAAGTTTCCAAAACCTACCCCGGCGGTTTTGAAGCCCTGAAAAACGTCAGCTTCCAAATCAAAAAAGGCGAGATGATTTTTATCGCCGGACACTCCGGTTCGGGCAAGTCCACCGTCCTCAAGCTGATTTCAGGCATTACCAAACCCGGCAAAGGCAAAGTGTGGTTCAACAATCAAGACTTGGGCGAACTGTCCGACAACCAAATCGGCTTTATGCGCCAACACATCGGCATCGTATTCCAAGACCACAAAATCCTCTACGACCGCAACGTCCTGCAAAACGTCATCCTCCCGCTGCGGATTATCGGCTATCCGCCGCGAAAAGCCGAAGAACGCGCCCGCATCGCCATCGAAAAAGTCGGCTTGAAAGGGCGAGAATTAGACGATCCCGTCACCCTCTCGGGCGGCGAACAGCAACGCCTGTGCATCGCCCGCGCCGTCGTCCACCAGCCCGGCCTGCTGATTGCCGACGAACCCTCCGCCAACCTCGACCGCGCCTACGCGCTCGATATTATGGAATTGTTCAAAACCTTCCACGAAGCAGGAACCACCGTCATCGTCGCCGCCCACGACGAAACCCTGATGGCGGACTACGGTCACCGCATCCTGCGCCTCTCGAAAGGACGGCTCGCATGAGCATCATCCACTACCTCTCGCTGCACATCGAATCCGCCCGCACCGCGCTCAAAGAGCTTCTGCGCCAACCCTTCGGCACGCTGCTCACCCTCCTGATGCTCGCCGTCGCGATGACCCTGCCGCTGTTTATGTATCTGGGCATCCAAAGCGGGCAAAGCGTGTTGGGCAAACTCAACGAGTCGCCGCAAATCACCATCTATATGGAAACCGCCGCCGCACAAAGCGACAGCGATACCGTCCGCAGCCTGCTGGCGCGCGACAAACGGATCGCCAACGTCCGCTTCATCGGCAAGGAAGACGGCTTGGCGGAATTACAGTCCAACCTCGACCAAAATTTGGTTTCGATGCTCGACGGCAACCCGCTGCCCGACGCATTTATCGTTACCCCCGACCCGGCAACCACGCCCGCGCAAATGCAGGCAATCTACCGGGACATTACCAAACTGCCTATGGTCGAATCCGCGTCTATGGATACCGAATGGGTGCAAACGCTGTACCAAATCAACGAGTTCATCCGCAAAATCCTATGGTTTCTTTCCCTGACGCTGGGTATGGCGTTCGTCCTTGTCGCACACAACACCATCCGCCTGCAAATCCTCAGCCGCAAAGAAGAAATCGAAATCACCAAACTCTTGGGCGCGCCCGCATCGTTCATCCGCCGCCCCTTCCTTTATCAGGCAATGTGGCAGAGCATCCTTTCCGCCGCCGTCAGCCTGGGGCTTTGCGGTTGGCTGCTTTCCGCCGTGCGCCCCTTGGTCGATGCCATCTTCAAACCCTACGGGCTCAATATCGGCTGGCGTTTCTTTTATCCTGAAGAAATCGCGCTGGTGTTCGGCTTCGTCATCGCGTTGGGCGTATTCGGAGCGTGGCTTGCCACCACCCGGCATCTGCTCGGCTTCAAAGCCAAAAAATAAGGGGCTGTACTAGATTAGCCCTAAATTCCACACCAATCCCGTAGGATTTTTAGCTGCCGGGACGGTGTGCCGAAGTTAAATCGAAATTCGCATTCTCTCAAGAACAGCGGGAAAGATTTACGATCGATTCCGTTGTATTTTCGCAAGACGCGTTTTGACTGATTCCAAAAGTTCTCAATGCCGTTAATGTGGTTTTGACGGTCTGCAAATTCCTTGGAATGGTTGATACGGTAATGGATAAAACCGCTCACGTCCAACTTGTCGTAGCTGCTCAGACTATCGGTATAAACAATACTGTCCGGCATGATTTTCTTTTTGATGACAGGGAGTAACGTTTCAGACTTGGCATTATCTACGATAACGGTATAGACCCGTCCGTTGCGTTTCAGAATGCTGAAGACAACCACTTTTCCTGCCGCACCGCGACCACGTCTGCCTTTACGCCGTCCGCCGAAATAGCTTTCGTCCAGCTCGACAGGGCCCTCAAAAACCTCATCGGCAGCCAAGGCCAAATGATAATTGATAACCGTGCGGATTTTACGGTAGAACAGTGCTGCCGAATTGGGATGGATACCCAAAATATCGGCGGCAGAACGGGCGGTAACTTCCAGCACAAAAAAACGGAGCAGTTCTTTCTGTACTTTTTTCTTTAATTTGCAGTGTGTTATCTTCATACTTTGAGGGTAACATATCTGCTAATCTAGTACAGCCCCAAAAATAAAACACCGTCAAAAATGCCGTCTGAACCCGTTTCAGACGGCATTTCAATTTGCCAGTATAATGGCGCATTTTCCAATAAGGACTCCCCACTATGCTGACACCCGAACAAGTCAAAGCCCTGATTGCAGGCGTGGCAAAATGCGAACATATCGAAGTAGAAGGCGACGGACACCATTTTTTCGCCGTCATCGTTTCATCGGAATTTGAAGGCAAGGCACGCCTCGCGCGCCACCGCCTGATTAAAGACGGACTCAAAGCCCAACTGGAAAGCAACGAACTGCACGCACTTTCCATTTCGGTTGCCGCCACTCCGGCGGAATGGAATGCCAAAGCGCAATAACCGCCACACAAAAATGCCGTCTGAAACCATTTCGTTTCAGACGGCATTTTTTAGATCAAACCGCTTACGCGCCGCGTTTTTCCAAAGCGGCTACGGCGGGCAGCTCTTTGCCTTCCAAGAACTCAAGGAACGCGCCGCCGCCGGTGGAGATGTAGCCGATTTGACCGGTAACGCCGAACTTGGCAATCGCCGCCAGCGTGTCGCCGCCTCCCGCAATCGAGAAGGCTTTGCTTTGGGCGATGGCTTCGGCAAGGGCTTTCGTGCCGCCTGCGAACTGATCGAACTCAAACACGCCGACCGGCCCGTTCCATACCACCGTACCGGCAGCTTTGAGCAAATCGGCAAGCGCGGCGGCGGATTTCGGGCCGATGTCCAAAATCATCTCGTCTTCGGCAACGTCGGCAATGTCTTTTACCACCGCTTCGGCATCGGCGGCAAAGGCTTTGGCAACGACGACATCGGTCGGCAGCGGCACAGAACCGCCTTTGGCCGCCATTTTCGCCATAATTTTTTTAGATTCTTCCACCAAATCGTGTTCCGCCAAAGATTTACCGATGGCTTTGCCTTCCGCCAACAGGAAGGTGTTGGCAATGCCGCCGCCGACGATGAGTTGGTCGACTTTATCCGCCAGCGATTCGAGGATGGTCAGCTTGGTGGACACTTTGCTGCCGGCAACGATGGCAACCATCGGGCGCGCGGGTTGTTTCAAGGCTTTGCCCAAAGCGTCGAGTTCGCCCGCCATCAATACGCCGGCGCAGGCAACGGGCGCGGCTTGGGCAACGGCTTCAGTCGAGGCTTGGGCGCGGTGTGCGGTGCCGAACGCGTCATTGACGAACACGTCGCACAAGGCGGCGTAGGCTTTGCCCAGTTCCAAATCGTTTTTCTTCTCGCCCTTGTTGATACGCACGTTTTGCAGCATCACGACATCGCCCGCGTTCAAAGCCGGTTTGTTTTCGCGCCAGTCGTTCAATACTTTCACGTCTTTGCCCAACAGGCTGCCCAAGTGTGCGGCAACGGGCGCAACGTCGTCTTCGGGATGGAATTCGCCTTCGGTCGGGCGGCCCAAGTGGGTCATTACGATGACGGACGCGCCGTTGTCCAAGCAGTATTTGACGGACGCAAGCGAGGCGCGGATACGGGTGTCGTCGCTGATTTTGCCGTCTTTGAACGGCACGTTCATATCGGCGCGGATGAGGACGGTTTTGCCCTGCACGTTTTGTTCGGTCAGTTTTAAAAATGCCATAATCAGTCCTTTTCAATCAGTGTTTGCGATACAGAAACAATTAATGCCGTCTGAAGGCTTCAGACGGCATCGCAACCCGCTCAGCCGGATACGCGCTCGATTTTCGCGCCGACGCTGCCGAGTTTTTTTTCAATATTTTCATAACCGCGATCCAAGTGGTAAATCTGTTCGACCACGGTTTCACCGCGTGCCGCCAAACCGGCGATAACGAGGCTTGCGGACGCGCGCAAATCCGTCGCCTTGACGACCGCGCCGGAAAGCTGTTCCACACCCTGCACAAATGCCGTATTGCCCTCGGTTGTAATGTTCGCCCCCATCCGGTTCAACTCGGGGACGTGCATAAAGCGGTTTTCAAAAATCGTTTCCACCACGCGGCAGCTTCCCTCCGCCACGGCATTCAATGCCATAAACTGCGCCTGCATATCCGTGGGGAAACCGGGGTGGACGACCGTGCGGATGTCCACCGCCTTCGGACGCTGCCGCATATCGATAGCGATCCAATCGTCGCCCGCCTCAATCACCGCACCTGCCTCGACCAGTTTGTCCAACACCACTTCCATCGTTTTCGGGGCGGCATTCCTCAAAACCACCCTGCCGCCGGTTATCGCCACCGCGCACAGAAACGTCCCCGCTTCAATCCGGTCGGGGACGACGCTGTGTTCGCAGCCGTGCAGCTCGCCCGCGCCTTCCACGATCATGGTCGATGTTCCGATGCCGCTGATTTTCGCGCCCATTTTGACCAGGCATTCCGCCAAATCGACCACTTCAGGCTCGATGGCGCAGTTTTCCAAAACCGTCGTACCTTCCGCCAGCGTCGCCGCCATCAGCAGGTTTTCCGTGCCGCCGACGGTAACGACATTCATCGCCACGCGCGTACCTTTAAGTTTACCCTTGGCCTTGACGTAACCGTGTTCGATGACGATTTCCGCCCCCATCGCTTCCAAGCCTTTCAAATGCTGATCGACGGGGCGCGAACCGATGGCGCAGCCGCCCGGTAGGCTGACTTGCGCCTCGCCGAAACGCGCCAGCGTCGGACCAAGCACCAAAATCGAAGCACGCATCGTCCGAACCAATTCGTAAGGGGCGCAGGTATTGTTTACCGTGCCGCCGTTGATTTCAAACTCGCTGATATTGTCGGTCAGGACGCGCGCGCCCATCCCCTGAAGCAGTTTTTGCGTGGTTTTCACATCTGCCAGCATAGGGACGTTTTTCAGGCGCAACGTACCCGATGTCAGCAAACCCGCGCACATCAGCGGCAATGCCGCGTTTTTCGCGCCCGAGACCGTTATTTCCCCGTTGAGCGGGCCGTTTGCGGAGATTTTCAGTTTGTCCACGTTTGTTCTTTCCTGGTGGGTACTTGTAATATTTCAATACTCGGGACAACGCATAAAGCATCACCCGATGAAGGTTGCAGAGGCGGAATTATAAGGGATTTTCGGGAAAAATACGGAAGCCGCCCCAAAGAATTTGACGAAATGCCGCACTTTCCGAACAAGGATTGCCGGAAAACAAAAAAAGCCGAGTTTTGAAAACTCAGCTTTTTTGCTTTATCTGGTGGGTCGTGAGCGATTCGAACGCTCGACCAACGGATTAAAAGTCCGCTGCTCTACCGGCTGAGCTAACGACCCGATAAGTTTGGAATTCTACAGACCGGCCGAAACCCTGTCAAGCCCCTTGCGGGCGGACGGGCGTTATGTCCGCTTATCGGCCTGTTTTTTCGTATAAACCAAAGAAGTCAATACCGATGCGCCCAACGCGCCGAACACCACCGACAACGAAACGGAAATCGGGATGTGCACCCAATGCATCACCAGCATTTTCAAACCGATAAAGCTCAAAACAAATGCCAAGCCGTATTTCAGGAAGATAAAGCGTTCCGCCACGTCGGCCAGCAGGAAATACATCGCCCGCAAACCCAAAATGGCGAAAATATTGGAGGTCAGCACGATAAACGGATCGGTGGTAACGGCAAAGACGGCAGGGATGCTGTCCACGGCAAACACGACATCGCTCAATTCAATCATGACCAGCACCAAAAACAGCGGCGTGGCGATTTTTTTGCCGTTTTCGACGGTAAAAAATTTCTCGCCGTGAAATTCCGTGCCGACCGGAACGACTTTCTTGACGGCATTCAGCAGCCTGCTGTTTGCCAAATCCTCTTCCTCATCGCCTTCGGGCTTCATCATGTGTATGCCGGTATAGAGCAGGACCGCGCCGAACAGATACAGAATCCACTCGAACTGCCGAACCAGTGCCGCGCCGACGAAAATCATGACGGTGCGCAATACCAATGCGCCCAATACGCCGTACAGCAGCACGCGGTGCTGAAACTGCGGTGCGACTTTGAAGTAGCCGAAAATCATCAGGAACACGAAAATATTATCGACTGCCAACGATTTTTCCAAAATGTAGCCGGTAAAGAATTCCAATACTTTTTCTTTTGCGACTGCCGCGCCGTAGCCGGGATTGCCGGCGAGTTCGAAATACAGCCATCCGGCAAACAGGCAGGATACGGCAACCCACAAGCCGCTCCATGCCAAGGTTTCTTTGATGCCGACTTTATGGCTGCCGTTTTTCTTCAGCGAAAACATATCCAAGGCAATCATGACCAGCACTGCCGTAAAAAAAACACCGTAAAACAACGGCGACCCGATGCCGGGATATTCTGTCATGGTTCAATCTCCTGATTTGAAATGTAGTTGTGTTACCAGCTGATATAAAACATCGCTTTTGCCAAAAACACAATCAGCAGCATATGGGTAAAGACGACGGCGTGTATGTATTTCGACCACCCGACCGTCAGTGTGGAACGCGCCATTTTGACGACGGCGATGGCGAAGTGCGCCAACACGCTGAAAGCCAAAAGGATTTTCAGCGTCAGCATCGTACCGAAGGAAGTGGCAAACGGTTCGCCCAATATAGGAAGGTAGCGGTTTGCCGCCATCACGATGCCGCTGGCGAACAGCAGTCCGACCACAAACGGCATCACCCTGACGGCGCGGTAGGACATTGCCTTTTCCACTTCGCGCCGCGACTCGCGCGACACCCGCCCCGTATGCAGGACGGATAAGACCAGCACTTCAAAAAACACGCCGCCGACAAAGGCAATGGCGCAATACAGGTGGACGATGTGCGCGACGGCATAAATACTCATACGATACCCCTACCGGAATCTGCAAATGCCGATTGTATCACCCGCATACGGAATCCGCATTCCGCACCGACCGGTAAATCATTTCCGCCATTCGGACGCTTGCGCCCCGGTGCGGCGAAATAAAATGCCCGATCCGCTCCCGCGCCGCCGTTCCAATCTCTTTGTGCGACAGCAACGACTCGACCGCCTTCCGCCACTCATCGGCAGATTTTACCTGTATTGCCGCACCTGCCTCTGCGGCACGGGCGCACGCCTGTTCAAAATTGTAGGTCGAGAAGCCGAATATCGTCGGAACGCCGCAGGAAAGCGGTTCGATGATGTTTTGACAGCCGGAATCCACCAGGCTGCCGCCGACAAAGGCGGCATCGGCAGTCAGGTAATACGCATACAGCTCGCCCATACTGTCGCCTATCCACACCTGCGTATCGGGTTTGACCGGCAAACCGTCGCTGCGCCGCTGAACCTTAAACCCGAAGCGTTCTGCCGTTTCAAATGCCGTCTGAAAATGCTCGGGATGGCGCGGCACGATGACCAGCAGCGCATTTCCGCGATATTCCCGCCACGCCGCCAGCAGTTTTTCCGCCTCGTCTTCGCCCCGATAAACGCGCGTGCTGCCGCATACGGCAACCGGCCGGCCTCCGATTCGTTCTTTAAACTGCCCCGCCAGCGTTTTCATCCGTTCAGACGGCATCAGGTCGTATTTGGTGTTGCCGCACACCTGCACGGATGCCGCGCCCAAGTCCGCCAGCCTGTCCGCATCGCCCGGGGTTTGCGCCAGGCAGCCGTCCAATCCGCCCAACGCCGGCCCGATCAGATTGCGGATTTTTTGGTATCCCGCCGCCGATTTTTCCGACAGCCTTGCGTTTGCCAAAAACAGCGGAACGCCCGATTTCCGGCACTCCGTCATCAGGTTGGGCCAGATTTCCGTTTCCATCAGCACGCCGAACACGGGGCGGTGTTCGCGCAAAAACTGCCTTACCCACGTTTTTTTGTCATACGGAAGATAGCGGCATTGCGCGTCGGGGAACAAATCTTGCGCCGTTTCGCGCCCCGTCGGGGTCATCTGGGTAATCAGCAGCGGCGCGTCCGGAAACCGCCGCCCCAACTCCTTTGCCAACGGCAGGGCGGCGCGCGTTTCTCCGACCGATACCGCGTGTATCCAAACCGCACCGGTAACCGGTCCGGTGTAAGGCGCGCCGAAGCGTTCGCCCCAATGTTCCGCATAAGCCGGCGTTTTTTCCGCACGCCGCCTCAAATAACGCCGTATCAGGGGTGGCGCAAACCACCACAACACATCATAAAGCCATTGCCACATCACACATTTCCGTAACACAAATGCCGTCTGAAGGCTTCAGACGGCATATTCCGAAACCGGTTCAAATATCGTAAGCGGTCGAAGCGGTATCTCCGCCTTTGCCCGTCCAGTTGGTATGGAAAAACTCGCCGCGCGGCTTGTCGGTGCGCTCGTAAGTGTGCGCGCCGAAGTAGTCGCGCTGCGCCTGAAGCAGGTTGGCGGGCAGGCGTTGCGCCGTGTAGCCGTCCAAGAACGTGATGGCGGATGCCGTGCAGGGCATAGGGATGCCGCACTCGACCGCCTTGGCGACCACCCTGCGCCACGCCGGCAGGCAGTTTTCCAAAATATTTTTAAAATATCCGTCCTCGCCCAAAAACACCAAATCCGGATTGTTTTCATACGCGTCGCGGATATTGCCCAAAAACGCGCTGCGGATGATGCAGCCTTCGCGCCAGAGCAGGGCGGTGTTGCCGTAATCCAAATCCCAGCCGTAGCTTTCGCCCGCTTCCCGAATCAGCATAAAGCCTTGGGCATACGAAATAATTTTGGAGGCGAGCAAGGCTTGGCGCAAATCGCCGACCCATTGTTTTTTGTCGCCGCCGACCGGCAACGCCTGCCGCGCAAACAGTCCGCCCATCCGGACGCGCTGTTCTTTGAACGACGAAACGCAGCGGGCGAACACCGCCTCGGAAATCAGCGTCAGCGGGATGCCCAAATCCAAGGCGTTGATGCCCGTCCATTTGCCCGTGCCTTTCTGCCCCGCCGTATCGAGGATTTTTTCGACCAGGGGTTCGCCGCCCTCGTCTTTGTACGCCAAAATTGCCGCTGTGATTTCAATCAGATAAGAATCCAGCTCGGTTTTGTTCCACTCGGCAAACACGCGGTGCATTTCATCGTAGGACAATCCCAAACCGTCTTTCATAAACTGGTAAGCCTCGCAAATCAACTGCATATCGCCGTATTCGATGCCGTTGTGCACCATTTTGACAAAATGTCCCGCACCGTCTTTGCCGACCCAGTCGCAACACGGTTCGCCCTGCGGCGTTTTGGCGGCAATCGCCTGAAAAATCGGCTTGACCGCATCCCAAGCGCGCACATCCCCGCCCGGCATAATGGATGGCCCGCGCCGCGCCCCTTCTTCCCCGCCGGACACGCCCGCACCGACAAACAAAATCCCTTTTTCGGTAAGATAACGCGTGCGGCGCGTCGAGTCCGAATAATTGGCGTTGCCGCCGTCGATAATAATGTCTCCCTCGTCCAACAGGGGCAGCAGTTGTTCGATAAAGTCGTCAACCACCGAACCGGCACGAACCATCATCATAATTTTTCGCGGTTTTTCCAGCTTATCGACCAAATCTTGCAAAGAATACGCGCCGATAATATTAGTTCCTTTTGCCGCGCCGTTTAAAAATTCGTCCACCTTGGCAGTCGTGCGGTTGTAGGCAACCACCTTAAATCCGCAATCGTTCATATTCAAAATCAGGTTTTGACCCATAACCGCCAAACCGATCACGCCGATATCGCCTTTCATTGCCGGAAGCTCCGTTATTAATTAAATTTATCAGCCGCAACTTTAGCTGATTTACACTTGTTTAACAATCCTTAACTTTTTAATTTTTTGAAAAGATGCCTTAACTTTACCGCGCTGTTTTTGAGGAAGCGTTCCAGAAAAATAATAAAGTTTTAAATAATAAAAAGATGATTATGTTGAGCTTGCCGTTTTACTGTGTATAAGTTTATTTAAATTTGAAAATCAAACAGATAAATTCTAAAAAGGGATGTCGGCAAAGCTGTTGCCGCATTGTGCGGATGTGTGGATATTTTTAAAGTACGGTGAGAGTTTGTGGATAAATTCAACATTGTGCAAACCGGTAACCGGAGTTTTTAATGTGCCTCCGTCCGGAATTTTAAAAGCGTTAATCCTGTGCGATGTGCGTGAATAAGGTTTTACATTGCTGTGCATAAACAGTGGAGAACACAAATCGCTCGTAACTATTTTTTTAATATTCAATCGGATATATTTGTTTTGCTTGTGTATAAGTGCCGGATATCCAGGGTGTGGGAATAGTCTTTTGGGATTTGGGTGGGAGTGGGAGTGGTTGGCGGTAAAAAAACAGCCGAAAACCTGTATTTGGGTTTCGGCTGCCGGGGATGGTTTCTGCAAAGGGCTTTGCTTATTGGAAAACTGCCGGAAATGCCGTCTGAAGCGGCCGGGGATTCTGCGCGGGCGTTGTGCGTGTCAGGCGGATAATACGGCGGTTTGCGGAGGGCTTATCCGCATTTTTTGAGGTTCAGCTCGTGAAACGCGGCAGGCAGGTTTTCGTTGTCTGCAAATTCGACCCATTCGTAGGCGGTTTCGTCCGCCAAAACCGCGCGCAAGAGCGCGTTGTTGATGGCGTGTCCCGATTTGTAGCCTTCAAATGCGCCGATGAGCGGATGTCCGACGATATACAAATCGCCGATGGCATCAAGGATTTTGTGGCGCACAAACTCGTCGGGATAGCGCAAACCTTCCGGATTCAGGATATCCGTGTCGTCAATTACGATGGCGTTGTTCAAATTGCCACCCAAGCCGAGATTGTGGGCGCGCATCATTTCCACTTCGTGCATAAAGCCGAAGGTGCGCGCGCGCGCGATTTCGTCGATGTAGGATTTGCCTGCGAAATCAATTTCAAACGTCGGCGAGCTGCGGTTGAAGACCGGATGGTCGAATTCGATGGTCAGGGTAACTTTAAAGCCGTCATACGGCGTAAATCGTACCCATTTGCCCGCTTCTTTGATTTCGACGGGTTTGAGAATTTTTAAAAAACGCTTTTGCGCCTTTTGGTCGACAACGCCCGCATCTTGCAGGAGGTAAATAAACGGCAGGCTGGAGCCGTCCATAATCGGGATTTCGGGCGCGTTCAACTCAATCAGCGCGTTGTCGATGCCGTAGGCGGACAACGCGGACATAATGTGTTCGATCGTGCCGACGCGCACGCCTTTGTCGGTAACGATGGTGGAGGACAGGCGGGTATCGTTGATCAAATAAGGGGTCAGTTTGATTTGTTCGCCCATTTCGCCGTCCAAATCGGTACGGCGGAAGGAAATCCCGCTGTTTTCAGGCGCGGGATGCAGGGTCAGCGCGACCCGTTCGCCGGAATGCAGCCCGACGCCGGTCACGCCGATGGATTTCGCCAAAGTTCTTTGCAGCATAAACCGCTTCCTTATCAATGGGGTAAGTTTTGGAATAATACGATAAAACCGAAAAAACAGGCTATGTTTTTCCATAGTATTTGCCAATACGGATGTTTTCTTGAAAACAAAATGCCGTCTGAAACCGCAATCTGCATTTCAGACGGCATCGGGTGTGCTGTCTTATTCGTACACTTTCAGCAGCTCGACTTCAAATATCAAAGTGGCGTGCGGGGGAATCACACCGCCGGCACCGTGTACGCCGTAAGCCATTTCAGAAGGGATGGTCAGCTTGCGTTTGCCGCCTTCCTTCATTCCGCCGAAGCCTTCGTCCCAACCTTTGATGACTTGTCCGACACCGAGCGTGATGGTCAGCGGCTGGCGGCGGTCGAGACTGGAGTCGAATTTGGTTCCATTTTCCAGCCAGCCGGTGTAGTGGACGGTGATTTCTTTACCTGTTACCGCCTCTTTTCCGAAGCCTTCCTGCAAATCTTCAATAATCAGGCTGCCCATATCTGTCCTTTCGTTGCTTGTTGGTCAAAACGGCAAGGGTAACATACCGTCCGGCGAAGTCAAATGCCGCCAATTGTCAGCCGCACCGGTGCAGCGGGAACAGCAGTTGTTGTTTGACCGTTTTATGTTTTTCGTAACGGTTCCAGGCTTTTTCATGGGAATATAGTGGATTAACAAAAATCAGGACAAGGCGACGAAGCCGCAGACAGTACAAATAGTACGGCAAGGCGAGGCAACGCCGTACTGGTTTTTGTTAATCCACTATAGAAAACGACGGTGTTGATTAGGGGTTCGACCAGCGCGACCGCTCCCGATACGCCTATACTGCCCGTCAGCACATAGGTTACACTGAAGGCGGTGGTGAAATGCAGTGCGGCAAAAGTCAGGGTTTTAAGCATCATCCTCTCCCGGATTGAATATTTACAGAGAGATGATAAGGATTATCATCAGACCGTGCCGGTTTAAATTTGCTATTTGCTGTTAGTGTAAATAAATCAATTTTTTAATAAGGATAGAAATAATGAATCACAAAAAGATAGTCGTTCTGGATGCGGATACTTTACCCGGTTGGGCTTTTCACTTCGATTTTCCGCACGAGCTTGCGGTTTACGGTACGACAGATGCTGCGGAAACGGCAGGACGGGTGCGCGACGCGCATATTATCATCACCAATAAGGTGATGATTTCCGCCGACATTATTGCGGATAATCCTCAGCTTGAGCTGATTGCCGTCAGTGCGACCGGCGTGAACAATGTCGATATCGAGGCGGCGAAGGCGGCCGGCGTTGCGGTATGCAATGTCCGCGCCTACGGAAACGAATCGGTTGCGGAACATGCCTTTATGCTGATGATTGCCCTGATGCGGAATTTGCCCGCCTATCAGCGTGATGTTGCGGCAGGATTATGGGAGAAGTCGCCGTTTTTCTGCCATTACGGCGCGCCGATTCGGGATTTGAACGGTAAAACGCTGGCGGTTTTCGGACGCGGCAATATAGGACGGACGCTGGCAGGATACGCGCAGGCGTTCGGGATGGGGGTGGTGTTTGCCGAACACAAACACGCGCCCGCTGTGCGCGAAGGCTATGTTGCCTTTGAAAATGCGGTACGGACTGCCGATGTGTTGTCGCTGCACTGTCCGCTGAATGCCCAAACTGAAAATATGATAGGCGAAAATGAGTTGCGGCAGATGAAGCCCGGTGCGGTTTTGATTAATTGCGGGCGCGGCGGGCTGGTGGATGAAAACGCGCTGCTTGCCGCACTCAAATACGGGCAGATCGGCGGGGCGGGCGTGGATGTTTTGACGAATGAGCCGCCTAAAAACGGCAATCCTCTGTTGAAGGCACGACTTCCCAATCTGATTGTTACGCCGCATACCGCGTGGGCAAGCCGCGAGGCTTTGGACAGGCTGTTTGATATATTGTTGGCGAACATTCACGCCTTTGTGAAAGGCGAGGCGCAAAACCGGGTGGTTTGAGCTTGTCGGGATGACGAAAAAATGCCGTCTGAACGTCCAAAGGGTTCAGACGGCATTGTTTTGATATTTTTGCTTAACCGACTTTGTCGCCCGGTTGCGCGCCTGTATCCACATCCAAGAGCTTCAGTTTTCCCTCTGCCGTGGCGGCACTCAAAATCATACCTTCGGATACGCCGAATTTTGCCATTTTGCGCGGGGCGAAGTTGGCGACGGCGATGACCATTCTTCCGTTTAACTCGGCAGGGTTGGGATAAGACGCGGCGATGCCGGAGAAGATGATACGTTTTTCAAAACCGAAATCGAGGTCGAATTTCAGGAGTTTGGTGCTGCCTTCGACGGCTTCGCAGTTCAATACTTTGGCGACGCGCATGTCGATTTTCATAAAGTCGTCGAAACTTGCCTGTTCGGCGACTTTTTCGTATTTGCTGTCTTCAACAGGCGCGGGGGTTGTCTGAATACTTTGTTTGTTGGCTTCGATTAAATCGTCCACTTGTTTTTGCTCCACTCGTTGCATTAAATGTTCGTATTTGTTGATGGTGTGTTCGCCCAAGGTTACCCTTGTGTTCGCCCAAGTAATCGCGTCCAGATTGAGGAAACGCGCGGCGTTGGCGGCGGTTTGCGGCAACACGGGGGCGAGGTAGGCGGTCAGTATGGTGAAGGCGTTGATGAGCTCGCTGCATACTTCGTGCAGGCGTTCGTCTTGACCTTCTTGTTTGGCGAGTTCCCACGGTTTGTTGGCATCGACGTATTCGTTCACGGCATCCGCCAAAGCCATAATGTCGCGCAGGGCTTTGGCGTATTCGCGGTTTTCGTAGCATTCGGCGATGGCTTCGCTTTGTGCGGTCAGTTTTGCCAGCAATGCGCTGTCGGAAACGTCTTTGAGTTTTCCTTCAAAGCGTTTGGCGATGAAACCTGAAGCGCGGGCGGCGATGTTGACGTATTTGCCGACGAGGTCGCTGTTGACGCGCGAGATAAAGTCTTGCAGGTTCAAATCGATGTCTTCGATTTTGCTGTTGAGTTTGGCGGCGATGTAGTAGCGCATCCACTCGGGGTTTAGGCCTTGTTCCAGATAGGATTTGGCGGTAATAAACGTGCCGCGCGATTTGGACATTTTTTGTCCGTCGACGGTTAGGAAGCCGTGTGCGTACACGCCGGTCGGGGAGCGGTGGCCGGAGAAATGCAGCATAGCGGGCCAGAACAGGGCGTGGAAATAGAGGATGTCTTTGCCGATGAAGTGGTACATCTCGGTTTGGCTGCCGGCTTTGAAGTATTCGTCGAAATCGATGCCGATGCGGCCGCACAGGTTTTTAAACGATGCCATGTAGCCGACGGGCGCGTCCAGCCAGACGTAGAAGTATTTGCCCGGCGCGTCGGGGATTTCAAAACCGAAATATGGCGCGTCGCGGGAAATGTCCCAGTCGGACAGGGTGGTTTCTTCACCTTCACCCAGCCATTCTTTCATTTTGTTAAGGGCTTCGGCTTGCAGATGGGGCTTGCCGTCGTGCGGGTTGTTGCCGGAAGTCCAAGCTTTGAGGAAGTCGGCGCATTCGCCCAGTTTGAAGAAGAAATGTTCGGATTCGCGCAATTCGGGTTTCACGCCGGAGACGGCGGAATACGGGTTGATCAGTTCGGTCGGGGAGTAGGTCGTGCCGCAGACTTCGCAGTTGTCGCCGTATTGGTCTTGGGCGTGGCATTTGGGGCATTCGCCTTTGACGAAGCGGTCGGGCAGGAACATTTGCTTTTCAGGATCGAAAAGCTGCTCGATGACGCGGCTTTCGATTTTGCCGCCGGCTTTCAACGCGCGGTAAATGTCTTGGGAAAACTGTTTGTTTTCAGGGGAATGGGTGCTGTAATAATTGTCGTAGCCGATGAAAAAGCCGGTGAAGTCGGCGAGGTGCTCTTCGCGCACTTTGGCAATCATGTCTTCGGGCGCAATGCCTTGTTTTTGCGCGGCAAGCATCACGGGCGTGCCGTGGGTGTCGTCGGCGCAGCAGTAGTGGCACTCGTGGCCGCGCAGTTTTTGAAAGCGCACCCAAACGTCGGTTTGGATGTGTTCGACCATGTGGCCGAGGTGGATGCTGCCGTTGGCATAGGGCAGGGCGGAGGTAACTAAGATTTTGCGTGTCATATTGTGCTTTGCAAACAATGGGTAAAGGCGGATTATACCGCAAATCAAACGGGGAAATGCCGTCTGAAGCCTGAAAAATCGGGCTTCAGACGGCATTTTTGCCAACCGGCGGTATTTATTCGACGGTTACGGATTTCGCCAGGTTGCGCGGCTTGTCCACATCCGTGCCGCGCGCGAGGGCGGTGTGGTAGGCGAGGAGCTGCACGGGGACGGTATGCACGACGGGGGATAATTCTCCGACATGGCGCGGTGCGCGGATAACGTGCACGCCTTCGGTGGCATTAAAATTGCTGTCGAGGTCGGCAAAGACGAAAAGTTCGCCGCCGCGCGCGCCGACTTCCTGCATATTGGCTTTGACTTTGTCCAGCAGGCTGTCATTGGGCGCGATGACGACGACGGGCATATTTTCGTCCACCAGGGCAAGCGGCCCGTGCTTCAGTTCGCCGGCAGGATAGGCTTCGGCGTGGATGTAGGTGATTTCCTTCAGCTTCAACGCACCCTCGAGGGCAATCGGGTAATGGATGCCGCGCCCTAAAAACAGCGCGCTGGTTTTCTTGGCAAACTGTTGCGCCCAAGCGGCAATTTGCGGTTCGAGGTTCAAAGCGTGCTGTACGCTGCCGGGAAGCTGGCGGAGTTCTTCGGTATAACGTGCTTCATCTTCGCCGGATACCAAGCCGCGTACCTTCGCCAGTGTTACCGCCAAACCGAACAGTGCAACCAGTTGCGTGGTAAATGCTTTGGTCGAGGCGACGCCGATTTCCGCACCGGCACGGGTATAAAGCACGAGGCTGCTTTCGCGCGGCAGGGCGGATTCCATCACGTTGCAGATGGAGAGGCTGTGGCGGTGTCCCAAGGATTTGGCGTATTTCAAAGCCTCCATCGTGTCCAGCGTTTCGCCGGATTGGGAAATGGTAATGACCAGTTGGTCGGAATCAGCAATCACGCTGCGGTATCGGTATTCGCTGGCGATTTCGACGTCGGCCGGGATTTTGGCGATGGATTCCAACCAATATTTGGCGGTCAGCGCGGCGTAATAGGAAGTGCCGCAGGCAAGGATTTTGACGCTGCGGATGCTTTCAAACACGCTTTTGGCGTTTTTGCCGAAGTTTTCAGGGATGAAGCCGCCGTCGAGGAAAACTTCCGCCGTGTCCGCAATCGCGCGCGGCTGCTCGTGGATTTCCTTTTGCATAAAGTGGCTGTACGGCCCCAGCTCCAAAGAGGCGAGCGAGAGTTCGGATACCTTGACTTTGCGTTCGGCAGGCAGGCCGCTTTTATCGGTCAGCCTTTTGATGCCGTCTGAAGCCAGCAGCGCGATGTCGCCGTCTTCGAGGTACGCCACGCGGCGCGTAAAGGCGATGACGGCGGATACGTCCGAAGCGATAAAGGTTTCATCGTCGCCCAAAGCGACCAAAAGCGGGCAGCCCATACGCGCCACAACTAATTCATCAGGCTTGTCTTGGGCAATAACCGCGATGGCGTATGCGCCGTGGAAACGTTTGACCGCTTTCTGCACGGCTTCAAACAGCCTGCCGCCGTTTTGCGCGTATTCGTGATTGATGCTGTGTGCGATGACTTCGGTATCCGTTTGCGATTCAAAACGGTATCCCAAACCTTCCAAGCGTTTGCGTTCGCTTTCAAAGTTTTCGATGATGCCGTTGTGGACGACCGCAATCATACCGCCGCTGATGTGCGGGTGGGCGTTCGGCTCGGTAACGCCGCCGTGTGTCGCCCAGCGCGTATGCCCGATGCCGATGCTGCCGCTGATGCCTTTTTCGCGTGCTGCGTCCTCCATAAGCTGCACGCGTCCGACGCGGCGCACGCGTTTGATTTTGCCGTCGGTGTTGACGGCAATACCTGATGAATCATAACCCCGGTATTCGAGGCGTTTGAGGCCGTCGGTCAGAAAATCGACGACGTTGTGATGGGCGCGGATGGCGCCGACGATACCGCACATAACTGTTCCTTAGTATCAGGTTGAAAAAAAACAGGCGCGGACGGCTCCCGTGCCGCACCTTCCGCTTCGGATTATAAACCGCCTTCCGCGCCGAAAAACAGCAAAATGCCGTCTGAAGGCTTGGGCTTGCTCAAAAAAGGAGGGATTTCCCCGCCTGACTGGGATGGGCGTTCAGACGGCATTGCCTGCCGCCGGTTTATAGTTTTTGCAAATCAATATTGACAAGCTGAAAAAAAAAAACAATATACTCGCTCGGTCTTAATGTTAACGGAGTATGGAAATGAAACAAATGCTTTTGGCCGTCGGCGTGGCGGCGGTGTTGGCGGGTTGCGGCAAGGATGCCGACGGTTACGAGGGTTATTGGCGCGAAAAGTCGGACAAAAAAGAGGGTATGATTGCCGTAAAAAAAGAAAAAGGCAATTACTTCCTTAATAAAATCAACGTGGTTACAGGTAAGGAAACATCTGTGGTTTTGTCTGAAAAAGACGGCGCGCTTTCGATAAACACGGGGATAGGGGAAATCCCGATCAAACTTTCCGACGACGGGAAAGAGCTGTATGTCGAACGCAGGCAGTATGTCAAAACCGATGCGGCGATGAAGGACAAAATCATCGCCCATCAGAAAAAGTGCGGACAAACGGCACAGGCATATCTCGACGCGCGAAATGCGTTGCCGTCAAACCAGACGTATCAGCAGCATCAGGCGGCGATCGAGCAGTTGAAACGGCGGTTTGAAGCCGAGTTTGACGAATTGGAAAAAGAAATCAAATGCAACGGCAGAAAACTGGCATTGTCGTTTTAGCGTAGGATAACAGGGAGGATGCCGCCGTCCGAATCGGATGTGCGGTTTCCTGACTGGTACGGGCGGGCAGGAATGTCCGCCTTTTTTTTGTTCGGACGCGTTTGAATATCCGTTTGATTCTGTTCGTTTGCAAGGGGGTATTTCCGTTCGGGCGGAAATCAATTCCGTTAAATAAAAAGCATTTTGCCCGGCCGGCTTGTGCCGGCGGCGCATCAAAACTCCGCCTTAATGCGCCCGATTGCCAGGGGATGGGCTTCAGACGGCATTGTTTGGCAGGTTTACGGCCGGTATTCGGGTTTCATGCCGTTGGGCAGAAGCTGCCAGACATAACCCGGTTCTTTCATTTTACCTGCCGTTTTACCCGCTTCGTCGCCGTACCCCCAGAAATAATCCACGCGCACCGCGCCTTTAATCGCGCTGCCGGTATCCTGCGCCATAATCAGGCGGTTGAGGGCTTTGCGGGTAACCGGGTGGGCGGTGGCGACAAATAAGGGTGCGCCCAAGGTAATGTAGTGCCGGTCGACCGCGCCGGCATATTCCCCCATCAGCGGCGTTCCCAGTGCGCCGACGGGGCCGTCATTGCCGCTTCCGGCAAGCTCGCGGAAAAAGATATAGCTGGGGTTTTGCCCCAAAACTTCGGCGAGGCGTTGCGGATTTTGCCGCATATAGGCTTTGATGCCCTGCATCGAAGTCTGTCCGAGTTTGAGGTAGCCTTTGTCCGCCATATAGCGTCCGATGGAAACATAGGGATGTTCGTTTTTGTCGGCATAGCCGATGCGGATGTATTTGCCGGACGGGGTTTTCAGACGGCCCGAGCCTTGGATGTGCATAAAAAAAAGTTCGACAGGGTCTTCGGCGTAACCGAGTATCGGGGCTTTGCCGTCAAGCGCGCCGCCATTGATTTGGTTGCGCGTGTGGTAGGGGAGGAAGCGGCTTCCTTCAAACCTGCCTTTGATTGCCGTTGTGCGCGCGGTGATGGGGAATTGGGAGAGGTCGGCGGTATGCGTGCCTCCGGTATTGTCGATTGTGCCGCTGTTTTTTCCCGTCTGCCTGATGCGGACAAAGGCTTTTCCGCCCCTCAAACCGGCAGGCAGGGGGACGGAGATAAAATCGTCGGGAATGCCGTAAATCGGGAAGCGGGCCTGTGCCGTCTGCCTGTCGTCGCCCTTCAGCACCGGCTCGTAATAGCCGGTAACCGTACCGGCAAGGCTTCCGTTGCCTGCAACCTGCCACGGCGTGAAATAGCGTTCAAAAAACTGTTTTGCCTGAAAGGAATGGACGGGGGTTTGAAAGGCTTGGGCACACACATCCTGCCAGCCTTGGCGGTTTTTCAAATTGGCGCAGCCAAGCCTGAAAGACTGCAGGCTTTTGGCGAAATCCTGCGCCGCCCAGTGGGGCAGGGACAGGTGCGGCACAACGGTATAAACGGCCCCGCCGCCGCCGACCGTCGTTCCGGCGGGGTCGGGGATGCCGGCCGGCCGGTCCGGGCCGTTGATGACGGATGTGTCGGGTTGCGGAAAGGTTTGGATGCTCTTGCTTTGGCAGGCGGCGAGGATGGCGGCGGCGATGCCGCACAGGGCGGCGCGGAACAGGTATTTTTTCATAATGGACAATGTTGCCGGCAGTAATAAGAAAGATGGTTTCGGGCGGCGTTGCGGCAGCCGTGGAGAGGGGATTTTAACACAGGGCGCAGCTGCAGCCTGCGGAACTTTCCGCCGCGCGGTACTGCAGATAAAAAATAACTTGCATTTGTATTTACAAGCAATGAAAATATTCCGATAATATATTATTCATCATCCTTGTTCGTTCGCGTTTATGCTGGTCGCTTTTTTAATTATGTTGCGCGAGGGCATCGAAGCTGCGCTCATCGTCGGCATCGTTGCCGGTTTTTTGAAACAGTCCGGACATTCCAAACTGATGCCCAAGGTTTGGTTCGGGGTCGTCCTTGCTTCTTTGATGTGTTTGGGCATCGGATACGGCATCCATTCTGCAACGGGCGAGATTCCCCAAAAGCAGCAGGAGTTCGTCGTCGGCATTATCGGTTTGGTTGCTGTCGCGATGCTGACTTATATGATTTTATGGATGAAAAAAGCCGCCCGTTCGATGAAGCGGCAGCTTCAGGATTCTGTGCAGGCGGCTTTGAACCGTGGCAGCGGTCAAGGATGGGCTTTGGTTGGTATGGCGTTTCTTGCCGTGGCGCGCGAAGGTTTGGAGAGCGTTTTTTTCCTGCTTGCCGTATTCAAACAGAGCCCGACGTGGCAGATGCCGGCTGGTGCGGTAGCGGGGGTTTTGGCTGCCGCCGTGATTGGCGCGTTGATTTATCAGGGTGGGATGCGCCTGAATCTGGCGAAGTTTTTCCGTTGGACGGGGGCGTTTTTGATTGTCGTTGCCGCCGGTCTGCTTGCCGGTTCGCTGCGCGCGCTGCATGAAGCAGGCATTTGGAACGCGCTTCAGGATATTGTGTTCGACTCATCAAAATATTTGCACGAAGACAGCCCGTTGGGCGTGCTGCTCGGCGGATTTTTCGGCTATACCGACCATCCGACGCAGGGCGAGGCCTTGGTTTGGCTGCTGTACCTTATTCCCGTCATAACTTGGTTTTTGTGCGGCAGCAGGCCGTCTGAAACTTTAACCCGTAAAGAGGAGCTGAAATGAGAAAATTCAATTTGACCGCATTGTCCGTGATGCTTGCCTTAGGTTTGACCGCGTGCCAGCCGCCGGAGGCGGAGAAAGCTGCGTCGGCAGCGTCCGGTGAGGCGCAAACCGCCAACGAGGGCGGTGCGGTCAGTATCGCCGTCAACGACAATGCCTGCGAACCGATGAATCTGACCGTGCCGAGCGGACAGGTTGTGTTCAATATTAAAAACAACAGCGGCCGCAAGCTCGAATGGGAAATCCTGAAAGGCGTGATGGTGGTGGACGAGCGCGAAAACATCGCCCCCGGACTTTCCGATAAAATGACTGTAACCCTGCTGCCGGGCGAATACGAAATGACCTGCGGTCTTTTGACCAATCCGCGCGGCAAGCTGGTGGTTACCGACAGCGGCTTTAAAGACACTGCCAATAAAGCGGATTTGGAAAAACTGTCCCAGCCGCTCGCCGACTATAAAGCCTACGTTCAAGGCGAGGTTAAAGAGCTGGTGGCGAAAACCAAAACCTTTACCGAAGCTGTCAAAGCCGGCGACATTGAAAAGGCCAAATCTCTGTTTGCCGCCACCCGCGTCCATTACGAACGCATCGAACCGATTGCCGAGCTTTTCAGCGAACTCGACCCCGTCATCGATGCGCGTGAGGACGACTTCAAAGACGGCGCGAAAGATGCCGGGTTTACCGGCTTCCACCGTATCGAACACGCCCTTTGGGTAGAAAAAGACGTGTCCGGCGTGAAAGAAATCGCAGCCAAACTGATGACCGATGTCGAAGCCCTGCAAAAAGAAATCGACGCATTGGCATTCCCTCCGGGCAAAGTGGTCGGCGGCGCGTCCGAACTGATTGAAGAAGTGGCGGGCAGTAAAATCAGCGGTGAAGAAGACCGTTACAGTCACACCGATTTGAGCGACTTCCAAGCCAATGTGGACGGATCTAAAAAAATCGTCGATTTGTTCCGTCCGTTGATTGAGGCCAAAAACAAAGCCCTGTTGGAAAAAACCGATACCAACTTCAAACAGGTCAACGAAATTCTGGCGAAATACCGTACTAAAGACGGTTTTGAAACCTACGACAAGCTGAGCGAAGCCGACCGCAAAGCGTTACAAGCCCCTGTTAACGCGCTTGCCGAAGACCTTGCCCAACTTCGCGGCATACTCGGCTTGAAATAAGCCTTGGGCGTTCAGACGGCATTTGGCGGCAGATGCCGTCTGAAATTTTATCTGCAAAACCGGAAGGCATTGGAAAAGGCGGAGGTTTCCGTTTCCTGCGTTCCGCCGTATCGGATACCGAGTTTAAACAAAGGATAAAAAACATGAGTACGAACAACCCGACACAACCGGCCAGGCGCACCCTCTTTAAAACCGCACTCGCAGCCGGAGCAATCGGCGCAATTGGAGGTTATCTCGGCGGTAAAAAACAGGGCAAAACCGCCGAACGCACTGCCGAAAGCCAACACTCGCCCCAAGCTTATCCCTGCTACGGCGAACATCAGGCAGGCATCGTTACGCCGCAACAGGCGTTTTCCATTATGTGCGCCTTCGACGTTACCGCGCAAAGTGCCAAGCAGCTGGAAAATCTGTTCCGCACACTGACTGCCCGCATCGAGTTTCTCACCCAAGGTGGCGAATACCAAGACGGCGACGACAAACTTCCACCAGCCGGCAGCGGCATTTTGGGCAAAGCCTTCAACCCCGACGGGGTGACCGTTACCGTGGGGGTGGGCAGCAGCCTGTTTGACGGCCGGTTCGGACTCAAAGACAAAAAACCGGTTCATTTGCAGGAAATGCGCGACTTCTCCAACGATAAGCTGCAAAAAAGCTGGTGCGACGGCGATTTGAGCCTGCAAATCTGCGCCTTCACCCCCGAAACCTGCCAAGCCGCCCTGCGCGACATCATCAAACACACCGCCCAAACCGCCGTTATCCGCTGGAGTATCGACGGATGGCAGCCCAAATCCGAACCCGGCGCGATGGCGGCGCGCAACCTGTTGGGCTTCCGCGACGGCACGGGCAACCCCAAAGTTTCCGACCCCAAAATCGCCGACGAGGTTTTGTGGACGGGTGTGGCCGCCAACAGCCTCGACGAACCGGAGTGGGCGAAAAACGGCAGCTATCAGGCAGTCCGCCTTATCCGCCACTTTGTCGAGTTTTGGGACAGGACGCCGCTTCAAGAGCAAACCGACATTTTCGGGCGGCGCAAATACAGCGGCGCGCCGATGGACGGCAAAAAAGAAGCCGACCAACCGGATTTTGCCAAAGACCCCGAGGGCAATACCACGCCCAAAGACAGCCATATGCGGCTTGCCAACCCGCGCGATCCTGAATTCCTCAAAAAACACCGCCTCTTCCGCCGCGCCTACAGCTATTCGCGCGGACTCGCCTCAAGCGGACAGCTTGATGTCGGGCTGGTGTTCGTCTGCTATCAGGCAAACCTTGCCGACGGATTCATCTTCGTGCAAAACCTCCTTAACGGCGAACCGCTGGAAGAATACATCAGCCCCTTCGGCGGCGGCTATTTCTTCGTGCTGCCCGGCGTGGGAAAAGGCGGCTTCTTGGGACAAGGGCTGCTGGGCGTATAAATCCGCCATATAAAAAACGCCGTCCGAACCTTGCCAAACGGGTTCGGACGGCGTTTCTTGTTTTGGACGGTCAGGCTTTTTTGACGAATTCGGATTTTAAATTCATCGCGCTGCCGTCGATTTTACAGCCGATGTTGTGATCGCCTTCCTGCAGGCGTATGCCTTTGACTTTTGTACCTTGTTTGATTGTCATCGAGCTGCCTTTTACCTTGAGGTCTTTGATGAGGATGACGGTATCGCCGTTTTGCAGTGCCGCGCCGTTGGCATCGCGCGCTTGAGCCGCAAGGTCGGCGGCGGATTCGGTTTCATTCCATTCGTGGGCGCATTCGGGGCAGATGTATTGTCCGCCGTCTTCGTAGGTGTACTCGGAGGCGCATTGCGGGCAAGGGGGTAATGACATAGTTTGCCGTCCTTATCGGATGTTCGTTTTTGGGATGCCGTCTGAAGCCTGAAACCGGCTTCAGACGGCATAGTTTTATCGCTTGTCTTTTTCCGGCCTCACCCAGCCTTCGATGACGGTTTGGCGGGCGCGGGCGAGGGCGAGTTTGTTGTCTTCGACGTTTTTGGTAATCGAGCTGCCTGCGCCGGTGGTTACTTTGTTGCCCAGTGTTACAGGGGCAACCAGTACGCAGTTTGAACCGATGCGCACTTCGTCGCCGATGACGGTTTTGTGTTTGTTCACACCGTCGTAGTTGGCAATAATCGTACCTGCGCCGAAGTTGGTTTTGCTGCCGACTTCGGCATCGCCTATGTAGGTGAGGTGGTTGGCTTTGGTGCCTTTGCCGATGGCGGCGTTTTTGATTTCGACGAAGTTGCCGACGTGTACGTCGTCTGAAAGGCGGGCTTGCGGACGCAGGCGGGCGTACGGGCCGATTCGGTTGTTTTCGCCGACTTCGCAGTCTTCGAGGTGGGAGAAGGGGGCGATTTTGCTGTTGGCACCGATTTTGGCGTTTTTGATGACACAGTTAGCACCGATTTCAACGTTGTCGCCGAGTTCGACTTCGCCTTCAAAGATACAGTTCACATCAATCACGACATCTTGCCCGTGTTTCAGACGGCCTCGTAAATCGAAACGTGCCGGGTCGCGCAGGGTAACGCCTGCTTTGAGCAATTCTTGAGCCTGTTCGGTTTGGAAGATGCGTTCGAGTTCGGCGAGCTGGAGTTTGTTGTTCACGCCGGCGGCGAGGTAGGAGGCGTGCACTTGGACGGGATGAACTTTAATACCGTCGGCAACGGCTTTGGCGATGAGGTCGGTCAGATAGTATTCGCCTTGGGCATTGTTGCTGGAGAGGCTGTTCAGCCAGTTTTCCAGTTTGGCGTTGGGCAGGACGAGAATGCCTGTGTTGATTTCTTTCACGGCTTTTTGGGCGGTACTTGCGTCTTTTTCTTCGACAATGGCGGTTACGCTGCCGTTGCCGTCGCGGATGATGCGCCCCAAACCTGACGGGTCGTTGGGAACGTCGGTCAATAGCCCGACGTCGCCGCCGGCGGCTTCGAGCAGGGTTTCGAGGGTTTCAACGTCAATCAGGGGAACGTCGCCGTACAACACCAGCGTGCGGCCTTCGGCGGCAAGGTGGGGCAGGGCGGTTTTGACGGCGTGGCCGGTGCCGAGCTGTTCGGTTTGTTCGACCCAGACGACATCGCATTTGACGGTGTCCAAAACTTGCTCTTTGCCGTGGCCGACGACGACGCAGATGTTTTGCGGATTCAGCGCGGCGGCGGTGCCGATCACGCGCCCGAGCATTGTTTCGCCGCCGATTTCGTGTAAAACCTTGGGCTTTTGCGAATACATGCGCGTGCCTTTGCCGGCGGCGAGGATGACGATGTTTAAAGTATTGTGCGGCATAGCGTTTTCCTGTGCGATGCCGTCTGAAGCGGCTTCAGACGGCATCGGGTCGGTTTATCGGTTTTGAAACTTTGGTTTTTGCCAGTGTTGGCGATGCTCTTCGTCGGCGTTGTTGCCGGTTTGGTCGGGCAACACGGCGCGGCGTTCGGGGCGGTATTGGTTGTAGTTCATATTTTTCGAATAGCTGCCGTCTTGGTAATAAACGGGCGTGCCGGCGGGATATTTTTGACGGACGGCGGTTTTGCCGCTGCCGTCTTGATAAGTTTCCCACGCGCAGCCCGACAAAAGGGCGGCGGCAGTCATCAGGACAAGGAAGGTTTTACGCATAACATTCTTTCGTATTTTCGGGGTTTGTGCGGGTATTGTAATGATTTTGGCAGCGTTCTGACAAAGTTTCTGCATACCGCGCCGGCATTGTGCGGCGTGTTGTTGATGTTAAATGGCCGCAAGGTCGGATTTTCTTGCGTTTCAAACCGTGAAAATTTGTTATGATGTTATTTTACAGCGAATAAAGGAGGACTCGGAATGAAACGGAAGATTTGGCTGCTGCCGCTGCTGGCGGTTTCGGCATACCTGCAGGCGCAGACGGAAGTCAGGCTGGCGGTGCATAAGTCGTTCAGCCTGCCCAAAGGGCTGATTGCGCGCTTCGAGCGGGCAAACGATGCGAAGGTGTCGATTATTCAGGCGGGTGGCGCGAACGAAATGCTCAACAAACTGATTTTGAGCCGCGCCAACCCGATTGCCGACGCGGTGTACGGTTTGGACAACGCCAATATCGGCAAGGCGCGGGAAATGGGTATTTTGGCGGCGGCGCAACCGGGGTCTGCCCCCGTCGCGGTCGGGCTGCCTTCGGCTTTGGCGGTCGATTACGGCTATGTGGCCATCAATTACGACAAAAAATGGTTTGAAGGCAAAAAGCTGCCCCTGCCGCAAACCCTGCAGGATTTGACCCGCCCCGAATATAAAAACCTATTGGTCGTGCCGTCCCCCGCCACGTCGTCCCCGGGGCTGGGCTTCCTGATGGCGAACATCAGCGGGATGGGCGAAGAAGGCGCGTTCAAATGGTGGGCACAGATGCGGCAGAACGGCGTGAAGGTCGCCAAAGGCTGGAGCGAGGCATATTACACCGACTTTTCGCACAACGGCGGCGCGTATCCGCTGGTGGTCGGTTATGCCGCCAGCCCGGCGGCGGAAGTGTATTTTTCCAAAGGCAAATACAGCGAGCCGCCGACGGGCAACCTGTTTTTAAAAGGCGGCGTATTCCGCCAGGTCGAAGGCGCGGCGGTCTTGAAGGGCGCGAAACAGCCGGAATTGGCGGCAAAACTGGTGCAATGGCTGCAAAGTCGGGAAGTGCAGCAGGCGGTTCCGTCCGAAATGTGGGTTTACCCCGCCGTCAAAAACACGCGCCTGCCCGACGTGTTCCGCTTCGCCCAAGCCCCGACGCACACCACCGCCCCCGCGCAGCGCGATATTGATGCGAACCAGCGCGGATGGGTTTCCCGTTGGATCAGGACGGTTTTGAAATAAAACAAACATACCGCCCCGCAGGGCTTCAGACGGCATTTTTACACCTGTGCCGATTACGCCGCACGGGGCGGATGTTCTATCGAGAGGAAAAACAATGGACTTCAAACAATTTGATTTTTTACACCTGATCAGTGCTTCCGGCTGGGAGCATCTGGCTGAAAAGGCGTGGGCGTTCGGGCTGAACCTCGCCGCCGCGCTGCTTATTTTCTTGGTTGGGAAATGGGCGGCGAAACGCATTGTCGCCGTGATGAGGGCGGCGATGACGCGCGCCAAGGTCGATGCCACGCTGATCAGCTTCCTCGGCAACGTCGCCAATATCGGGCTGCTGATTTTGGTGATTATTGCCGCATTGGGCCGGTTGGGCGTTTCCACAACATCCGTAACCGCCTTAATCGGCGGCGCGGGTTTGGCGGTGGCGTTGTCTCTGAAAGACCAGCTGTCCAATTTTGCCGCAGGCGCGCTGATTATCCTGTTCCGCCCGTTCAAAGTCGGCGATTTTATCCGCGTCGGCGGTTTTGAAGGACATGTCCGGGAAATCAAGATGGTGCAGACTTCTTTGCGGACGACCGACAACGAAGAAGTCGTGCTGCCCAACAGCGTGGTGATGGGCAACAGCATCGTCAACCGTTCCGTCCTGCCGCTTTGCCGCGCCCAAGTGGTTGTCGGCGTCGATTACGACTGCGATTTGAAAGTGGCGAAAGAGGCGGTGTTGAAAGCCGCCACCGAGCACCCCTTGTGCGTTCAAAACGAAGAGCGGCAGGCCGCCGCCTACATCACCGCCTTGGGCGACAATGCCATCGAAATCACATTATGGGCTTGGGCAAACGAAGCAGACCGCTGGACGCTGCAATGCGATTTGAACGAACAAGTGGTCGAAAACCTCCGCAAAGTCAATATCAACATCCCGTTCCCGCAACGCGACATACACATCATCAATTCTTAAACGCCGTCTGAAAGGGGAGTGGGAAATGGACGCATTGCACACCATCGCCCGAAACCTGACGAAAAAACGTCAAACCGTAAGCTGTGCCGAATCCTGTACGGGCGGAATGCTTGCCGCCGCATTCACAAGCGTTGCAGGCAGTTCGCAATGGTTTGAACAAAGTTTCGTGACATACAGCAACAAAGCCAAAGAAGACCGCTTGGGCGTGTTGCCCGAAACCCTGCTCGAACACGGCGCGGTCAGCCGCCAAACCGTCTATGAGATGGCGCGCGGCGCGAAAGCCGTGGCGCAGGCGGATTACGCCGTCGGTATTTCCGGCATCGCCGGCCCGGGCGGCGGCAGCGAAAGCAAACCCGTCGGCACGGTTTGGTTCGGGTTTGCCTTTCCAGGCGGAAGTTGCGAAGCAATGCGCCGTTTTGACGGCAACCGCGAATCCGTCCGCGCGCAGGCGGTCGCCTTCGCGTTGGAACGGTTGGCGGGGCTGGTTGAAAACGGCGGCGATGCCGTCTGAACAAAATCTCCGTCTGGACAAAATTCCCGCCGGATAAAAAATGCCGTCTGAAACGTTTCGGATTTCAGACGGCATTTTGTCATACGCGATAACGGATTAGGTGGCTTATTTCACTTTACCCTTCAACGCGCCGTAGCCTGCCGCGTCCATTTGTTCCAGCGGGATGAATTTCAAGCTCGCGCCGTTGATGCAGTAGCGCAGTCCGCCTTTGTCGCGCGGGCCGTCGGGGAAGACGTGTCCCAAGTGCGAATCGGCGGCGTGGCTGCGCACTTCGGTGCGGCGCATATTGAAGCTGAAATCATCGTGTTCGGTAACGGATTTTGCATCAATCGGGCGCGTGAAGCTCGGCCAGCCGCAGCCGGAATCGTATTTGTCGGCAGAGCTGAACAAAGGTTCGCCGCTGACAACGTCCACATAAATGCCGGGTTTGAACAGGTGGTCGTATTCGTGGCTGAAGGCGTATTCGGTCGCGCTTTTTTGGGTCACTTGGTATTGCTCTTCGGTCAGGGTGCGTTTGAGTTCGGCATCGCTCGGTTTTTTATACGTCGCCGCGTCGAAGCCTTTGCCTTGCGGGGCGGTTTTGGTTTTGCCCGGCAGCGGTTCGTCGGCTTTGCGGATATCGATGTGGCAGTAGCCGTTGGGGTTTTTAATCAGGTAGTCCTGATGGTATTCCTCGGCATCGTAAAAGTTTTTCAGCGGCTCGTTTTCGACGACGAGGGGAAGTTTGTATTTTTGCTGCTCGCGTTTGAGCGCGGCGGCGATAACGGCTTTTTCGGCAGGGTCGGTGTAGTACACGCCGCTGCGGTATTGCGTGCCGGTGTCGTTGCCCTGTTTGTTGAGGCTGGTCGGATCGACGACGCGGAAATAATATTGCAGGATGTCGTCGAGGCTGAGTTTGTCGGCATCGTAAGTCACTTTGACGGTTTCGGCGTGGCCCGTATGGCGGTAGGACACGTCTTCATAGCTCGGATTTTTCGTGTTGCCGTTGGCGTAGCCGGATACCGCGTCAACCACGCCGTCTATGCGTTGGAAATAGGCTTCCAAGCCCCAGAAGCAGCCGCCGGCGAGGTAGATGGTGCGCGTGTTCATGATTTTTGAATCCTTTTTCTGTGTGTCGGGTTTGTAGAACGAATGTTTCAAACTGCCCAAATCGGCATTCGGGTCGCGGATTAACGCCAATGCCTGCGCTTCGTTGATGCTGCCTTTGACGATGCGCTGTACGTCGCCGTCTTTACCGATTAACGCCCACGAGGGGTAAACGCTGATGTTCAGGCTTTGGGCAATCGTGCCGCCGTTGTCGGTAACGACGGGCAGCTTGGGATAGTTCAAACCGGCATACCATTTTTGGAAGTCGCCGTCTTTTTTCTCGTGCAGAAAGCCGGGGGAGGCGACGGTAATCAGGTTGGCGGAGCCGAATTTTGCATCTTGCGCCCATTTTTCGGTCTGTCCCAATTCGGACAGACACAAAGGACACCAGCTCGCCCAGAATTTAATCAGCGTCGGTTTGTCTTTTTTCAAATAAACATCGGCGGGGCGGTTGTCCGCGGTTTTCAAAGTGGACAAAGTATGCGGCACGGTCGCGGCTTCGGCATCGGCGATTTTGGGCGAACACGCGCCCAGCGCAAACAGACAGCCGAACTTGGCGCAAAGGGAAAAGAAAGTACGGTGTTTCATTTTGATGTTTCCTGTGTGGACGGTTTGTATGGTTAGACGTTTGAGATGCCGAAACCTTACAGCCCGGATTTTCGGACAACCCTGCCGCGCAAAATACGCTACAATACGGTCTATTTCAAGTTTCTAAAATTAAAAGGAAAATTCAATGTTCAGCTTCTTCCGTCGCAAGAAAAAACAGGAAACTCCGGCTCCTGAGGAGGCTCAAATTCAGGAAACCGCAGTAAAAGCGGAATCTGAAGTTGCTCAAATAGTTGAAAATATTAAAGAAGATGCTGAATCTTTAACGGAAAGCGTCAAAGGGCGGGTCGAATCTGCCGTTGAAACTGTCAGCGGTGCGGTTGAACAGGTAAAGGAAACCGTTGCCGAGATGCCGTCTGAAGCGGCGGAAGCGGCTGAAAAAGCAGCGGAATATGTTGAATCCGCAAAAGAAGCCGTTGCCGAAACCGTCAGCGGTGCGGTTGAACAAGTAAAGGAAGCTGTTGCCGCGATGCCGTCTGAAGCGGTTGAAAAAGCGGCGGAATGCGTTGAGTCCGCAAAAGAAGCAGTCGTTGAAACCGTCAGCAAGGCTGTTGAGCAGGTTCAAGAAACCGTTGCCGCGATGCCGTCTGAAGCAGGGGAAGCGGCTGAAAAAGCAGCGGAACAAGTCGAAGCGGTGAAAGAAACTGTTGCCGAAACCGTCAGCGAGGCTGTCGAGCAAGTTCAAGAAGCCGTTGCGGAAGCCGTTGCAACAACTGAAGAACACAAGCTCAGTTGGGCGGCGCGTTTGAAACAAGGTTTGACCAAATCGCGCGACAAAATGGCGAAATCGCTGGCGGGCGTGTTCGGCGGCGGACAAATCGACGAAGATTTATACGAAGAGCTGGAAACCGTGCTGATTACCGGCGATATGGGCATGGAAGCCACCGAATACCTGATGAAAGACGTGCGCGACCGCGTCAGTCTCAAAGGGCTGAAAGACGGCAACGAATTGCGCGGCGCGTTGAAAGAAGCCTTGTACGACCTGATTAAGCCTTTGGAAAAACCGCTGGTCTTGCCCGAAACCAAAGAGCCTTTCGTGATTATGCTTGCCGGTATCAACGGCGCGGGCAAAACCACGTCTATTGGCAAACTCGCCAAATATTTCCAAGCGCAGGGCAAATCTGTGCTGCTTGCCGCCGGCGACACCTTCCGCGCCGCCGCGCGTGAGCAGCTTCAAGCTTGGGGCGAACGCAACAACGTAACCGTGATTTCGCAAACCACGGGCGATTCCGCAGCCGTCTGCTTCGATGCCGTCCAAGCCGCCAAAGCGCGCGGCATCGACATCGTGCTGGCCGACACCGCCGGCCGCCTGCCCACGCAGCTTCATTTGATGGAAGAAATCAAAAAAGTGAAGCGCGTGCTGCAAAAAGCTATGCCCGACGCGCCGCACGAAATCATCGTCGTCCTCGATGCCAACATCGGGCAAAACGCCGTCAACCAAGTTAAAGCCTTTGACGACGCATTGGGGCTGACCGGCTTAATCGTAACCAAACTCGACGGCACGGCAAAAGGCGGCATCCTCGCCGCGCTCGCCTCCGACCGTCCTATCCCCGTCCGCTACATCGGCGTGGGCGAAGGCATAGACGATTTGCGCCCGTTTGACGCGCGCGCGTTTATTGACGCGCTGCTGGATTGAGCCGAAATGCCGTCTGAAAACGGCGGATTGGTGTTTTCGGGAGAGGGTAGGTTGTAGCAACTGTATTTTCACTCCGTCGGGTGGGCTGTAGGGTGGGCTTCAGCCCACCAATCCACCAATCCCAATCCACCAATCCCACCAACTCACCCACTCCCACCCTATCTCCAAAAAAATGCAAACGCCCTCCCGCGCCTGACACATTTACCGTACAAAATACCGAAACCGCCTCATACGGTATTTCACAAACCTTAACACCCGCGCGTAAAAACCGTATAAACCCGAAACCGCCGCTGCCGCATCCCCTATAATTTCATCCAATAAAAAAACGAGGCACATATCATGGCAAAAAAATTCCCCATATTCCCCAAAAACCCCGAGCGCATCTGCTGGGGGTGCGACAAATATTGCCGCGAAGACGATTTGCAGTGCGGCAACGGCTGCGAGCGCATCCAACACCCCATCGAGCTGGACGGGCGCGAGTGGTACAAAAAAGGCGACTGGAGCAACCTCTTGAACGAAGCCCAGCAAATCGAACTGGGTTTGAAAGAAGCCCCGAAACCCGCCAAACCCCACATCAAACTCCCCCTTAAAAACAAAGCCGGGTTGTAACGGCAAACCGATGCCGTCATTCCCGCGCAGGCGGGAATCTAGGTCTGTCGGTATAGGAACTTATCGGATAAAACGGTTTATCCAACCCTGCGTTCTAGATTCCCACTTTCGTGGGAATGACGGGATGCGGGTTTCTGTGCGGACGTGTTCGGATTCCCGCCTGCGCGGGAATGACGATTCGGATATTCCTGACAGGGTGGATTCTCAAGGTGTTGTATAGGGTGTAGGAAGATTCGTAAAGGGCGGGTTGTAGGGTGGGCTTCAGCCTACCGAATCAAGGGTTTTTGGCGAACCGGCGGGATTCGGCGGTTTCGGTTTTCGGCGGAGTTGGTGGGATTTGATGGAATCGGTGGGCTGAAGCCCACCCTACAGCCCACCACCCACCACCTTACGCATTTATCCTGCGCCTGCCGATATACCGTCATTCCCACGCAGGCGGGAATCTGGATTTGTCGGTGCGGGAATTTATCGGGAAAAAAGGTTTCTTTAGATTTTACGTCCTAGATTCCCACTTTCGTGGGAATGACGGTCCGGGTGTTTCTGACGATTCGGGCATTCCTATGGTTTTGCAGGGCGGGCTTTGTCCCGCCATTTTTGCCAACCTCGCCAACTTAGCCATTTACGCCGTGCCGACCGGGTGCCGGCAAACCGATGCCGTCTGAAAACGGTAAAAGCGTTGTGATTGGTGTAATTTGGTGTAATTTGGTGGGCTGAAGCCCACCCTACAGCCCGCCGGACAGCCTGCCTTAAAGCCCGCTCCGCAACCTGCACCTTGCACATTTTCACTGTGCATCAGGCACTGGCAAAGTATGCGTACTGTCTTCCAACCTGCATGACATTCTGCCCGTGCTTTGCGTATTTGCCATGAAAAATGGCGAAACTGCTTCAGACGGCATTTGGGGTGTGTTTGTGCGGGATTTGGCGGTAGGCGCGGTAGTAGGGTTCGAGTTGGCGGGCGATGAGTTGGAGCTGCCGGTGGAGGATGTGGCTTTGCGTGCTGCCGCTTTGTGTGCCGAGTGTGTCGAGTTCGCCGCGCAGGCTGTCCAATTCTGTTTGAAAGTTTGCGGCTTCCATATCGGGCAGGTGTTGGAATATCCGGGCGGTGTGTTCCGCCGCCCGGTAAAACTGTGCGTTGAATTCGGGGCTGCACCCTTCGTGCATTTCGCTGCGGTATGCGCCGAGTGCGGAAATGTAGCCGGTCAGGGCGTAGCCGGTTTTGAGGAGGGTGAAGCCGGGTTGCAGGCTGCCGGCGAATTTTTCGGGTTCGCCGCTCATATCGGATAGGGTGCTGCTGAGGGCGGCGGTGTGTTCGTGGGCGCGGCGGCGGGTGATGCGGTATTCGATGTCGTCGCCGGTTTCGCCGGTTTTGAGGCGTTCGGCGATTTTTTGGAGGTATGCGCCGCTGCTGCGGACGGTAAGGTCGGCGGTGCGTTCGAGTGTGAGGTATTTCCAGTCGGGCCACAGGTAGCTGACTGCCGCCCAGGCGAGGGATGCGCCGACTATGGTGTCGATGATGCGGACGGGCAGGAGCGCGTAAACGTCAAAACCGGCAAGCGAGAGGCCGGTCAGGGCCTGGATGGTGATGAAGAAGGTGGAAAAGCTGTATTTGTAGGTGCGGGTGATGAAGAAGAGGGTGGTGCCGACGACGACAATCCAGAGTTTGGTTTCGACAGACGGGGTGAAGTAGGGGACGAGCGAGCCGACGATTACGCCGAGTATGGTGCCGGCGATGCGTTGGCGGACGCGGCTTTTGGTGGCGGTGTAGTTGGGCTGGCAGACGAAGAGGGCGGTCAGCAGTATCCAGTAGCCGAGGTTGAGGCGGAGGGCTTCGACGATGGTGCAGGCGGCGGCAACGACGAGGGACAGGCGGACGGCGTGGCGGAATACGCCGGATTCGGGGGTGAGGTGCGGAAGGATGGTTTTCCGGATGTTTTTGAGGCTGTCGGTTTCGAGGGCGGCAATGCGGGTGTCGTCCGGACGGTCGTTTTCGGCGGTGCTGCCGCTGTGCTTGAGTTGGCGGAATTGTTGGTCGACGCTGCCGAGGTTGTCGAGCAGGCGGCCGAGGTGGCGGATGTCGGGGCTGTCGTTGCCGTCTGAAAGGAGGCGCAGCGACTGGCGGCAGCCTTCGATGGCGCGTCCGAGGCGTTTGCTGTATGTGTAGTCTTTGCCCGCCCGGATGGCTTGGGCGGTGTTGCGGCACGCCTGCCCCTGCATTTCGAGCAGCCGGCGGATGCGGAAGATGATGTCGGTGTTTTTGAATTTTTCGGACATTTCCTGATAATCGACGTGGGCGGAGCTGATGCGTTCGTGTATGTCCTGGGCGGCAAAGTAGTAGCGCAGCATTTTGGCGGTGCGCGGGTGGCGGTGTTTGCCGCGAAGGCGGTAAAACAGGGCGGAGCGGCAGCGGTTGAAGGCGGTGATGACGTTTGTGTTGATCATGGCGAGGTCGAGGTGGCGGTTGCTTATCCATTCGGCTTCGTCGGGATCGAAAAAGTCGGCTTTGGCTTCGAGGTAGCCGCCGAGCGCGTCGTAGGCGGCGGCGACGCTTTCCTGTATGGGGCGGTGGGGCAGGATGATTTGGAAGAGGAGGATGCAGGTGCTGTACAGTACGGTGCCGCACAGAATCATAAAGGGGTTGGTCAGCCAGTAGGTTTCGGGGGTGTAGGTGAGGGTGGTGTAGGTGGCGACGACGAGTGTGCCGAATGCGAAAGTGCGGTATTTGAGTCCGAACGCGCCCAGCATTGTGAAGCAGAAGGTCATCAGGGTCATGACGAGGACAAACGGCCACCCTGTGCCGAGGGTGGTTTGCGCCGCGAGAGAGGACAGGGTAAACAGGGCGACGGTGACGATGATGTTTTTCAGACGGCCTGTCAGGCGGTTGTCCAAATCGACCAGCCCGCCGGCGATAATGCCGAGCACGAAGGGCATAGCGAGTTTGGGACTGCCGGTTTGCCATACGATGGCGGCGGCGGCCGAAACGGCGGTAAAGACGGGGAGCGAGGTAAGCAGCAGGGGTTTGAGGGGCGGGGTGTTCATGGTTTGTCCGATCGGGTGTTGTCCGGAAGGGGCGAAGCGATGCCGTCTGAAAACGGGGCGGTGCTTTCAGACGGCATCGTACCGCAGGCGGTCAGGAAACGAGGTTGAGACCGTTGACCCTGTCGTAAAGGAGTTCGGGCATTTTGCCTTCTTCGTACAGTTGGATGTGCAACCGCAGGTTGTTGGCGGAAACGGACTGGCGCAGGGCTTCTTCGTAACTGATGATGCCGTGACGGTACAGTTCGAAAAGGTTTTGGTCCATCGTCTGCATTCCGTCGGTTTTGGCGGTTTCCATGATTTTATTGATGTTCATCAGGTCGCCCTTCAGGATGAAGTCTTGGATGGCGGGCGTGTTGATGAGCAGATCGACAACCGCCGTCCTGCCCGTTTTGTCTTTTTTGAGGGCGAGGCGTTGGCAGACGATACCGGACAGGTTGAGGGCGATGTCGATCAGTATTTGCTTGTGCTGTTCTTTGGGGTAGAAGTTGAGTATGCGTTCGAGCGACTGCGGCGCGGTGTTGGCGTGGAGCGTAAAAATGCACAGGTGGCCGGTTTGGGCGAGCTGCATCGCGTATTCCATATTTTCCCTGCTGCGGACTTCGCCGATGCAGACCACGTCGGGGGACTGGCGCATAGCGTTTTGTACCGCCGTCTGCCAGTTTATGGTGTCGACGCCGATTTCGCGCTGGGTAAAGATGCAGCGGCGCGGTTTGTAGATAAACTCTATCGGGTCTTCGATGGTAACGATATGGCCGGGCAGGGTTTTGTTGCGATGTTCGAGCATAGTCGCCATCGTGGTGGATTTGCCCGAACCGGTAGGCCCGACGATAATCAGCAGCCCGCGCGGCGCGACGGCGAGGTCTTTAAGTTTTTCGGGCAGGCCCAATTCCTGCATTTGCGGGATGACGTGGTTGATGCGCCGCAAAACCAAACCTGCGTGGCCTTGGCTGTGGTAGGCGTTGGCGCGGTAGCGCGTGCCGCTGCGCGATTGGACGGAGTAGTTGATTTCGCCGTCGCGCCGGAATATTTCCGATTGTTCGGCGTTCATCGTCGATGCGGCGATGGCGGCGGTTTCCTCGCCCGTCAAAGCCTTTTGCGGCTGCGGGGTTAAGGCACCGTTGATTTTCAACGAGGGCGGGAATCCTTTGCTGATAAGGATGTCGGACGCGCTTTGCGCTTCTGCGGTTTCGCACAGGCGGTCGAGCAGCGGGTGGAGGTGTGCGCCGATTTCGGCCGGGGTTTCGGAGCGGCTTTGTTTTTTTTGAGAATACACTTGAACCATTTCGTCCAAGATGTCGTGCAGGTTATTGGTACTCATCGTTAACTTCTTTTCAGTTTAAGCCTTGCAGTTTTCGGCGGCAGGTTTCAACAGAAAGGCGGACGCTTCCTGTTCGGAACGGTATGCCGTTTAAGCAACCGTGTGTCAGAAACTCATACTTTCGCTGTTTTGCGCGCGTTTGCGTGCGACTTCCGGTGCGATCAGCCCTTGGCGCACCAGCGATTGCAGCGACTGGTCCATCGTCTGCATACCGCTCGCCTGTCCGGTTTGCAGGACGGAGTTGATTTGTGTGATTTTGTTTTCGCGGATGAGGTTGCGGACGGCGGGGTTGGAAATCAGGATTTCGTGCGAGGCGACACGGCCGTTGCCGTCGCGCGTTTTCAGCAGGTTTTGGGAAATGACGGCGGTCAGCGATTCGGACAGCATAGAGCGCACCATTTCCTTTTCCCCCGCCGGGAATACGTCCACGATACGGTCGACGGTTTTTGCCGCGCCGGTCGTGTGCAGCGTGCCGAAAACCAAGTGTCCGGTTTCGGCGGCGGTCAGCGCCAGCCCGATGGTTTCGGGGTCGCGCATCTCGCCGACCAGGATAACGTCGGGGTCTTCGCGCAATGCGGAACTCAGCGCGTTGGCGAAGCTGAGGGTGTGCTGGTGCAGCTCGCGCTGGTTAATCAGGGATTTTTTGCTTTGGTGGACGAATTCGATCGGGTCTTCGATGGTCAGGATGTGTGCCGGCTGGGTTTCGTTGATGTAGTTGATCATTGCGGCAAGCGTGGTCGATTTGCCCGAACCGGTAGGGCCGGTAACCAATACCATACCGCGCGGCGATTCTGCGATTTTTTGGAAAATGCGCGGGGCTTTCAATTCTTCCAGCGATAAGACGGTGCTGGGAATGGTGCGGAATACGGCGGCGGGGCCGCGGCCGGTGTTGAAGGCGTTGACGCGGAATCGGGCGACGTTGGGCAGTTCGAACGAGAAGTCGACTTCCAAGTTTTGCTGGTAGATTTTCCGCTGATGGTCGTTCATCACCGAAGTTACCATATTGCCGACCTCTTCCGCGCTCATTTCGGGAAGGTTGATGCGCCGCATATCACCGTGAACCCGAATCATAGGGGATATGCCCGAACTCAGGTGAAGGTCGGATGCTTTGTTTTTAACGCCGAAGGCGAGTAAGTCGGTAATCTGCATAATGGGATATTGTCCAGTATAATGTTTGGGTCGTTTGGTGTTTCCTACTTCTGAATTTTACTGCCCTGATTCTTGGGATTCAACTATTTAAGCATTTTTACCGGGGATAATTTATGACGGTTTTGCAAGAACGTTATCGTGAGGTGTCCGACCGTATCGGGAAATTGGTTCTGCAGGCGGGAAGGAAGCCGCATTCCGTCAGCCTGATTGCCGTCAGTAAGACTTTCCCTTCAGACGGCATCCGCGAAGTTTACGCCGCCGGACAGCGTGATTTCGGCGAGAACTATATTCAGGAGTGGTACGGTAAAACGGAAGAGTTGGCGGATTTGCCCGACATCGTGTGGCACGTCATCGGCGATGTGCAGTCCAACAAAACCAAATTTGTCGCCGAACGCGCGCATTGGGTGCATACCGTATGCCGTCTGAAAACCGCCCGCCGTTTGAGCGAACAGCGTCCTTCCTCAATGCCGCCTTTGCAGGTGTGTATCGAGGTGAACATTGCGGGCGAGGCGGCGAAACACGGTGTCGCGCCCGAAGAAGCGGTCGCGCTTGCGGTCGAAGTGGCGAAGTTGCCGAATATCGTCGTACGCGGCTTGATGTGTGTTGCCAAAGCCAATAGCAGTGAAACGGAGTTGAAAACCCAGTTTCAGACCATGCAAAAGCTGCTTGCCGACCTCAATGCGGCAGGCGTTAAGGCAGACGTGCTGTCTATGGGGATGTCGGACGATATGCCTGCCGCCATTGAGTGCGGTGCGACACACGTCCGTATCGGCAGCGCGATTTTCGGGAAAAGGGGCAGATTGGAATGCGTACAATAAAATATCTTGCAATGGTGTTATTGCTTATGTTTACGGTTACCGGCTGTCAGTTGGCGGGTTGGTATCCATGTCCGTCGTTGTCCGGCTGGTGTTTCCCCAAAAAACCTCCTGCCATCGATTTTTGGGATATTGGCGGCGAGAGTCCGCCGTCTTTAGAGGACTACGAGATACCGCTTTCAGACGGCAATTATTCCGTCAGGGCAAACGAATATGAATCCGCACAACAATCTTACTTTTACAGGAAAATAGGGAAGTTTGAAGCCTGCGGGTTGGATTGGCGTACGCGTGACGGCAAACCTTTGATTGAGACGTTCAAACAGGAAGGTTTTGATTGTTTGAAAAAGCAGGGGTTGCGGCGCAACGGTCTGTCCGAGCGCGTCCGATGGTAAAAAATTGGGAATGAATTTAGTAAGGTAATTTTGAATAGGGTAGAAATAATGAATGTTTATTTTCTCGGCGGCGGCAATATGGCGGCTGCCGTTGCGGGCGGATTGGTCAAACAAGGGGGATACCGCATCCATATAGCCAACCGGGGTGCGGAAAAACGCGAACGTTTGGAAAAAGAGTTGGGGGTCGAAACTTCGGCAACCCTGCCGGAATTGCATTCGGATGATGTTTTGATTCTTGCCGTCAAACCACAGGATATGGAAGCTGCGTGCAAAAATATCCGCACCAACGGCGCATTGGTGCTTTCTGTCGCAGCCGGATTGTCAGTCGGTACGCTCAGCCGTTACCTCGGGGGAATACGCCGCATTGTCCGGGTTATGCCGAATACGCCCGGGAAAATAGGACTGGGTGTATCCGGTATGTATGCCGAAGCGGAAGTATTGGAAACAGACTGCAAGATTGCCGATCGAATCATGAAATCTGTCGGTTTGACCGTTTGGTTGGAAGATGAAGCGCAAATGCACAGTATCACCGGCATCAGCGGCAGCGGGCCGGCATATGTGTTTTATCTGTTGGACGCATTGCAAAATGCCGCCATCCGACAAGGGTTTGATATCGCAGAAGCACGCGCGCTCAGCCTGGCAACATTTAAAGGAGCGGTTGCCATTGCCGAGCAGACGGGTGAAGATTTCGAGAAGCTTCAAAAAAATGTAACGTCAAAAGGCGGGACAACCCACGAAGCTGTGGAAGCCTTCAGACGGCATCGTGTCGCCGAAGCCATAAATGAAGGCGTTTGTGCCTGTGTGCGCCGTTCGCAGGAAATGGAACGGCAATATCAATAATGTAAAGAAAATAAAAAAACCAATCCAAAACGTGTTATGATGCGCGTTTTCAAAAACGCCTTAGGCAATAAGCCTCATAAAAATCAAAGGAATAAAGCCACTTTGTGGTGCTTTGTTTTTTTCGGTGAACCGAAAGGACATACATTATGGCAAAGCTGACAGAACAAGATATTTTGAATTGGAGCGGGCCGGAAGACGATTATATGAATGACGATCATCTGGCTTTTTTCCGCGAATTGCTGGTAAAAATGCAAGACGAACTCATCGAAAATGCTTCCGCTACGACAGGACATCTCCAGGAACATGAATCAGCCCCCGATCCCGCCGACCGTGCCACACAGGAAGAAGAGTACGCATTGGAACTCCGTACCCGCGATCGGGAACGAAAACTTCTCAGTAAAATACAGGCGACCATCCGCAATATTGACAGGGGCGATTATGGATTCTGTGCCGATACGGGAGAGCCTATCGGGCTGAAGCGGCTGTTGGCGCGCCCGACCGCCACTTTGTCCGTAGAGGCGCAAGAGCGTCGTGAGAGAATGAAAAAACAGTTTGCCGACTGATAGCGGCAAACGAAAATGCCGTCTGAAGCCCCGAGTTTCAGACGGCATATTCACAAAGGCGCACCAGTCAGAGGAGAAGAGGAAGGGATTTTTGGAGGCGGCGCAGCATTTGGCGGAAATAAAAAACCTTATCCGACAGGTATATGACAACAATTCCCGAAAAAATCCCACTGAAAGTATTGACCGTATTCGTCTTCGGGCGTATAGTTCGCGTCTTCGCTGCTGACGAAGCGGCGGTGATGAAGCAGTTCAAACGCTCTTTAACAAAACAGATTACCGATAAGTGTGAGTGCCTTGGGCCTCACACTGTTTGAAAGACAGACAAGATAATGTTTTGAACATTGTCCTGTCGGTTTCTTTGAAGCAGACCAGAAGTTAAAAAAGTTAGAGATTGAACATAAGAGTTTGATCCTGGCTCAGATTGAACGCTGGCGGCATGCTTTACACATGCAAGTCGGACGGCAGCGGGGTAGTGCTTGCACTACTGCCGGCGAGTGGCGAACGGGTGAGTAACATATCGGAACGTACCGGGCAGTGGGGGATAACTGATCGAAAGATCAGCTAATACCGCATATTTTCTGAGGAAGAAAGCAGGGGACCTTCGGGCCTTGCGCTATCCGAGCGGCCGATATCTGATTAGCTGGTTGGCGGGGTAAAGGCCCACCAAGGCGACGATCAGTAGCGGGTCTGAGAGGACGATCCGCCACACTGGGACTGAGACACGGCCCAGACTCCTACGGGAGGCAGCAGTGGGGAATTTTGGACAATGGGCGCAAGCCTGATCCAGCCATGCCGCGTGTCTGAAGAAGGCCTTCGGGTTGTAAAGGACTTTTGTCGGGGAAGAAAAGGTCGGGGTTAATACCCTCGGCTGATGACGGTACCCGAAGAATAAGCACCGGCTAACTACGTGCCAGCAGCCGCGGTAATACGTAGGGTGCGAGCGTTAATCGGAATTACTGGGCGTAAAGCGGGCGCAGACGGTTACTTAAGCAGGATGTGAAATCCCCGGGCTCAACCCGGGAATTGCGTTCTGAACTGGGTGGCTAGAGTGTGTCAGAGGGAGGTAGAATTCCACGTGTAGCAGTGAAATGCGTAGAGATGTGGAGGAATACCGATGGCGAAGGCAGCCTCCTGGGATAACACTGACGTTCATGCCCGAAAGCGTGGGTAGCAAACAGGATTAGATACCCTGGTAGTCCACGCCCTAAACGATGTCGATTAGCTGTTGGGCAGCCTGACTGCTTGGTAGCGAAGCTAACGCGTGAAATCGACCGCCTGGGGAGTACGGTCGCAAGATTAAAACTCAAAGGAATTGACGGGGACCCGCACAAGCGGTGGATGATGTGGATTAATTCGATGCAACGCGAAGAACCTTACCCGGTTTTGACATGTACGGAATCCTCCGGAGACGGGGGAGTGCCTTCGGGAGCCGTAACACAGGTGCTGCATGGCTGTCGTCAGCTCGTGTCGTGAGATGTTGGGTTAAGTCCCGCAACGAGCGCAACCCTTGTCATTAGTTGCCATCATTCAGTTGGGCACTCTAATGAGACTGCCGGTGACAAGCCGGAGGAAGGTGGGGATGACGTCAAGTCCTCATGGCCCTTATGACCGGGGCTTCACACGTCATACAATGGTCGGTACAGAGGGTAGCCAAGCCGCGAGGCGGAGCCAATCTCACAAAACCGATCGTAGTCCGGATTGCACTCTGCAACTCGAGTGCATGAAGTCGGAATCGCTAGTAATCGCAGGTCAGCATACTGCGGTGAATACGTTCCCGGGTCTTGTACACACCGCCCGTCACACCATGGGAGTGGGGGATACCAGAAGCAGGTAGGCTAACCGCAAGGAGGCCGCTTGCCACGGTATGCTTCATGACTGGGGTGAAGTCGTAACAAGGTAGCCGTAGGGGAACCTGCGGCTGGATCACCTCCTTTCTAGAGAAAGAAGGGGCTTTAGGCATTCACACTTATCGGTAAACTGAAAAGATGCGGAAGAAGCTTGAGTGAAGGCAAGGTTCGCTTGAGAAGAGAATCCGGGTTTGTAGCTCAGCTGGTTAGAGCACACGCTTGATAAGCGTGGGGTCGGAGGTTCAAGTCCTCCCAGACCCACCAATAACGGGGGCATAGCTCAGTTGGTAGAGCACCTGCTTTGCAAGCAGGGGGTCATCGGTTCGATCCCGTTTGCCTCCACCAAAACTTTGCAAATCAAAGTAATCCTGTTGCTTTTATTTTTTTATATTTTATAGCAACTTATTTTGATTTGCGGAGTAAAATAACGACGCATCGATCTTTAACAAATTGGAAAGCCGAAATCAACAAACAAAGACAATGAGTTTGTTTTGATTTTTACCCTTTGCAAAGGATAAAAATCTCCCGAGAGGGAAAAGAAGACAAACACAGAATTTGGGTGATGATTGTATCGACTTAATCCTGAAACACAAAAGGCAGGATTAAGGCACAACAAGCAGTAAGCTTTATCAGAGTAGGAATTTCAAGTCTGTTTCCCTAGTCAACGGGTAGACAGACGAAGTCAAAGAAGTTCTTGAAATGATAGAGTCAAGTGAATAAGTGCATCAGGCGGATGCCTTGGCGATGATAGGCGACGAAGGACGTGTAAGCCTGCGAAAAGCGCGGGGAAGCCGGCAATAAGGCTATGATCCCGCGATGTCCGAATGGGGAAACCCACTGCATTCTGTGCAGTATCCTAAGTCGAATACATAGACTTAGAGAAGCGAACCCGGAGAACTGAACCATCTAAGTACCCGGAGGAAAAGAAATCAACCGAGATTCCGCAAGTAGCGGCGAGCGAACGCGGAGGAGCCTGTACGTGATAACTGTCGAGATAGAAGAACAAGCTGGGAAGCTTGACCATAGCGGGTGACAGTCCCGTATTCGAAATCTCAATAGTGGTACCAAGCGTACGAAAAGTAGGGCGGGACACGTGAAATCCTGTCCGAATATGGGGGGACCATCCTCCAAGGCTAAATACTCATCATCGACCGATAGTGAACCAGTACCGTGAGGGAAAGGCGAAAAGAACCCCGGGAGGGGAGTGAAACAGAACCTGAAACCTGATGCATACAAACAGTGGGAGCGCCCTAGTGGTGTGACTGCGTACCTTTTGTATAATGGGTCAACGACTTACATTCAGTAGCGAGCTTAACCGGATAGGGGAGGCGTAGGGAAACCGAGTCTTAATAGGGCGATGAGTTGCTGGGTGTAGACCCGAAACCGAGTGATCTATCCATGGCCAGGTTGAAGGTGCCGTAACAGGTACTGGAGGACCGAACCCACGCATGTTGCAAAATGCGGGGATGAGCTGTGGATAGGGGTGAAAGGCTAAACAAACTCGGAGATAGCTGGTTCTCCCCGAAAACTATTTAGGTAGTGCCTCGAGCAAGACACTGATGGGGGTAAAGCACTGTTATGGCTAGGGGGTTATTGCAACTTACCAACCCATGGCAAACTCAGAATACCATCAAGTGGTTCCTCGGGAGACAGACAGCGGGTGCTAACGTCCGTTGTCAAGAGGGAAACAACCCAGACCGCCGGCTAAGGTCCCAAATGATAGATTAAGTGGTAAACGAAGTGGGAAGGCCCAGACAGCCAGGATGTTGGCTTAGAAGCAGCCATCATTTAAAGAAAGCGTAATAGCTCACTGGTCGAGTCGTCCTGCGCGGAAGATGTAACGGGGCTCAAATCTATAACCGAAGCCGCGGATACGTGCTTGCACGTATGGTAGGGGAGCGTTCTGTAGGCCGATGAAGGCGCATTGTAAAGTGTGCTGGAGGTATCAGAAGTGCGAATGTTGACATGAGTAGCGATAAAGCGGGTGAAAAGCCCGCTCGCCGAAAGCCCAAGGTTTCCTACGCAACGTTCATCGGCGTAGGGTGAGTCGGCCCCTAAGGCGAGGCAGAAATGCGTAGTCGATGGGAAACAGGTTAATATTCCTGTACTTGATTCAAATGCGATGTGGGGACGGAGAAGGTTAGGTTGGCAAGCTGTTGGAATAGCTTGTTTAAGCCGGTAGGTGGAAGACTTAGGCAAATCCGGGTCTTCTTAACACCGAGAAGTGACGACGAGTGTCTACGGACACGAAGCAACCGATACCACGCTTCCAGGAAAAGCCGCTAAGCTTCAGTTTGAATCGAACCGTACCGCAAACCGACACAGGTGGGCAGGATGAGAATTCTAAGGCGCTTGAGAGAACTCGGGAGAAGGAACTCGGCAAATTGATACCGTAACTTCGGGAGAAGGTATGCCCTCTAAGGTTAAGGACTTGCTCCGTAAGCCCCGGAGGGTCGCAGAGAATAGGTGGCTGCGACTGTTTATTAAAAACACAGCACTCTGCCAACACGAAAGTGGACGTATAGGGTGTGACGCCTGCCCGGTGCCGGAAGGTTAATTGAAGATGTGAGAGCATCGGATCGAAGCCCCGGTAAACGGCGGCCGTAACTATAACGGTCCTAAGGTAGCGAAATTCCTTGTCGGGTAAGTTCCGACCCGCACGAATGGCGTAACGATGGCCACACTGTCTCCTCCCGAGACTCAGCGAAGTTGAAGTGGTTGTGAAGATGCAATCTACCCGCTGCTAGACGGAAAGACCCCGTGAACCTTTACTGTAGCTTTGCATTGGACTTTGAAGTCACTTGTGTAGGATAGGTGGGAGGCTTGGAAGCAGAGACGCCAGTTTCTGCGGAGCCGTCCTTGAAATACCACCCTGGTGTCTTTGAGGTTCTAACCCAGACCCGTCATCCGGGTCGGGGACCGTGCATGGTAGGCAGTTTGACTGGGGCGGTCTCCTCCCAAAGAGTAACGGAGGAGTTCGAAGGTTACCTAGGTCCGGTCGGAAATCGGACTGATAGTGCAATGGCAAAAGGTAGCTTAACTGCGAGACCGACAAGTCGAGCAGGTGCGAAAGCAGGACATAGTGATCCGGTGGTTCTGTATGGAAGGGCCATCGCTCAACGGATAAAAGGTACTCCGGGGATAACAGGCTGATTCCGCCCAAGAGTTCATATCGACGGCGGAGTTTGGCACCTCGATGTCGGCTCATCACATCCTGGGGCTGTAGTCGGTCCCAAGGGTATGGCTGTTCGCCATTTAAAGTGGTACGTGAGCTGGGTTTAAAACGTCGTGAGACAGTTTGGTCCCTATCTGCAGTGGGCGTTGGAAGTTTGACGGGGGCTGCTCCTAGTACGAGAGGACCGGAGTGGACGAACCTCTGGTGTACCGGTTGTCACGCCAGTGGCATAGCCGGGTAGCTAAGTTCGGAAGAGATAAGCGCTGAAAGCATCTAAGCGCGAAACTCGCCTGAAGATGAGACTTCCCTTGCGGTTTAACCGCACTAAAGAGTCGTTCGAGACTAGGACGTTGATAGGTGGGGTGTGGAAGCGCGGTAACGCGTGAAGCTGACCTATACTAATTGCTCGTGAGGCTTGACTCTATCATTTGAAGAACTTCAAGGGATAAAAGCTTACCGGCTGATTCAGTCATCACCGAATATATTGATTAAGGCTTTACCGATTTGTAACAGTTTGAGTTTGGCGGCCATAGCGAGTTGGTCCCACGCCTTCCCATCCCGAACAGGACCGTGAAACGACTCAGCGCCGATGATAGTGTGGTTCTTCCATGCGAAAGTAGGTCACTGCCAAACACCCATTCAGAAGACCCCCGGAATCCGGGGGTTTTTGCTTTGCCCGGAAAAAATGTCGGGGATGGCGGGACGGAGTCCGTACGGTGTCCGGCCGGGTTTGCGGAGGAACGGCTTGAAACTTTTGGATATTCATTTTAGAATGGCGCGTTTTATCGTCCGCAGGATGCGGTTTTATTTAAAGGAAAAACCATGAAGAAGATGTTTGTGCTGTTCTGTATGCTGTTCTCCTGCGCCTTCTCCTTTGCGGCGGTAAACGTCAATACCGCCTCGCAGCAGGAGCTGGAGGCGCTGCCGGGGATAGGCCCTGCAAAGGCGAAGGCCATTGCGGAATACCGTGCGCAAAACGGCGCGTTTAAGTCTGTGGACGATTTGACGAAAGTTAAGGGTATCGGCCCCGCGGTGCTGGCGAAGCTGAGGGACCAGGCCTCGGTCGGCGCGCCCGCGCCCAAGGCCCCCGCCAAACCGGCAACGCCCGCAGCTAAAAAATAGGGCGTATGTGCCGACAAAGTGCCGTCCGACCATGGGTCGGGCGGCGTTTTTATAACAGAAACACTTCATGGCGGTTGGTTTTATGCTTGTCTAAGTTTTTGTGTCGTGCATACCTGAAGATTTCAGACGGCATCGGTTTATGCCGTCTGAAAAGTGTATTCCGTTTCAGTTTGTAAGCTATGGCAGTCTGTTTGTCTTGTGTTTTGCGCAATTGCCCTTATTTTAAGCCGTGATTTTATTTTGAATTAGATGAAAAGATGAGCAATCAAGATTTTTATGCCACCTTGGGTGTGGCAAAAACAGCTACCGATGAAGAAATTAAAAAAGCCTACCGTAAATTGGCGATGAAATACCATCCCGACCGCAATCCTGACAATAAAGAGGCGGAAGAGAAGTTTAAAGAAGTACAAAAGGCGTATGAAACTTTGTCCGACAAGGAAAAGCGCGCTATGTACGACCAGTATGGTCATGCGGCGTTTGAAGGCGGCGGACAGGGGGGCTTCGGAGGGTTTGGAGGATTTGGTGGTGCTCAAGGTTTTGACTTTGGGGATATTTTCAGCCAAATGTTTGGAGGCGGTTCGGGGCGCGCCCAGCCTGATTATCAGGGTGAGGACGTTCAAGTCGGTATCGAAATCACGCTTGAAGAAGCAGCAAAAGGCGTGAAGAAACGCATCAATATTCCGACTTATGAATCGTGTGATGTCTGTAACGGCAGCGGCGCGAAACCGGGGACATCCCCGGAAACCTGCCCGACTTGCAAAGGTTCGGGTACGGTGCACATCCAGCAGGCGATTTTCCGTATGCAGCAGACTTGTCCGACCTGCCACGGTGCCGGCAAACACATTAAAGAACCTTGCGTCAAATGCCGTGGCGCGGGGCGGAATAAGGCGGTCAAGACGGTGGAAGTCAATATTCCCGCCGGTATCGATGACGGGCAGCGTATCCGTTTGAGCGGCGAAGGCGGGCCGGGTATGCACGGCGCGCCTGCAGGCGATTTGTATGTAACGGTGCGTATCAGGGCGCATAAGATTTTCCAACGCGATGGTTTGGATTTGCATTGCGAACTGCCGATCAGTTTTGCCACGGCTGCTTTGGGCGGGGAGTTGGAAGTGCCGACCTTGGACGGCAAAGTCAAGCTCACCGTCCCCAAAGAAACCCAAACCGGCAGGAGGATGCGCGTGAAGGGTAAGGGTGTCAAATCTTTACGCAGCAGCGCGACCGGCGATTTGTACTGCCATATTGTTGTCGAAACGCCTGTCAATTTGACCGACCGTCAAAAAGAGCTTTTGGAAGAGTTTGAACGGATTTCTACCGGGTTGGAAAATCAAACACCGCGTAAGAAATCGTTTTTAGACAAGCTGCGCGATTTGTTTGATTGATTTTGAGGCTTGTAAACAGGCGGCCGTATCGGGGAATCTCCCTGATACGGCTGTTTTTGTTTGCTTGAAAATAGTTTTTATTTTCAAGGAAGTAAGAGATAGGATTGGATAACTGTTTTTAACTGTTCTTTTTAAAACTTGACATTATGACATATTGCCAACAATATGCGGGAATCTGTTGTCAAAGGAAGAATAATGAATAAATCTTTATCTGGTTCGGTAGAAGAATACCGCGAACTGACGCTCCGAGGCATGATACTCGGTGCATTGATTACTGTAATTTTTACTGCGTCCAACGTTTACCTCGGTTTGAAAGTCGGACTGACCTTTGCCTCGTCGATTCCGGCGGCAGTGATTTCGATGGCGGTTTTAAAGTTTTTCAAAGGCAGCAATATTTTGGAAAACAACATGGTGCAGACCCAAGCTTCGGCGGCGGGTACGCTTTCGACCATCATCTTCGTCCTGCCCGGTTTGCTGATGGCGGGCTACTGGAGCGGTTTTCCGTTCTGGCAGACGACGCTTTTATGTGTTGCCGGCGGGATTTTGGGGGTAATTTTTACCATTCCGCTGCGTTACGCGATGGTGGTGAAAAGCGATTTGCCTTATCCGGAAGGTGTGGCGGCTGCTGAAATTTTGAAAGTGGGCGGTCATGAAGAAGGGGATGACCGTCAGGGAGGCAGCGGCATCAAAGAGCTGGCGGCAGGCGGCGCGTTGGCGGGATTGATGAGCTTTTGCGCCGGAGGTCTGCGCGTGATTGCCGATAGCGCGAGTTATTGGTTTAAAAGCGGTACGGCGATTTTCCAGCTGCCGATGGGCTTTTCACTGGCATTGTTGGGCGCGGGCTATTTGGTCGGACTGACGGGCGGCATCGCCATCCTGTTGGGCATTTCGATTGCTTGGGGTATTGCCGTGCCGTATTTCTCCTCACACATCCCGCAGCCTTCTGATATAGAAATGGCGGCGTTTGCGATGAAGCTGTGGAAGGAAAAAGTACGCTTCATCGGCGCGGGAACCATAGGTATCGCGGCGGTTTGGACGCTTTTGATGCTGCTCAAGCCAATGGTGGAAGGCATGAGGATGTCGTTTAAGAGTTTTGGCGGCGGTGCGCCCGCTACAGAACGCGCTGAACAGGATTTGTCGCCTAAAGCCATGATTTTCTGGGTATTGTCTATGATGTTTATTCTAGGCGTGTCGTTTTACCACTTTATCGGCGATTCGCACATTACGGGCGGCATGGCTTGGCTTTTAGTGGTCGTTTGCACGCTTTTGGCTTCCGTCATCGGCTTTTTGGTCGCCGCCGCCTGCGGTTATATGGCGGGTTTGGTCGGCTCGTCTTCCAGCCCGATTTCCGGCGTGGGCATCGTTTCCATCGTCGTGATTTCGCTGGTTTTGCTGCTGGTGGGCGAATCCGGCGGTTTGATGGCGGATGAGGCAAACCGCAAATTTTTGCTGGCACTGACTTTATTTTGCGGCTCGGCAGTAATCTGCGTGGCTTCGATCTCCAATGACAACCTGCAAGACCTGAAAACCGGCTACCTGCTCAAAGCCACGCCTTGGCGGCAGCAAGTCGCCCTGATTATCGGCTGTATCGTCGGTGCGCTGGTTATTTCACCCGTGTTGGAACTGCTTTACGAAGCCTACGGCTTTACCGGCGCAATGCCGCGCGAAGGCATGGATGCGGCGCAGGCTTTGGCAGCCCCTCAAGCGACTTTGATGACGACCATCGCGTCGGGCATTTTCGCCCACAACCTTGAATGGGTCTATATCTTTACCGGCATCGCGATTGGCGCGGTGTTGATTGCCGCCGATTTGGTGTTGAAAAAATCATCAGGCGGCAAACTTGCCCTGCCCGTCCTTGCGGTCGGTATGGGCATTTATCTGCCGCCGTCCGTCAATATGCCCATCGTGGCAGGCGCGGTGTTGGCGGCGGTGTTGAAACACATCATCGGCAAAAAAGCGGAAAACCGTGAAGGCCGTCTGAAAAACGCCGACCGTATCGGTACGCTTTTCGCGGCCGGCCTGATTGTCGGTGAAAGCCTGATCGGTGTGATTATGGCGTTTATTATTGCCTTCTCTGTAACCAACGGCGGCTCGGATGCGCCGCTTGCGTTGAATCTGCAAAACTGGGATGCCGCCGCTTCTTGGCTGGGCTTGGCGTTCTTCGTTACCGGAATGATTATTTTTGCACGGCGCGTACTGAAGGCGGGTAGGTAGCCTGTCGGAAAAAATGCCGTCTGAAACGTTCAGACGGCATTTTTTATCGGGAAAGCGTAAGGCGGAGCTTTTCGGCTTGCGCCCACGTTTTGCCGGCAAGGTCTTTGGGCGACAGCAGCGGCGCGGTTTGAAGCGGCCAGCCTATGCCTATTGCCGGGTCGTTCCATATTAAAACCTGTTCGGCTTCCGGCTTGTAATAGTCCGTGCATTTGTACACGACTTCCGCCGTGTCGCCCAAAACGTAGAACCCGTGCGCGAAGCCTTCGGGTATCCAAAGCTGGTATCGGTTTTGCGCCGACAGGGTTGCGCCCGCCCATTTGCCGAAAGTCGGCGAACCTTCTCGCATATCGACGGCCACGTCGAACACTTCGCCGACAACTACGCGTACGAGTTTGCCTTGTGTGTTTTCGGTTTGGTAGTGCAGGCCGCGCAATACGCCTTTGCGTGATTGGGAATGGTTTTCCTGCACGAAGGTTCGATCGGCAATATTTTCTTTGAACCACCCGTCGCGGAAGGTTTCCATAAAAAAGCCGCGCCCGTCTTTGAAGACTTGCGGTTTTAAAAGTTTTACGTCGGGGAGGGCGGTGTCGATGATGTTCATGATTTTCTCTGTATGTCGTCTGAAGAAAGTGGTTCAGACGGCATTTATTTGCCGATCAGGCGCAGCAGGTATTGCCCGTAGGCGGTTTTTTCCAAAGGCTTTGCCTGTGTTTCCACATCTTTTTTCGTCAGCCAGCCGTTGCGCCAAGCGATTTCTTCGAGGCAGGCGATGTGCAGGTTTTGGATGTTTTGCACGGTTTGCACGAAGGAAGCCGCCTCGTGCAGGCTCTCGTGCGTGCCGGTGTCCAACCATGCGAAACCGCGCCCTAAGATTTGGACGGAGAGTGAGCCGTCTTCCAAATACAGACGGTTGAGGTCGGAGATTTCCAATTCGCCGCGTGAGGACGGTTTGAGCTGTTTGGCGAACTCGACGGCGCGGTTGTCGTAGAAGTACAAACCGGTTACCGCCCAATCGGATTTGGGCCGTTGCGGTTTCTCTTCGATAGACAGGGCGTTGAAGTTTTCGTCAAATCCAACCACGCCGAAACGTTCGGGATTTTTGACCTGATAAGCAAACACGGTTGCGCCGTGTTTTTTTGCCGCCGCCTGCCGCAATGTTTGCGTAAACGACTGACCGTAAAAAATATTGTCGCCCAAAACCAAGCAGACGTTGTCGTTACCGATAAATTCTTCGCCGATGATAAATGCCTGTGCCAAGCCGTCGGGAGCGGGTTGCACGGCATAGCTGATGGAAATGCCGAAATCGCTGCCGTCGCCGAGCAGGCGTTTGAAAGAGGCGTTGTCTTCGGGCGCGGTAATCACCAAAATATCGCGGATTCCTGCCAACATCAATACGGACAAGGGATAGTAAATCATGGGCTTGTCGTACACGGGCAGCAGCTGTTTGGATACGCCGCGCGTGACGGGGTAGAGGCGCGTGCCGCTGCCGCCCGCAAGGATGATGCCTTTCATTTTTTTCTTTCTTCTTTTGCGATGGGTTTTCAGACGGCATTGCGTCGGGATGCCGTCTGAAAACTATTTGCCCGTACCTAAACGTTCCGTGCGGTTTTGCCGTTTTAGGCGTTTTGCCGCCGGGTTTTGTTGTCCAAATACCATTGCACGGTTTTGCGGATGCCGGATTCGAATGTTTCCTGAGGTTTCCAGCCCAGTTCCCTGCCGATTTTGGCTGCGTCGACGGCGTAGCGCACGTCATGGCCGGGGCGGTCTTGTACGAAAGTAATCAAATCTTCATAACGCGCCACGCCGGCCGGTTTTTCGGGGGCGAGTTCTTCCAAAAGGGCGCAGATGGTTTTGACGACTTCAATATTGGCTTTTTCATTGTGGCCGCCGATATTGTAGGTTTCGCCGGCAACGCCTTTGCTAACAAGCTGATATAGTGCGCGCGCGTGGTCTTCGACAAACAGCCAGTCACGGATTTGCATACCGTCGCCGTACACGGGCAGCGGTTTGCCGGAAAGCGCGTTCAGAATCGTCAGCGGGATGAGTTTTTCGGGGAATTGTCGGGGCCCGTAATTATTGGAACAGTTGCTGACAATGGCGGGCAGCCCGTAAGTCCGTTGCCACGCGCGGACAAGATGATCGGAAGATGCTTTAGACGCGGCATAAGGACTGGACGGCGCGTAGGGCGCGGTTTCGGTAAACAAATCGTTTGTGCCGCCTAAATCGCCATAGACTTCATCGGTGGAAATATGGTGGAAACGGAAGGCTTCGCGTTTTTCAGACGGCATTTGCCGCCGGTAGGCACGCGCAGCTTCCAGCAGATTGAATGTGCCGACGATATTGGTTTGGATAAACTCGCCTGCCGAATCGATAGAGCGGTCGACATGGCTTTCCGCCGCCAAGTGCATCACGGCATCAGGCCGGTATTGCGCGAATACGCGGTCGAGTTCGGCGCGGTCGCAAATATTCACTTGTTCAAAAGCATAGCGAGGATTATCGGCTACCTCAGTCAAAGATTCCAAATTGCCGGCATAAGTCAGCTTATCGACATTGACGACAGAATCTTGGGTGTTTTGGATAATATGGCGGACAACGGCAGAACCGATAAAGCCCGCGCCGCCGGTAACGAGGATGGTTTTTTTGTTTGCGGTTTGCATTTAATCCCCATATCCGTTGGGGTTGCGGCTGACCCAACGCCACGAATCCTCCATCATTTGCGCAAGGCTGCGTTTGGTTTCCCAGCCAGTCTCTTGTTTGGTATGGGACGGGTCGGCAAAGGAACACGCCAAGTCGCCGACGCGGCGGGGTTGGATTTGATAGGGAATATTTAAGCCGGAAGCGGCTTCAAAGGCGCGGATGATTTCCAAAACGGAATAGGCGCGCCCCGAACCCAAGTTGAACAAATGTACGCCGGAAAGGCCGCCTTTTGCCTTCATTGCCGCGATATGCCCTTCTGCCAAATCCATCACATGAATATAGTCGCGCATTCCTGTACCGTCGGGGGTCGGATAATCGCCGCCAAATACCGACAGTTGCGGCAGCCTGCCCGAAGCCACTTGGCAGATATAGGGCAAAAGGTTGTTGGGAATACCGTTGGGCTGTTCGCCGATCAAACCACTTTCGTGCGCGCCGATCGGGTTGAAATAGCGCAACAAAATCACGCTCCAACGCGGATCGGCTTTTTGGATGTCGGTTAACATCCGTTCCACCATCGCTTTGGACGCACCGTAAGGATTAGCGGTATCGCCTGGGCGCATATCTTCCGTATAGGGGACTTTTTCCGCATTGCCGTAAACGGTTGCCGACGAGCTGAATACGATTTTGAACACGCCCGCGCGCGCCATTTCTTCCGCCAGCACCAAGCTGCCGTAAACATTGTTGCCGTAATATTTCATCGGCTCGGCAACGCTTTCCCCCACTGCCTTCAAACCGGCAAAATGGATGACGGATTCGATTTCGTGTTCTGAAAAAATCTGCCTCAAAATCTGACGATCGCGGATGTCGCCCTGATAAAACGGTATGTTTCTGCCGGTAATTTGCCGAAGGCGCGGGAGGACGGCGGCAGACGAGTTGCACAGATTATCCAGAATCACGGCATCGTAACCGGATTGGACGAGCGAGACGGCGGTGTGCGAACCGATAAAGCCGGTGCCGCCGGTAATCAGGACGGTCATAAACATTCCTTTCAGATTGTATCGGGCAAAGTATATCAGTATTATCTTCATCTTTTCCAAACGATTACCCACATTGCGCCGTCGGCTGTTCAGACGGCATCACGGAGGCAATTTATGAACATCACCCGAATCCTCTCCCAAGAACTCTCCGCCACTGCCGCGCAAATTACCGCCGCTATCGAGCTTTTGGACGACGGCGCGACCGTACCCTTTATCGCGCGTTACCGTAAAGAAGCCACGGGCGGGCTGGACGATACGCAGCTGCGCCAGCTTGCCGAGCGGCTGCAATACCTGCGCGAGTTGGAAGAGCGCAAAGCCGTTGTTTTAAAAAGTATTGAAGAGCAAGGCAAGCTTTCAGACGACCTCAGGGCGCAAATCGAAGCCGCCGACAACAAAACCGCGCTGGAAGACCTGTATCTGCCCTACAAGCCCAAACGCCGCACCAAAGCGCAAATCGCGCGCGAACACGGTTTGCAGCCGCTGGCGGACGTGTTGCTTGCCGAGCAGCCGCAGGACGTGGAAGCCACCGCACGGGGCTACCTGAACGAAAACGTCCCCGACGCTAAAGCCGCGCTGGATGGCGCGCGCGCGATTCTGATGGAGCAGTTTGCCGAAGACGCGGAACTCATCGGCACGCTGCGCGATAAGTTGTGGAACAAAGCCGAAATCCACGCGCAAGTCATTGAAGGCAAACAAACCGAAGGCGAAAAATTCAGCGATTATTTCGACCACCGCGAACCCGTCCGCACGATGCCCAGCCACCGTGCACTGGCGGTTTTGCGCGGCCGCAACGAAGGCGTGTTGAACATCGCGCTCAAATACCGGCCCGACGACACGCCGATTACCCAGCCAAGCGAATACGAGCAAATCATCGCCCGCCGTTTCAAGGTTTCAGACGGCTGCAAATGGCTGCGCGACACCGTGCGCCTGACTTGGCGCGCAAAAATCTTTTTGTCGTTGGAACTTGAAGCCTTAAATAGTTTGAAAGAAGCCGCCGACACCGACGCGATTACCGTGTTCGCCCGCAATCTCAAAGACTTGCTGCTCGCCGCGCCTGCCGGACGGCTGACGACTTTGGGTCTCGATCCCGGCTACCGTAACGGCGTGAAATGCGCCGTGGTGGACGACACGGGCAAGCTGCTGGATACTGTCATCGTCTATTTGCATCAAGAAAACAATATGTTGGCAACGCTGTCGCGCCTGATTAAACAGCACGGCGTGAAGCTCATCGCCATCGGCAATGGCACCGCCAGCCGAGAAACCGACAAAATCGCGGGCGAACTGGTGCGTGAAATGTCGAAAATGGGGCTGCACAAAATCGTCGTTTCCGAAGCCGGCGCGTCGATTTATTCCGCGTCCGAACTGGCGGCGCGCGAGTTCCCCGACTTGGACGTTTCCCTGCGCGGCGCGGTGTCCATCGCCCGCAGGCTGCAAGACCCACTTGCCGAGTTGGTCAAAATCGACCCTAAATCCATCGGCGTGGGGTAGTATCAGCACGACGTAAACCAAAGCCGGCTCGCCAAATCGCTGGACGCGGTGGTCGAAGACTGCGTGAACGCCGTCGGCGTGGACGTGAACACCGCCTCTGTCCCACTCTTGGCGAGGATTTCCGGTTTAAATCAAACCCTTGCCCAAAACATTGTCGCCTACCGCGATGAAAACGGCGCGTTCGACAGCCGTAAAAAATTGCTGAAAGTACCGCGTTTGGGCGAAAAAACCTTCGAGCAGGCGGCAGGTTTTTTGCGGATTAACGGCGGCAAAGAGCCGCTGGACGCGAGCGCGGTGCATCCCGAAGCCTATCCCGTCGTCGCCAAAATGCTGGCGCAACAAGGCATTACCGCCGCCGAACTCATCGGCAACCGCGAGCGCGTGAAGCAAATCAAAGCGTCCGACTTCACCGACGAACGCTTCGGCCTGCCGACCATTCTGGACATCTTGTCCGAGCTGGAAAAACCCGGCCGTGATCCGCGCGGCGCGTTTCAGACGGCATCGTTTGCCGAAGGCATCCACGAAATCAGCGACTTGCAAGTCGGTATGATTTTAGAGGGCGTGGTTTCCAACGTCGCCAACTTCGGCGCGTTCGTGGACATCGGCGTCCATCAGGACGGCTTGGTACACATCTCCGCCCTGTCCAACAAGTTCGTCCAAGACCCTCGCGAAGTTGTGAAAGCCGGCGATGTGGTGAAAGTGAAAGTGCTGGAAGTCGATGCCGCACGCAAACGCATTGCGTTGACGATGCGCTTGGATGACGAACCGGGCGGCGCAAAACATAAAATGCCGTATGAAAACCGCAGCCGCGAACGGACAGCCGGCCGCAAACCCCAACGCAACGACCGCGCCCCGGCCAATTCGGCGATGGCGGATGCGTTTGCGAAGTTGAAGCGGTAAGTCCGACAGCAGGGATGTACAGTGACAGATGCAGCGGCGGGTTTTGCCCCCGCTTTTTCTGTTGTTTCAAATATGTGTATTCCCATGATGCCGTCTGAAGACTGTTCAGACGGCATTTGATTTGGTTGTGGCAGTGGTATGGCGGCAGGCGTATAGTTTCAAATTATTGCCAACCTGTTTAAATAAGGAGTCCGAACCATGAAAAAAGTTCTGTTTGCCGCGCTGGTGTCCTGTTTTTCGGTTTCTGCGTTTGCGGCGTGTGCCGACAGTCGGCAGCAGTGTGTAATCTATAAAAACGGCAATGTGGCGGCGGAGGGCGGCTGTACGGTCAGCAAGTGCCAAAGTGCCGATGCGCAAGTGTTGAAGTGGAAGATGAAAAACGGCAAAGGCGTAACCGTTGAAATCGGCAAAGACGGCAAGGTTTCGGTGAACAAAAAACCGGGAGCGAAAGCGAACAACAGCAATGCGGCAGGTATGGGTTTGACGTGTTATGCCGCCGATGCGGACAAGCGCGAGCAGTTCTGTTCGACCAATTATTGAACAGGTGCAAATGCCCGATGCCGTCTGAACGGAGTTTCAGACGGCATTTTGTTTGTAAAAAATAGTTGTAAAAAACGGCAATTCTTTGACAAGCCTTAACTGTTCCCCTAATATCCCTGCGTCTGCGCCCCTTCGGGCGGACATAAAGAAAAACATTTTAGGAGGTCAAACGATATGGAATGGGCGTTTAACAGTTATTACACTTTGATTGCCGCCACTTTGGTTTTGCTGGTCGGCAAGGTTTTAGTTAAGAAAATCAAATTTTTGCGTGATTTCAACATCCCCGAACCCGTGGCGGGCGGGCTGATTGCCGCGATTATCCTGTTTGCGCTGCACGAAGTGTACGGCGTGAGCTTCAAATTTGAAAAACCGCTGCAAGATGCGTTTATGCTGATTTTCTTCACGTCCATCGGCTTGAGCGCGGATTTTTCCCGCTTGAAGGCGGGCGGTTTGCCGCTGGTGGTGTTTACCGCGATTGTGGGCGGATTTATCCTGGTGCAAAACTTTGTCGGGGTCGGACTGGCTTCCGCTTTGGGTTTGGATCCGCTCATCGGTCTGATTACCGGTTCGGTTACGCTGACGGGCGGACACGGTACGGCGGGTGCCTGGGGGCCGGATTTTGAAACCAAATACGGCTTGGTCGGCGCAACCGGCTTGGGTATGGCTTCGGCTACTTTCGGGCTGGTGTTCGGCGGTCTGATCGGCGGGCCGGTTGCGCGCCGCCTGATCAACAAAATGGGGCGCAAACCGGTTGAAAACACAAAACAGGCTCAGGACGACAACGCGGACGACGTGTTCGAGCAGGCAAAACGCACCCGCCTGATTACTGCCGAATCTGCCGTTGAAACGCTGGCTATGTTTGCCGCGTGTCTGGCGTTTGCCGAGATTATGGACGGCTTCGACAAAGAATACCTGTTCGACCTGCCCAAATTCGTGTGGTGTCTGTTTGGCGGCGTGGTCATCCGCAACATCCTCACCGCCGCATTCAAGGTCAATATGTTCGACCGCGCCATCGATGTGTTCGGCAATGCTTCGCTTTCGCTTTTCTTGGCAATGGCGTTGCTGAATTTGAAACTGTGGGAGCTGACCGGTTTGGCGGGGCCTGTAACCGTCATCCTTGCCGTACAAACCGTGGTGATGGTTTTGTACGCGACTTTTGTTACCTATGTCTTTATGGGGCGCGACTATGATGCGGCGGTGTTGGCTGCCGGCAATTGCGGTTTCGGCTTGGGTGCAACGCCGACGGCGGTGGCAAATATGCAGTCCATCACGCATACTTTCGGCGCGTCGCATAAGGCGTTTTTGATTGTGCCTATGGTCGGCGCGTTCTTCGTCGATTTGATTAATGCCGCGATTCTTACCGGCTTTGTGAATTTCTTTAAAGGCTGATTTTTACGCCTTTCCGACAAAGCACCTGCAAGGTTTACCGCCGGCAGGTGCTTTTGCTATGATAGCCGCCATCGGTCTGCACCGTTTGGAAGGAACATCATGTATCGGAAACTCATTGCGCTGCCGTTTGCCCTGCTGCTTGCCGCGTGCGGCAGGGAAGAACCGCCCAAGGCGTTGGAATGCGCCAACCCCGCCGTGTTGCAGGACATACGCGGCAATATTCAGGAAACGCTCACGCAGGAAGCGCGTTCTTTCGCGCGCGAAGACGGCAGGCAGTTTGTCGATGCCGACAAAATTATCGCTGCCGCCTACGGTTTGGCGTTTTCTTTGGAACACGCTTCGGAAACGCAGGAAGGCGGGCGCACGTTCTGTATCGCCGATTTGAACATTACCGTGCCGTCTGAAACGCTTGCCGATGCCGAGGCAAACAGCCCCCTGTTGTATGGGGAAACCGCTTTGTCGGATATTGTGCGGCAGAAGACGGGCGGCAATGTCGAGTTTAAAGACGGCGTATTGACGGCAGCCGTCCGCTTCCTGCCCGTCAAAGATGGTCAGACGGCATTTGTCGACAACACGGTCGGTATGGCGGCGCAAACGCTGTCTGCCGCGTTGCTGCCTTACGGCGTGAAGAGCATCGTGATGATAGACGGCAAGGCGGTGAAAAAAGAAGACGCGGTCAGGATTTTGAGCGGAAAAGCCCCCGAACCGCCGTCCAAACCCACGCCCGAAGACATTTTGGAACACAATGCCGCCGCCAGCGATGCGGGCGTACCCCAAGCCGCAGAAGGCGCGCCCGAACCGGAAATCCTGCATCCCGACGACGGCGAGCGTGCCAATACCGTTACCGTATCACAGGGCGAAGTGGAAGAGGCGCGCGTACAAAACCAACGTGCGGAATCCGAAATTACCAAACTTTGGGGAGGACTCGATACCGACGTGCAAAAAGAGCTGGTTGGCGAACAACGCAAGTGGGCGCAGGAAAAAATCAGCAACTGCCGACAAGCCGCCGCGCAGGCAGACGGGAAAGAATACGCCGAATATCTCAAATTGCAGTGCGACACGCGGATGACGCGCGAACGGATACAGTATCTTCGCGGCTATTCCATCGATTAGGGGCAAACCGATGAATACCGTCCCCAAAAGCAGGATTCCCGTCAAACCGCTGCCCGAAAAAACCACAGACGAAGCCAAAGTCGAAAAATGGCGGCAGCTCGGTGCGGAACACGGTTTGTCGGGCGAATGGGCAGTTGCCGCCAGATTGGGCGAAAACGGTTTTACCGAAGAACAAATGGAAAATATCGCCAACCTGTTCGGCAGATAAAGGGAAAATTGACGGAAATGCCGTCTGAAACCCTGTTGTCGGTTTCAGACGGCATTTTGACCAATACGGTACGCAGGCGCAAAACAGCCGTCTTTTCCTGTGTTTCCTATGCTGATGTTCCAACACACGGGACGGCACACAAAGCACCGCCCTAAAGGGCGGGATTTCAACCGGAAAGGAAATACGATAAAATCGGCAATTTGCCGTAAACTTAAAAAGTTCCATCTATATCGAGGAGACATTATGCATTACCCCCCCCGCAAAATGAACATTTCGAGCAAGACCTTATCCCTTACACCGTCCGCTTCAGACTCAATCAAATCCTTCCCGAACTCGACTGCCATTGGCAGGAAAATCTGACAGAAATCTTCAAAACACTTTCTCCCGAAGCCGGTCAGGCCGCCTGTACGCAAATCCTTTCCCGACACGGCATAAGCTATAACGAAGCCGACGGTTCTTTCACTTACCTTCCCAAAAAACGCATTTCGTTTTCTTCTTTGGCAACGGATATTCCCATTCCCGACCTCAAACGGCTGGCGGGGCATATTGCGGAACGCCTGGATGTATTGGCGCAATGCGAATCGCCGGTTTATATTGCCGACATTCTCGAAAGCGTGCTGTCCGTTATCAAAAACGTCGATACTGGGGGCAAGCGCGCACGGGAAAATTTCAAACAGATTCTGAAAACCGAATTTATTTACGCCGCCGCTGCGGTATTGAAAAACAAAACCAAATGGGAAATCCCCGAAAATACCCGCAATCTCGATTCGGACATCATCTGTACCTATATCTGCGAAGTGTTCCTAAAATCACACCTGCTCGGCAACAGTTTTCCGATGATGCGCCCGCGCGAAGTGAAGCAGATGCCCGAACCGGTGTTTGACAAAGTATTGTTTGCCGAACAGCGCGCCCGCCAGTTGGAAGTTATCCGAACGTCAAAATACATCTTCGCCATCGCGCCTTATTACACCGACGATATTCCGTTTTCCCTACGCCGCTTCCTGTCGGAAGACAAACTTTATACCAGCTACAACCGCTATTACACCGCCATCCATATTCCCGTCCGCAACATCACTCAGAATGATGCCCTGCGTTTTGCCAACGGTTTGAAACAGATTCTTTCGCTGCAATCCGGCGTGAGCTGGGAAATCATCGATATGATGGACAGGATAGAGGAAAACTACGACAAAAAAGCCCTGCCGCTGCTGTTTTCGCCGTTCCCCGCGCAAGTCGAACGCACGCAGGCGATTGCCGCCAGATTGGACCAATTCGAGCGGTTGTTGGGCGACACCGTCCTCGATCCGTTCTACTATTGCCTGACGCGTATGGCGAAGGGCGAGGAAGATTTGAAATATATTTATATCGCCTTCCGCCAGTCTTTCGGCGGCATCTTCAATTCGTTTGAAAACTTCCGCCTGCTGCCCGCGCTGTGGATGAGCAGGGATGTGGAAAATATGTCCGACCGCATGAATGCCTATATTTCCGCAATGGAAGACCGCCGCCGCGAGATATTGTCCATTCGGCAGGGAAAGCCTGAAGAAGAATTTTCCCGCAAGATGGTCGTCTGCCTGACCGACTTGGAAAATTGTCTGGAAAAACACCTCGAACAGTTCGGGCCGGTATCGGAAAGTATCGAAGCCTGTACCGCCAAACTGCAGGAGCAACCGTCGTTCTTCAACAGGCTGATGAAAACCAACGACAAGCTCAACAGGCAGATTGACGTGTTGCAGAAACAGTCGGCAGCCATCCACAACGAAGCCTATATCGAAATGAACACGCTGCTTTACCGCCATCGCGAAGTGGTTTCCGTCCACAACCGCAAGGCGGATTATGCGGAAAAGGGCAAAGAGCGGATTGCGCTGTTCCCGCGTGGCTTGAACGGCATCACCAAGCTGCCCGCCGCCGTTTTGCTGCCCGAGCGTCCCTACCATTTTGATATGAAGGAGGTTCTGCATATATTCTCCCGGATACCGAGGTAGGCGTATCGGCTGCCGGATAAAAATGCACCCCGTCATTCCTGTCTGTACGGGGATGGCGGCGGTGTTTTCCTGCTTCGTTTTCAATCGAGCCTAAAACAATGCCGTCTGAAACGGAAATCTGTTTCAGACGGCATTTCTACAATCAAACGGCGGGCTGTTTATTTGAATTTGTAGGTGTATTGCAGGCCGATGATGTCGGCGTGGTTTTTGAAACGTGCGGAAGACGCGCCTTTGCTGTCCACATCGTTGCCGCTTGCCTTCGCCGTGCGGTAGCTGGTGTCGTTGATGTGGATGTGGGTGTAGGCGGCATCGACGACGTGGTTTTTACCGATATTGTATTTCATACCGGCGGAGAACCAGATGCGGTTGCCGTCGGGCAGGCTGTTCATACGGTAGTCGGCGTTGCGGACGGGCGATTTGTCAAAAGCGATGCCGGCGCGCAGTTGCAGCGGTTCGCTGATTTGATAAGAACCGCCCAAGCCGACTTTGTAGGTGTTGCGCCAGTTGGGCGTGATGGTGGTGCGGTCAGATTTGCCTTTGACGACGGTTTTTTCTTTTTCAAAAACCAGTTCCGCCTTATTGAAGCGGCTGTGGCGCGTCCAAGTTACGTCGCCGAACAGGTTGGCTTTGTCGGACACTTTGTACATGCCGTGTACGGACAAAGACTCAGGCGTTACGATTTTGACGCGGGCTTTTTCATTCGCCGTGTAACCGTTTGCTGCGAGTGCCGTACTCCACATTGCTTTCGCCGCCGTGTCGTCTGCCGCCCATTCGGCATCGCCTTTGAGCGTGTGTGAAACTTTGGAACGGTAGTTCACACCCACGCGCGCGCGGTCGTTGATGTCCCACATCCACGCCAGTTGGTAGCCGAAGCCCCAATCGCTGCCTTTGACATCGGCGTGTCCGTCGGCTTTGATTTGAGCAGCGGCAGTAGGATTAGAAGGTGTTGCTTGCAGCATTTGCGCTTTTTTTGGGATCCCCCAGTCGGCATATTTGCGCAGCTCGGCAGAAGTATGTTGGGCGATGATGCCTGCGCCGAAGGAATGGCGTTCGTTGAGTTTCCACGCGGCGACGGGTTCGACGGCGATACTGGTCAGACCGAGCTTGTTGATGTTGTGGCGCAACACGGAATCTTTTTCGTATTCGGTGGCAGAGCCGAAGGGGACGTAAACGCCCAAACCCAAAGTTACGTCGTCATTGACTTTGTATGCGCCGTAGATGTGGGGCGCAACCGTGGTTTTGGTGATTTTGCCGCTTTTCGAACCTTGGACGGGAATGCCGGTAAAGTCGGTGGCGGAATCCGCCTCATAACGGATGCTGGGCAACACGATGTTGGCGTTGACGGAAATCTGGCTGCTGTCGAGTTTGGTCAGGCCGGCGGGGTTGTAGAAGATGGTCGATGCGTCGGCGGCTTCTGCGGCGGCGGCATTTGCCGTGCTTTGCGCGTTGACCGACTGTGTGCCGAAGTGGTAGCCGGATGCTTGTGCGGATGCGGCGGCAAAGGCAGTGCCGAGCAGCAGGACGGTTTTTTTCAGTGTGGAAGGGGTCATTTCAGTTTCCGTAAAAAGGCGGACGGTGGACAAATAAAAAAGGCAGTCGGAATTGCCTTGTTTCGCTTTAGTATAGGTACTCGATTTTATCCGATGTTGCCGGATTTGCACAATTTTTCCGGTTTGCCCGAGCCGCCGGGCAAAAAATGCCGTCTGAAGCCTCGGGCATCGGCTTCAGACGGCATTTTCCACTCAGGGCGGATTATTTGACGCGCAGCACTTCCAGTGTGTTGGTCGAACCGGATTCGCGCATTTGCGAGCCGCTGGTAATGATGTACTGGTCGCCGGAATGCAGGATGTTATGTTCCACCAGCATCGTTTCGACTTCATTTAACGCCGTGTCGTGGTCGGTGCTGGTTGCCAAAATCAACGGACGCACGCCGCGGTACATCGCCATACGGCGTTGGGCGGAAACGCTCGGGGTCAGCGCGAAAATCGGCAGGGTGATGTTGTGGCGGCTGATTTCAAAGGCGGTCGAACCGCTTTCGGTCAGGGCGACGATGGCTTTGGCGTGAACCGCGCGCGCCACGCTGACCGCGCCGCCGGCAACCGCCAGGTTGGTGCTGACCGCTTCGGGATACTCCGCCTGTTCGGCAACGCCGTTGAGCGAATCCTGCTCTTTTTCCGCAGCCGCGCAGATAATCGCCATTTGGCTGACGGTTTCAAACGGATACGCGCCGACGGCGGTTTCGGCGGAACACATCACCGCATCGGTACCGTCCAATACCGCGTTTGCCACATCGCTGACTTCCGCGCGGGTCGGCACGGGGTTGGTAATCATCGATTCCATCATTTGCGTCGCCGTAATGCTGAAGCGGCGCAACTCGCGGGCGCGGCGGATCATCCGTTTTTGCAGGGCGGGGACGGCGGCGTGTCCGACTTCGACCGCCAAGTCGCCGCGCGCAACCATAATGCCGTCGCCGGCAAGGATGATTTCGTCCAAGTTTTCAATCGCTTCCACGCGTTCGATTTTGGAAACCAAACCGGGGCGCACGGCAGTGCTGCCCTTCATTTCTTCTTCGACTTTGGCGCGCGCGATGTGCAAATCTTCGGCGGATTTCACAAAGCTGATGGCGAGGTAGTCGCAACCGATGGCAATCGCGGTTTTCAGGTCGCGGAAGTCTTTTTCGGTCAACGCGCCTGCGGACAGACCGCCACCGCGTTTGTTGATGCCCTTGTTGCTTTTCAGGACGTGGCTGTTTTCCACCCTTGTGATAATCCTGCTGCCTTCGACGGATTCCACGGTCAGGGTCAGCAGGCCGTCGTCCAGCCACAATACGTCGCCTGCGGCAACGTCGTCGGGCAGGTCGCGGTAGTCCAAACCGACCGCTTCGCGCGTGCCTTCGCCTTCAAGCGCGGCATCGAGTACCAATGTTTCGCCTTTGTTCAATTCGATGCCGCCGCCGGCGATTTTGCCCACGCGGATTTTCGGCCCCTGCAGGTCGGCAATAATGGCGATTTCCTGTCCGGCGCGTTTTGCCGCCTCACGCACGATGCGGGCGTTTTCCTGATGGAATTCGGGCGTGCCGTGGCTGAAGTTGAAGCGGACGACGTTCAGGCCGCCGACGCGGATCATATCTTCCAACAGTTCGACGTTGTTGCTGCCCGGCCCCAAGGTGGCGACGATTTTGGTGTTGTGGCTGATGCGGGTCAGATCGCGGCTTGTCTGGTTCATATGAAAGTCCTTTCGGTTTCAAGTCGGAGGTTTTGCGGTATTTTGTTGCAAAATTACAGAAATTCGGGGGTAAATCGGCATTTCCCCGGGTTCTTTTGTCTGCCGTTTAAAAATATGATTGAAATTAATGGGTTGATATTTTACCCGCAAACAACCGTTTTGGCGCAAAATTACACGGTTTTATGACTTAGGCTAAATTTATTTTTTGTTCGGCGGCTTGCGCGGTCGGGTATAGTGGATTAAATTTAAATCAGGACAAGGCGACGAAGCCGCAGACAGTACAAATAGTACGGCAAGGCGAGGCAACGCCGTACTGGTTTAAATTTAATCCACTATAAAATGAAGGTTTTGAACGGTTGGTCGGATAGGAAGATGTGGCGGGTTTTGAGTGCTTTGCCGATAGGCGTGGTGTTTTGTGATTTGATCTACGGTTTTGTGTTGAACGTGTTGCAGGGTTTGGATTTGCAGCGTGCCGTGCCGGATTCGGAAGGCGTGTTGGCGGTTACGCCCGATATTGCGTTCAACAGTTTGCAGATTGTCGCCAACGGGGGGATGGCGGCGGTGGTCTGTTTCGGGTTGGCGGTTGTGTTTCTGCTCAACCGTTCGGTGCGGCGGCGGCAGGTGTTGGAAATCGGGGTGTTCCGGATGTTGGGGCTGGTGGCGGTGTTGGCGTTCAGCGCGCCTTCGCTGTGGGAGTGGGCGAACGCGCTGCCGCTGCTGCTGAAGGGCGCGGACGTGGTCAATACGGGCAATGCGCGTTATGTGCTGACGGCTTTGTGTATGCCCTTTCCGGCGGTGTCGTGCGGCATCGGGCTGGTGGGGCGGTTCAGGCTTCAGACGGCATCGGGCAGGGCGGCAAAGTCAGGGGGTACGGGCAAGGCGGACGGATAGGGCGCATATTTTAAAATGCCGTCTGAAAGGGCTTCAGACGGCATTTTTCAGTGGGCGTGCCGGGTTTCGATACCGGCTTTGATTTCGCCGTAAACCTGAGTGCCGCCTTGTCCGGACGGGGTGGCGCAGGCGGCGAGTGCCGACAGGGTGCAGATGAGGATGAGTGTTTTCATTTGGGATCGCAACGGAAGTGGTAGGCGCAGATTTCAAAACCGTTTTTGAAATACAGGCGGTGCGCGTCGGCGCGGTCGTGGTTGACGTGGACGTTAAGGTGGATTTTGGTAACCCCTGTTTCCGCGCCGATTTTGCGGACTTCTTCCAAAAGGCGTGAGGCGTAGCCTTTGCGGCGGCTTTGCGGCAGGGTAACGATGTCGTCGATATGGATATGTCGGCCGCCGGCGAGGGTGCAGGCTTCGCGGAAGCCGCAGACGGCGACGGCGTTGTGTTTGCCTTCTTCAAAAATACCCAGCAGGCGGTAGCCTTGGGGGCGTTGGATTTTGTTGATTTGTTCGGTAAAGCGGTTGATGTCGGTCAGGGCGGAACGCAAAACGCTCAAGGCTGCAAAGGCGGAGGACGTGTCTTCCGTGCCGATTTCGCGCAAAACGTAGGATGCGCCCGAGACGGTCTGTTCCTGTGCTTTCTCGGCGGCGTGTTTTTCTTCGATTGCCTGTGCCAGTGGGACGTTTCCTGCTTCGTCTTCGTCTGCTTTTCCGTGTTCGCGCTCTTCGATCAGTGCCTTGCAGTCGATGACGCGCAGGTCGTTGTCGGCGGCAAAGTCCATCAGGAAGCGGAACATCTGCGGATTGTCGGTTTCCAGTTTTTTATCGACGGCGACGCAGCGGATGTTGTCCACTAAAATCGGGCGCACCCATTTCGAGTAGGAGAGGCGGTTGTCTTTGGTGAACGAGGACAGGATGCCGCACAGGCGTTCCGCCCAGTCGCTGGGGCGGAAAACCTTGCCGGAACTCGTTGTGCCGTGGATGACGACTTCGTAGGGGTTGCAGACTAACATGGCGGCTTCCTGAAAAGAAATGTCTGGCGCGATTATACCTTATGCTTATGCGGGCGTGTTTGGATATGCCGTCTGAAAAGTACGGGATTCGTGCGGTAAAACTTTGCGGCGGCAAATATGCGATAATGCGCGCCGTATTGCCGCTTTTGCGAAGCTGTTCCGCAAACATACGGGCGGCGTGGACGTATAACCGGATACCCGCCTGACGCGGGTTTTTTACGGAAGGGGGGCAAAAATGCCTAATCCGCTTTACAGACAGCATATCATCTCCATTTCGGATTTGTCGCGCGAACAGTTGGAATGCCTGCTTCAGACGGCATTGAAGCTGAAGGCGCATCCGCGCGGCGATTTGTTGGAAGGCAAACTCATCGGGTCGTGCTTTTTCGAGCCGTCCACGCGCACGAGGCTGTCGTTTGAAACGGCGGTGCAGCGGCTGGGCGGCAAGGTCATCGGCTTTTCGGACGGCGCGAATACCAGTGCCAAAAAAGGCGAGACGCTTGCCGATACCGCCCGCATCATTTCCGGCTACACCGACGCAATCATCCAACGCCATCCCAAAGACGGCGCGGCGCGCGTGGCGGCGGAGTTTTCGCGCGTCCCCGTCATCAACGCCGGCGACGGCACGAACCAGCACCCCAGTCAGACCTTGTTGGATCTGGTAACAATTTATGAAACGCAGGGGCGTTTGGACAAGCTCAAAATCGCGATGGCGGGCGACTTGAAATACGGGCGCACCGTGCATTCGCTTTGTCAGGCGTTGAAACGTTGGGGCTGCGAATTTGCCTTCGTCTCGCCGCCCAGCCTCGCGATGCCCGACTACATTACCGAAGAGTTGGATGAAGCCGGCTGCCGATACCGTATCCTCGGCAGTTTGGAAGAAGCGGCGGAATGGGCGGACATCCTGTATATGACCCGTGTTCAGCGCGAGCGTTTCGACGAACAGGAATTTGCCAAAATCCAAGGCAAATTCAACCTCGAAGCGTCTATGCTCGCCCGCGCCAAACCGAACCTGCGCGTGCTGCACCCTTTGCCGCGCGTGGACGAAATCCATCCCGATGTCGATGCCACGCCGCACGCCTATTATTTCGAGCAGGCGACCAACGGCGTTTATGCGCGTATGGCGATATTGTCGCTGGTGTTGAACGAAGAAGTGTGAGGAACAGATATGGAAACCCCGAAACTCAGTGTCGAAGCCATTGAAAAAGGTACGGTGATCGACCATATTCCCGCCGGCAGGGGGCTGGCCATCCTGCGCCAGTTCAAACTTTTGCACTACGGCAACGCGGTAACCGTGGGCTTCAACCTGCCCAGCAAAACCCAAGGCAGCAAAGACATCATCAAAATCAAAGGCGTGTGCTTGGACGACAAAGCCGCCGACCGCCTCGCCCTGTTCGCCCCCGAAGCGGTGGTCAATACCATCGACAATTTCAAGGTCGTGCAGAAGCGGCATTTGAACCTACCCGACGAAATCGCCGAAGTGTTCCGCTGCCCGAACCCCAATTGCGCCGGCCACGGCGAGCCGGTCAAAAGCCGGTTTTATGTTAAAAAACACAACGGGCAGACGCGGCTGAAATGCCACTACTGCGAAAAAACCTACAGCCGGGATTCGGTGGCGGAAGCCTGACGGATTCCCTTAAACCGAGTGGGCGGCATTTCGTCTGCCGCCTGTTTTGCCAATCTGAAATGGAATGATGATGCACGCTTCTGTCCAAAGCCGTTTCGCACCGATACTTTATGTTTTGATTTTCTTTGCCGGTTTTTTGACCGCGCAAATCTGGTTCAATCAGAAAGCCTATACTGAAGAGCTGCCTCCGCTTCTGTCCGCATTGTCCGCTGTCGCGCTGGTGTGGCTGGCGTGGGCGTTCGTGTCGGCGCGTTCAAAGGCTAAGGCGGAAAAGTTCTACCGCGAAAAAATGATACAGAACGAAAGCATACACCCCGTCCTGCACGCTTCTTTGCAACACTTGGAACACAAGCCGCAAATGCTCGCCCTGCTGGTCAAAAACCACGGCAAAGGGATGGCGGAACAGGTCAGGTTTAAGGCGGAAGTGCTGCCCGACGACGAAGACGCGCGCACGATTGCCGCCGAGTTGGCAAAAATGGATATGTTTGCATTGGGGACGGACGCGGTCGCCTCGGGCGAAACCTATGGACGCGTGTTCGCCGATATTTTCGAGTTGTCGGCGGCTTTGGAAGGGCGCGCGTTCAAAGGAATGTTGAAACTGACGGCGGAATATAAAAACATCTTCGGCGATGCCTGCCGTTCGGAAACGGCGTTGGATTTGGGCGCGCTCAATCAGGCGTTGCAGGAGATTTCAAAAACGCCGGAAAAGCCCAAGCGGATATTTTATTGAAGGTGTCCCGATGCGCGGGGCGCGCACCGGCGGCGCGGCGGCTTTTTCCGGCAACAATGCCGTCTGAAGGCTTCAGACGGCATTTTTTTCAGGGGGCGGCGGCAAAGCGGCAAGATTGGGTTTGGATACTCGGTTGCTTCCATTTGGCTGCAAGGGAAATAGCCGCTTGTTTCCGTTCGGGCGGAAACCGGTTCTATCGGATAAAAGACATTTTGTCCGGCTAATTAAAGTTGTGCATCAACGGAATATGGAAACGCAGCCTCAATAAAAATGCCGTCTGAAGCCTTCAGACGGCATTGTTGCCGAGGGGTTATTGGAAAGGGTCGGAATCGACGCGAGCGCGGCCCTGATCCGGCATATTGTCCAAATCCCGTCCCGGATTGGCAGCGGTGTCGCCTACGGAAATATCGGAGATGTTTTCCAAAATAATGGCGTAAGCCAAGTTCGGCGCAGTGTGGTAAACCATTGCCAAACCCACTTCTTCGGCGGGTGTCGAAATCAGTTCGACGGTATCCCTGCTTTTCGGTTCTTCCGCCAAATTGTTGGAGAGGTTGACCTGCATCGTTTTCTTGCGTTTGTAGAGGCTTATTACCGCGCCTTTGTCCAATCCGTCCGCCTCGCCTTTGTCTATCGTAATGGTTTTGAACTGTCCGCCGACCCCCGCGCCTTCAAACACGGAAACGATTTTCGCCTGAATCGGGCGGGACGGCTCGTGCGGCACCATATTGAAGCGGTCGGTGTCTTCCGGCATTTTCATCAGGTAATCGCCCTGCTGTATTTCGGAAATGGCGGTTTCGACCACCAGCGGCTGTATCGAACGGGTACGCAGCGGGGTAATCAGAGGATGGGTGCGGCTGTAGTATTCGTTGTCTTTCAACCGTTCTTCAGCCTGCTTGGAGCGTTGTCCGAGGGCGGAGTCGGTATAGTCGAGGGAGCGTACGATGCCGCTGAATGCGACTTCTTGTCCGAGGAATCTGCCCGTATCCGGATCGGTGATGTTTTTATTGATGCGGTAGGTCAGATAGCGGCCCGGCTCTTTCAGGCCTTTGGTGTAAACCCGGGTGCCTTTGGTGTACAGCAGCCTGCCTTCCGGACCCGAAACCAGGCGCGGCGCGGCAGCGGTTTCTTTGCGGGAAACGATTTGCGGGTGCTGCATAAAGATGCGGTAGAAGTTGACATTGACGGCAGGGATGCCGTATCCGGACACTTCCTTATCCGGACTCATTTTGACGACGGGGATGCCGTCTGTCTGTTCCAGGCCGAGGCGCGGTTCGCCGTTAATGTAGCGCAACACCAATACCTGGCCCGGATAAATCAGGTCGGGATTGTGGATTCGGCTGCGGTTCGCGCCCCACAGGCGGCCCCATTGCCACGGGCTGTACAGGTATTTGCCCGAAATGCCCCACAGGGTGTCGCCCTGTTTGACTGTGTAGCGTTGCGGCGCGTTCGGGCGTACCTTCAGATTTGCCGCCAAAGTTTGTGTTGAGAATGCCATACCTGCCGCGCAGAGCAGGGTTATAATACGACGTTGCATAACCGTTCCCCTTATCTGATAAATTTCGGTTTGTCTTGCCTGATTGGGTTGGAAAAAGCGGCGGCGGTCTTTTCGGGACGTGCCGCGTGATAATAAATGTTTCGCATTTTAACATCGAATTATCCGCACCATCACGGTAATTATGAAAAACAGGCGGCGTATCCGCCGAAGGAAAGAGAAAATTATGGCTTTACTGAATATCTTGCAATATCCCGACGAGCGTCTGCACACGGTGGCAAAGCCTGTCGAACAAGTCGACGGGCGCATCCAAAAGCTGGTTGCCGATATGTTTGAAACGATGTACGAGGCGCGCGGCATCGGGCTGGCGGCGACGCAGGTCGATGTGCACGAGCGCGTGGTCGTGATGGATTTGTCCGAAAACCGCAGCGAACCGCGCGTGTTCATCAACCCCGTCATTGTTGAGAAAGACGGTGAAACCACTTACGAAGAGGGCTGCCTGTCGGTGCCGGGTATTTACGACACCGTAACCCGCGCCGAACGCGTCAAGGTCGAGGCTTTGAACGAAAAAGGCGAAAAGTTCACGCTGGAGGCGGACGGCTTGCTGGCGATTTGCGTGCAGCACGAGTTGGACCACCTGATGGGCATTGTGTTTGTCGAACGCCTGTCGCAGCTCAAGCAGAGCCGGATTAAGACCAAGTTGAAAAAACGTCAGAAACATACGATTTGACCCTTTTGCCGTGCCGTCTGAACGCTGCAAAGTTTTCAGACGGCACGGTCTTGTCCGACAATTTTACGCACACGCAGGAATACGCTATGAAAGTCATCTTCGCCGGAACGCCCGATTTTGCCGCCGCCGCTTTAAAAGCCGTTGCCGCCGCCGGTTTTGAAATCCCGCTGGTGCTGACTCAGCCCGACCGCCCTAAAGGACGCGGTATGCAGTTGACCGCATCGCCGGTCAAACAGGCTGCTTTGGAATTGGGTTTGACCGTGGCGCAGCCCGAAAAGCTGCGCAACAACGCCGAAGCCCTGCAAATGCTCAAAGAGGTCGAGGCAGACGTAATGGTGGTTGCCGCCTACGGTTTGATTCTGCCGCAAGACGTGTTGGATGTGCCGAAACACGGCTGCCTCAATATCCACGCCTCGCTGCTGCCCCGTTGGCGCGGCGCGGCGCCGATTCAGCGCGCGATTGAGGCAGGCGATGCCGAAACCGGCGTGTGCATTATGCAGATGGACATCGGTTTGGACACCGGCGATGTGGTCAGCGAACACCGCTACGCCATCCAACCGACCGATACCGCCAACGAAGTCCACGACGCGCTGATGGAAATCGGGGCGGCGGCGGTTGTTGCCGATTTGCAACAGCTTCAAAGCAAAGGCCGTCTGAACGCGGTCAAACAGCCCGAAGAAGGTGTTACTTACGCCCAAAAACTAAGCAAAGAAGAGGCGCGTATCGATTGGAGCGAAAGCGCGGCGGTTATCGAACGCAAAATCCGCGCCTTCAACCCCGTGCCTGCCGCGTGGGTTGAGTATCAGGGCAAGCCGATGAAAATCCGGCGGGCGGAAGTGGTGGCGCAACAAGGCGCGGCAGGCGAAGTGTTGTCCTGTTCGGCGGACGGTTTGGTCGTTGCCTGCGGCGAAAACGCGCTGAAGATTACCGAATTGCAGCCCGCCGGCGGCAGGCGTATGAATGTCGCGGCGTTTGCGGCGGGACGGCATATCGAAGCAGGGACGAAGCTGTAAATCCCTTCAGACGGCATTCCGATCCGCAAACGGGAATGCCGTCTGAAGCCATCAGTTGAAGAAAGCGAATCACATAATATGAGTATGGCACTTGCCCAAAAACTTGCCGCCGACAGCATTGCGGCGGTTGCCGAAGGGCGCAACCTTCAGGACGTGTTGGCGCAAATCCGCACCGCGCATCCCGATCTTACGGCGCAGGAAAACGGCGCGTTGCAGGACATCGCCTACGGCTGCCAGCGTTATTTGGGCAGTTTGAAACATATACTCGCGCAGATGCTGAAAAAGCCGATTGGCAATCCGCAGCTCGAAAGCCTGCTTTTGGCGGCGTTGTACCAACTGCATTACACGCGCAACGCGCCGCACGCCGTGGTCAATGAGGCAGTGGAGAGCATCGCCAAAATCGGACGCGGGCAGTACCGTTCGTTTGCCAACGCGGTTTTGCGCCGCTTTTTGCGCGAACGCGACAAGCTTGTGGCTTCCTGTAAAAAAGACGATGTGGCGAAACACAACCTGCCGCTGTGGTGGGTGGCTTACTTGAAAAACCATTATCCGAAACACTGGCACAACATCACTGCCGCGCTGCAATCCCATCCGCCGATGACGTTGCGCGTCAACCGCCGACACGGCAATGCTGAAAGCTATTTGGAAAAACTGGTGGCGGAAGGTATCGCGGCTAAGGCGTTGGACGAATATGCGGTTACGTTGGAAGAAGCCGTGCCGGTAAACCGCCTGCCCGGCTTTTCAGACGGCATCGTTTCGGTACAGGACTTCGGCGCGCAGCAGGCGGCGTATCTCCTTAACCCGAAAGACGGCGAACGGATTTTGGACGCGTGCGCCGCGCCGGGCGGCAAGACGGGGCATATCTTGGAATTGGCGGATTGCCGTGTTACCGCCTTGGACATTGATGCAGGCCGTCTGAAACGGGTGGAAGACAATATCGCGCGTCTGGGCTTTCAGACGGCATCGACGGCGTGTGCCGATGCGCGGGATTTGGCGGCGTGGTATGATGGAAAGCCTTTCGACGCAATCCTTGCCGACGTGCCGTGCACCGCCTCGGGCGTGGCGCGGCGCAATCCCGACGTGAAATGGCTGCGCCGTCCGACCGACGCGCTCAAAACCGCCCGTCAGCAAGAAGCCCTGCTGGACGCACTTTGGCAGACGCTGAAACAGGGCGGCAGAATGCTGCTTGCCACCTGTTCCGTGTTCGTCGAGGAAAACGACGGGCAATTGCAAAAATTCCTCAGCCGCCATAACGATGCCGAACCGATCGAATCGCGGGTGCTTTTACCGAACAAACACCAAGATGGCTTTTATTACGCGCTTATTCAAAAGCATTAAACAATGGCTTGTGCTGCTGCCGCTGCTTTCCGTTTTGCCGGACGCGGCGGCGGAGGGCATTGCCGCGACCCGCGCCGAAGCGAGGATAACCGACGGCGGGCGGCTTTCCATCAGCAGCCGTTTCCAAACCGAGCTGCCCGACCAGCTCCAACAGGCGTTGCGCCGGGGCGTGCCGCTCAACTTTACCTTAAGCTGGCAGCTTTCCGCCCCGACAATCGCTTCTTATCGGTTTAAATTGGGGCAATTAATCGGCGATGACGACAATATTGACTACAAACTGAGTTTCCATCCGCTGACCAACCGCTACCGCGTTACCGTCGGCGCGTTTTCGACAGACTACGACACTTTGGGTGCGGCATTGCGTGCGACCGGCGCGGTTGCCAACTGGAAAGTCCTGAACAAAGGCGCGTTGTCCGGTGCGGAAGCAGGGGAAACCAAGGCGGAAATCCGCTTGCTGCTGTCCACTTCAAAATTGCCCAAGCCTTTCCAAATCAACGCATTGACTTCTCAAAACTGGCATTTGGATTCGGGTTGGAAACCTCTAAACATCATCGGGAACAAATAATGCGCCGCTTCCTACTGATCGCAGCCATATGCGCCGTCGTCCTGTTGTATGGACTGACGGCGGCAACCGGCAGCACCAGTTCGCTGGCGGATTATTTCTGGTGGATAGTCGCATTCAGCGCAATGCTGCTGCTGGTGTTGTCCGCCGTTTTGGCACGTTATGTCATATTGCTGTTGAAAGACAGGCGCGACGGCGTATTCGGTTCGCAGATTGCCAAACGCCTTTCCGGGATGTTCACGCTGGTCGCCGTATTGCCCGGCGTGTTTCTGTTCGGCGTTTCCGCACAGTTCATCAACGGTACGATTAATTCGTGGTTCGGCAACGACACCCACGAAGCCCTCGAACGCAGCCTCAATTTGAGCAAGTCCGCATTGAATCTGGCGGCAGACAACGCCCTCGGCAACGCCGTCCCCGTGCAGATAGACCTCATCGGCGCGGCTTCCCTGCCCGGGGATATGGGCAGGGTGCTGGAACATTATGCCGGCAGCTTTACCCAGTTGTCCCTTTACAATGCCGCAAGCGGCAAAATCGAAAAAAGCATCAACCCGCACAAGCTCGATCAGCCGTTTCCGGATAAGGCGCGTTGGGAAAAAATCCAACAGGCGGGTTCGGTCAGGGATTTGGAAAGCATAGGCGGCGTATTGTACGCGCAGGGCTGGCTGTCGGCGGGTACGCACAACGGGCGCGATTACGCCCTGTTTTTCCGCCAGCCGATTCCCAAAGACGTGGCAGAGGATGCCGTCTTAATCGAAAAGGCGCGGGCGAAATATGCCGAGTTGAGTTACAGCAAAAAAGGTTTGCAGACCTTTTTCCTGGCAACCCTGCTGATTGCCTCGCTGCTGTCGATTTTTCTTGCACTGGTGATGGCGCTGTATTTCGCCCGCCGTTTCGTCGAACCCGTCCTATCGCTTGCCGAGGGGGCGAAGGCGGTGGCGCAAGGCGATTTCAGCCAAACCCGTCCTGTTTTACGCAATGATGAGTTCGGGCGTTTGACCAAACTGTTCAACCATATGACCGAGCAGCTTTCCATCGCCAAAGAAGCAGACGAGCGCAACAGGAGGCGCGAAGAAGCCGCCAGACATTATCTCGAATGCGTGCTGGAGGGGCTGACCACGGGCGTGGTGGTGTTTGACGAACAAGGCCGTCTGAAAACCTTCAACAAAGCGGCGGAACAGATTTTAGGCTTGTCGCTCGTGCCGTTGTGGGGCAGCAGCCGGCACGGTTGGCACGGCGTTTCGGCGCAGCAGTCCCTGCTTGCCGAAGTGTTTGCCGCCATCGGCGCGGCGGCAGGTACGGACAAACCGGTCCAGGTGGAATATGCCGCGCCGGACGATGCCAAAATCCTGCTGGGCAAGGCGACGGTATTACCCGAAGACAACGGCAACGGCGTGGTGATGGTGATTGACGACATCACCGTATTGATACACGCGCAAAAAGAAGCGGCGTGGGGCGAAGTGGCCAAACGTTTGGCACACGAAATCCGCAATCCGCTCACGCCCATCCAGCTTTCCGCCGAACGGCTGGCGTGGAAATTGGGCGGGAAGCTGGACGAGCAGGACGCGCAAATCCTGACGCGTTCGACCGAAACCATCATCAAACAGGTGGCGGCGTTAAAAGAAATGGTCGAAGCATTCCGCAATTATGCGCGCGCGCCGTCGCTCAAATTGGAAAATCAGGATTTGAACGCCTTAATCGGCGATGTGTTGGCATTGTATGAGGCCGGCCCGTGCCGGTTTGCGGCGGAACTTGCCGGCGAACCGCTGATGATGGCGGCGGATACGACCGCTATGCGGCAGGTGCTGCACAATATTTTCAAAAATGCCGCCGAAGCGGCGGAAGAAGCCGATGTACCCGAAGTCAGGGTAAAATCGGAAGCGGGGCAGGACGGACGGATTGTCCTGACGGTTTGCGACAACGGCAAAGGCTTTAGCAAAGAAATGCTGCACAATGCCTTCGAGCCGTATGTAACGGACAAACCGGCGGGAACGGGATTGGGACTGCCCGTGGTGAAAAAAATCATTGAAGAACACGGCGGCCGCATCAGCCTGAGCAATCAGGATGCGGGCGGCGCGTGTGTCAGAATCATCTTGCCAAAAACGGTATAAATTTATGCGTAGCAGCGATATTTTAATTGTAGACGACGAAATCGGCATCCGCGACCTGCTGTCGGAAATCCTGCAGGACGAAGGTTATTCGGTCGCATTGGCGGAAAATGCCGAAGAGGCGCGCAAGCTGCGCCATCAGGCGCGCCCGGCGATGGTGCTGCTGGATATTTGGATGCCCGATTGCGACGGTATCACGCTTTTGAAGGAGTGGTCGAAAAACGGGCAGCTCAATATGCCGGTGGTGATGATGAGCGGGCACGCCAGCATCGATACCGCCGTGGAGGCGACCAAAATCGGTGCGATCGACTTTTTGGAAAAACCGATTTCCCTGCAAAAACTGCTGTCTGCGGTCGAAAACGCGTTGAAGCACGGCGCGGCGCAGGCGGAAGAGGGTCCCGTGTTCGACAAACTGGGCAGCAGCGCGGCGATTCAGGAAATGAACCGCGAAGTCGGGGCGGCGGCAAAACGCACATCCCCCGTCCTCCTGACGGGCGAGGCGGGTTCGCCGTTTGAAACCGTGGCGCGTTATTTCCATAAAAACGGCACGCCGTGGGTCATTCCGGCAAAGGCGGAATATCTGGCCGATATGCCGATGGAGCTGCTGAAAAAGGCGGAAGGCGGTGTCTTATATGCGGGCGACATCGCGCGATACGGACGCAACATCCGGGACGGCATCGCCTTTATCGCCGGCAAGGCGGAACGCTGCCGCGTCAGGCTGGTCGCAGCGTACGGCCGGCCGGCGGGTTCGGACGGCGGGGGCGAAGAAAAAGCGGCAGGTTTCCCGCCGGATTCGACCGTCCGCATCCCGCCCCTGCGTATGCAGCACGAAGACATTCCCTTCCTGATACAGGGGATTGCCTGCAATGTGGCGGAAAGCCAAAAAATCACGCCTGCCGCATTCGGTGAAGATGCGCTTGCCGTATTGTCCCGTTACGACTGGCCGGGGAATTTCGAGCAGTTGCAAAATGTCGTTACAACGCTGCTGCTGGAGGCGGACGGGCGGGAAATCGGTATCGGCGCGGCTTCTTCGGCACTGGGGCGCGGCGCGCCTGACGACGGAACGGGGCATATGGCGTGCGGGTTCGACTTCAACCTGCCCCTGCGCGAATTGAGGGAGGCGGTGGAGCGGCGTTATTTCGAGTACCACATCGCCCAAGAAGGTCAGAATATGAGCCAAGTGGCGCAGAAAGTCGGATTGGAACGCACGCACCTTTACCGCAAACTCAAACAGCTCGGCATCGGCGTTTCGCGCCGTGCGGGGGAAAAAACCGAAGAATAGGCCCGGACGGCCGGTTTTCCGGCTGCGGGCTTCTGTGTTCAGACGGCATTTGGTGCAAATGCCGTCTGAAATCGTAAGGGGACGGATTTTATGACAGAGGACGAACGTTTCGCGTGGCTGCAATTGGCGTTTACACCCTATATCGGCGCAGAAAGTTTCCTGCTGCTGCTGCGCCGTTTCGGCAGCGCGTCAAACGCCTTGTCCGCACCGGCGGAACAGGTCGCCCCGGCGGTGCGGCACAAGCAGGCGCTTGAGGCTTGGCGCAATGCGGAAAAACGCGCCTTGGCGCGGCAGGCGGCAGAAGCGGCGTTGGAATGGGAAATGCGGGACGGATGCCGTCTGATGCTGCTTCAGGATGAAGATTTCCCCGAAATGCTGGCGCAGGGGCTGACCGCGCCGCCGGTTTTGTTTTTGCGCGGCAACGTGCGGCTGCTGCACAAGCCTTCCGCCGCCATTGTCGGCAGCCGCTATGCCACGCCGCAGGCCATGCGGATTGCCAAAGATTTCGGCAGGGCGTTGGGTGGGAAAGGCATTCCCGTTGTGTCGGGTATGGCTTCGGGCATCGATACCGCCGCCCATCAGGGTGCGTTGCAGGCAGAAGGCGGCACCATCGCCGTGTGGGGGACGGGCATAGACCGCATTTATCCGCCGGCCAACAAAAACCTTGCTTATGAAATCGCCGAAAAAGGATTGATTGTCAGCGAGTTCCCCATCGGCACGCGGCCGTATGCCGGCAATTTTCCGCGCCGCAACCGTCTGATTGCCGCCCTGTCGCAGGTTACGCTGGTGGTTGAAGCCGCGTTGGAATCCGGTTCGCTGATTACCGCCGGCCTGGCGGCAGAAATGGGGCGCGAAGTGATGGCGGTACCCGGTTCGATAGACAATCCGCACAGCAAAGGCTGCCACAAACTGATTAAAGACGGCGCGAAACTGACGGAATGTTTGGACGACATCCTGAACGAATGCCCGGGGCTATTGCAAAATACGGGTGCTTCATCATATTCTATAAATAAGGGAATGCCTGAAAAGCGCATCACTGCCGTTCAGACGGCATACGCCCCGCCGCCTTCGCCTGAAGGCAAAATGCCGTCTGAAGGGGCGGCATGCGGCACAGCCCACGGCAGCATACTGGATAAAATGGGTTTCGACCCGGTTCATCCCGACGTGCTTGCCGGGCAGCTTGCTATGCCTGCCGCAGATTTGTATGCCGCACTGTTGGAATTGGAACTGGACGGCAGCGTTGCCGCAATGCCCGGCGGCAGATACCAGCGTATCCGAACTTGAACGCACTTTATATTAAGGAACACGAATGACCGAAGTCATCGCCTACCTCATCGAACATTTCCAAGATTTCGATACCTGTCCGCCGCCCGAAGACTTGGGTATGCTGCTTGAAGAAGCGGGTTTCGATACGATGGAAATCGGCAACACCCTGATGATGATGGAAGTATTGCTCAACAGCTCCGAATTTTCCGCCGAACCTGCCGACAGCGGCGCATTGCGCGTGTACAGCAAAGAAGAAACCGACAACCTGCCGCAGGAAGTGATGGGGCTGATGCAGTATCTAATTGAAGAAAAAGCCGTAAGCTGCGAACAGCGGGAAATCATCATTCACGCGCTCATGCACATTCCGGGCGACGAAATTACCATAGATACCGCCAAAGTGCTGACCCTGCTGCTTTTATGGGCAAACAAGAGCGAGCTGCCCGTGTTGGTCGGCGACGAGCTGATGAGCGCGCTTTTACTCGACAACAAACCTACGATGAACTGAAGCGGCTTCAGACGGCCCGCCCGAGGCCGTCTGAAACGCCGGCATCAAAACCACCATCCAGAGAACGACAAATGGCGAAAAACCTATTAATCGTCGAATCCCCGTCCAAAGCCAAAACCCTGAAAAAATATTTGGGCGGCGATTTTGAAATCCTTGCATCCTACGGACACGTCCGCGACCTCGTCCCCAAAAGCGGCGCGGTCGATCCCGACAACGGCTTTGCGATGAAATACCAACTAATCAGCCGCAACGCCAAACACGTCGATGCCATCGTCGCCGGTGCCAAAGAAGCCGAAAACATCTACCTCGCCACCGACCCGGATAGGGAAGGCGAAGCCATTTCCTGGCATCTTTTGGAAATCCTCAAATCCAAACGCGGCCTGAAAAACATCAAGCCGCAGCGTGTCGTGTTCCACGAAATCACCAAAAACGCCGTGCTCGATGCCGTCGCCCATCCGCGCGAAATCGAAATGGATTTGGTCGATGCGCAACAAGCCCGTCGCGCTTTGGACTATCTGGTCGGCTTTAACCTTTCGCCATTGTTATGGAAAAAAATCCGACGCGGCTTGAGCGCGGGCCGTGTGCAAAGTCCCGCCTTGCGTCTGATTTGCGAACGCGAAAACGAGATCCGCGCGTTTGAAGCGCAGGAATATTGGACGGTGCATCTCGACAGCCGCAAAGGACGCAGCAAGTTCACCGCCAAACTCGCCCAATATAACGGCGCGAAACTCGAACAATTCGACCTGCCGAACGAAGCCGCTCAAGCCGGCGTATTGAAAGAATTCGAAGGCAAAGAGGCAGTCGTTACCGCCATCGAAAAGAAAAAGCGCAGCCGCAATCCCGCCGCACCGTTCACCACTTCTACTATGCAGCAGGATGCCGTGCGCAAACTCGGCTTCACCACCGACCGCACCATGCGTACCGCCCAGCAGCTTTACGAAGGTATAGACGTAGGGCATGGCGCGATCGGTCTGATTACCTATATGCGTACCGACAGCGTGAATTTGGCGGATGAAGCCTTAACCGAAATCCGCCATTACATCGAAAACAAAATCGGCAAAGAATATCTGCCGAGTGCCGCCAAACAATACAAAACCAAATCCAAAAACGCCCAAGAAGCGCACGAAGCCATCCGCCCGACTTCCGTGTACCGCACGCCCGAAAGCGTCAAACCTTTCTTGAGTGCAGACCAGTTCAAACTCTATCAAATGATTTGGCAGCGCACCGTCGCCTGTCAGATGATGCCCGCCAAATTCGACCAAACCACCGTCGATATTACCGTCGGCAAAGGTGTCTTCCGCGTAACCGGACAAGTGCAAACCTTCGCAGGCTTCCTCAGCGTTTACGAAGAAAGCAGCGATGACGAAGAGAGTGAAGACAGCAAAAAACTGCCTGAAATGAGCGAAGGCGACAAACTGCCCGTGGACAAACTTTACGGCGAACAACACTTCACCACCCCGCCGCCGCGCTACAACGAAGCCACGCTGGTTAAAGCTCTCGAAGAATACGGCATCGGCCGCCCCTCAACCTACGCCAGCATTATTTCCACGCTCAAAGACCGCGAATACGTTACCCTTGAGCAAAAACGCTTCATGCCCACAGACACAGGCGACATCGTCAACAAATTCCTGACCGAACATTTCGCCCAATACGTCGATTACCACTTCACCGCCAAACTTGAAGACCAGCTCGACGAAATCGCCGACGGCAAACGCCAATGGATTCCCGTGATGGACAAATTCTGGAAACCGTTCATTAAACAAGTGGAAGAAAAAGAAGGCATCGAACGCGCCAAATTCACCACGCAGGAACTTGACGAAACCTGCCCGAAATGCGGCGGACACAAACTGCAAATCAAATTCGGCAAAATGGGCCGCTTCGTCGCCTGTGCCGGCTATCCCGAGTGCGGCTACACACGCAACGTCAACGAAACCGCCGAAGAAGCTGCCGAACGCATCGCCAAAGCGGAAGCAGAACAAGCCGAACTTGACGGGCGCGAATGCCCCAAATGCGGCGGACGGCTGGTGTACAAATACAGCCGCACCGGCAGCAAATTCATCGGCTGCGCCAACTACCCCAAATGCAAACACGTCGAGCCGCTGGAAAAACCGAAAGACACCGGCGTCCAATGTCCGCAATGCAAAAAAGGCAACCTCGTCGAGCGCAAATCCCGCTACGGCAAACTGTTTTACAGTTGCAGCACCTATCCCGACTGCAACTACGCCACCTGGAACCCGCCCATCGCCGAAGAATGCCCGAACTGCCATTGGCCGGTTTTAACCATCAAAACCACCAAACGCTGGGGCGTGGAAAAAGTCTGTCCGCAAAAAGAATGCGGTTGGAAAGAGCAGATTGAACCGCCTGCGCCGAAAGAGTGAGAATAGGTCAGTTTAAAAGAGAAAAGGTCGTCTGAAAAATTTTTCAGACGACCTTTTCTTTTCTGTGATTGGTTTATTTGAATCCGCGTGCTGTTTTAAAGTCCGATAAAATACGATTCATTTCTGGTTCAAATAAGGATATGTAATCGTACGATAGACCGCGACTGGCACTGGGGTGTGGAAAACAAACGACTTCGCAATTTTCAAACGATTGGAATCTGACCTTGAAACGTGTACCGCTAAAATCTTTTTGTACTACTCGTAGCGGTTGAGTTTGTTTTCCGACAAGCTGCTCGAAGCGCGGCAATACATTTGCGCGATTAAGATAATTTGTCAGATTGCTTCCCATGAAGAGAATCAATTTCGGACGTAGTTTCTCAATATGGTAAAGAAAATTATCGACGTGTTCGGGCTGGAGAAATTTGTTTTGATTGTCAATTTTGTTACCCTGAGTAGCAGCCCAGTTGGTTTGCACCAGGGATTTTTCAAATGCACCACCCAAATCATTTTCGTCTAAGGGGTGTCCCCACATTTCAAACCAAATTTTTATCGTATTGTCGTAACGCCACTTTTTTGCCTGCTCGCCATAATATAGGGATTTATTGGCAAATGTATGGTCGATTTTATTTTCAGGGAGTTTGTATTTGCCTGCTACATAAGCAGCCTCATCGGCTTTACTCCAGCCCCATTCATACCCACAAATCATTAAGCCATGTTTGTCATTGTAGCCTTTGAATAGACTGTTGCTCAAATTTAAATCCTTCATCATGAACCCTTCCTTTTAAAATTTAAGAGCGATTGACTTCAATGTTTTTAGATGGGGTGGAAAAATCCTTGTGTAGGCAACATAAATTCAATAAATTTCTTGATAATCCGAAACCTACTAATAGCGTACCTATAAAAGCTTTTCGATTACGTTCAGCATGACGGCTACGTCGTTCATATTTTTTACGCTTGCTATTCCCCATTATTGCAGCTAAGCCAAATGATATGGCGAGAATTGCCCAAATAATAGTACTTAATAACAATTTTCCCATACTATCAATAAGGAAATAAAAAACCTTTTAGTATTAGATCGATAGGTTATAATCCATGCCCATGAAAATGCAATAAGAGCTATACATAAGATACAAGCTGACAGGATTTCTTTATTTTTAATTAAAAAACTTAGAGCAATGAGGATGACAGGCGTCAATAAAACAATAGTTACATCCTGATAGCTATAAAAGAAAACTGCCCTATTTTGAATGTGGAGATGTGCACAGAATCCAATATAGCTAAGGATAATAGTTAATATAATAAAAAAAGACCACCAAGGGTGAAGAGATAGGAATTCCATGTTTTCCCCTTTTTTGTAAAAATTAAAAAATTTTATCTAAGAGTTAATTGCCTAACCAGCCAGAAGAAGTTTAAAATCTATCTCAATAATTCAATTACCTATACAGAAAGTTCAGCTTATGGAAACCCACGAAAAAATCCGCTTGATGCGCGAATTGAACAAATGGTCGCAGGAGGATATGGCGGAAAAGCTGGCGATGTCGGCAGGCGGGTATGCCAAAATCGAACGGGGTGAGACGCAGTTGAATATCCCGCGTTTGGAGCAGTTGGCTCAGATTTTCAAAATCGATATGTGGGATTTGCTCAAATCTGGCGGCGGCGGGATGGTGTTGCAGATTAATGAAGGAGATAGTGGTGGCGATATTGCGTTGTATGCGTCGGGTGATGTTTCGATGAAAATAGAATTTTTAAAAATGGAATTGAAACACTGCAAAGAAATGTTGGAACAAAAAGACAAAGAAATCGAGCTGCTCCGCAAGCTGACCGAAACCGCTTAAACAGATATGCCGTCTGAAAAAAGTTTTCAGACGGCATATTCTTTGACAGGTCTTGTATAATACCGTTTGAACTTACAGGTTTTTGATTATGGCGGCAGGCAAACATACCAAACACAGTAACCGGGTACGCATTATCGGCGGGCAATGCCGGGGCAGGAAATTGAGTTTCGCATCCGCAGACGGGCTGCGCCCAACCCCCGACAGCGTGCGTGAAAAGCTGTTTAACTGGCTGGGACAGGATTTGACGGGCAAAACGGTTTTGGATCTCTTCGGAGGCAGCGGCGCACTCGGTATGGAAGCCGCTTCGCGTAATGCAAAACGGGTCGTGATTGCAGACAACAACCGTCAAACGGTACAAACCCTTGAGAAAAACAGTCACGAACTGGGTTTGGGGCAGGTGCAAACCGTCTGTTCGGACGGCATTGCCTATTTGACAAACCTAAAAGAGAAATTCGATGTCGTCTTCCTTGATCCGCCGTTTGCGTGGCAAAGTTGGGAAAGTCTTTTCAATGCATTGGGCACACGCCTGAATGACGGTGCATATGTCTATATCGAGGCGGGTACGCTGCCGGATATTCCCGATTGGCTGGCGGAGTATAGGGAGGGGAAATCGGGGCAGAGTACATTTGAATTAAGGGTTTTCCAAGTGGCTGAATAATATGCGCTTTGATAATCATTTCCAGGTTGTAAACATTCGTTTGCAACCGTCCGGTTCAAAAAAACCTTGTGCTATAATCCGCGCCCGCCCGGTTTTGATAATTTAGTGGAAAAGGAAAAGAAATGTCGCTCTTTATTACCGACGAGTGCATCAACTGCGACGTATGCGAACCCGAATGTCCGAATGATGCCATTTCCCAAGGCGAGGAAATTTATGAAATCAACCCCAACCTCTGCACGCAGTGCGTCGGACACTACGATGAACCGCAGTGCCAGCAGGTTTGTCCCGTCGATTGCATCTTGATTGACGAAGAACACCCCGAAACCCATGACGAATTGATGGCAAAATACGAAAAGATAATTCAGTTTAAATAAATTACATTTGAAAACAGAATATTAAATCTGTTTTAAGATAAAATAAAAAAAAACTTGACGGAAAAACGAGCCGCTAATAAACTAGCGTTCTCTTTTGGAGGGATTCCCGAGCGGTCAAAGGGGGCAGACTGTAAATCTGTTGCGAAAGCTTCGAAGGTTCGAATCCTTCTCCCTCCACCAAAATTCTTACTTGGGGCAGTAGCGAGTAATGCGGGTGTAGCTCAATGGTAGAGCAGAAGCCTTCCAAGCTTACGGTGAGGGTTCGATTCCCTTCACCCGCTCCAAACAATTAGGCCCATGTAGCTCAGGGGTAGAGCACTCCCTTGGTAAGGGAGAGGTCGGCAGTTCAAATCTGCCCATGGGCACCATCTGATTCAACCATCCTTTTTTAAAAGCTTATAGGAAATTGCCATGGCTAAGGAAAAATTCGAACGTAGCAAACCGCACGTAAACGTTGGCACCATCGGTCACGTTGACCATGGTAAAACCACCCTGACTGCTGCTTTGACTACTATTTTGGCTAAAAAATTCGGCGGTGCTGCAAAAGCTTACGACCAAATCGACAACGCCCCCGAAGAAAAAGCCCGCGGTATTACCATTAATACCTCACACGTAGAATACGAAACCGAAACCCGCCACTACGCACACGTAGACTGCCCGGGTCACGCCGACTACGTTAAAAACATGATTACCGGTGCCGCACAAATGGACGGCGCAATCTTGGTATGTTCCGCCGCCGACGGCCCTATGCCGCAAACCCGCGAACACATTCTGTTGGCCCGCCAAGTAGGTGTACCTTACATCATCGTATTCATGAACAAATGCGATATGGTCGACGATGCCGAGCTGTTGGAACTGGTTGAAATGGAAATCCGCGACCTGCTGTCAAGCTACGACTTCCCAGGCGACGACTGCCCAATCGTACAAGGTTCCGCACTGAAAGCTTTGGAAGGCGATGCCGCTTACGAAGAAAAAATCTTCGAACTGGCTGCCGCATTGGACAGCTACATCCCGACTCCCGAGCGTGCCGTGGACAAACCGTTCCTGCTGCCTATCGAAGACGTATTCTCCATCTCCGGCCGCGGTACGGTAGTAACCGGCCGTGTAGAGCGCGGTGTCATCCACGTTGGCGACGAGATCGAAATCGTCGGTCTGAAAGAAACCCAAAAAACCACCTGTACCGGTGTCGAGATGTTCCGCAAACTGCTGGACGAAGGTCAGGCAGGCGACAACGTAGGCGTATTGCTGCGCGGTACCAAACGTGAAGAAGTGGAACGCGGTCAGGTATTAGCCAAACCGGGTACCATCACTCCGCACACCAAGTTCAAAGCAGAAGTGTATGTATTGAGCAAAGAAGAGGGCGGTCGTCACACTCCGTTCTTCGCCAACTACCGTCCGCAATTCTACTTCCGTACCACCGACGTAACCGGCGCGGTTACTTTGGAAGAAGGCGTGGAAATGGTAATGCCCGGTGAGAACGTAACCATTACTGTAGAACTGATTGCGCCTATCGCTATGGAAGAAGGTCTGCGCTTTGCGATTCGCGAAGGCGGCCGTACCGTGGGTGCGGGCGTGGTTTCTTCTGTAATTGCTTAAGTTTAGAGGCCAATAGCTCAATTGGTAGAGTATCGGTCTCCAAAACCGAGGGTTGGGGGTTCGAGACCCTCTTGGCCTGCCAAATAAAAAATTAACCGGCCTTGTGTCGGTTAATTTTTTTGTATTTGTTATTTAGTAAACTCTCTTGCCATTTGCATGGATTGAGAATAGACAGATGCTATGATGGATAAATAATATGACAGAGCATACGCCTGAAAAAAAGAACGTTAAAGTGGATCAGCCGGTTGTTCAAGGTAAAGAATCTGCATCTAATCCCGGTAAAGAGGGTTTTTTTGCATATTTCTCAAACTCTTGGTCCGAATTCAAAAAGGTGGTTTGGCCTAAGCGTGAAGATGCTGTCAGAATGACTGTATTTGTTATAGTGTTTGTTGCTGTGCTTTCCATATTCATCTATGCGGCAGATACAGCAATTTCATGGTTATTTTTTGATGTATTGCTGAGAAGGGAAGGTTGAGATGTCGAAAAAATGGTATGTTGTACAGGCGTATTCGGGGTTTGAGAAGAATGTCCAACGAACATTGGAAGAGCGAATTGCCCGTGAAGAGATGGGAGATTATTTCGGACAAATCTTGGTACCTGTAGAGAAAGTTGTTGATATTCGCAATGGTCGTAAGACTATTAGTGAAAGGAAGTCATATCCGGGGTATGTATTGGTGGAAATGGAAATGACAGATGACTCTTGGTATCTTGTAAAGAGTACGCCCCGTGTTTCCGGGTTTATCGGAGGAACGGCCAATAAACCCATGCCTATCAGTCAAAGAGAAGCTGAAATTATTTTGCAACAGGTTCAAACGGGATCTGAGAAACCCAAACCAAAAGTTGAGTTTGAAGTCGGTCAGCAGATACGTGTGAATGAGGGGCCGTTTGCTGATTTTAATGGTGTTGTAGATGAAGTTAATTATGAGCGGAACAAGTTGCGTGTATCTGTTCAGATATTTGGTCGTGAAACGCCTGTCGAGCTGGAGTTTGGGCAGGTTGAGAAGATTAACTAATTTTATACTTGAAAAATAAGTATTAAAACGATAAAATTAAAAATTAATTTGGGGAGCGGAAATGGTTCCGCGTTATACCCGTTTCTAGGAGTCCTATAAAAGTGGCAAAGAAAATTATCGGCTACATCAAACTGCAAATTCCTGCAGGTAAAGCCAATCCATCTCCCCCAGTTGGTCCGGCCTTGGGTCAACGTGGTCTGAATATTATGGAATTTTGTAAGGCATTTAATGCTGCAACCCAAGGTATGGAACCTGGTTTGCCGATTCCGGTTGTTATTACTGCATTTGCAGATAAATCATTCACTTTTGTGATGAAAACCCCGCCGGCTTCTATTTTGTTGAAAAAAGCTGCCGGTTTGCAAAAAGGTAGTTCTAATCCTCTGACTAACAAAGTGGGCAAACTGACCCGCGCCCAGTTGGAAGAAATTGCTAAAACTAAAGAGCCTGATTTGACTGCTGCTGATTTGGATGCGGCTGTCCGTACTATTGCCGGCTCTGCTCGCTCAATGGGTTTGGATGTGGAGGGTGTTGTATAATGGCTAAAGTATCTAAACGCTTGAAAGCTCTGCGCTCTTCTGTTGAAGCTAACAAACTGTACGCAATCGACGAAGCAATTGCTTTGGTTAAAAAAGCTGCTACTGCTAAATTTGACGAATCTGTCGATGTATCTTTCAACTTGGGTGTTGATCCTCGTAAATCTGACCAAGTTATCCGTGGTTCAGTTGTTCTGCCCAAAGGTACCGGTAAAACAACCCGTGTGGCTGTATTTACTCAAGGTGCAAATGCAGATGCTGCTAAAGAAGCTGGTGCGGATATTGTCGGTTTTGAAGATCTGGCAGCTGAAATTAAAGCCGGTAACTTGAACTTTGACGTTGTTATTGCTTCTCCTGATGCAATGCGTATTGTTGGTCAGTTGGGTACTATTTTGGGTCCTCGTGGTCTGATGCCGAACCCTAAAGTAGGCACGGTTACTCCTAACGTTGCTGAAGCAGTTAAAAATGCAAAAGCAGGTCAAGTACAATACCGTACAGATAAAGCCGGTATCGTTCATGCAACCATCGGTCGTGCTTCTTTCGCTGAAGCTGACTTGAAAGAAAACTTCAATGCGTTGCTGGATGCTATCGTTAAAGCTAAACCTGCTGCTGCTAAAGGTCAGTACCTGAAAAAAGTTGCTGTATCCAGCACTATGGGTTTGGGTGTTCGCGTTGATACTGCAAGCGTGAACAACTAAGAAATTTTCAGGTAATCCGGTCTTTTGGATTACCTGAATTTGGGCTACTTAAAATTAAGTAGATGTCCAAGACCGTAGGGATCGTAAGATTTAATCGTAACTGCCCTACGCAGACGGTAGTCCTGAAACACATTGCAAGATTGCTTGTAAGATGTCTTTTTAGGTTACCGCGCTGGTGGGATATCGTTTCGGTATCCTGTTTATAAACAGTGGGAGGTAGACCTTGAGTCTCAATATTGAAACCAAGAAAGTGGCAGTCGAGGAAATTAGCGCGGCAATTGCTAACGCTCAAACCCTCGTAGTCGCTGAATATCGCGGTATCAGTGTTTCCAGTATGACTGAGCTTCGTGCGAATGCGCGTAAAGAAGGCGTTTACTTGCGCGTTCTGAAAAATACTCTGGCTCGTCGCGCGGTGAAAGGTACTTCATTCGCAGAATTGGCCGATCAAATGGTCGGTCCGTTGGTTTACGCTGCTTCTGAAGATGCTGTTGCTGCCGCTAAAGTGCTGCACCAATTCGCGAAAAAAGATGACAAAATTGTCGTTAAAGCCGGTTCTTACAATGGCGAAGTAATGAACGCTGCTCAGGTTGCTGAGTTGGCTTCTATTCCAAGTCGCGAAGAGCTGTTGTCCAAACTGTTGTTCGTTATGCAAGCCCCTGTATCTGGCTTTGCGCGCGGTTTGGCTGCTTTGGCAGAGAAAAAAGCCGGCGAAGAAGCCGCTTAATCGATTTTGTTTCATTTAATCAATTATTTTTTAATACAATATTTGGAGTATAAATAGCATGGCTATTACTAAAGAAGACATTTTGGAAGCCGTTGGTTCTTTGACCGTAATGGAATTAAACGACTTGGTTAAAGCTTTTGAAGAAAAATTCGGCGTTTCTGCTGCTGCTGTTGCTGTTGCAAGTTCTGCTGGTCCTGCTGCTGCCGCTGAAGAAAAAACTGAGTTTGACGTAGTATTGGCTTCTGCCGGCGATCAAAAAGTCGGCGTGATTAAAGTAGTCCGCGCAATTACCGGTTTGGGTCTGAAAGAAGCTAAAGACATCGTTGACGGCGCACCTAAAACCATTAAAGAGGGTGTTTCTAAAGCTGAAGCTGAAGACATCCAAAAACAACTGGAAGAAGCTGGCGCTAAAGTCGAAATCAAATAATTTGATGCTTCTTATGAAGGCTGGCAGTTTTCTGCCAGCCTTATTTTGCTTCTTAAAATAAGCATTAAGTATTGTTTACATTTATTTGCATAGTCTTTATCAAATCATTGCAAATAAATGTAAATATCAGATTGATGCGTACCGTTGTTTTCAGACGGCCTATTATTGAAAATTGCTTTTCGGAGTGTATATGAGCTATTCGTTTACCGAGAAAAAACGTATCCGCAAGAGTTTTGCAAAGCGGGAGAATGTCTTGGATGTTCCTTTCCTGCTGGCAACCCAAATTGATTCTTATGCGAAATTTTTGCAGCTGGAAAATGCTTTTGACAAACGTACCGATGACGGTCTTCAGGCGGCATTTAATTCTATTTTCCCGATTGTGAGCCATAATGGTTATGCGCGATTGGAGTTTGTGCATTACACATTGGGCGAGCCTTTGTTCGATATTCCCGAATGTCAGTTGCGCGGAATCACTTATGCAGCCCCCTTGCGCGCGCGTATCCGTTTGGTGATTTTGGATAAAGAAGCATCTAAGCCGACTGTCAAAGAAGTTCGTGAAAACGAAGTGTATATGGGTGAAATTCCGTTGATGACCCCGAGCGGTTCTTTTGTGATTAACGGCACAGAGCGTGTGATTGTTTCTCAGTTGCACCGTTCGCCCGGTGTGTTTTTCGAGCATGACAAAGGTAAGACGCACTCTTCCGGCAAATTGTTATTCTCCGCCCGTATCATTCCCTACCGCGGTTCATGGTTGGATTTTGAATTTGACCCGAAAGATTTGCTGTATTTCCGTATCGACCGCCGCCGTAAAATGCCGGTAACGATTTTGTTGAAGGCTTTGGGCTACGGCAATGAGCAAATCTTGGATATTTTCTACGACAAAGAAACGTTCTATTTGTCTTCAAACGGTGTTCAAACCGATTTGGTCGCAGGCCGTCTGAAAGGCGAAACTGCCAAAGTCGATATCTTGGATAAAGAAGGCAACGTATTGGTTGCCAAAGGTAAGCGCATTACTGCGAAAAATATCCGTGATATTGCCAATGCAGGCCTGACCCGTTTGGATGTAGAACCGGAAAGCCTGCTGGGCAAAGCATTGGCTGCCGATTTGATTGATTCGGAAACCGGCGAGGTATTGGCTTCTGCCAATGATGAAATTACAGAAGAGTTGTTGGCCAAATTTGATATCAACGGCGTAAAAGAAATTACGACCCTTTATATCAATGAGCTGGATCAGGGTGCTTATATCTCCAACACTTTGCGCACGGATGAGACTGCCGGCCGGCAGGCGGCGCGTGTTGCGATTTACCGTATGATGCGTCCGGGCGAACCGCCTACCGAAGAGGCGGTCGAGCAATTGTTTAACCGCTTGTTCTTCAGTGAAGACAGCTACGATTTGTCCCGCGTAGGCCGTATGAAATTTAATACGCGCACATACGAACAAAAACTGTCCGAAGCGCAACAAAACTCTTGGTACGGCCGCCTGTTGAACGAAACGTTTGCCGGTGCTGCCGAAAAAGGCGGCTATGTCCTGAGCGTCGAAGATATTGTCGCCTCGATTGCGACTTTGGTCGAGCTGCGTAACGGTCACGGCGAAGTGGACGATATCGACCACTTGGGCAACCGTCGTGTTCGTTCCGTGGGTGAGTTGACTGAAAACCAATTCCGCAGTGGTTTGGCCCGTGTGGAACGTGCAGTTAAAGAGCGTTTGAACCAAGCAGAATCCGAAAACTTGATGCCGCACGACTTGATTAATGCGAAACCTGTTTCTGCCGCGATTAAAGAATTCTTCGGCTCCAGCCAATTGAGCCAATTTATGGATCAGACCAACCCATTGTCTGAAGTAACCCATAAACGCCGTGTATCTGCGTTGGGTCCGGGCGGTTTGACCCGCGAACGTGCAGGCTTTGAGGTGCGGGACGTGCATCCGACCCACTACGGCCGCGTATGTCCGATTGAAACACCTGAGGGTCCGAACATCGGTTTGATCAACTCATTGTCCGTTTATGCGCGTACTAATGATTACGGTTTCTTGGAAACCCCTTACCGCCGTGTTGTTGATGGTAAAGTAACCGAAGAAATCGATTACTTGTCTGCCATCGAAGAAGGCTGCTATGTGATTGCACAGGCGAATGCCGATTTGGATTCAGACGGCAATCTGATTGGCGATTTGGTTACCTGTCGTGAAAAAGGCGAAACCATTATGGCAACGCCCGACCGCGTCCAATATATGGACGTGGCAACCGGCCAGGTGGTATCCGTTGCGGCATCCCTGATTCCGTTCTTGGAACACGATGATGCGAACCGCGCATTGATGGGTGCCAACATGCAACGTCAGGCAGTGCCTTGCCTGCGTCCTGAAAAACCGATGGTCGGTACCGGTATCGAGCGTTCCGTTGCCGTTGACTCTGCTACTGCAATCGTTGCCCGCCGAGGTGGTGTGGTTGAGTATGTAGATGCCAACCGCGTCGTCGTTCGTGTTCATGATGATGAAGCGACTGCCGGCGAAGTGGGTGTCGATATTTACAACTTGGTTAAATTCACCCGTTCTAACCAATCTACCAACATCAACCAACGTCCGGCTGTAAAAGCAGGCGACGTGTTGCAACGCGGCGACTTGGTGGCCGACGGCGCGTCCACCGACTTGGGCGAATTGGCTTTGGGTCAAAACATGACCATCGCCTTCATGCCATGGAACGGTTACAACTATGAAGACTCGATTCTGATTTCAGAAAAAGTGGCTGCGGATGATCGTTACACTTCGATTCACATTGAGGAATTGAATGTCGTTGCCCGCGATACCAAGCTGGGCGCGGAAGATATTACCCGCGATATTCCGAACTTGTCCGAGCGTATGCAAAACCGTTTGGATGAATCCGGCATCGTATATATCGGTGCAGAAGTAGAAGCCGGCGATGTGCTGGTAGGCAAAGTAACGCCCAAAGGCGAAACCCAACTGACTCCTGAAGAAAAACTGCTGCGCGCCATCTTCGGCGAAAAAGCGTCTGACGTAAAAGATACTTCATTGCGTATGCCTACCGGTATGAGCGGTACGGTTATCGACGTTCAAGTCTTTACCCGCGAAGGCATCCAACGCGACAAACGCGCCCAATCCATTATCGATTCCGAGTTGAAACGCTACCGTTTGGATTTGAGCGACCAGTTGCGTATTTTCGACAACGACGCATTCGACCGTATCGAGCGTATGATTGTCGGTCAGAAAGCCAACGGCGGCCCGATGAAGCTGGCTAAAGGCAGTGAAATCACGACTGAATATCTGGCAGGTTTGCCTAGCAAGCACGATTGGTTCGATATCCGTCTGGCTGACGAAGATTTGGCCAAGCAGTTGGAACTGATTAAATTGAGCCTGCAACAAAAACGCGAAGAAGCGGATGAGTTGTATGAGATCAAGAAGAAAAAACTGACCCAGGGCGACGAGCTGCAACCGGGCGTACAAAAAATGGTGAAAGTATTTATCGCCATCAAACGCCGTCTGCAAGCCGGGGACAAAATGGCGGGCCGCCACGGTAACAAAGGTGTGGTATCGCGCATTCTGCCTGTGGAAGACATGCCGTACATGGCTGACGGCCGTCCGGTAGACATCGTACTGAACCCGTTGGGCGTACCTTCCCGTATGAACATCGGTCAGATTTTGGAAGTTCACTTGGGTTGGGCGGCAAAAGGTATCGGCGAACGCATCGACCGTATGCTGAAAGAGCAACGCAAAGCCGGCGAGCTGCGCGAGTTCTTGAACAAACTCTACAACGGCAGCGGTAAGAAAGAAGATTTGGACAGCCTGACAGATGAAGAAATCATCGAATTGGCTTCCAACCTGCGCAAAGGCGCATCTTTCGCCTCTCCTGTATTCGACGGTGCGAAAGAGTCTGAAATCCGCGAAATGTTGAATTTGGCTTATCCGAGCGATGATCCTGAAGTTGAAAAATTGGGCTTCAACGACAGCAAAACCCAAATCACGCTGTATGACGGACGCTCTGGCGAACCGTTTGACCGCAAGGTAACAGTCGGTGTGATGCACTATCTGAAACTGCACCACTTGGTTGACGAAAAAATGCACGCCCGTTCTACCGGCCCGTACAGTCTGGTTACCCAGCAGCCTTTGGGCGGTAAAGCCCAGTTCGGCGGCCAACGTTTCGGTGAGATGGAGGTTTGGGCACTGGAAGCATACGGCGCAGCCTACACGCTGCAAGAGATGCTGACTGTGAAGTCTGACGACGTGAACGGCCGTACCAAAATGTACGAAAACATCGTCAAAGGCGAACACAAAATCGATGCCGGTATGCCCGAGTCCTTCAACGTATTGGTCAAAGAGATTCGCTCACTGGGCTTGGATATCGATTTGGAACGCTACTGATACGGGTTTCAGACGGCATAAGGGGAGCTGTTCTGCAGGTATGCGGGGCAGCCGACAATGTTTAAAAACGAAATGCCGTCTGAAAACACTGTACCTCTATCCATATCGAAAATCCGCCACGCGGTAAAAATACTTCCTTCAAGGAGCAAAAATGAATTTGTTGAATTTATTTAATCCGTTGCAAACTGCCGGCATGGAAGAAGAGTTTGATGCCATCAAAATCGGTATTGCCTCTCCCGAAACCATCCGCTCATGGTCTTACGGCGAAGTTAAAAAGCCCGAAACCATCAACTATCGTACGTTCAAACCTGAGCGTGACGGTTTGTTCTGCGCCAAAATCTTTGGTCCGGTCAAAGACTACGAATGCTTGTGCGGAAAATACAAACGCTTGAAATTTAAAGGCGTAACCTGTGAAAAATGCGGCGTAGAAGTGACCCTGTCCAAAGTGCGCCGCGAACGCATGGGCCACATTGAATTGGCCGCACCGGTTGCCCATATTTGGTTCTTGAAATCCCTGCCTTCCCGCTTGGGTATGGTACTGGACATGACTTTGCGCGACATCGAGCGCGTATTGTACTTTGAAGCATTTGTGGTAACCGACCCCGGTATGACTCCGCTGCAACGCCGCCAATTGCTGACTGAAGACGATTACTACAACAAACTGGACGAATACGGCGACGACTTCGATGCCAAAATGGGTGCGGAAGGTATCCGCGAATTGCTGCGTACCTTGAATGTGGCGGGCGAAATCGAAATCCTGCGCCAAGAGTTGGAATCGACCGGATCCGACACCAAAATCAAAAAAATCGCCAAACGTTTGAAAGTATTGGAAGCCTTCCACCGTTCCGGTATGAAGCTGGAATGGATGATTATGGACGTGCTGCCGGTATTGCCGCCTGATTTGCGTCCGTTGGTTCCATTGGATGGCGGTCGTTTTGCCACTTCCGATTTGAACGATTTGTACCGTCGCGTCATCAACCGCAACAACCGTCTGAAACGTCTGTTGGAACTGCACGCGCCCGACATCATCGTTCGTAACGAAAAACGTATGTTGCAAGAAGCGGTCGACTCTCTGTTGGATAACGGCCGTCGCGGTAAAGCCATGACCGGTGCCAACAAACGTCCGTTGAAATCATTGGCAGATATGATTAAAGGTAAAGGCGGCCGTTTCCGTCAAAACCTGCTGGGTAAACGTGTGGACTATTCAGGTCGTTCCGTGATTACCGTAGGCCCATACCTGCGCCTGCACCAATGCGGTCTGCCGAAAAAAATGGCGTTGGAACTGTTCAAACCGTTCATTTTCCACAAATTGGAAAAACAAGGTTTGGCTTCTACCGTTAAAGCTGCGAAAAAATTGGTAGAGCAAGAAGTACCTGAAGTATGGGACATCTTGGAAGAAGTCATCCGCGAACATCCGATTATGCTGAACCGTGCACCAACCCTGCACCGTTTGGGTATTCAAGCGTTTGAGCCTATTCTGATCGAAGGTAAAGCGATTCAGTTGCACCCATTGGTGTGTGCCGCATTTAATGCCGACTTTGACGGTGACCAAATGGCGGTACACGTTCCATTGAGCTTGGAAGCGCAAATGGAAGCGCGCACCCTGATGCTGGCTTCAAACAACGTATTGTCTCCGGCCAACGGCGAACCAATCATCGTACCTTCTCAAGATATCGTATTGGGTCTGTACTACATGACCCGCGACCGCATCAATGCCAAAGGCGAAGGCAGCCTGTTTGCCGATGTGAAAGAAGTGCATCGTGCATACCATACCAAACAGGTCGAGCTGGGTACGAAAATCACCGTACGTCTGCGCGAATGGGTGAAAAACGAAGCCGGAGAATTCGAGCCTGTCGTTAACCGTTACGAAACAACCGTCGGCCGCGCATTGTTGAGCGAAATCCTGCCGAAAGGCCTGCCGTTTGAGTATGTCAACAAGGCATTGAAGAAAAAAGAAATTTCCAAGCTGATTAACGCATCGTTCCGCCTGTGCGGCTTGCGCGATACGGTTATCTTTGCCGATCACCTGATGTACACCGGTTTCGGATTTGCGGCAAAAGGCGGTATTTCCATTGCCGTTGACGATATGGAAATTCCAAAAGAAAAAGCAGCCTTGCTGGTCGAGGCTAATGCCGAAGTTAAAGAAATCGAAGACCAATACCGTCAAGGTTTGGTGACCAACGGCGAACGCTACAACAAAGTAGTGGATATTTGGGGTCGTGCCGGCGATAAAATCGCTAAAGCGATGATGGATAACTTGTCCAAACAAAAAGTTATCGACCGTGACGGCAACGAAGTCGATCAAGAGTCATTCAACTCCATTTATATGATGGCGGACTCCGGTGCCCGCGGTTCTGCGGCTCAGATCAAACAGTTGTCCGGTATGCGCGGTTTGATGGCGAAACCTGACGGATCGATTATTGAAACGCCGATTACCTCAAACTTCCGCGAAGGTCTGACCGTGTTGCAATACTTTATTGCGACCCACGGTGCGCGTAAAGGTTTGGCGGATACCGCATTGAAAACCGCGAACTCCGGTTACCTGACCCGTCGTCTGGTAGACGTAACCCAAGACTTGGTCGTTGTTGAAGACGATTGCGGCACTTCAGACGGCTTTGTCATGAAGGCAGTCGTACAAGGCGGTGATGTGATTGAAGCATTGCGCGATCGTATTTTGGGCCGTGTTACTGCTTCTGACGTTGTCGATCCGTCAAGCGGCGAAACATTGGTTGAAGCCGGTACGTTGTTGACTGAAAAACTGGTGGATATGATTGACCAATCCGGTGTCGATGAAGTCAAAGTCCGTACGCCGATTACTTGTAAAACCCGTCACGGTTTGTGTGCGCACTGTTACGGTCGTGACTTGGCACGCGGCAAACTGGTTAACGCCGGTGAGGCAGTCGGTGTGATTGCTGCACAATCAATCGGTGAACCGGGTACCCAGTTGACCATGCGTACGTTCCACATCGGCGGTGCGGCATCCCGTGCGGCGGCAGCCAGCCAAGTTGAAGCCAAATCCAACGGTACGGCACGATTCAGCAGCCAAATGCGTTATGTCGCCAACAACAAAGGCGAATTGGTTGTCATCGGCCGTTCTTGCGAAGTCGTGATTCATGACGATATCGGCCGTGAACGTGAACGCCACAAAGTACCTTACGGTGCCATCCTGCTGGTACAAGACGGTATGGCCATCAAAGCCGGTCAAACCTTGGCAACTTGGGATCCGCATACCCGTCCGATGATTACCGAACACGCAGGTATGGTGAAATTCGAAAACGTGGAAGAGGGTGTTACCGTTGCCAAACAAACCGATGATGTAACCGGTTTGTCCACTTTGGTAGTGATTGACGGTAAACGCCGTTCCGGCAGCGCATCCAAACTGCTGCGTCCGACTGTGAAACTCTTGGACGAAAACGGTTTGGAAATCTGCATCCCGGGTACTTCTACTCCGGTATCTATGGCGTTCCCAGTGGGCGCAGTGATTACCGTACGCGAAGGTCAGGAAATCGGTAAAGGCGACGTATTGGCGCGTATCCCGCAAGCCTCTTCCAAAACCCGCGACATTACCGGCGGTCTGCCGCGCGTTGCCGAGTTGTTTGAAGCACGCGTGCCGAAAGATGCAGGTATGTTGGCGGAAATTACCGGTACCGTTTCCTTCGGTAAAGAAACCAAAGGCAAACAGCGTCTGATTATTACCGACGTGGACGGTGTGGCATACGAAACCCTGATTTCCAAAGAGAAACAGATTTTGGTACACGACGGTCAAGTGGTAAACCGAGGCGAAACCATTGTGGACGGCGCGGTCGATCCGCACGATATTCTGCGTCTGCAAGGTATCGAAGCACTGGCACGCTACATTGTCCAAGAGGTGCAAGAGGTTTACCGCCTGCAAGGTGTGAAGATTTCCGACAAACACATCGAAGTCATCATCCGTCAAATGTTGCGCCGTGTGAACATTGCGGATGCCGGCGAAACCGGCTTCATTACCGGAGAGCAGGTCGAACGCGGCGATGTGATGGCTGCCAATGAAAAAGCTTTGGAAGAAGGCAAAGAACCGGCACGTTACGAAAACGTATTGCTGGGTATTACCAAAGCCTCCCTGTCCACCGACAGCTTCATTTCCGCCGCATCGTTCCAAGAAACGACCCGCGTCCTGACCGAAGCCGCGATTATGGGCAAACAAGACGAGCTGCGCGGTCTGAAAGAGAACGTCATCGTCGGCCGTCTGATTCCTGCCGGTACCGGTTTGACTTACCACCGCAGCCGCCATCAACAATGGCAAGAGGTAGGGCAGGAGACTGCTGAAACCCAAGTAACGGATGAATAATCTTCGGCGCGTTCATTCAATAAAAAAAACCGCAAGCCTTGAGCCTGCGGTTTTTCTTTCAGACGGCATTCGTATTGATTTGGAACGCAGGCTGCTTACCAATTCTTTCAACAGCACATTTTCATCGGTTTTCTGTTGCAGCATTTGGTCTTTATGCAGGATTAATTCTTTTTGATGGCTTATGATTAATTTTAGTTTTTCGATTTCTGCAAATAGCTCATTGGAGGGAGAGTCATAGAAGGAGATGTTGTTATTATCCCCTTCATTGATCTGGCAGATAAAGCCATTATCTCCCGGTTGAAGCAAGTCCATCAAATCGACCATCGAAGATGAAATGCGCCCGACCGATGAAATGGAAAGTACCGTTTGGTAACAATCGTTTGCCTAAAATGCCGTCTGAAGGCTTCAGACGGCATTTTACATGGATTGTGCAGGCTTAAGCCTTTATCCGGAAAAAGAAAAATAATAAAACGGGAACAATGTTTTGCTTGACTAAGTGTTTGCAATAAAAATATAATTCCACTCTTGCCGACATGGTGTCGGCAAGTATTTAACTCAACAGGACGAGAAAATATGCCAACTATCAACCAATTGGTACGCAAAGGCCGTCAAAAGCCTGTGTACGTAAACAAAGTGCCCGCACTGGAAGCCTGCCCGCAAAAACGCGGCGTGTGCACCCGTGTATACACGACTACCCCTAAAAAACCTAACTCTGCATTGCGTAAAGTATGTAAAGTCCGCCTGACCAACGGTTTTGAAGTCATTTCATACATCGGCGGCGAAGGCCACAACCTGCAAGAGCACAGCGTCGTACTGATTCGCGGCGGCCGTGTAAAAGACTTGCCGGGTGTGCGTTACCACACTGTACGCGGTTCTTTGGATACTGCAGGTGTTAAAGACCGTAAACAAGCCCGTTCCAAATACGGTGCTAAGCGTCCTAAATAATTATAGGGACTCAAATAGGCACGTCGGCCGCCTAAGCTGAACAACGGCCGAGTAAGTGAATACTCAATTGGGTATTCATGGGAATTGACCCGACTGAATAGATTAAAGGAAATTAAAATGCCAAGACGTAGAGAAGTCCCTAAGCGCGACGTACTGCCAGATCCTAAATTCGGCAGCGTCGAGCTGACTAAATTCATGAACGTATTGATGATTGACGGTAAAAAATCTGTTGCAGAACGTATCGTTTACGGTGCCCTGGAGCAAATTGAGAAAAAAACCGGCAAAGCAGCAATCGAAGTATTTAACGAAGCCATTGCAAACGCCAAACCTATCGTGGAAGTGAAAAGCCGCCGTGTAGGTGGTGCAAACTACCAAGTTCCTGTTGAAGTTCGTCCTTCACGTCGTCTGGCTTTGGCAATGCGTTGGGTTCGTGATGCGGCCCGTAAACGTGGTGAGAAATCTATGGATCTGCGTTTGGCAGGCGAATTGATTGATGCGGCTGAAGGCCGTGGCGGTGCGTTGAAAAAACGTGAAGAAGTACACCGCATGGCTGAAGCCAACAAAGCATTCTCTCACTTCCGTTTCTAATATCGAAAGGCTAACAAAATGGCTCGTAAGACCCCGATCAGCCTGTACCGCAACATCGGTATTTCCGCCCATATCGATGCGGGTAAAACCACGACGACAGAACGTATTTTGTTCTATACCGGTTTGACCCACAAGCTGGGCGAAGTGCATGATGGCGCGGCTACTACCGACTACATGGAACAAGAGCAAGAGCGTGGTATTACCATTACCTCCGCTGCCGTTACTTCCTACTGGTCCGGTATGGCGAAACAATTCCCAGAACACCGCTTCAACATCATCGACACCCCGGGACACGTTGACTTTACCGTAGAGGTAGAGCGTTCTATGCGTGTATTGGATGGTGCGGTAATGGTTTACTGCGCGGTGGGTGGTGTTCAACCTCAATCCGAAACCGTATGGCGGCAAGCCAACAAATACCAAGTGCCGCGCTTGGCATTTGTAAACAAAATGGACCGTCAAGGTGCCAACTTCTTCCGCGTTGTCGAGCAAATGAAAACCCGTTTGCGCGCAAACCCTGTGCCTATCGTGATTCCGGTGGGTGCGGAAGACAGTTTCACCGGCGTTGTCGATCTGTTGAAAATGAAATCCATCATTTGGAATGAGGCCGATAAAGGTACAACCTTTACCTATGGCGACATTCCTGCCGAATTGGTTGAAACTGCCGAGGAATGGCGTCAAAACATGATTGAAGCCGCAGCAGAAGCCAGCGAAGAATTGATGGATAAATACTTGGGTGGAGATGAGCTGACCGAGGAAGAAATCGTAGGTGCATTGCGTCAACGTACTCTGGCAGGCGAAATCCAACCTATGCTGTGTGGTTCTGCATTTAAAAACAAAGGTGTTCAACGTATGTTGGACGCAGTTGTAGAATTGCTGCCAGCCCCTACCGATATTCCTCCGGTTCAAGGTGTTAATCCTAACACTGAAGAAGCCGACAGCCGTCAAGCCAGCGATGAAGAGAAATTCTCTGCATTGGCATTCAAAATGTTGAACGACAAATACGTCGGTCAGCTGACCTTTATCCGCGTTTACTCAGGCGTAGTAAAATCCGGCGATACCGTATTGAACTCCGTAAAAGGCACTCGCGAACGTATCGGCCGTTTGGTACAAATGACTGCTGCGGACCGTACTGAAATTGAAGAAGTACGCGCCGGCGACATCGCAGCCGCTATCGGTCTGAAAGACGTTACTACCGGTGAAACTTTGTGTGCAGAAAATGCACCGATTATCTTGGAACGCATGGAATTCCCCGAGCCGGTAATCCATATTGCCGTTGAGCCGAAAACCAAAGCCGACCAAGAGAAAATGGGTATTGCCCTGAACCGCCTGGCTAAAGAAGATCCTTCTTTCCGTGTCCGTACAGACGAAGAGTCCGGTCAAACCATTATTTCGGGTATGGGCGAGCTGCACCTGGAAATTATTGTTGACCGTATGAAACGCGAATTCGGTGTGGAAGCGAATATCGGCGCACCCCAAGTGGCTTACCGTGAAACCATCCGCAAAGAAGTCGAAGCCGAATACAAACACGCCAAACAATCCGGCGGTAAAGGTCAATACGGTCACGTTGTGATCAAAATGGAACCTATGGAACCGGGTGGTGCAGGCTACGAATTTATCGATGAAATTAAAGGCGGTGTGATTCCTCGCGAATTCATTCCGTCTGTCGATAAAGGTATCCGTGACACCCTGCCTAACGGTATCGTTGCAGGCTACCCTGTAGTGGACGTACGCGTACGTTTGATCTTCGGTTCCTCACACGATGTCGACTCTTCTCAACTGGCCTTCGAATTGGCTGCTTCCCAAGCCTTCAAAGAAGGTATGCGTAAAGCCAATCCTGCCCTGCTTGAGCCGATTATGGCAGTTGAAGTGGAAACCCCTGAAGAATACATGGGTGACGTAATGGGCGACTTGAACCGTCGTCGCGGTGTTGTATTGGGTATGGATGATGACGGTATCGGCGGTAAAAAAGTCCGTGCCGAAGTACCTTTGGCAGAAATGTTCGGTTATTCTACCGACCTGCGTTCTGCAACCCAAGGCCGCGCTACTTACTCTATGGAGTTCAAAAAATACGCTGAAGCTCCTGCCCACATAGCTGCTGCTGTAACTGAAGCCCGTAAAGGCTAATCAGGCAAATAGGCCGTCTGAAAGGCTGAAATGATTTTTCAGACGGCCTCTGTTCTTTAATCGATCTTTATATGTAAAGGAATTAGCTCATGGCTAAGGAAAAATTCGAACGTAGCAAACCGCACGTAAACGTTGGCACCATCGGTCACGTTGACCATGGTAAAACCACCCTGACTGCTGCTTTGACTACTATTTTGGCTAAAAAATTCGGCGGTGCTGCAAAAGCTTACGACCAAATCGACAACGCCCCCGAAGAAAAAGCCCGCGGTATTACCATCAATACCTCACACGTAGAATACGAAACCGAAACCCGCCACTACGCACACGTAGACTGCCCGGGTCACGCCGACTACGTTAAAAACATGATTACCGGTGCCGCACAAATGGACGGCGCAATCTTGGTATGTTCCGCCGCCGACGGCCCTATGCCGCAAACCCGCGAACACATTCTGTTGGCCCGCCAAGTAGGTGTACCTTACATCATCGTATTCATGAACAAATGCGATATGGTCGACGATGCCGAGCTGTTGGAACTGGTTGAAATGGAAATCCGCGACCTGCTGTCAAGCTACGACTTCCCAGGCGACGACTGCCCAATCGTACAAGGTTCCGCACTGAAAGCTTTGGAAGGCGATGCCGCTTACGAAGAAAAAATCTTCGAACTGGCTGCCGCATTGGACAGCTACATCCCGACTCCCGAGCGTGCCGTGGACAAACCGTTCCTGCTGCCTATCGAAGACGTATTCTCCATCTCCGGCCGCGGTACGGTAGTAACCGGCCGTGTAGAGCGCGGTGTCATCCACGTTGGCGACGAGATCGAAATCGTCGGTCTGAAAGAAACCCAAAAAACCACCTGTACCGGTGTCGAGATGTTCCGCAAACTGCTGGACGAAGGTCAGGCAGGCGACAACGTAGGCGTATTGCTGCGCGGTACCAAACGTGAAGAAGTGGAACGCGGTCAGGTATTAGCCAAACCGGGTACCATCACTCCGCACACCAAGTTCAAAGCAGAAGTGTATGTATTGAGCAAAGAAGAGGGCGGTCGTCACACTCCGTTCTTCGCCAACTACCGTCCGCAATTCTACTTCCGTACCACCGACGTAACCGGCGCGGTTACTTTGGAAGAAGGCGTGGAAATGGTAATGCCCGGTGAGAACGTAACCATTACTGTAGAACTGATTGCGCCTATCGCTATGGAAGAAGGCCTGCGCTTTGCGATTCGCGAAGGCGGTCGTACCGTGGGTGCCGGCGTGGTTTCTTCTGTAATTGCTTAATTGAGGGATATTGATAAATGGCAAACCAAAAAATCCGTATCCGCCTGAAAGCTTATGATTACGCCTTGATTGACCGTTCTGCTCAAGAAATCGTTGAAACTGCAAAACGCACCGGTGCCGTTGTAAAAGGTCCGATTCCTTTGCCGACCAAAATCGAGCGTTTCAACATTTTGCGTTCTCCGCACGTGAACAAAACTTCCCGTGAACAATTGGAAATCCGCACCCACTTGCGCCTGATGGACATCGTGGATTGGACCGATAAAACTACCGATGCGCTGATGAAGCTGGATTTGCCGGCCGGTGTTGATGTAGAAATCAAAGTCCAATAATTCGGACTGTCGAAAATCCCCAAGCAATCAATGCTTGGGGATTTTTTATGTTATGCCGTCTGAAAATATGCGGCGGCAAACAGATTCAAGATAAAACAACAAAATCAAAAAACAGTGCGGTCGGTGAAATCGGCTTATTTTGTGCTTCAAGAATTTTCAGACGGCATTTTTTAGTGAACAAAACAGGATATTTTTTATCCATAGCTTTCCGAAGGCTTGCCCCCCCCCGAAGAAAGGTAGAATCAGGCTTGGTTTGGGCAGAAGCATCCATCTGATTCTAAGGATGGATGATGTTTTATTCTCAAGTAAATAAAGGAAAGATGATGAGCCTACTTAATGTCTTTAAAGATATTTTAAACAACAAAGAATTGAATTCGGAAGAACGGCATGATTTGGAGCGGGCGGTTAATATCTTGCAGGATACGCACGTCAATATTTTGATTACCGGAGCCACCGGTTGCGGCAAATCATCCACCATCAATGCCTTGTTCAGCATAGATCAGGCAACGGGAAAGAGTGATGGGGCGGTAAAGGAAGTCGCAAAAGTAGGCGTGGGCGTAGATCCTGAAACTATGGATATTGCCAAATATGAATTGGAGAATATGACGATTTGGGATAGTCCGGGTTTGGGCGACGGAGAGGAGGCAGATCAACGGCACTGGCGCAATATCATCAATAAGCTGCTGGAGAAAGACAGTAACGGCAATGCCGTCATCGACTTGGTTTTGGTGCTGCTTGACGGCGGCTCCAGAGACTTGGGGACATCATACGAACTGATTAACAATGTAATCATCAATACATTGAAGAAGAGCGGGGAAGGCCGTACAGACCGGTTGCTGGTTGCGATTAATCAGTGCGATATGGCGATGAAAGGGCGGAATTGGGATGCGGAAGCCGGCCGTCCGAACGCCGCCTTGGAAAACTTTTTGGAGGAGAAAGTGTGTTCGACACGTAAGCGCATTCAGGAAGCTACCGGCGTTACGGTCAACCCGATTTATTTTTCAGCGGGCTTTAAGAGTGAGGATGAGGAGCAGCGTCCCTATAACATAACCCGCCTGTTGCGTTACATCATTACGGCTATGCCGTCTGAAAAACGGGTGATTGTGGCAGAGAAGATTAATGTGGAAGAAATCGAGCGAGATACCAGCCGCCGCAAACAGGAGGAGCGGCAAGAAATCGACAGCAGTATCGGCAGTGCGCTGGAGAAAATATTGGGGGCTGCGGGAGGCGTGGTTAAAGATGTTGTTTCAACGATAGCGAGCAGTGTCGGGACGCTGATCGGCGGCGCTGCAAAAGCGATTGGAGAAACGATTGGAAGGGGGATTAGCACGATTGCCCCTTGGTTTGGCTGGTAGGAGCGCATATGCATCGTTACCGTATTTCTGAAATCGGGCAAAAAGTCACAGCAGCCGGTTTCCATCCTCTGGATGTCTTGCTTGTCGGTGCGACAGGTGTCGGCAAGTCCTCAACCTTAAATGCCTTGTTTGGCGAACAAAAAGCCAAGGTAGGCACAGGCGTGGATCCCGAAACGCAATTGGTCGAAAGCTATATGCTGAACGATGTGTTGCGGTTTTGGGACAGCGCAGGTTTGGGCGACGGGAAGGAGGCTGACCGCACACATCGGCAAAAACTGATTGATGTCCTGTCCAAAACCTACACTCATTCGGATGGGCAGTGGGGCTGGATAGATTTGGTGTTCGTTATCCTTGACGGCAGCTCCCGCGATTTGGGTACGGCTTATGATTTATTGAGGGACGTTATCCTTAAAATGATTGATCCGGATAGGGTTATTGTTGCAATCAATCAGGCGGATATGGCGATGAAAGGACGTTATTGGGATAGGGTGCTGCATCAGCCACTGCCGAATTTGCAACAGTTTCTAGACGAAAAGGCCGAATCGGTACAAAAAAGGCTTCTGGAAGCGACAGGTTTGCAGATTTCCAAACCCGTTTACTATTCGGCATACGAAAACTACCATCTCAAAGAAATAATGGATGCAGTCATCAACCATATTCCGGTTTGTCGAAGAAAGATGCATACGCTGTGATGATTGGATACAGGCCTTTTGAAAGAGTCCGACCCTATGCCGTCTGAAGATTCAAAACGCTTCAGACGGCATATTGAAGATATTTCTGATATTTCTGTTGATATTTCTTTGACTTGTCGGATATAATGCCGAGCTTGGTACATTTGTGCTAAGTTTAACTTTGTCCGAAAGACAGGCCAATCGTAGCCTGTCCCTTTACTTTAAAAGGAAAATAATCATGACTTTAGGTCTGGTTGGACGCAAAGTTGGTATGACCCGCGTGTTCGACGAACAGGGTGTTTCTGTTCCGGTAACCGTTTTGGATATGTCTGCCAACCGCGTTACACAAGTAAAATCCAAAGATACTGACGGTTATACCGCCGTTCAAGTTACCTTTGGTCAGAAAAAAGCCAATCGTGTCAACAAAGCCGAAGCCGGACACTTTGCAAAAGCAGGTGTTGAAGCCGGTCGCGGTTTGATTGAGTTTGCTTTGACTGAAGAAAAATTAGCTGAATTGAAAGCCGGTGACGAAATCACCGTTTCTATGTTTGAAGTCGGTCAGCTGGTCGATGTAACCGGTACCTCTAAAGGTAAAGGTTTCTCCGGTACAATCAAACGTCATAACTTCGGCGCCCAACGTACTTCCCACGGTAACTCCCGTTCTCACCGTGTTCCAGGCTCTATCGGTATGGCGCAAGACCCGGGTCGCGTGTTCCCCGGTAAGCGCATGGCCGGCCAATACGGCAACACCAAAGCAACTGTTCAAAAATTGGAAGTTGTCCGTGTTGATGCAGAACGCCAACTGCTGTTGGTTAAGGGTGCTGTTCCGGGTGCGGTCAATAGTAATATTGTAGTTCGTCCCAGCGTGAAAGTAGGTGCGTAATGGAATTGAAAGTAATTGACGCTAAAGGACAAGTTTCAGGCAGCCTGTCTGTTTCTGATGCTTTGTTCGCCCGCGAATACAATGAAGCGTTGGTTCATCAGCTGGTAAATGCCTACTTGGCAAACGCCCGCTCTGGCAACCGTGCTCAAAAAACCCGTGCCGAAGTAAAACACTCGACCAAAAAACCATGGCGTCAAAAAGGTACCGGCCGCGCCCGTTCCGGTATGACTTCTTCTCCGCTGTGGCGTAAAGGCGGTCGCGCGTTCCCGAACAAACCTGACGAAAACTTCACTCAAAAAGTAAACCGTAAAATGTACCGTGCCGGTATGGCGACTATTCTGTCCCAATTGGCTCGTGACGAGCGTTTGTTTGCGATTGAGGCGTTGACTGCTGAAACTCCTAAAACCAAAGTTTTTGCCGAACAAGTGAAAAATTTGGGTCTGGAGCAAGTGTTGTTTGTAACCAAACAGCTCGACGAGAATGTTTACTTGGCTTCACGCAACTTGCCAAACGTGTTGGTTTTGGAAGCCCAACAAGTTGATCCTTACAGCTTGCTGCGTTACAAAAAAGTCGTTATCACTAAAGATGCAGTTGCACAATTAGAGGAGCAATGGGTATGAATCAACAACGTTTGACTCAAGTAATCTTGGCACCTGTCGTTTCTGAAAAAAGCAACGTATTGGCTGAAAAACGCAACCAAATGACGTTTAAAGTTTTGGCAAATGCAACCAAGCCTGAAATCAAAGCTGCTGTCGAGCTGCTGTTCGGTGTTCAAGTTACTTCTGTAACTACCGTTACCGCTAAAGGCAAAACTAAGCGTTTTGGTCGTACTTTGGGTCGCCGCAGTGATGTTAAAAAAGCTTATGTAAGCTTGGCTGCCGGTCAAGAGTTGGATTTGGAAGCCGCTGCTGCAGCTGCAGATAAGGAATAAACAAAATGGCAATCGTTAAAATGAAGCCGACCTCTGCAGGCCGTCGCGGCATGGTTCGCGTGGTAACAGAAGGTTTGCACAAAGGTGCGCCTTATGCACCTTTGCTCGAAAAGAAAAATTCTACTGCTGGTCGTAACCATAATGGTCATATCACCACTCGTCATAAAGGCGGCGGTCATAAACACCATTACCGTGTTGTAGACTTTAAACGTAACAAAGACGGTATTCCTGCCAAAGTAGAGCGTATCGAATACGATCCTAACCGTACTGCCTTTATTGCACTGTTGTGCTATGCAGACGGCGAACGTCGCTACATCATCGCTCCTCGCGGTATTCAAGCAGGTGCTGTATTAGTTTCCGGTGCTGAAGCTGCCATCAAAGTAGGTAACACCCTGCCGATCCGCAACATTCCGGTTGGTACGACTATCCACTGTATTGAAATGAAGCCTGGTAAAGGTGCACAAATTGCACGTTCTGCCGGTGCTTCTGCGGTATTGCTGGCTAAAGAAGGCGCATACGCTCAAGTCCGTCTGCGTTCTGGCGAAGTCCGTAAAATCAACGTAGATTGCCGTGCAACCATCGGTGAAGTCGGTAATGAAGAGCAAAGCCTGAAGAAAATCGGTAAAGCCGGTGCCAATCGTTGGCGCGGTATTCGTCCGACCGTTCGTGGTGTTGTCATGAACCCTGTCGATCACCCGCATGGTGGTGGTGAAGGTCGTACTGGTGAAGCTCGCGAACCTGTTAGCCCATGGGGTACTCCTGCTAAAGGCTACCGCACTCGTAATAACAAACGCACGGATAACATGATTGTTCGTCGTCGTTACTCAAATAAAGGTTAATTAGTATGGCTCGTTCATTGAAAAAAGGCCCATATGTAGACCTGCATTTGCTGAAAAAAGTAGATGCTGCTCGTGCAAGCAACGACAAGCGCCCGATTAAAACTTGGTCTCGTCGTTCTACCATTCTGCCTGATTTTATCGGTCTGACCATTGCTGTACACAACGGCCGTACCCATGTGCCCGTGTTTGTCAGTGATAACATGGTTGGTCATAAATTAGGCGAATTCTCATTGACCCGTACCTTTAAAGGCCACTTGGCTGATAAAAAGGCTAAAAAGAAATAAGGTGAATCATGAGAGTAAATGCACAACATAAAAATGCCCGTATCTCTGCTCAAAAGGCTCGTTTGGTAGCTGATTTGATTCGTGGTAAAGACGTTGCCCAAGCTTTGAATATTCTGGCTTTCAGTCCTAAAAAAGGTGCCGAGCTGATTAAAAAAGTATTGGAGTCGGCTATTGCTAATGCCGAGCACAATAACGGTGCCGACATTGATGAGTTGAAAGTGGTAACTATCTTTGTTGACAAAGGTCCAAGCTTGAAACGTTTCCAAGCTCGTGCCAAAGGTCGCGGTAACCGCATTGAAAAACAAACTTGTCATATCAATGTGACAGTGGGCAACTAAGGAAAAGCTATGGGACAAAAGATTAACCCTACAGGCTTTCGCCTGGCGGTAACTAAAGACTGGGCTTCAAAATGGTTTGCTAAAAGCACCGACTTTTCTGCTGTTTTGAAACAAGATATTGATGTTCGTAACTACCTGCGTAAAAAATTGGCGAATGCTTCTGTTGGTCGCGTAGTTATTGAACGTCCTGCAAAATCTGCACGTATTACCATTCACTCTGCCCGTCCAGGCGTAGTAATTGGTAAAAAAGGTGAGGATATCGAAGTTCTGAAACGTGATTTGCAAGCCTTGATGGGTGTGCCTGTTCATGTGAATATCGAAGAAATCCGTAAACCTGAATTGGATGCGCAAATTATTGCCGATGGTATTGCCCAGCAATTGGAAAAACGCGTTCAATTTCGTCGTGCTATGAAGCGCGCAATGCAAAATGCTATGCGCTCAGGGGCAAAAGGCATCAAGATTATGACTTCAGGCCGTCTGAATGGTGCGGATATTGCCCGTAGCGAATGGTATCGTGAAGGTCGTGTACCGCTGCATACTTTACGTGCAAATGTAGATTATGCGACTAGCGAAGCCCATACTACTTATGGCGTGCTGGGTCTGAAGGTTTGGGTTTATACTGAAGGAAATGTAAAGGCTTCAGCTAAACCTGAGCATGAAAAGAAACAAAGAAAGGCAGGTGGACGTAATGCTGCAGCCAACTAGACTGAAATACCGCAAGCAACAAAAAGGCCGCAATACCGGCATTGCTACCCGCGGTAACAAAGTAAGTTTCGGTGAGTTCGGTTTGAAAGCCGTTGGTCGTGGCCGTTTGACTGCCCGCCAAATCGAAGCTGCTCGTCGTACAATGACCCGCCATATTAAACGTGGTGGTCGTATTTGGATTCGTGTATTCCCCGATAAACCAATTACTGAAAAACCTATCCAAGTTCGTATGGGTGGCGGTAAAGGTAACGTGGAATATTACATTGCCGAAATCAAACCAGGCAAAGTGTTGTATGAAATGGACGGTGTTCCGGAGGCTTTGGCTCGTGAGGCATTTGAATTGGCTGCCGCCAAATTGCCCATTCCTACGACCTTTGTAGTAAGACAGGTAGGTCAATAATGAAAGCAAATGAATTGAAAGACAAATCTATTGAGCAATTAAATGCAGATTTGTTGGACTTGTTGAAAGCTCAATTTGGCTTACGTATGCAAAATGCCACCGGTCAATTGGGTAAACCAAGCGAATTAAAACGTGTACGTCGCGATATTGCTCGTATTAAAACCATTTTAACTGAAAAAGGTGCTAAGTAATGAGCGAAAATAAAAATGTTCGTACTTTGCAAGGCAAAGTGGTAAGCGACAAGATGGACAAAACCGTTACGGTATTGGTTGAACGTAAAGTTAAACACCCTCTGTACGGTAAAATTATCCGGTTATCCACTAAAATTCATGCCCATGATGAAAATAATCAATATGGGATTGGTGATGTAGTGGTAATTGCGGAATCTCGTCCTTTGTCAAAAACCAAGTCTTGGGTTGTAAAAGAATTGGTTGAGAAAGCACGTACTGTTTGATTTAAAATACAGTCATGCGGCTTAATCAAGAAACGAAGTCTTGCAGCAAAGTTGATTTGCGTGTAAACTTCGTTTCTTATCTTCCAGCTTCTTATGGAAGTTTCTCTCCCTTCGGGATCCAAGACTGGTTTGCTAGAACCGTGATGGTTTCATTTAATGAGCAGCTTAAAGTAAGGTGCAAGTTATGTGAAAATGGTAAATTAAGTTGGTCAATTTAAAGGTGTTAAAATGATTCAAATGCAGACCATCTTAGATGTGGCTGATAACTCTGGTGCGCGTCGCGTAATGTGCATCAAGGTATTGGGCGGATCTAAGCGTCGCTACGCTTCTGTTGGCGATATTATTAAAGTGGCAGTTAAAGATGCAGCCCCGCGTGGCCGTGTCAAAAAAGGCGATGTATACAATGCGGTAGTTGTTCGTACTGCTAAGGGCGTGCGTCGTCCTGATGGTGCGTTAATCAAATTCGATAACAATGCCGCTGTGTTGCTGAATAATAAACTTGAACCTTTGGGTACTCGTATTTTTGGTCCGGTAACCCGTGAATTGCGTACTGAGCGATTTATGAAAATCGTTTCATTGGCGCCTGAAGTATTATAAGGAATAGCGCGATGAATAAAATCATTAAAGGCGATCGGGTTGTAGTAATTACCGGTAAAGACAAAGGTAAACATGGTCAGGTAGTTCGAGTGTTGGGTGATAAAGTTGTTGTTGAGGGCGTTAATATTGTAAAACGCCATCAAAAACCTAATCCAATGCGTGGTATTGAGGGTGGCATTATTGCCAAAGAAATGCCTTTGGATATTTCTAATATTGCAATCCTGAATCCGGAAACTAAGAAAGCGGACCGTGTCGGTATTAAGCTGATTGAAAATGAAGGCAAAGTTAAACGCGTTCGTTTCTTCAAATCAAATGGCTCTATCATTGGGGCATAAGGAGATAACATGGCTCGGTTGAGAGAGTTTTATAAAGAGGCAGTTGTTCCCGAATTGGTTAAACAATTCGGCTACAAGTCAGTAATGGAAGTCCCGCGTATTGAAAAAATCACCTTGAATATGGGTGTGGGTGAAGCTGTTGCCGATAAAAAGGTTATGGAACATGCTGTTTCCGATTTAGAGAAAATTGCCGGTCAGAAGCCGGTTGTTACTGTCGCCCGTAAATCTATCGCAGGTTTTAAAATCCGTGATAACTATCCGGTTGGTTGCAAAGTAACATTGCGTCGTGATCAAATGTTTGAATTCTTAGATCGTTTGATTACTATTGCATTACCTCGCGTACGCGACTTCCGTGGTGTAAGCGGTAAATCATTTGATGGCCGTGGCAATTACAATATGGGCGTTCGTGAGCAAATTATTTTTCCGGAAATTGAATACGATAAAATTGATGCTTTGCGTGGTTTGAATATTACTATTACAACCACTGCAAAAACTGATGAAGAAGCGAAAGCTTTGTTGTCACTGTTCAAGTTTCCGTTTAAAGGATAATCATGGCTAAGAAAGCACTTATTAATCGTGAGCTGAAACGTCAAGCATTGGCGAAAAAGTTTGCAGCCAAACGTGAGGCAATTTTCGCCGTTATTAATGATTCGAATGCGACTGAAGAAGAACGTTTTGAAGCACGTTTGAAATTTCAATCCATTCCCCGTAATGCGGCACCTGTGCGTCAACGCCGTCGTTGTGCTTTGACAGGTCGTCCTCGCGGCACTTTCCGTAAATTTGGTTTGGGTCGTATTAAAATCCGTGAAATCGCTATGCGTGGCGAGATTCCCGGTGTTGTTAAAGCTAGCTGGTAATAGGAGTATAAATAATGAGTATGCATGATCCTATTTCCGATATGTTGACTCGTATTCGCAATGCGCAACGTGCTGATAAAGTAACGGTTGCTATGCCTTCCTCTAAATTAAAATGTGCAATTGCAAAAGTTCTGAAGGAAGAGGGTTATATCGAGGATTTTGCGGTTTCTGCTGATGCAAAACCGGTATTGGAAATTCAATTGAAATACTATGCAGGCCGTCCGGTAATTGAGCAAATTAAACGTGTTTCACGTCCGGGTTTGCGTATTTACAAAGCATCAAGTGAGATTCCCAGCGTAATGAATGGTTTGGGTGTCGCTATTGTTAGTACTTCTAAAGGTGTCATGACTGATCGCAAAGCTCGTTCTGAGGGTGTGGGCGGTGAGTTATTGTGCATCGTAGCCTAGTGGAGAAATGTAAATGTCACGCGTCGCAAAAAAACCAGTGACTGTTCCTGCTGGTGTAGAAGTAAAATTCGGAACAGATGCATTGGTAATCAAGGGTAAAAACGGCGAATTGTCTTTTCCTTTGCATTCCGATGTCGCTATCGAACTGAACGATGGTAAATTAACTTTTGCTGCAAAAAATGACAGTAAACAGGCTAATGCTATGTCTGGTACTGCTCGTGCATTGGTTGATAACATGGTTAAGGGAGTTTCTGAAGGTTTTGAGAAAAAGCTTCAATTGATTGGTGTGGGTTATCGTGCCCAGGCTCAAGGCAAAGTTTTGAACTTGTCTTTGGGTTTCTCTCATCCCATCGTATATGAAATGCCTGAGGGTGTTTCTGTTCAAACTCCCAGCCAAACAGAAATCGTTTTGACTGGTGCGGATAAACAAGTGGTTGGTCAAGTCGCTGCTGAAATTCGTGCATTCCGTTCTCCTGAGCCTTATAAAGGTAAAGGTGTTCGTTATGTAGGTGAAGTAGTAGTGATGAAAGAAGCCAAGAAAAAATAATTGAGGTTCACTAATGGATAAACATACAACCCGACTCCGTCGTGCACGTAAAACCCGTGCACGTATTGCGGACTTGAAAATGGTAAGATTATGTGTGTTCCGCAGCAATAATCATATTTATGCCCAAGTAATTAGTGCTGAAGGTGATAAAGTATTGGCTCAAGCCTCTACATTGGAAGCTGAAGTGCGTAGTAGCCTGAAATCAGGTAGCAACGTTGAAGCGGCAGCTGTAGTTGGTAAACGTATTGCTGAAAAAGCTAAAGCAGCGGGTGTTGAAAAAGTTGCTTTTGACCGTTCAGGTTTCCAATATCACGGTCGTGTGAAAGCTTTGGCTGAAGCTGCACGTGAAAATGGTTTAAGCTTCTAATCTTTGGAGACTTTCAGATGGCAAAACATGAAATTGAAGAACGCGGTGACGGCCTGATTGAGAAAATGGTCGCAGTTAATCGTGTGACTAAAGTAGTTAAGGGCGGCCGTATCATGGCTTTCTCTGCGCTGACAGTTGTTGGTGATGGCGATGGTCGCATCGGTATGGGCAAAGGTAAATCAAAAGAAGTGCCGGTTGCTGTTCAGAAAGCAATGGATCAGGCCAGACGTTCCATGATTAAAGTACCTTTGAAAAATGGTACTATTCATCATGAAGTTATTGGTCGTCATGGCGCTACTAAAGTATTTATGCAACCTGCCAAAGAAGGTAGCGGTGTGAAAGCAGGTGGGCCAATGCGTTTAGTATTCGATGCTATGGGCATCCATAATATCTCTGCTAAGGTTCATGGTTCTACTAATCCTTACAATATTGTACGCGCTACATTAGACGGCTTGTCTAAACTATATACCCCTGCTGATATTGCCGCTAAACGCGGTTTGACAGTAGAAGATATTTTGGGGGCTAATCATGACTGAGCAAAAAAAGATTAAAGTTACATTGGTTAAGAGCCTGATTGGTACAATTGAGTCTCATCGTGCTTGTGCTCGCGGCTTGGGTTTACGTCGCCGTGAGCATACTGTGGAGGTTTCAGATACCCCTGAAAACCGTGGCATGATTAATAAAATCAGCTACTTGTTGAAAGTGGAGTCTTAATATGTTTTTGAATACTATTCAACCTGCTGAGGGTGCTACTCACGCTGGTCGTCGCGTAGGCCGTGGTATTGGTAGCGGTTTGGGTAAGACAGGCGGTCGTGGTCATAAAGGTCAAAAAAGCCGCGCCGGTGGTTTCCATAAAGTAGGTTTTGAAGGCGGTCAAATGCCTTTGCAACGCCGCCTGCCTAAGCGTGGTTTCAAATCTTTAACAGCTACCGCTAATGCTGAAGTTCGTTTGAGTGAGTTGAATCTGATTGCTGTAAACGAAATTGATGTCTTGGTTCTTAAACAAGCCGGTCTGATTCCTGCGGTTGCTTCTAATGTGAAAGTTATTGCTTCTGGTGAAATCTCAAAAGCAGTTACCTTGAAAGGCGTAAAAGCTACTAAAGGTGCTAAAGCTGCGATTGAAGCTGCCGGTGGCAAAGTAGACGAATAAGGCTTGCACTACAGTGGCTAATCAACAATCTTTATCAGGATTGTCCAAATTTGGAGATCTGAAAAAACGTCTAGTGTTTCTATTGGGAGCTTTAGTCGTTTTCCGTATTGGTGCTCATATACCGGTACCTGGTGTAGATGCTGTTGCTTTAGCTAAGTTATACGAGAGCGCTGGAGGCGGCATCTTAGGAATGCTGAATATGTTTTCTGGTGGGTCGTTAGAGCGCTTTAGTATATTTGCAATAGGAATTATGCCATATATTTCGGCATCTATTATCGTGCAGCTCGCTTCGGAAATCTTACCTTCGTTGAAGGCGTTAAAGAAAGAAGGAGAAGCCGGTAGGAAGCTCATTACGAAATATACCAGGTACGGCACTGTGTTATTAGCAATATTGCAGAGTCTAGGTGTCGCGTCTTTTGTATTCCAGCGAGGGATTGTTGTAACAAGCTCATTTGAATTTTATGTTTCCACAGTAGTTTCTTTAGTGACGGGAACGATGTTTCTTATGTGGCTTGGAGAACAGATTACCGAGAGGGGTATTGGAAACGGGATTTCTTTGATTATCACGGCTGGGATTGCTTCAGGAATCCCATCGGGTATTACAAGGCTGGTTGCTTTTGTGAATCAAGGAACTATGAGTATTTTAATGGCATTGCTTATCGTATTCGGGGTTCTGTTATTAATTTACTTGGTTGTATATTTTGAAAGTGCGCAACGTAAGATTCCCATTCATTATGCAAAGCGTCAGTTTAATAGTGGATTGGGAAATCACAATACGCATATGCCTTTCAAATTGAATATGGCCGGCGTGATTCCTCCTATTTTTGCTTCCAGTATTATCCTATTTCCTTCTACTCTTTTAGGTTGGTTTGGGTCGACTGATACAAATAGTATTTTGTATAAAATAGTCGGGTTGTTACAACACGGCCAATCATTGTATATGGTTTTATTCGCGGCAACAGTTATCTTCTTTTGCTATTTTTATACAGCTTTAGTTTTTAGTCCTAAAGAAATGGCAGAGAATTTAAAGAAGAGCGGTGCTTTTGTTCCCGGAATCAGACCTGGTGAGCAAACTTCTAGATATTTAGAAAAGGTTGTATTGCACCTAACACTTTTTGGGGCTCTGTATATCACGATTATTTGTCTGATTCCGGAGTTCCTGACTACGGTTCTAAACGTACCGTTTTATTTGGGTGGCACTTCTTTGCTTATTCTAGTTGTTGTAACGATGGATTTTAGTACGCAGATAAATTCGTACAGGCTGACTCAGCAATATGATAAGCTGATGATTCGTTCGGAAATGAAATTATTGTCTCGGAAATAGACTTATGGCGAAAGAAGATATTATCCAAATGCAGGGTGAGATTCTTGAGACTTTACCTAATGCAACATTCAAGGTAAAACTTGAGAATGAGCATGTTGTATTGGGTCATATTTCTGGGAAAATGCGGATGCATTATATCCGTATTTCTCCAGGTGATAAGGTAACAGTTGAATTAACCCCTTATGATTTAACCCGTGCTCGAATTGTTTTCCGAGCCAGATAAGAAATAAAAGGAAATAAAATGCGTGTACAGCCTTCTGTAAAGAAAATTTGCCGCAATTGCAAGATTATCCGTCGTAATCGTGTAGTTCGCGTAATTTGTACTGATCCGCGTCATAAACAACGTCAAGGTTAAGAACTTGGTTCTCTTAACTGCAGACTTTGTGGTATAGTAATAAAATTTGCCCTAAAAAGGAAAGAATATGGCTCGTATTGCAGGGGTGAATATCCCTAATAACGCTCATATCGTAATTGGTATTCAGGCTATTTACGGTATCGGTGCGGCTCGTGCTAAATTAATTTGCGAGGCGGCAAATATTGCCCCTACTACTAAAGCAAAAGATTTAGACGAGGCTCAATTGGATGCTTTGCGTGAGCAGGTTGCCAAATATGAAGTTGAAGGCGATTTGCGCCGTGAAGTAACGATGAGCATCAAGCGACTGATAGATATGGGTTGCTACCGTGGTTTCCGTCATCGTCGCGGACTGCCTTGTCGTGGTCAGCGCACTCGCACAAATGCCCGTACCCGTAAGGGTCCGCGCAAAGCGATTGCCGGTAAGAAATAAATTTTAAGGAATTTGATTAATGGCTAAAGCAAACACAGCTTCGCGTGTACGTAAAAAAGTACGTAAAACCGTGAGTGAGGGTATTGTGCATGTTCATGCATCTTTCAACAATACCATCATTACAATCACTGACCGTCAAGGCAATGCTTTGTCTTGGGCTACCTCTGGCGGCGCCGGTTTTAAAGGTTCTCGTAAAAGTACACCATTTGCGGCACAAGTTGCAGCAGAAGCGGCTGGTAAAGTTGCCCAAGAGTATGGCGTTAAGAATTTGGAAGTCCGCATTAAAGGTCCCGGGCCTGGTCGCGAATCTTCTGTACGTGCTTTAAACGCCCTTGGTTTCAAGATCACCAGCATTACTGACGTTACCCCGTTGCCTCATAACGGTTGCCGTCCGCCTAAAAAACGTCGTATTTAATATTGGAGTGATTTAAAACATGGCACGTTATATTGGTCCTAAATGTAAATTGGCACGTCGCGAAGGTACGGATTTGTTTTTGAAGAGTGCGCGCCGCTCTTTGGATTCCAAATGTAAATTGGATTCCGCTCCCGGTCAGCACGGTGCAAAAAAACCGCGTTTGTCGGACTACGGTTTGCAATTGCGCGAGAAACAAAAAATCCGCCGTATTTATGGTGTGTTAGAGCGTCAATTCCGCCGTTACTTTGCGGAAGCAGACCGTCGTAAAGGTTCTACCGGCGAATTGTTGTTGCAGTTGCTGGAGTCTCGTTTGGACAATGTTGTTTACCGTATGGGTTTTGGTTCTACTCGGGCTGAAGCGCGTCAATTGGTTTCTCATAAGGCTATTGCTGTAAACGGTCAGGTTGTTAATATCCCTTCTTTCCAAGTTAAAGCAGGCGATGTTGTAGCTGTTCGTGAAAAAGCTAAGAAACAAGTACGTATCCAAGAAGCATTGGGTTTGGCTATTCAAATCGGCCTGCCGAGCTGGGTGGCTGTTGATGCTGACAAATTGGAAGGCGTATTCAAAAATATGCCGGATCGCTCGGAATTGACCGGTGATATTAATGAACAGCTGGTGGTGGAATTCTACTCTAAATAATGCCAGCACAGTGAGGGACAGTTAAATGCAGAATAGCACAGCCGAATTTTTGAAACCTCGTCAAATTGATGTAAATACTTTTTCTGCGACTCGTGCAAAAGTGTCTATGCAGCCGTTTGAGCGTGGTTTCGGGCATACTTTAGGTAATGCTTTGCGCCGTATCTTACTGTCATCCATGAATGGCTTTGCTCCTACCGAGGTCGCTATTGCCGGTGTGTTGCATGAATACTCTACTGTCGATGGTGTTCAGGAGGATGTGGTTGATATCCTCCTGAATATCAAGGGTATCGTATTTAAACTTCATGGGCGTAGCCAAGTTCAACTTGTGTTGAAGAAAACAGGTTCTGGCGTAGTGTCTGCCGGTGATATCGAATTACCGCATGATGTAGAAATTCTGAATCCTGATCATGTCATTTGTCATTTGGCTGATAATGGTCAAATTGAAATGGAAATTAAAGTAGAGCAAGGCCGTGGTTATCAATCTGTTTCAGGTCGTCAGGCAGTTCGTGACGAGAACCGTCAGATTGGTGCAATCCAGTTGGATGCGAGCTTTTCTCCTATCAGCCGCGTTAGCTTTGAAGTTGAGCCTGCGCGTGTAGAGCAGAGGACGGATCTCGATAAGTTGGTTTTGGATATTGAAACCGACGGTTCTATTGATCCTGAGGAGGCTGTACGTAGTGCGGCGCGTATTTTGATTGATCAGATGTCTATTTTTGCCAATTTACAGGGTACGCCTGTGGAGGAGGTTGAAGAAAAAGCACCTCCTATCGACCCTGTTCTTTTGCGCCCGGTAGATGATTTGGAATTAACGGTACGCTCGGCTAATTGCCTGAAAGCTGAAGACATTTATTATATCGGTGATTTGATTCAACGCACTGAAACCGAGCTTCTTAAAACTCCGAACTTGGGACGCAAGTCTCTGAATGAGATTAAAGAGGTATTGGCATCTAAAGGTTTGACACTGGGTTCTAAGTTGGAAGCTTGGCCGCCTGCAGGCTTGGAAAAACCTTAATAAAGACTTAAAGGATAATTGATATGCGTCATCGTAATGGCAATCGCAAGTTAAACCGTACCAGCAGCCATCGTGCTGCAATGTTGCGTAATATGGCGAATTCATTATTGACTCACGAAACTATTGTAACAACCCTGCCTAAGGCAAAAGAGTTGCGCCGAGTGGTAGAACCGTTGATTACATTGGGTAAAAAGCCGTCGTTGGCTAACCGTCGTTTGGCATTTGACCGTACTCGCGACCGTGATGTTGTAGTAAAACTGTTTGGCGATTTGGGTCCTCGTTTTACTGCTCGTAACGGTGGTTACGTTCGAGTGCTGAAATATGGATTCCGTAAAGGTGATAATGCGCCTTTGGCACTGGTTGAGTTGGTTGACAAGCCGGTTGCCGAGTAAACCTGATGATATAACGCCATCTGCTGAAAAGCAGGTGGCGTTATTTTATGCAATATCTGACAGGTGGGGGTGTATTGGGTATTTTATTTAAAATATGAATTGAATAGCCGGAGTTTGCGCGGTAAACTTATATCATTGAAAAATTTTATAATGGTTTCTATGATGAATGCTTTTGATATAAAGTCAACAAAGATAGATGTTTTGTCTATTTCTTTGCATACATCGAATTTGTCTGATTTGGAGGACGTGCTGGTCAAATTGGGTAAGAAGTTCCAAGAGTCCGGTATGATTCCGTTTGTTTTGGATGTTCAGGAATTTGATTATCCGGATTCTTTAGATTTTGCCGCATTGGTTTCATTATTTTCAAAATATGGTATGCAGATTTTAGGTTTGAAGCATTCCAATGAACAGTGGGCCGCTGTGGCAGCGAAATATCATTTGTTATTTTGTCCCTCTCATTCTGAGAATACTAAAGGACATGGTGAAGTACAAAAAACGGCAAATAATCAGAACCAAAGGGCAAGGAAGACGGTATTGATTACAACGTCTGTCCGCACCGGTCAGCAGGTTTATGCCGAGGATGGCGATTTGATTGTTACCGGGGCAGTCAGTCAGGGGGCGGAATTGATTGCGGACGGTAACATACATATTTATGCGCCGATGAGGGGGCGTGCTTTGGCCGGTGCCAAAGGCGATACTTCTGCCCGCATATTTATCCACTCTATGCAGGCGGAGTTGGTTTCTGTCGCGGGGATTTATCGTAATTTTGAGCAGGATTTGCCGGATCACCTGCATAAGCGGCCGGTGCAGATATTGTTGCAGGATAACCGGTTGGTTATCAGTGCGATTGATTCAGAGTAATTGTTTGATATTTTAAAAAGGAAATATTGTGGCAAAAATTATTGTAGTAACTTCAGGTAAGGGCGGTGTAGGTAAAACGACTACCAGCGCCAGTATTGCGACAGGTTTGGCATTACGCGGATATAAAACTGCGGTAATTGACTTTGATGTGGGCTTGCGTAACCTCGATCTCATTATGGGTTGCGAGCGGCGTGTCGTTTATGATCTCATCAATGTCATTCAGGGTGAGGCGACACTTAATCAGGCTTTGATTAAAGATAAGAATTGCGAGAATCTGTTTATCTTGCCTGCCTCCCAAACTCGGGACAAAGATGCTTTGACGCGCGATGGCGTGGAAAAAGTGATGAAGGAATTGTCCGGCAAAAAAATGGGCTTTGAGTATATTATTTGCGACTCTCCCGCCGGTATCGAGCAAGGTGCGCTGATGGCGTTGTATTTTGCCGATGAAGCCATTGTAACGACCAATCCGGAGGTTTCCAGTGTTCGAGACTCCGACAGGATTTTGGGAATTTTGCAAAGCAAATCCCGTAAGGCGGAGCAAGGCGGTTCGGTTAAGGAGCATCTGTTGATTACCCGTTACTCTCCCGAACGTGTGGCTAAAGGCGAAATGCTTTCAGTACAGGACATTTGCGACATTCTGCGTATTCCCTTGCTGGGTGTGATTCCCGAATCTCAAAACGTTTTGCAGGCATCCAACTCCGGCGAACCGGTCATCCATCAGGACAGCGTGGCGGCCTCTGAGGCATATAAGGATGTTATTGCCCGTCTTTTGGGCGAGAACCGTGAAATGCGTTTCTTGGAAGCTGAGAAAAAAGGCTTCTTCAAACGTCTGTTCGGAGGTTAACGTATGTCATTGATTGATCTTTTATTCGGCAGAAAGCAGAAAACGGCAGCCGTTGCCCGCGACCGCCTTCAAATCATTATTGCACAAGAGCGCGCCCAAGAAGGTCAGGCGCCGGATTACCTGCCGACTTTGCGTAAGGAGCTGCTGGAAGTCTTGTCCAAATATGTGAATGTTTCATTGGAAAATATCCGTATTTCCCAAGAGAAGCAGGATGGTATGGATGTTCTCGAGTTGAACATTACTTTGCCGGAACAGAAAAAGGTATAGGACATGACCTTAACCGAATTGCGGTACATCGTCGCAGTCGCCCAAGAACGCCATTTCGGTCGGGCGGCGCGGCGTTGTTTTGTCAGCCAGCCCACTTTGTCTATCGCCATTAAGAAACTGGAAGAAGAGCTCGCCGTCTCTTTGTTTGACCGGAGCAGCAACGATATTATTACGACCGAGGCGGGGGAACGCATCGTTGCACAGGCGCGTAAGGTATTGGAAGAGGCGGAGCTTATCAGGCATTTGGCAAATGAAGAACAAAACGAGCTGGAGGGTGCGTTCAAACTCGGGCTGATTTTTACGGTTGCGCCGTACCTGCTGCCGAAACTGATTGTCTCGTTGCGCCGTACCGCACCGAAAATGCCTTTGATGTTGGAAGAGAACTACACGCAGACTTTGACCGAGTCGCTCAAACGCGGGGACGTTGACGCGATTATCGTTGCCGAACCGTTCCAAGAGCCGGGCATCGTTACCGAACCCTTGTATGACGAACCGTTTTTCGTGATTGTCCCGAAAGGGCATTCATTTGAGGAACTGGATGCCGTTTCGCCCCGGATGCTGGGTGAGGAGCAGGTTTTGCTGCTGACGGAAGGCAACTGTATGCGGGATCAGGTACTTTCAAGCTGTTCCGAATTGGCGGCGAAACAACGCATACAGGGGTTGACCAATACATTGCAGGGCAGCTCGATCAATACAATCCGCCATATGGTCGCCAGCGGTTTGGCAATCAGCGTGTTGCCGGCAACCGCGCTGACCGAAAACGACCATATGCTGTTCAGCATTATTCCGTTTGAGGGTACGCCGCCAAGCCGGCGGGTCGTATTGGCGTACCGGCGCAATTTTGTCCGTCCGAAGGCGTTGTCGGCGATGAAGGCGGCGATTATGCAGTCGCAGCTTCACGGAGTCAGCTTTATCCACGGCTAGGCGCAGGCAATGCCGTCTGAACGGGCTTCAGACGGCATTGTGCCGTTTGGGGGCATCCGGGCCGCCGGGATAAATCCTGCAAGGTCGTATCAACGGCAAAACAGAGGCTTGGGGCTTGATTTCACTGTTGTTAAAACGTCATCCGCACATTTCTGAACATAAATCAAAATATCCTTTGGGAATATCATTAAACTGATATAAATCCGAATACATCGGCTTTATCCGCAGCATTGGGCCGCGCACATCTTTATGCCGATGTTGTATATCAAAATAATTCGGCGATATAATATACACTTGAAATAATACATTTGGTACGGTATGCCGATAGTTACGGGATAGATTATGAAAAATGAAAAACTACTTTTTCCTCTCTTTGTGCCATTTTTGGCTTAAGCCGCCGGCAATACGGGGACTATTGTTACCGAAAACAACAAAAAGAACGACAAAATAAACCTGTATGTTGCCGCTATTGCAACGGCCGGTCAGGAAAATCACCATACCTTTGATTATTCTACGTCCACAACACCCATCAATGTCTTTATCGTGGCAGCCAATGGCGGTAAGAGCGACGTTACGATAAAGGGCGATGCTACTGTGGGTGACAAAGTTGTGCCTAATATGAAAAATTTTGACGGCACAGATGTACTGGAACCAAAAAATTGGATCATTGTAAAAGAAAGGGGAACAGGATCTGTAACGAATAATGGTAAGGGAAAAGCAAAATATAGTCTTGGTTCTAATAAAACCGACACGGGCACTGTGACATTGGCAGATAAAAGCTGGACCGGGGAGAATAAGATTACCTTTGAAAATACATCTATCAAGGGCGTTGGGAGCAATACAGTCATGTTTGCGAATCAAACATTAGATACGCCTAACGGTATGTCAGATACGACGATTACATTCAAAGGAAATAACTTCCTCTATGAAGATGGGGCAAATCACGCAGTGATGACAAGAATGGTATCCAATTTCTTAAAAATATGGATCTTATACCGGGTAAACCAACGGCAAATATAAACAGCCATACAAAAATCGTCTCTGAAGCAGGGTCTGCTCTAAATATGTATGTCAAATCAGGGTCCGGAAAGTCACGCGGTATCGGCGTTACTCAGTATAAAGAGTCTGTGTTTTATGCAGGTAAAAAGTATTACATCAATCAAACAGAAATGGAATTTCGCGGGGCTGTTAATATTAAGATAGAACGGGAAATCAAAATAGGTCTGAAAATTATGGTGTATTTGGGTCTAATACGACGAAAAAAAGAATGGAATCGGCGAACCGGAAGGTTCTTATAACAAAATCAATTTTTATAGTGATGTAAAGATTGATGTAAAGCCCGTCCTTGATGAAAACGGGAAACAAAAATCCATTGGGGATGCCATCAATGTAGATGGTAAATACTCTCATATCGGTATCTCCGGGGACGGTAAGGTTCAAATTGACGGAGATATTCACGTTATTAACGGGGGAACGGTTGACCTGAATTTGAAAAATAAAGATTCCTATATCAACGGTGAAATCCATATTGGGAAACAAAAATATGGGGGAGATCCGGATGGAGATTAGTCAAATCCCGACAATCAACCAAGCGGGCAAAACCTGTTTGAAGAGAATCGAGATGATCCGGATCCGGAGAAGAATACAACGAAGTTGACCTTGAATATGAGCAACGGCGCCCGTTGGAACGCTACGAATACATCAAAAATCAATGATTTGGCCATCGACAATGAGGCGGAAATTACCTTTGGATCGGATAAGCGATTTATCAATATTTCCACGGGAACACTAAAAGGGAATGGTATTTTCCATATGTCCGGCGATATTGCCGGGAATAAGTCGGATAGGCTGATTATTCGCAAATCCAGCGAAGGACATCATCAAATTACCTATAAAGATAACGGTGCTGCCAAAACCACAGGGAATGAAAGCCTGTTATTGTGAGCGGGAATTTTTAGGCGGAATGCAGCACTCGTTTAATGAAGCCGCAGTTGAAAAATTCGGCAATAAAGGACATTGGTGGGTTTACGGCCTGGGACTTTCCTATATGGACAAAGCTAAAAATACGCAACTCTATTTTGAGACGCAGCGGTCTACAAGGCATTATTTCAGACAAAATTGGCAGGCCCATCTCGGCGTAAGGCACTTGTTCTAGCCGATTCCCCGCAACGGCGCACGTTTAATGTGTGCCGTTTTTCTATCAAACCGCAACGGTATTCCGCCCCGGGGCAGATGAAGCCGCCCGGATTTTTGAGAAACAAAATGCCGTCTGAAGCGATATTCGGCTTTCAGACGGCATTTGTTATCTCAACCGGCAATCAGGCAAACTTGTCCGATCTGTGGTTACTTTTTACTTCACTTTCGTACATACCTCACGGGCAGTTTCGTCTTCGGACACCAATTTGCCTGTTTTATCCGCTTGATACACTTCATCTTTGACGGGTTTGCCCATCTGCGCGGCCAATCCGGCGTACATCATATTTTCCAAGAGCCGGCCATCCTCCGACTTTTCCAACCACGCCAATGTTTCGGGGCTGTGCTGTCGTGAAACTTCGCTATATTTGATTTGGCTTTGCGTTAAGGTATTGTTTTCAAAACGCCATTTCCCTGAGCCGACAATACGGTATGCCAAGATATTGCCGCCATCGTCCACTTTGAGCTTAGCGTCGCCACGGAAACTGCCGTCCTGAAGATATTTGACTTTTGCATCACTGCGGATGTTTTCATCCGTGCCGATGCAATGCCATGTACCGGCAATCGGAGAGGCCAGGGCGGTTGTTGCGGATAAAAGCATCGGCAGAATAAAGCGTTTCATCTGTTTCCTTTCTTAAAAGAGGCCGTCTGAAAATGGTTTCAGACGGCCTTGTTTATTCAATCAAATCAGTCTTTCAACTTCGCCAACTGATTTTGAACTTTCGACATTTTGTCTTCCAATTCCGCCAAATCGGCTTTGTCTTTTTCCACCAGATGCGCGGGGGCTTTTTCGGTGTAGCCGGGTTTGGAGAGTTTGGCGTTGAGTTTGTCCCAGGCTTTTTGCAGCTTCTCGGCTTCTTTGCCCAAACGGGCGGTTTCGGCGGCTTTGTCGATTTCGACTTTCAGCATCAGGCGCGCGCCGTTGCAGACGGCGACGGGCGCGTCTTCGCTTTCGGGCAGGGCGGCGACTTGCCGTGCTTCGGTCAGGCGGGTCATCATCGGCAGGTATTTGAGGTAGTCCGCCAAGTCGTCCGCGCTTTCGACAAACAGCGGGGCTTTGACGTTGGGCTGGATGCCCATTTCGCCGCGCAGGTTGCGGACTGTGCCAATCAAATCCTGCAACACGGTCATTTGCTCAAATGCCGTCTGAACAATCTCGCCGCCGTCGGCTTCGGGGAAGCGGGCGAGCATGATGCTGTCGGCGGTTTTCGCGTCGCACATAGGGGCGACGGTTTGCCACAGTTCTTCGGTGATGAACGGGATAATCGGGTGCAGCAGGCGCAGGGCGGCTTCGAGTACGCGCAATAAGGTATGGCGTGTGGCGCGTTGGCGGCTGGCGCAGCCGGTTTGGAGCTGCACTTTGGCGAGTTCCAAATACCAGTCGCAATAGTCGTTCCATACAAAGCTGTACAGGGTTTCCGCTGCCAAATCAAAGCGGTAGGTTTCGTAGGCTTGCGTAACCTGTTCGATGGTCTGATTCAGACGGCCTACAATCCACATATCGGGGAAGGAATAGCCGCGCGGTTCGGCGGCGGTTGCGCCGTAGCCGCAGTCTTGGTTTTCGGTGTTCATCAAGACGAAGTTGGTGGCGTTCCAGATTTTGTTGCAGAAGTTGCGGTAGCCTTCGGCGCGTTTGAAGTCGAAGTTGACGCTGCGGCCGAGGCTGGCGTAGCTCGCCATAGTGAAGCGCAATGCGTCCGCGCCCATACCGGGGATGCCTTCGGGAAAGAGTTTTTTGGTGGCTTCTTCCACTTTCGGCGCGGTTTCGGGTTTGCGCAGGCCGGTGGTACGTTTTACCAGCAGCTTGTCCAAGCCGATGCCGTCGATCAAATCCACAGGGTCGATGACGTTGCCTTCGGATTTGGACATTTTTTTGCCTTCGTGGTCACGCACGATGCCGTGGATGTACACGTCTTTAAACGGTACTTTGCCGGTAAAGTGGATGGTCATCATAATCATGCGCGCCACCCAGAAGAAGATGATTTCGTAGCCGGTTACCAAGACGTTGGACGGCAGGAAGGCTTTGAGTTCGTCGGTTTCAGACGGCCAGCCGAGCGTGGAGAACGGCACGAGCGCGGAGGAGAACCAAGTGTCCAATACGTCTTCTTCGCGGGTCAAACCGGTTTTGCCGGCTTGTTTTTCGGCTTCCGCCTGATTGCGGGCGACGTAAACATTGCCTGCTTCGTCGTACCACGCGGGGATTTGATGCCCCCACCACAGTTGGCGCGAGATACACCAGTCTTGGATGTTGTTCATCCATTGGTTGTAGGTGTTGACCCAGTTTTCAGGGATAAAGCGTACCGCGCCGCTGTCGACGGCTTTTTTGGCTTTGTCGGCAAGGCTCAAGCCTTTGAATTCGCTGTCAGGCTCGCCGCCGTTCGGTGTGGCGGACATGGCGACAAACCATTGGCTGGTCAGCATCGGCTCAATCACTGAGCCTGTACGGTCGCCTTTCGGCGTCATCAGCGTGTGCGGTTTGATTTCAACCAAGAAGCCTTGTTCCTGCAAATCGGCAACCATTTGTTTGCGCGCGGCAAAGCGGTCTAAACCTGCGTATTTTTCAGGCAGGGCAAAGCCTGGTTGCGCTTCGCCTTTGAAGTTGAACACTTCGGCGTTTGCCAGCACTTTGGCTTCCAAATCGAACACATTAATCAGGCGCGTGTCGTGGCGTTTGCCGACTTCGTAGTCGTTGAAGTCGTGTGCAGGCGTGATTTTCACGCAGCCTGTGCCGAAATCTTTTTCAACGTATTCGTCGGCAATCACGGGGATGGTGCGCCCAGTCAGCGGCAGGATTAATTCTTTACCAATCAAATGGGTGTAACGTTCGTCTTCAGGGTTGACGGCAACGGCAACGTCGCCCAGCAGTGTTTCGGGACGGGTGGTCGCGACGATAACGGCTTCGGCGGGATTATCGGCCAGCGGATAGCGGATGTGCCACATAGAGCCTTGTTCTTCCACGCTTTCCACTTCCAAATCCGATACCGCCGTGCCAAGCACGGGATCCCAGTTCACCAAGCGTTTGCCGCGGTAAATCAAGCCTTGCTCATACAGGCGCACGAACACTTCGGTTACGGTTTCGGCGCGCACGTCGTCCATCGTGAAATACTCACGCGTCCAGTCGGCAGAGCAGCCCACGCGGCGCATTTGTTGGGTAATCGTACCGCCGGAAACTTCTTTCCACTCCCACACTTTCTCCAAAAATTTTTCGCGCCCCAAGTCATGACGGGACACGTTTTGCGCGGCAAGCTGACGCTCGACCACGATTTGCGTGGCGATACCCGCGTGGTCGGTGCCGGGAATCCAAGCGGTGTTGCAGCCTTTCATGCGGTAGTAGCGGGTCAGACCGTCCATAATGGTTTGGTTGAAGGCGTGTCCCATATGCAGCGTGCCGGTTACGTTGGGCGGCGGCAGTTGGATGGAGAAAGACGGTTTGGTCAAATCCATATCGGGCCGGAAATAGCCTTGGGTTTCCCAGTTTTGATAGTGTTTGGATTCGATTTCGGCGGGGGAGTATTTGTCTAACATGGTGTAAGTGCCATTGGCGGCTTTAGTGAATCAATAAAGGGGCATTATAGCGAAAACGCAAATTATAGGCATAAAAAAGCAGCCGCATAGAATTTTTGGGCTGCTTAATCAAAGCGGGCTAAATTTCTGCCGAAATGATGGCGATTGAACAATCATCGCCGGAGTGCCTGTTTTGAAAATCTTTATCATAAAATGCTTCAGATAATTTGGAGCGGGCAAGTTTTCTTTGGCGCAATAATTCCGCCCAGTCCGATAAACGTGTCGAAACGCGTTTCCCATCGGTAGAAACCAGTTTTTCGGCTGCACCGTCACTCATACAAAATAAGGCTGTGATGTGTTCAGACGGCATAGTCCCCATCTGTACATCATTTTGTGTCAGGTATTCGTCAATAAAAGTCGTGGTATTGGCATATTCTCCTTTTCCGACATCTCCCAATGTTTTTAATTCGCATATTCTTTGTCCGTCAATTTTCTTAATTGTTTCATATACTAAAGCACCGTCTCCTATTTTCAGCCATAAGGTATGGACTGTCCCGGCTAAGGTTATCAGCAGGGCGCAACGGAAATCTTTAATAGGGCGGCGGTGTTCGTCTGCCAAGTCTTTTAAAATGCCTTGGGCATGTTTGACAGTCAGCAGGGCAAATTTTTTACAGGCTTCATCATTGGTTTCGGGGACATCCAGTAGCGGGGCAATCATTTGTTTGCCTTCAATTGTTTTATTGCCTTTGTAATCACTGACTTTGGGCCGGTCGGGGCGGATTTCTAACGCATGCCAGCCTTTACGCATTTCCTGCAGGTAAATATTCAATTCGCGCAGCCAAGTGTCGATGTCTGTGCGTTTTTGAGGATTATTTGCACCTTCTGTAAAGGTTTGAATGAAATGGCTCTTCAATTTGTAAGGCATATGGCTCCAAATATTGAACCAGGCACCTTTGGGGATGCCGCGACCGTCTTTGCCATATGGAAATTTTCCGTTGCATAAATTTTGAACGGGATCGGTGCCGCCAACCACATCATAAGGATGTCGGCCCAGCATTAACGCTTTGAATAAAATAATGGCAATAGAGAAGTACTCGCTTTCTAAAGTTCGGACAAGGTCTTTGTATGGTGTATTTTGGTGTTCTTTGGGCGTCATGTCCGGAGTGCCGACCTCGCAGGCATAAAATTTGTCTTTATAACGAATCTGATAGCTGTCGCAATCGATTAAGGTAACCTTGTCGGAGCGAGGGTCGAGCAGGATATTTTGCAGGTTGTAATCCCCCAGCATAATGCCATGATTATGTAACTTTTTTACTTCTTTCAGCAGATTAATCAGATAGGCGACAATTTTTATCCTGTCCAAATCAGGAAAGTGTTTTTTGTATGCCATAGCGTGCGCCAAATGGAACATAGTAACGCCGTCGGCGCGATACATGGCATAACCGATCCAGTTTTTCTGATTGTCGTAAACGTGAATAAGCGGCCAGCTGAGATTTTTTGATTTGCCGAGTTCGGACTCTTGTCCCAAACGCTTCATTACATCTATTTTGTTGATTAAAATCTCTCTCCGTTTTTGCAAAACACTGTCGTGGTATTTTTTAAACAGGATATCAGGGCGGTCTTCCAATGGGTAAACTTCAGCTTCCCCACCGCGTCCTAATAATTCCCCCAGTTGTTTGGGGATTCCGGTTTCATCGTAAATTTGATTCATTTAAGCAGACCTTGGTCGATATTGCGAAAATGTTTGATATGGGAAAAGCCTGTCGGATAGTTTAAATGTGTATCGCTAACAGGCTTTGGTTATGAGGTTCAAATTGATGCCCAAGTGTCGATTGGCGGCAGGGAAACCTGTGCGGCTGTGGAATTTGACGCGGAAACCCTGCTCATACTGGCAGAGAGCCATTGGAAGAAATCGCCAAAACGCAAACCGTCCAGTTTTAATGCGGGACGGTTGCTGAATTGCCCCAGTTTATCCATATCGGCATCGTTTACGCCGACCATCAGCGAAACCAATTTCCGATTTTCTGCCAAGGTTCGGGTTTCTTGGGCCGCATTCTGCCAACTGTCGGTCGGAGAACCGTCGCTGATGACCACCAGCCAAGGTTGATAGTAGGCAACGCCGTTTTTTTGATATTCGCGCTTACGGTCTTCCAGCATTTTTAATCCCTGTTCTACCGCCGATCCTAAAGGTGTCGATCCTTGTGCGGTAAAGGTGCTGGTGTAGTCGAGCTGTTCGGCAGTGGTAAAGGGGATGATTTCTTCAACGTGCCCGCCTGCTGCCAAAATGCCGACTTCGACGGAATAGGATGCGATTTCATCCTCTTGCAGGGCTTGGATAAACTGTTGAACACCTTGGTTTAACTGTTCGATAGGTTCGCCATACATAGAACCGGATGTATCGACGACCAACAGGCAGGGACAGCGGGGTGATGGATTTTCAATCAAATCGCCATGTAAATTTTGCGCCATTTTTCATCTCCATAAAATTAAAATTTTCGCAAAAAAAAACGATTTTCAAGACATATAAATTTAAAGTAAGTAGATATTTGGCAATATATTGCTTATTTTAAAATGGGATGATTGCGATTGGAATGAAAGGAAAATGCCGTCTGAAACGCTTTTGGAGGTTTCAGACGGCATTAAAAGGATACGGTCAGCGGATGATGCCGCGCGCCGATTGTGCGAAAAAGTCCCGGAATACGGCAAGCTCGGCTTGGGTTTCGGCGCGGCGGAGGATGTCCGCCTTGGCCTCTTCAAACGGAATGCCGCGATGGTAGAGGGTTTTGTACACGTCTTTGACGGCAGAAATCTGCTCTGCGGTAAAACCGTTGCGGCGCATACCTTCGCTGTTGAGGCCGGCCGGTTCGGCGCGGTAGCCAGATGCCATAAAATAGGGCGGTACGTCTTTGTGTACGCCTGCGGCGAAGGCGGTCATGGCGTAGTCGCCGATGCGGCAGAATTGGAAAACCAGCGTGTAGCCGCCTAAAACGACGTAGTCGCCGACGGTAACGTGTCCGGCGAGACTGGCGTTGTTGGCGAAGATGGTGTGGCTGCCGATGACGCAGTCGTGGGCGAGGTGGCAGTACGCCATAATCCAGTTGTCGTCGCCGATACGGGTTTCGCCGATGCCGGTAACTGTTCCGAGGTTGAACGTTGTAAATTCGCGGATGGTGTTGCCGTTGCCGATAATCAGCCGGGTCGGCTCGTCGCGGTATTTTTTGTCCTGCGGAATTTCGCCGAGGCTGGCAAATTGGAAAATGCGGTTGTTTTCGCCGATGCTGGTGTGGCCGTTGATGACGGCGTGCGGGCCGATTTCGGTGTTCGCACCGATTCGGACGTTGGGGCCGATAACGGTGTACGCGCCGACTTTGACGCTTGAGTCGAGTTCGGCTTTGGGGTCGATGACGGCGGTCGGGTGGATGAGGGTCATGTTTTTAATACTCCGCTGCTTGTTAAGACAAATAATAGAAAATCACAGTTTGTCGATTTCATCGCAGACCGCAATCACTTGATCGCTAAAATGGCTAAATACTGAAGCAGTATCTACATCCATGTAATTAAGCAGTTCAAAAATAGATTGGTGGATATTTCTAGCGTAGCCGGTATCTTTTATTGCACCTTTAAAACAAATCGGCTCGTGATGTGCCAAACGATTACGGAAATTGTTAATATTGGAAAGTTCTCGAAAAATCCATTTTTGGTTATGTTGCACACTTGGTGTAGATTTGGGCTTTTTTGGAAAAACTTTCATCAATACTTTCCCTGTAGCATCAAATTGGGCATCTTTCCCTCCCGCAAACAGATACCGCCAAAAACCGAATCCTAGTCCTGCGACCAATTGGTTGTGGTCAAACTTTCCCCTGCTGTTATTTTGTATTTTAGATAATGCAACCTTGATTAATTCAGCAGATTCTTTCGTACCATTTCTTAAAAAGCAACCTTGATATTTCAATGCAGGATTCGTTTGTGGCTGTATGCTGTTATATAACCAGTTTCCGTCTTTAAACGCCTGCTGAAGGCAAATGTCAATTTTGTTTCTTAAAACAATCTCAAATATTGAAACAACATGAAAAAGTTCTCTTGATAAAGATAGATTCAATAAATACAATTCAGCCGCTTTGTCTTCCCCAACGGCATTTTTATACCGTTCCATTCTGAAATCAGAAAAAATACTACAGCATTCCTTATAATTCACGCTAATACCTGATTCCTTATTGTATAGTGGATTAACAAAAATCAGGACAAGGCGACGAAGCCGCAGACAGTACAAATAGTACGGCAAGGCGAGGCAACGCCGTACTGGTTTAAATTTAATCCACTATAAAATTGACGTTTCAAACTATATTTGATACAGTTAGGTGAAACTAATCCCCACCGCGTCCCTGGGTTTGAATAAACCTAAACCGGTGGGTTTTCTTTTTATTAGGTCGTCTGAAACTTTCAGACGACCTTTTTCCGAACACTCAAACCACGCGTTTGGCGCACATAATCACGGCTTCGACGGCGACTTGCCCGTCTACTTTGGCAACGGCGTTGAATTTGCCGATGCCGCGCCGGCTGGTCAGCAGCCCGACTTCAAAGACGAGTTGGTCGCCGGGGATGACTTGGCGTTTGAAGCGGGCTTCGTCTATGCCGGCGAAGAAGAAGAATTCGTTTTCTTTGCGTCCGCCTTCGCTCAAAATCGCCAACGTGCCGCACGCCTGCGCCATCGCTTCGATGATGAGTACGCCGGGCATCACGGGCAGGTCGGGAAAATGGCCTTGGAACTGCGGCTCGTTTATGCTGACGTTTTTAATCGCGGTCAGGGTTTTCATCGGCTCGAAGGCGGTGATGCGGTCGAGCTGGAGAAACGGGTAGCGGTGGGGGATGAGTTTTTGGATGTCTTTGGCTTCGATGGGGAGTTGAACGTCCATGTTTTTGTGTTCCTTGGAAAAATCGGTTTGGATTTATTGCGTGTCTTTGCCGTCTGAAAGCTGCTGTTCCAGCGTTTTGAGGCGTTTGTTCATTTCGCTTAAGCGGTGGATATGGACGGCGTTGCGCGCCCATTCTTTATGCTCAGACATCGGGAAGATGCCGGCAAGGTGTTTGCCGCTTTCGGTAATGCTGTGGGTGACGGACGTGCCGCCGCCGATGGTGGTTTTGTCGGCGATTTCGATGTGTCCGACCGTACCGACGCCGCCGCCGATGATGCAGTAGCTGCCTATGGTTACGCTGCCGGAAATGCCGGTTTTGGCGGCGATGACGGTGTGCGAACCGATTTTGCAGTTGTGTCCGATTTGGACTTGGTTGTCGATTTTGGTGCCGTTGCCGACGGTGGTGTCGCTCATCGCGCCCCGGTCGATGTTGGTGTTCGAGCCGATTTCCACGTCGTCGCCCAGCGTTACTGCGCCGGTTTGCGGGATTTTAAACCACGAATCGCCGGCGAAGGCGAGTCCGAATCCGTCCGCGCCGATGACCGCGCCGCTGTGGATTTCGACGCGTCTGCCCAGTGTGCAGCCGTAATAAACGACGGCGTTGGGGTGTAAAACAACTTCATCACCTAAACGGCAATCGTGTTGGACGACGGCGTTTGCCAAGATGCGGCAGCCTTCGCCGAGCACGGTGTTTGCGCCGATGTAGGCGTTCGCGCCGATTTCGCAGCTTGCGGGAACGGTCGCACTCTCTTCGACGACGGCGGTCGGATGGATGCCGCCGCGCGCTTTGACGACGGGTGAAAACAGGCGCGCGACTTTGGCGAAATAGAGGTAGGGGTCGTCGGCGACAATCAGGTTGCGCCCTTCAAATCCGTCTGCCGCTTTGGCGGAAACGATGACCGCGCCCGCGCTGCTGTCGTGAACTTCGGCTTTGTATTTCGGGTTGGCGAGGAAGCTGATGTGTTCCGCCTGCGCGTCTGCGAGCGGGCGCACGGCGGTGATGGAAATGTCCTCGCCGCGCCATTCGCCGCCGAGCCGCGCGGTGATTTGGGACAGGGTGTAGGTGGCCGGAATCATGGTTTTCCTGTTCGGTATGCCGTCTGAAAGGATCAGCGGGCGTTCATTTCTTTAATGACGCTGTCGGTAACGTCGTATTGGGTGTTGACGTAAATCACGTCCTGCAAAATGACATCGTAACCTTCCTGTTTGGCGATTTTGACGATGACGCGGTTGGCGTTTTGCTGGAGGGAGGCAAACTCTTCGTTGCGGCGGAGGTTGTAGTCTTCTTCAAACTGCGCCTGTTTTTTGCGGAACGCTGCGACCAGCCCGCGCCATTTTTCTTCGGCTTGCGCCTTTTTTGCGTCTTTGAGTTTGCCTTCGGCAAGCTGCCTTTCCAAATCCAGGCCTTCGCGTTGCAGTTTTTGCAATTCGTCCTGGCGGGCGGAAAATTCGCCGTCCAGCGTTTTTTGGATGTCGCGCGCCTGCTTGGATTCGAGGTAGATGCGTTCGGTGTTGATAAAGCCGATTTTTTGGAAGGTGTCGGCGTGCGCGCCTGCGGTGCAGCACAAACCGATCAGGGCGGCGGCAAGCGCGCGGGTCAGACGGGTCATGGTAAAACTCCTTCGGATGTTGCCGCAAATGCCGTCTGAAGCCTTCAGACGGCATTTGCGGGATTAGAACGTCGTGCCGAGTTGGAATTGGAAGCGTTGGATTTCGTCTTCCGTTTTTTTCTTCAGCGGGTAGGCGTAGCTGAATTTCATCGGGCCCAAAGGCGAGAGCCAGGTAACCGCGCCGCCGGCGGAATAGCGCAATTCGTTGGCGAAGGTCGATTTGTGGATATTGCCGGGGCCGTAAACGTTTTGAACCCTGCCGCCGGTCGTGCCGGCAGCGCCGGTGCCGCCGGTTGCGGAACTGCTGTTGTCGTCGTAGGTTTTGCCGTCCCACACGCTGCCTGCGTCGGCAAACAGGCTCAGGCGGACGGTGCGCGCGTCTTTCGCGCCCGGCATCGGGAAGAGCAGCTCGGCGGAGACGTTGGCTTTTTTGTTGCCGCCGTAGCTGATTTTTTCGCCGTATTCGTCATACACTTTCGGGCCGAGCGTGCCGCTTTCGTAGCCGCGCACCGAGCCCAGTCCGCCGCCGTAGAAGTTTTCAAAGAAGGGGATTTCTTTGGTTTTGCCGTAGCCGCCGGCATAGCCGATTTCGCCGCCCAGCATCAGTGTGAAGGTTTTGCTTAAGGGGAAGAACCAGGTTTGGTTGTGGGTGGCGGAGTAGTATTGCAGTTTGCTGCCGGGCAGGGCGATTTCGGCGTTCACGCCCGTCAGGTAGCCGCGCGTCGGCCATAACGCGCTGTCGGTCTTGTTGCGCCCCCAGCCGACGGTGCCTTTGTACAGCCAACCTTTGAAGCTGCCGTTTGCACCGTCGGTTTTGCCGTATTGTTTGATAAAGTCGGCATAGCGTTTGGGGGCTTTGTTATAGGTGTTGACGGCAAGGTGTTCTGCCGCCAGCCCGAAATTGACGCGGTCGTATTCGGTAACGGGGATGCCCGTCCGCACCCCGCCGCCTATGGTGGTGGTTTTATATTGTTTCACGCCGGAGGAGGATTTGCGCGGGTCGAAGGCTTTTCCGTAAACATCGTAGCCCAAGCTGACCCCGTCTGCCGTGAAGTACGGATCGGTAAACGACAGCGAGCCGTTAACCGTGGTTTTGCTCCGCGAGGCGCGCAGGGCGGCCGATTTGCCCGTGCCGAAGAGGTTGTCCTGCGATACGCCTGCGGACATCACCAAGCCGGTATCCTGTACCCAGCCCGCGCTCAAATCCAGCGAACCGGTGGAGCGTTCGGTCAGGCTCATATTCAAATCGACTTGGTCGGGCGTGCCGGCAAGCGGGACGGCGTCAAACTGCACGTTGTCGAAGTAGCCCAAAAGCTCGACGCGCTCTTTGGAACGTTGCAGTTTGTCCGTATCGTAAGGCGCGGACTCCATTTGGCGCAATTCGCGGCGCACGACTTCGTCGCGGGTTTTGTTGTTGCCCGTGATGTGGATTTCGTTGACGTAGATTTTCCGACCGGGTTCGATGTGCAGGACGAAATCGACGGTTTTGGTTTCGGCGTTCGGCAGCGGCTGTACGCTGATTTCGCTGTATGCGTAGCCTGCCGAACCCATACGGTTTTGGATGGCGCCCAAAACTTCGGTCATCTGCCGGCGTTCGTACCATTTGCCGGGCTTCATCGTCAGCAGTTTTTCCAGTTCGGCTTTGGGGACTTCTTTGGTATCGCCTTCGATGGAGACTTTGCCCCAGCGGAAGCGTTCGCCTTCGCTGACGGTGATTTTGATGGTTTGTTTGGTTTTGCCTTCGTTGGTTTGTATGTCGGTATCGAGGATGCGGAAGTCGAAATAGCCGTTGTTTTGGTAAAAGTCGGTTACTTTTTCCATATCTTGGGCGAATTTCCGGCGGTCGAACCGGTTGCTGCGGGTCAGCCACGTCCAAATGCCGCCTTCCGTCAGGGACATTTGCCGCATCAGTTTGCGGTCGGAATAGACTTGGTTGCCTTCAAATTCGATGTCGGTGATTTTGGCGGATTCGCCTTCGTCGATTGCGATGTCTATGGCGACGCGGTTGCGGGAGAGTTTGGTCACTTTGGGTGTGATCTGTATATTGAGTTTGCCGCGCCCGAGATATTCGTCTTTCAGGCCGGCGACCGCCTGGTTGAGTGTCGCCCGGTTGAAGTATTGCGACTGCGCCAGCCCGAAGGATTCGAGGTTTTTCTTGATGGCGTCGTTTTGCAGCATTTTGGCGCCGGTAATGTTGAGCGAGCCGATGGCGGGGCGTTCGATGACGGTCAGCAGGAGCTGCCCGTCCGCAGTTTCGACGCGCACGTCGTCGAAAAAGCCGGTGGCGTACAGGCTTTTGATGATTTCGCCGCCGCGCCCGTCGTTGTAGTTGTCGCCGATTTTGACGGGCAGGTAGCTGAAGACGGTGCTCGGTTCGGTATGCTGCAGGCCTTCGATGCGGATGTCGCGGACGGTGAAGTCGGCAAATGCCAGCGGCGGTATGCCGAAAAGCATCAGGGCGGAGGCAATCTGTTTCAGTTTCATCGTAAGTTCCTTGTGGTGCGGAATGCGGTTTCAGACGGCATTCCGAAACGTAAAATCTAACCGAGCAGCCGGGTAACGTCGTTGAAGAAGGCGACCGTCATCATCAGCATCATCAGGGCGAGCCCGAGGCGCAAACCGATGTTTTGGACGCGTTCGCCCAAAGGTTTGCCGCGTATCCATTCGGCAGTATAAAACACGAGGTGGCCGCCGTCCAAAACGGGGACGGGCAGCAGGTTCAGCACGCCGAGGCTGATGCTGACCAGCGCCAGAAATTCCAAATAACTCTGCAAGCCGAGTTCGGCGGACTGCCCGGCAATATCGGCAATGGTCAGCGGCCCGGAAATATGGCTGACAGAGGCGTTGCCGCTAATCAGTTTGCCGAAAAATTTGACGGTTGTCCACGAGTGGGAAACGGTTTTTTCCCAGCCCATACCGAATGCTTGTGCAACTGTCGGGCGGTAGCTGCGGCGGATTTGCGCGTCCCACGCCCTGTCGGGCCGGGGGAACAGCCCGACGCGCCCGATCAGGGTGTGGTCGGATTGTTCGACAGTATCGGGGCGGATGTCGGCGGTACGGGTTTGTCCGGCGCGTTCGTAGGTTAAGGCGATTTTCCTGCCCGGGCTTTGGCGGGTCAGGTTTGCCCATTCCTGCCACGAGGCGATGGGTTTGCCGTCGGCGGCAGTCAGCCTGTCGCCCGGTTGCAGGCCTGCTTTGTCGGCGGGGCTGCCTTTTTCCACGCCGCCGACAACGGTTGTGATTTTAAAGGGCATCAGACCGATGTAGCCTTGGTTTTTTGCGATTTTACCGGCTTCCGGCGTGCCTGCGGCATCGATGGTGCGGACGGTTTGCGCGCCCGATGCCGTCTGAACGCCGACGGCGACTTTGCCGGCTTCGAGGTTGAGGACGATTTCGGTTTGCGCGCCGCCCCAGTCTTGGACGGCAACGCCGTTGACGGATTGTATTTTGTCGCCGCTTTGGAAGCCGGCGCGGGCGGCGATGGTGTCCGGTTCGACTGTGCCGACATAGGGGCGGATTTCGGTTACGCCGAAGGAAAAACTCAAGCCGTAAAGCAAAACCGCCAGTGCGAGATTGGTCAGCGGGCCGGCGGCGACGATGGCGATGCGTTTGGCGGGGTGTTGTTTGTCAAAAGCGTAGGGTAAATCGGCTTCTGATACTTCGCCTTCGCGCGTATCGACCATTTTGACGTAGCCGCCCAACGGAATCGGGGCGAGGCACCATTCGGTGTCGCCGCGCTTTCGGGTGAAAAACGGTTTGCCGAAGCCGATGGAAAAACGCAGCACTTTTACGCCGCACAATCTGGCGACGATGTAGTGTCCGAATTCGTGCAGGCTGACCAAAATCAGGATGGCAACGATAAAGGCAAGTAGGGTGTGCAAATGGTTTTCCTTTGTCCGTGTGTTCGGACGGCATTAGTTTAGTGTGCAGATAAATGCTTGTGCCTGTGCGCGTGTCCGGGCATCTTGCGCCAAGAGCCCCCCTATATCGCCTATGCCGTCTGAAAAGTCTTGTGAAAGACAATGGGCGACGGTTTTGGCAATATCGGTAAACTTAATCTGTCCGTCCAAAAAGGCGGCGACGGCGGCTTCGTTGGCGGCGTTCAATACGCAGGGCGCGGCTCCGCCTGCGTTCATGGCTTCATAGGCGAGTTTCAGGCAGGGGAAGCGGCCAAAGTCGGGCTTTTGGAAGGTCAGTGCGGACAATGTGTCGAAATCCAGGTCGCCGACACCCGAATCGATGCGCTCGGGCAGGCCCAAACAATAGGCGATGGGCGTACGCATATCGGGATTGCCCAGTTGCGCCAACACAGAGCCGTCGCGGTAGCGCACCATACTGTGTATCACGGATTGCGGATGGATGACGACTTCGAGCTTGTCAGGCGGACAGTCGAACAGCCAATGCGCTTCAATCAGCTCCAAACCTTTGTTCATCATGGTGGCGGAATCGACGGAGATCTTGCGCCCCATACGCCAATTGGGGTGTTTGACCGCCTGGGCGGGCGTAATGCTGTCGAACGTGCCTAAATCGGTCGTCAGAAACGGACCGCCGGAAGCGGTCAGGATAATCGAACGGATGCCGTGTTCGTTCAGACGGCCTGTGTAATCGCGCGGCAAAACTTGGAAAACGGCGTTGTGTTCGCTGTCGACGGGCAACACTGCTGCGCCGTTTGCACGGGCGGTTTCCATAAACAACGCGCCGGAAACCACCAGCGTCTCTTTGTTCGCCAGATAAATGGTTTTGCCTTTTTGCGCCGCCGCCAGCGCGGAAGGCAGCCCCGCCGCACCGACGATGGCGCACATGACACCGCTGACTTCGTCAGCAGACGCAACGTCGACCAATGCCTGCGCGCCGTGTAAAACCTGCGTTGCCGTGCCGTCGCGTTTCAACAGGGCTTCAAGCCGGGCGGCGTGTCCGGCATCGGCAACGACGGCATATTCGGGGCGGAACGTCCGGCATTGCGCCGCCAGTTTCTCGACCTGCTTATGCCCCGCCAGCGCGAATACGCGGAATTTTTCGGGGTGGCGGGAGACAACGTCCAGCGTGCTTTCGCCTATGCTGCCGGTACTGCCTAATATGGTCAGGACTTGTGGTGTCATAATGGGGATAACTTCATACCGGATGCCGTCTGAAGCGGTTTCAGACGGCATAGAGTCAATTTAAAACCGACATCATCGCCGCATAGACGCTGATAACGGCAATCAGGCTGTCCACGCGGTCGAACACGCCGCCGTGTCCGGGCAGCAGCTTGCTGCTGTCTTTGATGCCTGCCGCGCGCTTGAGCCAGCTTTCTAAAAGGTCGCCGCATATGCTGACAACGGTCAGCACCAAACCGATTAACACGGTATCGAACCAGCCTGTATCGAATGCCGTCCAGCCGGCACTTCGTACGGCGGTTATATACACGGCCACGCAAACCGCGCCGCCGATTGCGCCTTCCCAGCTCTTGCCGGGGCTGATTGCCGGTGCGATTTTGTGTTTGCCGAACGCCTTGCCGCTGAAATACGCGCAAACGTCGGCAATCCACACCAAACCCATCACGGCGAGCAGCGGCAGGGCATCATCGGGGTGCGGGCGCAGGGATACGAGCGCGAACCAAAACGGCATAACCAAAAGCCAGCCGACGGTATAAGCCTGCCAACCGCCGTTCAATTTCCATTTGAATCTCAACCACAAAGGCATCACGGCGAGCCAAAACGCCAAAACAACATACCAAACCAAATTGGGCAGCATCCAGCCGCCCGCATAGGCAACCACGCCGAAAACCAAGGTTGCGGCGAGGTAATGGTTGGTTTCGGTTTTGCACAAACCGCTCATACGGGCATATTCCCACAAGGCAATCAGGGCAATCAGTCCGCAAAATGCCGCCCACAGCCATTGCGGCGCGTAAAACAGCATACCCAGCATCAGCGGCAGCAGCCACAGCGCGGTTATTACCCGTTGTTTCAGCATATCAATCCCTTTGCTGTTCGATAGGTAGTTGCTCGGAGGTGCGTCCGAACCGCCGTTCGCGTTTTTGGAACGAGGAGACGGCGGCATCTAAGGCGGTTTCGTCGAAATCGGGCCACAGGATGTCGGTGAAATACAGTTCGGCATACGCCATCTGCCAGAGCAGGAAATTGCTGATGCGTGTTTCGCCGCCGGTGCGGATGAACAAATCCGGCTCGGGCGCATCGCCCAGCATCAGGTATTTTGCCAGCATGTCTTCCGTGATTTCCGATACGCCGTCTGCAAGCAGCCTGTTTGCCGCCTGCAAAATATCCCAGCGGCCGCCGTAATCGGCGGCAATGCTCAGGGTCAGGCCGGTATTGTTTGCCGTCAAGGCTTCTGCTTCTTCGATGCCTTGCAGAATCTGCCGGTTGAAGCGTTCGCGGCTGCCCAATATCTTCAGGCGCATATTGTTTTCGTGCAGGCGGCGCACCTGTTTTTGCAAAGCCTGTAAAAACAGCCCCATCAGGAACGAAACTTCGTCTTCGGGGCGGCGCCAGTTTTCGGTTGAAAAGGCAAATACGGTCAGATATCGCACACCCAGTCCGGCGCAATGCTTCACCATATTTTCCAACGCGTCCAAACCGCGTTTGTGTCCCATTATGCGCGGGAGGAAACGCTTTTTCGCCCAACGGCCGTTGCCGTCCATAATCACGGCGATATGCCTCGGGATGGCGGTGTGTTCCAAAACGGCCTGCGTGCTGCTTTTCATGTCTGCCTTTCGCGGTTCGGCGTTCGGATGCCGTCTGAACGCCGGACCGTGCAGGTTAAACCGCCATCAAATCTTCTTCTTTGGCAGTCAGGAGTTTGTCGGCTTCGGCAATGTATTTGTCGGTCAGTTTTTGAACCGCCTCTTCGCCCCGGCGTGCCTCGTCTTCGGAAATTTCTTTGTCTTTGAGGAGTTTTTTGATGTGGTCGTTGGCATCGCGGCGCACGTTGCGGATGGAGACGCGTCCTTCTTCCGCTTCGCCGCGTACGACTTTAATCAGGTCTTTGCGGCGTTCTTCGGTCAGCATCGGCATCGGCACGCGGATCAAATCGCCGACGGATGCCGGGTTCAGCCCCAAGTTTGAATCGCGGATGGCTTTCTCGACTTTGGCCGCCATATTGCCCTCAAACGGTTTCACGCCGATGGTGCGCGCGTCTAAAAGCGTTACGTTGGCAACCTGGCTGACGGGGATCATACTGCCCCAGTATTCGACTTCCACTTGGTCGAGCAGGCCGGTATGCGCGCGACCGGTACGCACTTTCGCCAGATTTTCTTTCAGTACTTCGACCGAACGCTGCATTTTGCCTTCGGCTGTTTTTTGAATATCGTTAATCATATTGTTCTTTCGGTGGGATAAGGTGGGCGGGCAGCCGTCTGAAACGCGCTTCAAACCTTTCAGACGGTATAAAGACCGTTAACCGCGAATAGTACCGTTATTCGGGCATGACGACAAGGCAGATGCCTGTAGGAAGGGTGTTTCACCTTTCCAGGTTTTTTTTAATTGCCGCTGCAATTTCGTAGGCAAGGTTGACGGGGACGGCGTTGCCAATCATTTTGTATGCGTCGTTGACATTTTGATAGATGAATTTGAAGTTGTCGGGAAAGCCTTGGATTCTTGCAACTTCGCGTACCGTCATCCTCCGATACAGTGTTTCTTTGCCGGCGGCAAAACGGTAGTCGTTTGCCCCGTGCTTTTCCATCTTTGGGGCTTGCGGGTGGAGTTGGCACTGCCTGCCTGAAGCTTGGACGGTAAAACCCTGTTCATCCCACGCTTTAACGCGGTTCCGGCTCATAAAAATAGGGGAAAAACTGCCGGTAAAATATTCGTTGTTGTTGACCGCGTCGGGGTTGGTCTTGTTTTGCGGGGCGGAAGGTACGGCTGTGTCCTGCAAATCCCAAATAACGTCCCTCAATGTAATCTTGTCTTTGTCTTCGACCGTCGAACCTTTTGGAAAAGAAAATTGTATTTCCAAGTCTTTACGGAAACCGATGTAGAAGACCCTTTTGCGTTCCTGTGCCACACCGTAGTCTTTGGCGTTGGCCATAGTCAAGGTTACGTCGTATCCGCATTCGTCAAACATTTTCAGCAGGTTTTGTACGGCTTCGTTGTGGCGGTTTGCCAGCATTCCGCTGACGTTTTCCGCCAAAAAGAATTTAGGCTGTTTGCTTTTCAAAATACGGATGTAGTCGAAAAACAACTGTCCGCGCGCATCGTCGATACCGCGCAAAGCTCCCGCTTCAGACCAAGACTGGCAGGGTGGGCCGCCGATAATCCCGTCGATTCCTTCAGGGAAATCTTCTTCTTTAATCTTGCGTATATCGCCTTCTATCAAATGGGTTTTTGGATGGTTTGCCTTGAAGGTTGCCCAAATGGTTTTATCGTATTCGTTGGCGGCGGGGATTTCAAATCCCGCTTTTTCGAAACCCAAATCCAAACCGCCGCAACCGCTAAACAAACTAATGATTTTCATAGGATTATAAGTAGTAGGTGATGAGTTTTGCATTTCTTAATCGCGCCGGGTTGTTGGGGTTTTTAATCTTAATGTCGGAAATGGCCAGTTTGGAATCCTGTATGGCAAGCAGCTTGTCTGTATTGTTAAAACTATTCCATTTGTCTTCGTTGATAATGGCCATGAAATTGAAACTTTTTTCCATATCCCGTTGGTAAATATAGTTGAAGACAAACCATGGATTTTCGATTCCCCACATACCCCGTACTCTCAGATAAGTTATGTTGAGCGGATCAATGCGGTTGACCCTGCCCAGTTCTTTGGTTTCTGCAAACTGTATGCCGCCGATGTTGCTGATTCCGTCTTTAATTTGATTTTTTATTTTCAAATAGCATTCGGCATCGGCGCAGTAGTCAGTTCCGTAAACCATTGCCAAGTGTTTGAGGTTTTTCTTCTTATCAACGACACCGACAATATAGATGATGTCTTTCTCTTCCCATTTTTCTGCATCTTTACATGCTTTTGTAAGCATACTGTCATTAATGGAGAGCTTTGATTTTGGGTGGCTGCTATTCAGTGCCAGTGCGGAATCTTTACTTTCAATTTTCTTAACTTCAATGGCATCCCCGTTTCGCAACATGGCATCAGGCGGGTTGGAGTTGTTGCCCAAATATGAGAATGCTTTTGCGTGTTGAGCTATGCGTTGGGTTTCATTTAGGTTGAAACTGCCGGAAAACAAGTCTTTTACATATTCTTCCAAATCATCACCTGCCTGATTGGCACGATTGTTGCTTTGAGAATGGGATTTGACTCCGACAACAGGGTTGTTAACCAAATTGATGATGGCATCGATAATGTTCATGGTTTTTCCTTGGAGTTTTGCGGCAGATTATAGCAAAACCGTCTGGATATTTATCAGACCGATGCCGTCTGAAGCGGCAGGCGTTTCAGACGGCATCGTGTCCGGCCCTCAACCGTGTTCCCGCGTTTCAAGCAGGCTTTGGCGCAGGTGTTGGCGTTCGTGGGCATCCAGCCATTTGCGGCGGGTGCGTTGCAGCAGGATGACGAGGGCGGAAATTTCCTGACGCATATTGGTGCTGAGCCAGAGGAAGCCCTGCCATTGGTAGTGGAGGTGTTCGGCGAGGGCTTCCAGTTCGGGGTTGATGGCGGTGTCGGTGCGGATGCGGCGGGCGTGCCTGCCGTTGATGAGGGCGACGGTTTGTTGCAGGTCGGTTTGGAGTTGGGTGAAGTGGCGGTCGAGCAGCCGGATTTCGCCGCTGTTGAGTTTCGGGGCTTGCAGCTTGGCGGCGGTGGTCAGGAGCAGCTCGGTGGTGTTGACGATTTTACGGTGGGCGTGCTGCATGGCTTCCATCATGGCGGGGCTGATGCGGCTTTCGCCCGATGTGGCGGCGAGGTGGCTGCGGCTTTTGACCATGCGTGCGTTGATTTGGCGCATTTTAATCATATTCTGCTCCAAACGTTCGCGCGTCATACGTCTGCCGTTGCTGATTTCGGCAATCATTTTGCTGCAGTCGGTCAGGTTGTCGGCAAGCATGAAACGCCACATCAGTGTGGATTTCAGCGGCAGCAGTTTGGCGGCGGCAATGGCGATGGCCGCGCCGATGAGGACGTTCATCGCGCGCATCAGGCCGCTGTCGAGCCAGTGGAGGCCGTTGTCGCCGATGAGCATACACATGGTCAGTCCCGCCAGCATAGGGACGTAGCCGTTTTTGCCGACCGCCGCCCAACCGGCCAGTGCGCTTGCTGTGCCGACGGTGAGGTAGAAGAGGAGGTTGTCGTGGAAATAATGCTGGTTCAGCCATAAAACGCCCAAACCCGCGCCCAGTCCGATGACCGTGCCGAGCATACGTTCCACCGCCTTGGAGTAAATCGCGCCTTGGAACTGGAGCATACCGAGGACGACGAAGACGGTCATACCTATCCATTCGCCGTGTTGGAGGTGGAACAGCCGGGCGAGTGCGGTGGCGGACAGGACGGCCCCGCCGAGCCGGACGGAGTGGATGAGGCGGCGGTAGCGGTAGCGTTCGTAGGAGTTGAGCCAGCGGCCGGAAAGGCGTTTGCGTTGCGAGGAGTTCATATCGGTTGCCGTCTGAAGCGGAAATGTGAAAAAGCACAGGCTTCCCGAGGGAGGGTCTGTGCTTGGTATTGGTGCCGGAGAAGAAAACATATTATTGTTTTCTAACGTTTTTTAATGTTCTTCCCTGTTTCTGAACAGGCATTTTTTTCATATACTTACGGGAAAGATAGGATGTTATGGGAACACCCGCTAACATTCAAGCGCAGGAAAAATACACATAATTTACACAGAGATTTTATAGCATTTGAATAAAGAAAGGTAGGGCTTTTATATGGCAGGTGCAAGATTGACAGACCGCAGGGGGCGGTAAAGGCGGGGGATGGGGCAATCTCTCACGGCGGGGTTGGCGGTTTGTGTTTAAACCCCTCAACAAAACACGACGGGCAAGGTTCTTGGGTGCTTTCCTATACCGACCCACTGACACAAAAGCGGATGCGGGATACCATTGGGAGATACCCGGCGATGTCTATCGCAGAGGCGGGGCGGATAGGGGCAGAAATAAAAGCACTTGTGCAAAGCGGCGTTTCCCCTAGAAAAGAGCAGGAGCGGAAACTGGAAGAGGCACGGCGGGCAGAGAAAAACACGTTTGAAGCGGTTGGGCGTATGTTTTTTGCGGAGAAGAAAAAAGATGGGGCGTGGCGCAATGATGGGGCAGTTACCCGAAATATCCGCAGGATGGAGCGGTATGTCTATCCGCTTATAGGGGGAATACCTATCGCAGAATTAAAGGAGGCGGACATAGCGGCAGCACTTAAAACACCTATCCTACCGGTTATGCGGGGGCAAAGGATAGTAGCCCCACTGAATCAGTGCAAGGGCGTAGCCTTTGACAGTCCGGGGACGGCAGAAAAGATAACCGCCGTTATCGGGCAGATTTTCACATACGCCGAGGCTGTGGGGCTTCGGGATAACGGAAACCCGATAGGCGCGGTTAAGCTGCTGCTGAAGAAGGGGCAGCACGTTCAGGGGGTGGAACGACACCAGCCGAGTTTGCCGTTTGAGCATATCCCTAAGTTTGTAAAAACATTGTTAGAAGAGGTTGGGGGAGACGCTAAAAACGCGTTGCTTGTCCAGTTGCTGATTGCCGCACGTTCGGGGGCGGTTAGTCGTATGAAGGTAGAAGATGTGCGTTTTGAAGAGGGCTATTGGCGGTTGCCCGCCTTTAGTGAATTGAGTAAAACCTCTTCAGATGTTTTGTATCCGCTGACACCCAGATTAAAAAAACTGCTTGCCGAGCGGAAAGAGAAGGCAAGGGGCGGCTATTTGTTTGAAGGCAAGGGATTGAGGGACAACCCGGTATCCAACACCGCGATTAACAGCGTAATACGGAGGATGGCGGCGACTGGCAGACACAGGGGTTGGTTAGTTTCGGATGAGGTGGGCAAGTTGCCTGTACCCCACGGCTTCAGGGCAACCTTTTCGGGCGTGGGCGACAACAAACGGCTATGAGGAGCGGCTGATAGAACGGCAGCTTGCCCACGTCTTCGGAAGTGTAAGGCGGGCATATGATAGGGAACATTTAATTAAAGAGCGTTTGCAGATGATGACGGCGTGGGAAGATTTTTGTTTTTCGGAGGCAGAAAAATGAACGTGGGCGGGTATAGGTTGCAAGAGCCTGATTTTTTGGAGGAAGATAAAAGCGGGAGCGATGGGGTGCACACAGAGGGCGGATTGTTATGCGCGGTAAAGACGGCGGCAGACGAAGAACGCAGGGGCGGAGGACGGAGAACGGACAACGAAGCACGAGGGGCGGTTTATGAGACGGCACGGCTGGTGTTGGAAGAAGTTGGGACGGACAATCTGAAAGAGGCGGCACTGAATCAGGCGATTGATGCAGAAGACGCGCAGGGGCGGTTAATCGGAATTTTGGCTTATGCGATGCTGTCGGGGGAGCGTTTCAGGAGGGAAACATTAGACGCTTTGGGGTTGACTGCCGGAGCGGGTAGGCGCGATACCTTGAAGAGGCACAAAGAAATTTTCATTGCGGGTTATGCGCGGGTATTCTTTGACATATTGGACGGGGTGGACGTTACAGGCAGAAAACCCGATTATTACGGCGTATCGGATACCACGTTAGAGGCACTGCTGGACGCTTGGGGAAAGGGGGATGCGGCAGACAGCAGCGGGACGGACACAAGGGTGGATAAGGATGTTTTAAGGGAATGGTTTATCAATTACGGATATTCAAGGAAAAACAAGGGCGGCGGGCTGTTTGACGTTGAATGGCTGAAACAACAATATAGGGAATACAGGCGGGGCGGGCAGATAGAAAGCGGAGCGGGCGCGGAGGGTTTTGAGGCACTGATAGCAATCGGCAGACACAGGGCGTTTATGGATTTTACACTCAAGGAGAGGTTAGCAGGCTTATTAGAGAAATGCGGCGGCAGATTGGAGGAATGACGGACGACACAGGCAGAGGAAAGGGCGGAAACAATTAATTGTTTCCGCCTTTCGTTTTGACTGTATCCGCTTCCTTAGAATGGAGGCACAGATAGAAACAAAGAAGATTTTTCAGAAACTTTTTTCAGGAGGTTTATTTTATGTTGAATATCGAAGACAACAAATTTTATTTTGTGGGAGAGTTAGCCGAGATGTTGGGCATATCAAAAAAAACAGTGTGGTTAAGGGTTCGGGTGGGGATGTTTCCCCCTTTGCAAGGCGTGGAAGGCACACGGAATCGCGGTTATTGGGGAAAGGACATTAAAAAAATGTTCGGTTATTACACAGAGGGATGAGGGATGTCGGGCGGGGCTTGACTGAAAATCCTTAAAAAAAAGCCTTGCACTTGTAGTGGCAAGATGCAAGGGATGACCTCAAAATATTTATTAGGAGTTTTTTATATGGGCAATCTTATCACATACAACGCGGAAGATGCACACGCTAATTTTAAATTGTTGAGCAAATTGGCAGGGATGGCAGATTTTCACATTGTAGCAGGGGCTGATAAAGCACGGAATGCAAAGCCGAGCCGTAAAGGATGGGACTTTAAAGAATGGGCAGACGGCGATAGTACGGAATTAGATGATGAAACCTATGAAAAACAAAGGGATAAGGTAGCAGATAAACGTTGGGGGCTTGGGCAGACAATCCAATCTATCGACGAAGGCGGAGCGGTGGGCGTAAACCGTTACCCTTTAGTTGAGTTTGCCTTTATGCCATCCAATATCATTTGCTTGGACTTGGACGCAAAAAAAGGGGCGGACGGCGGGAAACTGCCGATTGAGCTTAACGAGGCTTGGCAGGGATATTTTAAGGGCGCATTGATTGAGCGTTCCTCAAGCGGCGCGGGCTTACACGTTTTTTTTAGTGTACCGATGAGCTTTGCGGAGGGCTTGAAGCTGAACAGGCGTACACACGATGGTGGCGATTTTAAGTTGGAGCCGGACGTGTTGCCCGACTTGGAAGGTATGGAAAACCTTGCAGGCATTGATTTGTTTGCAGGCGGCATTAACCGATGCCTTAAATTGACGTGTCAGGCGGTTAACGATTGGAAAGGGGCGGACAATATAGAGCTTTGCCCCGAGGGTGTGGCAATGTTGGGGGAGGCATTAAGGCGAAAAGACGAGAAGGGCGGTGGGCGTTCAGACGGCATAGCCGGAGGTAAAACGGCAGGGGGCGGGTGTCCGATGTCGGATGTCGTAAGACGCGCAGCCGCCGAACTTGGCGAAGGGATGACGGATGCGGAAGAAGTCCGAAGGGCTATCAGGCAGAATAGCTATCACAACGGTGTGCAGGGGTTTTATACCGCTTTGATGGATGGGGATGCGGAACTCATTAACAAGGCTTTCGGCGGCGACTTCTCGACAGCGGATTATGCCCTTGCCCGCGAAGCAACTTATTACACGCGCAGATACGAGGCGGTTTTAAACCTTATGCTGAACAGCAGACTTACAAAGCGCGGGGAAGGCTATAAAGGGGACAATCCCGATAAATGGAACAGGGAAGATTACCGCAGGCTGACGATTGAAAAAGCCTTAAGTTCACGCCTTGAGAGCGGGCAAACCTATCAGAACAAGCAGGCAGGAGCAGGCGGGGCAATTATTGAAGGCTTACCCGAAGATGCGGCGGAGAGTTTGAGCCGCAATAGAAACGGGGCGATTACGGCAGGCATTTCAAACTTAAAAATCATCCTTTCTAAACACAGGGATTATAAGGGTATGTTCGGGTGGGACGATTTGACGGACTGCCCCGCCGTTATCAATACCCCAAGCTGGAGCAACGGCAGGGGAATCAAGGCGGGGGCTTGGAGCAAGACAGGGACGGTTACAGAGGCAATTAAGGCAAGGTTTGCCGATATGGGGCTTAATGCGGGTATGGAAAACATATGTACGGCAATCACAGAGGTTTGCAGGGTGAATCCCACAAACATTTTGCGGGAAAAATTGCAGTCCCTCAAATGGGACGGAATCCCCCGCCTTGAGAAGATGGCAGAGCGTTATTTCCCGCTTGATAAGGACTACACGGACACGGAGAGGGAGTGCGCCAATCAAATGATGGCAAAAATGCTTGTGGGCGCAGTAAGGCGGGCGTGCATGCCGTTTGAAAGCGACGGAGTAAAACACGATTCAATGATAGTTATTGCAGGAGACAGCGGCGCGGGCAAATCCGTTGCAGTGAGTATCATCGGTTCAGTTTGCGGGGCGGACTATTTCACAACGGTTCGCAATGTCATTAGAGACGACGGGCGGGATTTCCTTATCGGCTTACAAGGCAGATGGATTGCGGAGTTGCCAGAACTGGCGGGATTCCTGAACGAACGGACAGATACGGAGATGTTAAAGGCGGTGCTGACCGAAAAAACAGACACATACAGAGAATTGTATCAGGGCAGGACAAGCAGATTTAAAAGGCTTACAACATTTTGGGGGACATATAACCCGAAAGCAAACAGTGGCGTAATTTACGATAAAACACTGTTTCGCCGTATGTGGTTTGTTGACCTTGCACAAGATGGAAGAGTGGATTTGGACAGCCTGAAGCAGGATATTGAACAACTTTGGGCGGAAGCTGTCGTGCTTGAGCAGAAAGGTTATACAAACTATTTTGATGATGAGGAAATGGAAAAAACCGCCAAAGGTATGACAGCAAGATATTATGTAGAGAATCCGCTGGAGGATTATTTGGAGGGGCTTTTAAATAACCCGGCGGATGGACTTTATGAACTTGTTAGGAAGGGGGACGGGTGGTTTACCTTACAACAATTTTGGGAGAAATTGGGGGATAGGCAAGACAGGATTCCCAATCTGACAAATAAAAGAGGGTACAGGGGCAACATGCGGATAATCGCAGAAGTTTTGTTAAATCTTGGCTATAAGCAGGAAAGGCGGCGGACGGCTAATAACACCAGCAAAACATATTTCAAAAAACCGTTGGAGGAGCGGAGGAAGATTCCGGGCGGCTTAGGAGTACCGTTTGAGGAGTATGTTAAGGCATATGACAATAGGGTAGCAACTTCTATTCCGACACACCGGTGAGGCTGAAAGCCTTGATATACAAGGCTTTCAGAGGATATGCCAAAAGGGTAGCAACAAGTTTCACATTGTGCAGGTAGATTTTTGGGGGGGGTAGAGGGGCAAAGGATAGAAGGGCGCGGATACCCCCCCCTAGAATAGGGGCAACAATGGAAAAGATGGCACTAAAAAACACAAATCCTATTTTTTATATTATAAAACAATAGGGTAGTGTGAATCTGAAGCGGGTGGAGAAGTTGCTACCCCGTTGGCATAATAGAAAAGTGTCAGTGAAAGATTAATCAAATAAAATCGGGAGAGTAAAACAATGGCTGATGACAGACAGTTTGGCATTATTAATTTAGGCAGGAGCGGAGGCGAAACGGGCACAATAGGAGAGATGATTTTTAAACTAAAAGCCAAGAGTGATAAAGAATTGGTTAAACACGCCCAACAAATAATAAACGACGTAGAGGCGGGCAATGCACAAGGCGTGGGATTGGAACAGAGCGCGGCATTACAGGCTATCGTTTACGAACTGGCTTTAAAGTTCGCAGGGCGACTATCAGGCAAAGCACTAACAACACACGATGTGGCAGGCTTTCAAAAGATGACAAACCTATACACCCGCCTGAACGGTTTGCACAAACAATCATCAGCTTGGGCGTACAGGGTAAACAACCCCGTAGGCAAAGATTCAGGATTGGGACGCAACGACAACCGCGTGCAGGGGCGCATCTTACGCAGGGGAACAAGCACAGCAGAGGGCTGTTTTGACGAATCCCTATAAGACACACACGCAGGGGTAGAGGACGAACGACCGCCGATAATCGGCGGTTGTCCTTTTTACCGATGCAAAAAGGCAGGGGAAAAAAGAAAATTCCAAAATTTTTTGTAGGCAGGCAGGCAAACGCGGGCAGGGCAATACGCGCAAAAACCCTATACGTCGACCGTGCAAGCGGGCGCACAGCATATACAACCGGTGTATACAGTATACTATAAACGTATGATTTTAAAGGAAATATTGACTAATGGAAGAACAAGGGGTAAAGTAAGCACACCTTAAACAAGCGAGTAAAGAAAGGCAGCACTTATGCACACTCAATACACAGACACACAATATGTGACCGTTCCCCTAAACCTGTGGCGGGAAATAGTAGACACCTGTACTATTGGGGTGGAATACTCAAACAACGCCCGCAGCGTTTTAATTAACACACTATGCGCCCTAAGTGGAAAAGACACTTTTCAAGTATGGCGGCATGAAGACACCGAAGGCAGCGCAATGGCAAATATTAACGAACACTTGAGGGGTAGCCGCGAGGCTTACGGAGAAATGTTTACATACGACCTTTGGGAGATGTTATGGCGCATAAGGAAGTTTGCTTTGGAGGCAGCGCAGCGGGAAGGCTTGCAAGTGGGAGACCTGTTAACGGAGACATTGGCGGGGGCGACTAACAAGGCATAAAACAGAAATAAAGCCAAAGGCGGTTAACTTGTAGGGAAGTTAACCGCCTTTTTCGGCATTACGAGTAAATAATCATTTTTATGCACACACAGTATAACACACACATTGTGTGTGTGGGAGTGGGCAGGCGCACGGGCAAAGAAAAAACAGCGTATCGGACTATCTGATACGCTGTTTTTTCTACACGGCTGATATGGGAAAAAAGCGCATTCTGCTAAAAATACACAGAATTTACACATTTTCTTAAGCCTATAATTAAAAACACTTTATAAATCATATGCTTAAATAGAAATATTGGTGCCGGAGAAGGGAATCGAACCCCCGACCTTCGCGTTACGAATGCGCTGCTCTACCGACTGAGCTACACCGGCTTTTTTCGTTATGATATATATGAACGGTTGTTTGTGCAACTTTTTGGGCGGGCGGCAAGGCAGTGCGCGGTATAATTCGGTCTGTTTCGGAAGAGGGGGACGGCGATGTTTGTGAACGAGAAATATCCTTATGCGGCTCTGTTTGCGGGGCTGGTGTTTTTGACGCTGCCGTTCGCACTGTCGGTGCATGATGCCTTTGCGCTTGCGTTCGGACGGGCAGGGCTGCTGGTGTCGGTGTCGGCCGGCGGATTCGGCCGGCGTGGCGGTTGGGACGGCACTGTTTGGTTTGTGTTCGGTGTGTTTGCGTTTTTGAATGTGGTCGTGTCGGCAGGCCTGACGAAGCTGGCGTACAAAAAGATGATGCGGCGGCATTCGCGTTACGCGCTGTTTCTGTCGGGCGTGGCGGCTTGCGCGGCTGCGGCGGTGGCTTGGATTTTCGAGCTGTTGTTGGGTAGTGCCGCCTTGGGCGGGCTGCGCGGGGAGGCGGTGTTGGAATATGCGTTTGCCGTGTGGCTGGTGTCTATGCTGACGCTGCCCAAACGTCTGACGCGCGCGCCGGTGCAGCCGGTGGTGTTCCACAGGAAAAAATAGCTTGGAACGGGAATGCCGTCTGAAACCCGACACGCGGTTTCAGACGGTATGTTTTTCCGCTAACATTACGCCTGAATATGGACAGGAAGCAGATATGGAACGCAAAGAACGCCTGCGTGCAGGCATTGCCGCGATGGGGCTGGATATTTCGGAAACGGCACAGGACAGGCTTTTGGCCTATGTGGATTTGTTGAAAAAGTGGAACAAAACCTACAATCTGACCGCCCTGCGCGACGAGGAAAAAATGATTGTCCATCATCTTTTGGACAGCCTGACGCTGCTGCCCTATATCGAAGGCGCACAGACGATGCTGGATGTCGGTTCGGGCGGAGGACAGCCCGGCATTCCGGCGGCGGTGTGCCGTCCGGATGTGCAGATAACCCTTTTGGATGCGAATACGAAGAAAACGGCTTTTTTACAGCAGGCGGTTATCGAGTTGGGGTTGGACAATGTGCGCGTGGTATCCGGACGCGTGGAGGCGGTTTCGGACGTGCGTGCCGACGTGGTTACCAGCCGTGCGTTTGCAGAACTGGCGGATTTTGTGTCGTGGACGGTGCATCTGTTAAAAGACGGCGGCTACTGGGCGGCGATGAAGGGCGTATATCCGCAGGGGGAAATCGACCGCCTGCCGCAGGATGTGTGCGTCGAAAAGATCCAAAGGCTCGAAGTGCCGGGCTTGGATGCGGAACGCCATATCGTCATCCTGAGCAAGCGTTGAGCGCGCTTCAGACGGCATGAATACCTTTTTTGTGCGGATAAAGGTAAAATTCCGCACTGTTTTTCTTTTTTCAACATCAGACGGGACACGGGCGGGACATGAGTGCGAACATCCTTGCCATCGCCAATCAGAAGGGCGGTGTGGGCAAAACGACGACGACGGTAAATTTGGCGGCTTCGCTGGCATCGCGCGGCAAACGCGTGCTGGTGGTCGATTTGGATCCGCAGGGCAATGCGACGACGGGCAGCGGCATCGACAAGGCGAGTTTGCAGTCCGGCGTTTATCAGGTCTTATTGGGCGATGCGGACGTGAAATCGGCGGCGGTACGCAGCAAAGAGGGCGGATACGGCGTGTTGGGTGCGAACCGCGCGCTGGCCGGTGCGGAAATCGAGCTGGTGCAGGAAATCGCCCGGGAAGTGCGTTTGAAAAACGCACTCAAGGCAGTGGCGGAAGATTACGACTTTATCCTGATCGACTGCCCGCCTTCGCTGACGCTGTTGACGCTTAACGGGCTGGTGGCAGCCGGCGGCGTGATTGTGCCGATGTTGTGCGAATATTACGCGCTGGAAGGGATTTCCGATTTGATTGCGACCGTGCGCAAAATCCGTCAGGCGGTCAATCCCGATTTGGACATCACGGGCATCGTGCGCACGATGTACGACAGCCGCAGCAGGCTGGTTGCCGAAGTCAGCGAACAGTTGCGCAGCCATTTCGGGGATTTGCTGTTTGAAACCGTCATCCCGCGCAATATCCGCCTTGCGGAAGCGCCGAGCCACGGTATGCCGGTGATGGCTTACGACGCGCAGGCAAAGGGTACCAAGGCGTATCTTGCCTTGGCGGACGAGCTGGCGGCGAGGGTATCGGGGAAATAGGCCAATCCAAATCGGGCTGCCCGTGCCGTTATGCTGTTTGGCCGGGTGCGTTAATATGGCGGATTAAAATAAAAATACTTATATCGTCATTTATAGTGGATTAACAAAAACCGGTACGGCGTTGCCTCGCCTTAGCTCAAAGAGAACGATTCTCTAAGGTGCTGAAGCACCAAGTGAATCGGTTCCGTACTATTTGTACTGTCTGCGGCTTTGTCGCCTTGTCCTGATTTTTGTTAATCCACTATATCGTCATTCCCGCAAAAACAAAAAATCAAAAACTGAAATTTCGTCATTCCCGCGCAGGCGGGAATCTAGGTCTGTCGGTACGGAAACTTATCGGGAAAAACGGTTTTTCCAACCCTGAGACTCCGGATTCCTGTTTTCGGCGGGAATCCGGTTTTTTGAGTTTCAGTCATTTTGATAAATTCTTGCAGCTTTGGGTTTCTAGATTCCCGCCTGCGCGGGAATGACGAAATTTCAGTTTTTGATTTTTTGTTTTTGCGGGAATGGCGGTTTGGAAGTTTCCCGAAACTTAAAAACAACTGAAACCCAAAAAACTAAATTACCGCCTGCGCGGGAATGACGGTTTGGGTTCTTTCTCTTTGAAGTTGCGATGCTGGAAATGCCGTCTGAAGGCTTCAGACGGCATTTTTGTGCAGGTTTAAAACAAGACCTGCTGCGCGAGCAGGTTTCTGACGGGGGCGAAGTCGCGGCGGTGTTCGGGCAGCACGCCGTATTTTTCGAGGGCTTCCAGATGCTGCTTCGTGCCGTAACCTTTGTGTTTGTCGAAACCGTATTGGGGATGGCGTTGCGCCAGTGCGTACATTTCCGCATCGCGTGCGGTCTTTGCCAAAACGGATGCGGCGGAGATTTCGATGATTTTGCTGTCGCCTTTGACGACGGCTTCGGCAGGGATATTCAAATGTTCGGGAATGCGGTTGCCGTCGATGAATATTTTTTCGGGGCGCACAGCCAAACCGTCAATGGCGCGTTTCATGGCGAGCATGGTGGCGTGCAGGATGTTGAGGCCGGCGATTTCTTCGGGCCCGGCGGCGGCGACGTGCCACGCGGCCGCCTGATTTTTTATCATTTCGGCAAGCGCGTCGCGTTTTTTCTCGCTGAGTTTTTTGGAGTCGGTCAGTCCGGGCAGGTCGAATGTTTCCGGAAGGATGACGGCGGCGGCAAACACGCTGCCGACTAAAGGTCCGCGTCCTGCCTCGTCCACGCCGGCGGTCAGTATGTGCATGATGTTTCCTGTCGGGATGGTACGATGCCGTCTGAACGGTGTTTCAGACGGCATCGTACCGATGTGTTTATCTCGCGTCTTTAAATCCGCGCTTCAAATGCACCATCAGCAATGCCACTGCCGCAGGGGTTACGCCGGAAATGCGGCTTGCCTGCCCGACGGTTTCGGGTTTGTGCTGATTGAGCTTTTGCTGCACTTCTGCCGACAAGCCTTTGACTTTGCCGTAATCGATATCGTCGGGCAGCTTTAAGGTTTCGATGTCGCGGCGGCTGTCGATTTCTTCGTTTTGGCGGTCGATATAGCCTTGGTATTTGACTTGGATTTCGACTTGTTCGATGACTTCGGCGGCGAGGCGTTCAGACGGCATCGCGCCTTCGAGCGTCATCAGCGCGGCGTAGTCGAGGTTCGGGCGGCGTAACAAATCGTGCAGGTTGGCCTCGCGGCTGAGTTTTTGTCCGAACACGCGGATTTGTTCGTCTTCGGCGAGTTTTTGCGGTGTGTACCACGTTGTTTTCAAGCGTTGGATTTCGCGTTCGACGGCTTCGCGTTTTTCGTTGAACATACGCCATTGCGCTTCGCTCACCAAGCCGATTTTGCGGCCGTCTTCGGTCAGGCGCATATCAGCGTTGTCTTCCCTGAGTTGCAATCGGTATTCGGCACGGCTGGTGAACATTCGGTAGGGTTCGTTCACGCCTTTGGTGATGAGGTCGTCCACCAATACGCCGAGATAGGCTTGTTCGCGGCGCAGCAGGAGCGGGTCTTGTTCGCGGACGTATTGCACGGCGTTCGCGCCTGCCAGCAGTCCTTGCGCGGCGGCTTCTTCATAACCTGTCGTACCGTTGATTTGCCCGGCGAAAAACAATCCCTCAATGGTTTTGGTTTCGAGGCTGGCTTTGAGGTTGCGCGGATCGAAGTAGTCGTATTCGATGGCGTAACCGGGGCGCAGGATATGGGCGTTTTCCAAACCTTTCATACTGCGGACGAGCGCGATTTGGATGTCGAACGGCAGGCTGGTGGAGATACCGTTGGGGTAGTATTCGTGCGTGGTCAGGCCTTCGGGTTCGAGGAAAATCTGGTGGCTGTCTTTGTCGGCGAAGCGGTTGATTTTGTCTTCGATAGACGGACAATAACGCGGACCCACGCCTTCGATTTTGCCGGTAAACATCGGGCTGCGGTCGAAGCCTGAGCGGATGATGTCGTGGGTTTGCGTGTTGGTATGCGTAATCCAGCAGGACACTTGGCGCGGGTGCATTTCGGCACTGCCGCGTACGGACATGATGGGAACGGGTGTGTCGCCGGGCTGTTCGGTCAGTTGGGAAAAGTCAATCGTGCGTCCGTCGATGCGCGGCGGCGTGCCGGTTTTCAGACGGCCTTGCGGCAGCTTCAATTCGCGCAAACGTCCGCCTAATGATTTGGCGGCAGGGTCGCCGGCGCGGCCGCCTTCGTAGTTTTCCAAACCGATGTGGATTTTGCCGGACAAAAACGTGCCTGCGGTCAATACCACGGCGCGGGCTTTGAATTCCACGCCCATCGCGGTGATCACGCCGCTGATGCGTTCGCCGTCGAGCGTTACGTCTTCGACGGCTTGTTGGAAAAGGTCGAGGTTTTCTTGGTTTTCCAACATTTCGCGGATGGCGGCTTTGTACAGGATGCGGTCCGCCTGCGCGCGCGTGGCTCGTACTGCCGCGCCTTTGCTGGCGTTCAGGCGGCGGAACTGGATGCCGGACTTGTCGGTGGCCAACGCCATCGCGCCGCCGAGCGCGTCGAGTTCGCGTACCAAATGCCCTTTGCCGATGCCGCCGATGGAGGGGTTGCACGACATTTGTCCGAGCGTTTCGATATTGTGTGAGAGCAAAAGCGTCTGCGCGCCCATACGGGCGGCGGCGAGTGCGGCTTCCGTGCCGGCGTGTCCGCCGCCGACGACAATCACGTCGTAGGTTTTGGGGTAAATCATGTGGGTCATGTGTGTATTGCCTGACGGTGTTTCAGACGGTATTCCAAGCAGGATGCCGTCTGAAAAACGAAATGGATTCAAAAGTAAAGGGTTGGGATTGTACGCTTGTTCGCCCTGTTTTTACAGTGCGCGGAAAGGGAAAAGCCGCTTCGCGGGGAAGCGGCTCCGGTAAGGGCGGGATTTACCAAACGTCGGATTTGATGCGGCGTTTCAGGCCCGGATGTTCGGAAAGTTTGAACTCGGGGTCTTTGCCCATTTTCAGCTTGGCTGTGTAATCGCGCAGCAGCATAAACGCCAGTGGCGAGAGCAGCAGGATGGCGACAAGGTTGATCCACGCCATAATGCCCATCGCCATATCCGCCATATCCCAGACCAAAGGCACATTGGCAACCGCACCGAAATAGACCCACGCCAAAACCAGCATACGGAAGACGGCGGTAATCAGCCAATGGCTTTTGATGAATTGGACGTTGGACTCGGCATAGGCATAGTTGCCGATAACGGTGGAAAAGGCAAACATAAACAGAATGACGGCGAGGAAGCCCGCGCCCCATTGCCCCACTTGGCTGACAATCGCCGCCTGCGTCAGCGCCGCACCGCTCAAATCGCCGTAAGGCTGTTGGTAAATCAAGATGATGAAGGCGGTGCAAGAACAAACGATGATGGTATCGACAAACACGCCCAGCATTTGAATCATACCTTGCGAAACAGGGTGTTTCACTTCGGCGGCGGCGGCGGCGTTCGGCGCGGAACCCATACCCGCCTCGTTGGAATACAGGCCGCGTTTGATGCCCATCATCATCGTTTGCGAAATCAGACCGCCGAGTAAGCCGCCTGCTGCCGCGTCGAATTTGAACGCGCCCGAAAAAATCTGACCGAACACGTCCGGAATCATCGGAATATTGGTCAAAATGATGAAAAGCGCGATAAAGAGGTACAAAACCGCCATCAGGGGGACGACGATTTCCGCCGCTTTAGATACGCGCCTGATGCCGCCGAAGATAATCGGCGCGGTTAAAATCACCAGGGCGACGCCGACATAATGAGGCTCCCAGCCCCACGCCGCTTTGACGGTATCGGCAATGGTATTGGTCTGAACCGCTTCAAACACAAAGCCGAAACAGAAAATCAGACTCAGGGCGAACAACACGCCCAGCCATTTCTGTCCCAGCCCTTGAGTGATGTAGTAGGCGGGGCCGCCCCGGAAATGGTGGTTGTCGTAGTCGCGGACTTTAAAGAGCTGCGCCAGCGAAGATTCGACAAACGCCGAACTCATACCGATTAAGGCGGTTATCCACATCCAAAACACCGCGCCCGGCCCGCCGACTTTGATGGCGATTGCCACGCCCGCGATATTGCCCACGCCCACGCGGCTGGCAAGGCCGGTTACAAATGCCTGAAACGGCGTGATGCCGTGAGGGTCGTCCCCCTGTTTGCGGCCGCCGAGCATTTCTTTGATGCTGCGCCCGAACAGGCGGAATTGGACAAAGCCCGTGGTTACGGTGAAGAAAAGCCCCGTACCCAAAAGCATATAGACCAAGTATGACCACATCGGATCGTTGATGGCGCCGACCCAGCCGTGCAGCCATTCGGTAAAGTTCTCGTTCATATCGCTTCCTTAAAGTTGAAACCCGCACATATGGCGGTATGTAAGCAGGGTTTAAATTTTGTAAACGCCCATTCTAGCAGATTGTCAACAAAATCAGAAAAATTTACATCGCCGCGCGGCTGCGGCGTTAGAATCGCATTTTGTTTGGAGCAAACACGATGAAACAGCCTGTTTTTGCCGTTACTTCCGGCGAGCCTGCCGGCATCGGCCCCGATATTTGTTTGGACTTGGCATTTGCACGCCTGCCCTGCCGCTGCGCGGTATTGGGCGACAAAAACCTGTTGCGCGCGCGCGCCGAAGCCTTGGGCAAAAGCGTCGTCTTGCGCGACTTCAATCCGGAATCAGGCGGTGCGGCATACGGCGAGCTGGAAGTGCTGCACATTCCGACCGCCGAAGCGGTTGCGGCAGGGCGGCTCAATCCCGCCAACGCCGCCTATGTGCTGCAACTTTTGGACACCGCGCTCGCAGGCATTTCAGACGGCATTTTCGACGGCATCGTTACCGCGCCGCTGCACAAAGGCATCATCAACGACGCGCGCGCAAGCACAGGTTTTTTCAGCGGGCACACCGAATATCTGGCGGAAAAAAGCGGCACGGGGCAGGTCGTGATGATGCTTGCCGGCAAAGGCCTGCGCGTCGCCCTCGTAACGACCCACCTGCCGCTGAAAGACGTTGCCGCCGCCATCACGCAACCGCTGATTGAAAGCGTCGCACGCATTTTGCATCACGACTTAAAACACAAATTCGGCATCAAAAATCCCAAAATCCTAGTCGCCGGACTCAACCCCCACGCCGGCGAAGGCGGACACCTCGGACACGAAGAAACCGACACCATTATCCCCGCGCTCGAAAACCTGCGCCGCGAAGGGATAAACCTCGCCGGCCCGTATCCGGCGGACACATTGTTCCAACCGTTTATGCTCGAAGGTGCGGATGCCGTATTGGCGATGTACCACGACCAAGGGCTGCCCGTGTTGAAATACCACAGCTTCGGACAGGGCGTGAACATCACACTGGGGCTGCCCTTTATCCGCACCTCCGTCGATCACGGCACCGCGCTCGATTTGGCGGCAACCGGCAGGGCGGACTCCGGTAGCCTGACTGCCGCCGTCCGAACTGCCGTCGAGATGGCGCGCGGCAGCCTTTAAAGATGATAAAAGACCCGTCATTCCCGCGCAGACGGGAATCCAGACCTTCGGGCGGCGGTAATATTCAAAGATTATCTGAAAGTTTGAGGTTCTAGATTCCCGTTTTCACGGGAATGGCGAAAGGTTACGGGAATCCGGCTTGTTCGGTTTCGGTTTTTTTTTTGAGGTTTCGGGCAACTTCTAAACCGTCATTCCCGCGCAGGCGGGAATCCAGACCATTGGACAGTGGCAATATTCAAAGGTTATCTGAAAGTTTGAGGTTCTAGATTCCCGTTTTCACGGGAATGACGGAGTTTCAGACGGCATCGTCCGCTGCCGTCATTCCCGCGCAGGCGGGAATCCAGACCTTCGGGCAGCGGCAATATTCAAAGGTTATCTGAAAGTTTGAGGTTCTAGATTCCCGTTTTCACGGGAATGACGAAAGGTTGCGGGAATCACGGGAATGGCGGGATGTGGATTTTTGTGTTGATTTGATGCGGTGGGAATGTTATGGGTAGGACGGATGTGGCGGGATTGTCGGAGACGGTGGGATTGGCGGGCTGAAGCCCGCCCCTACAGTCAAACCTACAGACCCTACGGCATACTGCGCGCGGCAGGCGACGGCAAGGGAAAACAGGCAGGAATAAAAAACGCGTCCCAAAAATAAAAAATGCCGTCTGAAGCTTGTTCAGACGGCATTGCAGGTATCCGAATCTATGTAAAAAAGAGGTTCTGCGGAACAGAACCTTTTTTTGCCGCCGCCGGTTCAGCCTTGCCGGGTTTCGACTTGGATCATTTCTTCGGCTGGGACGGTTGCGGCTTCAGACGGCTTGGGCTGTTCGGAACGACGTATGCCGCGTCCGGTTTGAACTTCGGGTTGTGCCGCCCACGCCTTCAATGCGGCAGGGTCGGTTTCAATCAGGACGAGTCCGCCGGTTTGTACGGTTTCCCGTGCCTGTTTCACCGCAGCCGTAAAGGTTGCGGTTTCAGACGGCATTTCCTGTGCTGCGGCTTCCGGTGCCGTGCCTTCGGGAAGGATGGCGGCAACGGCCTGACGGATTTTTTCTGCCGCATCATAAACCGGTGCATCGCCGTTTGAAACGGCGGGAGATGCTGTCGGAACGTCCCTTTCTGCAACCGGTCCGGCAATGCTGACGGTAATCGGAGCATTTGCATCGTTTTCGCCGAAAACGTGCGCGGCGGCGGAACGGACTTTGTCGGCGGTATCGTGAATATTCAGGTACTGCTCGATTTTGGCGGCAGACGGAATATTGCGTTTTTTGCCGTTTTGACGGCGGTCGCGCTGATTGTTGCGCTCGCGGCGGTCGCGTTGGTTGTTGCGCTCGCGTTGGCGGCGTTCGTTGCCTTTCGGCGCATCGGCGCCGGCGGTTTGCACGCCCTCTTCCGCTACGTTGCCCGCTGCTTCGGACAAGGTTTCTTCCGCACGGTTTTCCGCCTGTTCGCGGTTGCGTTCGTTGCGGTTGTTGTTACGGCGGCGTTTGCCTTCTTGCGCCTGCACGGCCGGGCGGGCTTCGTTTTCAGACGGCGTTGCGGCGGCAAGTGTTCGGACTTCGGGGTTTCCGGCTTCCGCTGCGGCGTTGCGTTCGTTTTGGCGATTGCGGCTGCGGCGGTTGTCTTTGGCGTTGCGGGTTTCGTGTTCCGCCGCCTGATTGTCTGCCGCTTTGCCTTTGAAATCCGCCGTTTCGCGCACTTCCGCCCTGCCGCCGTCGTGCCTGTTGCCTCGGCGCGGGTTTTGGCGGCGGCTGCCGGTGCGGCGCGGCGCGTTGCGGTTGCCGCCGGAAATGCGTTTTTCGGAGGTTTCGGCAGCGGCCGGGGTTTCGGATGTGCCGCCGAAAATGCGTTTCAACCAAGCCTTGAAGCTGTCCCACCAAGAGGTTTTTTTCTCGGGGGCGGCAGTCGGGGCGGGGCTGGTGTGGCGCACGCCTTTGACGGCGGGTTCGGGACGGGCGGCTTTGGCCCTTTCGCTGCCGAACGGTTTGGCGGATTCGTCTTCTTCCGGCTCGGCAACGCGCTTGTAGCTCGGTTCGCCGTCTTCTTCTACGTCGTCGGTGCGGATGCGGTTGATTTCGTAGTGCGGATTTTCGAGGTGGATGTTCGGAATCAGGACGACGTTCACATCCAAACGCTCTTCCATCGCAAACAGCTCGGCGCGTTTTTCGTTCAGCAGGAAGGTGGCGACATCGACGGGCACTTGGGCGCGCACTTCGCCGGTGTTGTCTTTCATCGCTTCTTCCTGAACCATACGCAAAACGTGCAGGGCGGTGGATTCGATGCCCCGAATCACGCCGGTGCCGGCGCAGCGCGGACAGGCGACGTGGCTGCTTTCGCCCAAGGCGGGTTTCAGGCGTTGGCGGCTCAATTCCAAAAGGCCGAAACGCGAAAGTTTGCCCATTTGCACGCGGGCGCGGTCTTTTTTGAGCGCGTCGCGCAGGACGTTTTCCACATCGCGCTGGTGTTTGGGGTTTTCCATATCGATGAAGTCGATGACGACCAAACCGCCCAAGTCGCGCAGGCGCATTTGTCGGGCGACTTCTTCGGCGGCTTCCATATTGGTTTTGAACGCGGTGTCTTCGATGTCCGCGCCGCGTGTGGCACGGGCGGAGTTGACATCGATGGAGACGAGGGCTTCGGTGTGGTCGATGACGATCGCGCCGCCGGAAGGCAGGCTGACGCTGCGCGAAAACGCGCTTTCGATTTGATGTTCGATTTGGAAGCGGGAAAACAGCGGCGTGTGGTCTTCGTAGAGTTTCAGACGGCCTGCGTTGCCCGGCATAACGTAGCTCATAAACTCGGCAACCTGGTCGTAAACTTCTTGGTTGTCCACCAGAATTTCGCCGATGTCGGGACGGAAGTAGTCGCGGATGGCTCGGATGAGCAGCGAGCTTTCCATAAAGAGCAGGTAGGGGTCGTGATGCGCTTCGCCGGCTTCTTCAATCGCCTGCCAGAGTTGTTTGAGGTAGTTCAAGTCCCATTCCAACTCTTCCGCGCTGCGGCCGATGCCTGCGGTACGCGCGATGATACTCATCCCGTTCGGAATGTCGAGTTGCGCCATAGCGGCTTTGAGTTCTTGACGCTCTTCGCCTTCGATACGGCGGGATACGCCGCCGCCGCGCGGGTTGTTGGGCATCAATACCAGATAGCGTCCGGCGAGGCTGATGAAAGTGGTCAGCGCCGCGCCTTTGTTGCCGCGCTCGTCTTTTTCGACTTGGACGATGACTTCCATACCTTCTTTGAGCACGTCTTGGATGCGCGCGCGCCCGCCTTCGTAGCCGAGGAAATACGAACGCGATACTTCTTTAAACGGCAAAAAGCCGTGGCGGTCGGTTCCGTAATCGACGAAACACGCTTCCAGCGACGGCTCGATGCGGGTAATGATGCCTTTGTAGATATTGCCTTTGCGCTGTTCTTTGCCCAGCGTTTCGATGTCCAAATCCAGCAGGTTTTGTCCGTCGACGATGGCAACGCGCAGCTCTTCGGCCTGCGTTGCGTTGAATAACATTCTTTTCATGATCACCTCGTGGACGGGCGGCATTCGGGTGCGCCGGTCCGGTTCGGCATTCCGTAAGGCTGGGTTTTCCGATGTTTTCGGATAAAACCGGTAATCAGTTTTTGAGTTGAAAATCCGCAGGGATGCACGTTCCGGAGAACCGTGTGCGGAAGGGTCGGATACAGAAGGCTATAAAGATCGATGCGGCGGTTTGTCTGCCGCGTTCCGAACGCTGCGGTCGGAAAAATGGGGGCCGGCTTCTTCTTGTTATCGTGATGCCTGTGTTTTGGGCGGTTTGCGTTTGGGACTTGGGGTCCGGCTGCCGTCTTATTTCCGCGCCGAAACGGCAAAATCAATTCAAACTTGATTACGTTCTGCGCCTGCCGGCTGGGAACAGGCGCAGGGAAAATGCTTTGCGGAGTGCGTTTTTAATATAAAATTCCGTTTTAAAGTAAACCGTTTCAGGGGGGCGCGTCGGGCGCGTTTTCTGCTGAAACGGATGTTCGGATTATAGATGAAAACGCACGAAATAAGCAAAGGTTCGGTCAGCCTGATAGCGGTTGCCGAACACGAGGCGGGGCAACGCCTTGATAACTATCTGATAAAAATCCTCAAGGGCGTGCCCAAGAGCCATATCCACCGCATTATCCGCGCCGGCGAGGTGCGCTTGAACAAGAAACGCTGCAAACCCGACAGCCGTATTGCGGAGGGGGATACGGTGCGGATTCCGCCTGTGCGCGTGGCGGAGAAGGAAATGCCGTCTGAAAGGCGTGCCGCCGTGCCGGCGCGCGAATTTGACATTGTTTACGAAGACGACGCGCTGTTGGTGATCGATAAGCCTTCCGGCGTGGCGGTACACGGCGGCAGCGGCGTGAGTTTCGGCGTTATCGAACAGTTGCGCCGCGCCCGTCCGGAGGCGCGTTATCTCGAACTCGTCCACCGTTTGGACAAGGATACGAGCGGTTTGTTGATGGTGGCGAAGAAACGCAGCGCGCTCGTCAAACTTCACGAAGCCATCCGTAACGACCACCCCAAAAAAATCTACCTTGCGCTGGGGGTGGGCAAACTGCCGGACGACAATTTCCATATCAAACTGCCCCTGTTCAAATATACCGGCGCACAAGGCGAAAAGATGGTACGCGTCAGCGAGGACGGGCAGTCGGCGCACACGGTGTTCCGTGTGTTAAGCCGTTTTTCAGACGGCATTTTGCACGGTGTCGGGCTGTCGCACCTGACTTTGGTGCGGGCAACGCTGAAAACGGGTCGCACGCACCAAATCCGCGTCCACCTGCAATCTCAAGGCTGTCCGATTGCGGGCGACGAACGCTACGGTGATTATCAGGCGAACCGGCGTTTGCAGAAGTTGGGTTTGAAGCGGATGTTTTTGCACGCGTCCGAGCTGCACCTGAACCATCCGCTCACGGGTGAGCCGCTGGTGTTGAAGGCGGAGCTGCCGCCGGACTTGGCGCAGTTTGCGGTGATGTTGGAAAACGGGACGAAAATGTGAACCCCGATGCCGTCTGAAGCCTTCAGACGGCATCGGGACGTGAAAGTATGTGAAGAAGAACGAATATGGTTGATAAAAAAAGCCCTTTGATTGCCGTCAGTGTCGGCGAAGCGTCGGGCGACCTGTTGGGGGCGCACCTGATATGCGCCATCCGAAAGCGTTGCCCGCAGGCGCGGTTTACCGGCATCGGCGGGGAACTGATGAAGGCGGAAGGTTTCGAGAGCCTTTATGATCAGGAGCGGCTGGCGGTGCGCGGCTTTGTCGAAGTGGTCAGGCGGCTGCCGGAAATTTTACGGATACGCAGGGGGCTGGTACGGGATTTGCTGTCGTTGAAACCTGATGTGTTTGTCGGTATCGATGCGCCCGATTTTAATTTGGGTGTGGCGGAGCGGCTCAAACGGTCGGGGATTCCGACCGTGCATTATGTCAGCCCGTCGGTGTGGGCGTGGCGGCGGGAACGCGTGGGCAAAATCGTGCATCAGGTCAACCGCGTGCTGTGCCTGTTCCCGATGGAGCCGCAGCTTTATCTCGATGCGGGCGGACGTGCGGAGTTTGTCGGTCATCCGATGGCGCAGCTTATGCCCTTGGAAGACGACCGTGAAACGGCGCGGAAAAATTTGGGCGTGGATGCCGGCATCCCCGTATTCGCCTTGCTGCCCGGCAGCCGCGTCAGCGAAATCGACTATATGGCGCCGGTGTTTTTTCAGACGGCATTATTGTTGTTGGAACGCTATCCCGCCGCACGCTTCCTGCTGCCTGCCGCAACGGAGGCGACGAAGCGGTGTTTGGCGGAAGTTTTGCAACGTCCGGAGTTTGCCGGATTGCCGCTGACGGTAACCGACAGACAGTCTGAAACGGTGTGCAGGGCGGCGGATGCGGTGCTGGTAACGAGCGGTACGGCGACTTTGGAGGTGGCGCTGTGCAAGCGTCCGATGGTCATCAGCTACAAGATTTCGCCGCTGACCTATGCTTATGTGAAACGCAAAATCAAAGTGCCGCATGTCGGCCTGCCGAATATCCTGTTGGGTAAGGAGGCCGTGCCGGAATTATTGCAATCTGAAGCAAAACCGGAAAAACTGGCGGCGGCGTTGGCGGACTGGTACGAACACCCCGATAAGGTTGCCGCGCTGCAACAGGATTTCAGGGCGTTGCACCTGTTGTTGAAAAAAGATACGGCGGATTTGGCCGCGCGCGCGGTTTTGGAAGAGGCGGGATGTTGAGCGGTTAATGGATTATTTTCCCGAAACAGCACGTATTACAAAAAAAGGGGGAGAAATTGTGATTAATGGCACATCAAACAATAAGTATTTAAGAGGAATTCCAAATGAAGCAGAACTGGTCCGAATGGGATTAAGGTTAAAATATAATGGTCTGTTAACTGATTAATTTTTGTTATATATGATTTATGATTATAGCTTATACTAATACTAATACGCTTACTTACCTTGTTTCATTTGTTCTTCGTAAATTTCTATTTTAGGCAATTGTGTCAGTTCAATAGGGCAAGTTGCGCCCCACCAAAAATGTTCTACATAAAACCAAGGATTATCTGGAAAATATAGCAACATCTCTTCCATATCCGGCCAAATTTTTCTTAATTCATCTACTTGTGTTTTTGGCGAACCGGTTAATATTTTTGGAGGATTTTCACGATAATCACATAATTCAATAACACCATCTGATAAAAGTTCGTCCAAAAAATCAAAAAATCTAATTTTTAAATTTGGATCTTTGATATCCATATTTAAATAATTTTTATAAACACCAAAAATACCACCTAAATATTCACAATATTCTAAAAGATTATATTTTATCTTCACATTCATAACGTAACCTTTATCTAAATTTTAATTCTAATCTTTGCCCACGTACTGAATCAGGTTGATTCCTAAACTCAATCGTCCATTTTGCTCCAGTTTGTTCTCAGCTAGTTGAAAAATTCCTTAAAATGAAGGAAGAGTTTAAACAACTGAAATTTCAGAAGAGTGATGGAAGCGACTTGAGCTCAACAGTCCTTAAAACCATTGTTTTTGAAAAGGTAAAATAATATGACAACTTATACTATTCCAAGAAAAGATTATCAATTTCTGTATATATTTGAAGGTGCTCTATTAAACTATACTTTGAAAAACGATGAATTCGATATCATCGTCAATTGTGTGGATTATCCGGATTTACCTCAAGAGCTTCCTACCCCCAGTTATTCAGACTGGGTAAAAATTAAATTCAAGCAGTTCAGCTATCTGAAATTTATCTATGGATACGCTACAAAGAGCCAAGATAAAGATATCGATAATATATTGGAGCTTGGAGAATTAAAGCAGGATGATGAAATCTTGGATTATGGAGGTACGCTGGAATTGATAGGCGGTAGGTATGATCTTCCGACCGGTTTTAGCATATATATAGTTTGCCGGGAAATAGAGTTAGAATTTTTAGATCAGGAGAGTTTCAATTAAATGAGCCGTAGCTTGTCATGCTGCGCAGGCAACTTTATCGTATTTCCTTTTCGGTTGAAACCCCGCCACTCGGACATCTGTCCTTCGGGGCGGTAGGATCAGACTTTATTTGGGAGGGGCGTAACCCCTTCCGAATCAGGACGACACATAGGGCGACGCTTTATGTGTCGTCCTGTGTGTTGAAACATATGCCGATACGGAGCCTGTCGGCAAAATGCCGTCTGAAAATATCTTTTCAGACGGCATTTTGTATGGGGGTTAACGGTTGTTCAGCCCGAGTACGTCCTGCATATCGTACAAACCCGTTTTACCGTTTACCCAAACTGCGGCGCGGACGGCGCCGGCGGCAAAGGTCATGCGGCTGCTTGCCTTGTGGGTGATTTCCACGCGTTCGCCGTCGGTGGCGAAGAGGGCGGTGTGGTCGCCGACGATGTCGCCTGCGCGGACGGTGGCAAAGCCGATGGCAGACGGATCGCGCGGGCCGGTGTGGCCTTCGCGGCCGTAAACGGCGCATTGTTTGAGGTCGCGGCCGAGCGCGCCGGCGATGACTTCGCCCATACGCAGGGCGGTGCCGCTGGGGGCATCGACTTTGTGGCGGTGGTGGGCTTCGATGATTTCGATGTCGTAGCCTTCGTTTAACACGTGGGCGACGGTGTCGAGGATGTGGAAGGTCAGGTTCACGCCGACGCTGAAGTTGGCGGCAAAGACAACGCCTGTTTTTTCGGCGGCAGCGCGGATGGCGGCTTTGCCCGCATCGTCGAAGCCTGTTGTGCCGATGATGATGCAGACACCTTTTTCCACGCATTTTTGCAGGTGTTTGAGGGTCGGATCGGGGCGGGTAAAGTCGATGAGTACGTCGCTTTGTGCGAGAACGGCGTCAACGTCGTCTGAAATGGCGATGCCGGTTTTGATGCCGGAAGAGAAGCCGGCATCCAAGCCTAAGACTTCTGAGCCCGAGTGTTCGAGCGCGCCGGAAAGGACGGTGTCGGGGTGGTTGTTGACGGCTTCGACGAGGACGCGTCCCATGCGGCCGTTTGCGCCGGCGATGGCGATTTTGAGCGGTGTCATACTTGTTCCTTACGGTTTGTCTGCGTGTTGTCCGGATTCGGGCGTTTCGGTGACGTTTTGAAGGACATTGCCTTCGGTGCGGGCGAGCACGCCGTTTTCAAAATAGACGGTCAGGTTGCCGCGTTCTTTGATGATGCCGTTGCGCGAGGTGTTGAAGGTGTAGTCCCAGCGGTCGGTGTGGAACGCGTCGCGCAACAGGGGGCTGCCGAGCAGGAGCAGGACTTGGTCTTTGGTCATACCGGGGCGGAGTGCGGCGGCGGCGCGGGGGTCGATTTCGTTGCCCTGTATGACTTTGAGCTTGTATGAGGGGAACAGCGAGGCGCGTTCGGCGCTGCACGCGGCAAGGCCGAGGAGGGCGGAAAGGGTGAGGATGAGGGTTTTGTTCACGGAAATGCCTTTCTGTGCAAATCGGGATGGCTAGTGTAGCACTGCTTGAATATTTTATAAAAGCGAACGATAATCATACGCCCGAGCGGTATCCGCCCTGTCCGCGCATCGGCCGACGGTGCGGTTTTACTATTGCAAACTGCTATGGTGCGATAGTGGGCAAACAGGCCGAAATTGCGTATTATAACGTCTATTGTTTTACAGGGATATTGAATATTATGGAAAAATTCAACAATATTGCACAACTGAAAGACAGCGGTCTGAAGGTTACCGGCCCGCGTTTGAAGATTTTGGATTTGTTCGAGACGCACGCGGAAGAGCATTTGAGTGCGGAAGATGTGTACCGCATTCTGCTGGAAGAGGGTGTGGAAATCGGCGTGGCAACGATTTACCGCGTGCTGACCCAGTTCGAGCAGGCGGGCATTCTGCAACGCCATCATTTTGAAACGGGCAAGGCGGTTTACGAATTGGACAAGGGCGACCACCATGACCATATCGTCTGCGTGAAGTGCGGCGAAGTTACGGAGTTCCACAATCCCGAAATCGAAGCCCTGCAAGACAAAATTGCGGAAGAAAACGGCTACCGCATCGTCGATCACGCGCTGTATATGTACGGTGTGTGCAGCGGTTGCCAGACTAAGGGCAAACGTTAAATCCGGACGGTTTGTTTTTTCAGACGGCATTCGTCATTTCGAATGCCGTCTGTGTTTTATGGAGGACTGATATGGGTATTCCGTTGCTTGCGCCCGGAGATTATGCGTTCCCCAATCCTGCCCATGCATTGTCGGAGTACGAAGGGCTGGTCGGCGTGAGCAGGGATTTGGACTCGGGGCGGCTGCTTGAGGCGTATCGGAACGGTGTGTTTCCGTGGTTTTCTCGGGACGGTTGGTTTTTTTGGTATGCGGTCGGGCCCCGTGCGGTGATTGTTCCCGAACGTCTGCACGTTCCGCGCTCGCTGGCGAAAACGCTGCGCAACGGCAGCTATCGGGTTGCGGTTAACGGCTGTTTTGCGGAAGTGGTCGCGCATTGTGCGGCAGCGGTGCGCCCGAATCAGGATGGGACTTGGATTGCGCCTGAGTTTCAGACGGCATACCTTAAGCTGCATGAAATGGGATACGCGCATTCGTTCGAGTGCCATTATCCCGATGAAAGCGGTGAAACGAGGTTGGCGGGCGGGTTTTACGGCGTTCAGATCGGCAGGGTGTTTTATGGCGAATCGATGTTCGCATTACAATCGGATGCGTCGAAAATCGCTTTTGCCTGCGCCGTGCCGTTTTTGGCGGATTTGGGCGTGGAACTGATAGACTGCCAGCAGGATACGGAACATATGCGCCGTTTCGGATCGGAATTGCTGCCGTTTGCGGATTTTGCCGAACGTCTGCGGATGTTGAACGCCGTGCCGTTGAAAGAGGAAATCGGGCGGCGCGAAGTGGCGTGCAAGGGGCTTTGATGGCGGCTTATGCTTCGGTCCGGTTCAAATATGGCGGATTAAAATTGGAAATGGCGACAGCCGGGCAAAATCACTGCCAAAAATGAAAAATGCCGTCTGAAACTTGAAAACATCAGGTTTCAGACGGCATTTCGTTTGACGGTTTATTTGAGCGGGCGCACTTCCAAACCGAACATACGGCGTGCGGTGTTCAGCATTTGGCAGCTGAAGCCCCATTCGTTGTCGTACCACGCGAACACTTTGACCATATTGCCGCCGGTTACTTTGGTCAGCGTCGCGTCAAAGGTGCTTGCCTGCGCGGTATGGTTGAAATCCATAGAGACCAGCGGCAGGGTGTTGCAGCCCAATACGCCTTTCAGACGGCCTTCTTCGGAGGCGGCCTTCATCAGCGCGTTGATTTCTTCAACCGTCGTGTCGCGGGCGGCTTGGAAGCTCAAATCCACCAGGGATACGTTGACGGTCGGCACGCGGATGGCAAGCCCGTCGAGCCTGCCTTTCAATTCGGGCAAGACCAAACCGACGGCTTTTGCCGCGCCGGTTTTGGTCGGAATCATATTTTCCACGCCGCTGCGGGCGCGGCGCAAATCTTTGTGGCGCACGTCGGTAACGGTCTGGTCGTTGGTCAGCGCGTGGATGGTGGTCATTGCGCCTTTGACGATGCCGATGTTTTCGTTCAGCACTTTGGCGACGGGGGCGAGGCAGTTGGTGGTGCAGGAAGCGTTGGAAACGACGGTCATATCGCCGGTAATCACGTCGTCGTTTACGCCGTACACGACGGTTGCGTCAACGTCGGCATCGGCGGGTGCGGAAATCAGCACTTTTTTCGCGCCGCTTTCGAGGTGAACCTTGGCTTTTTCTTTGCCGGCAAACGCGCCGGTGCATTCCATCACCAAATCTACGCCGAGTTCTTTCCACGGCAGTTCGGCAGGGTTGCGGGTGGAGAAGAAGGGAATTTTGTCACCGTTGACGATGAGGCAGTTGCCGTCGTGGGATACGTCGGCTTCAAAGCGGCCGTGCACGGTGTCGAATTTGGTCAGATGGGCGTTGGTTTCAAGGCTGCCGCTGGCGTTGACGGCGACGATTTGGAGTTGGTCTTGGATTTTATAGTCGTAGATGGCGCGCAAAACCTGGCGGCCGATGCGTCCGTAGCCGTTGATGGCGACTTTGATGCCCATAGTTTGTTCCTTTTTGCGGGGTTGGGTAGGTTTCGGGGCGGGATTATAGCAAATATGTAGTGCCGCGTAATTAATATTTTATCGAAAACGGCGGGCGCGGGCGGGGAAACCGGCAAAATGCCGTCTGAAGCGGCTTCAGACGGCATAGCGGGGCATTATGGCGCGGTGTTTTGTGCAGCTTCCTGTTTGGCTTTGTATTGTTTGAGGTATTCGAGGGCGGCGGCTTTTTCGCTGTCGCTGCCGTATTTCATATCGCGTTGGGCGCGGCGCAACTCGGCACGTTCGCGTGCTTCGGCAATTTGTTTCGCCTGATAGTCTTTCCGGTTGTCGGCGGCAACGAGCCGGTCTTGCCGGGTTTGCGCTTTTGCCATGGCTTTGGCGATGAGGTCGGCAGGGTTAAACGCCGGTTTTGTCGGTGTGTCGGGCGTTTGCGGACGCGCGTTGCGGACGGCGGCTTCGCGTTCGGCAAGCATGGCTTTGCGTTCGTCGGCTTCGCGCTGTTTGCGTTCGTTGCGTTTGAGGTAGCGCGCGCGCGCGTGTTCGGCGGCGGCAAAACGGCTGTCGGCGGACAGGCTGAAGCGGCGCGCGCGCGGCAGGAAGGCATCGGAAACGGGCTGCATATGGATGCAGTCGACGGGGCAGGGGGCGACGCAGAGTCCGCAGCCGGTACATTCGTCGGCGATGACGGTGTGCATGAATTTGCCCGCGCCCATAATGGCATCGGCAGGGCAGGCGCGGATGCAGGCGGTGCAGCCGATACAGGCGGTTTCGTCTATCCGGGCGAGTGCTTTGGCTTGGGTTTTGGCAGGTGCGGCAAGGGATCTGCCGAGCAGGGCGGCAAGGTCGCGGACGACGGCTTCCCCGCCCGGGGCGCAGAGGTTGTGCGCCTCGCCCCGCAGCATCGCGCGGGCGTAGGGCAGGCAGCCTTCGTATCCGCATTCGCGGCATTGGGTTTGGGGGAGGAGTCGGTCTAAATCGGCGGCGGTGGCGGTCATTGTGCGGCGGTTTGGGTCAAAAGGGCGTATTTTATCAGAATTGTATGCCGCGCCTGTTTCGGATGATGCGCGGGGTTTTGTTATAATGCGGCGGCGCGTGCCGTTTCAGACGGCATTTTTCTGTTTTTCCTGTTCGGACGGTCTATGAACGAATTTTCGCTTGCCCCTGTCGTCATTGTTTTGCTGGTGTCGGTTATTGCGGTGGTTTTGTGCCGCAAGTTTAACATTCCTTCTATGTTGGGCTACCTGCTGGTCGGCTTTTTGGCGGGTCCGGGTATGTTCAGCCTGATTCCGAAAAGCCACGCGACGGATTATCTGGGCGAAATCGGGATTGTGTTCCTGATGTTCAGTATAGGCTTGGAGTTTTCGCTGCCCAAGCTGAGGGCGATGAGGCGGCTGGTGTTCGGGCTGGGCGGTTTGCAGGTCGGCATTACGATGCTGTCGGTGATGGGCATCCTGATGCTGACGGGCGTGCCGTTTACTTGGGCGTTTGCCGTATCGGGCGCGTTGGCGATGTCGTCCACGGCGATTGTGAGCCGGATTTTGTCGGAAAAGGCGGAATTGGGGCAGGCGCACGGACAAATGGCGATGGGCGTGCTGCTGATGCAGGACATCGCGGTCGTGCCGCTGATGATTCTGATTCCGGCATTGGCGGGCGGCGGGGACGGAAATATTTGGGCGGCCTTGGGTTTGGCATTTGTAAAAATGCTGCTGACGTTGGGGCTGCTGTTTTTTGTCGGCAGCAAAATCATGTCGCGATGGTTCAGGATGGTGGCCAAACGCAAATCGTCCGAACTGTTTATGATCAACGTGCTGCTGGTAACGCTGGGCGTGTCCTACCTGACGGCATTGGAAGGGCTGTCGATGGCGTTGGGCGCGTTTGTGGCGGGGATGCTGCTTTCGGAAACAGAATACCGTTTCCAAGTCGAAGACGACATCCGCCCGTTCCGTGATATTTTACTGGGCTTTTTCTTTATCACGGTCGGCATGAAAATGGATATCGGCGTGCTGTCGGGCAATTGGCGGCTGGTGCTGATGCTGTTGGCGGTTTTGCTGGTATTGAAGGCGGTCATCGTCTTCGCCGTTTCGTTCAAAATGAAACATTCGGCGGGCGACAGCATCAAGGCCGCCCTGTATCTGGCGCAGGGCGGCGAGTTCGGCTTCGTGATGCTGGCCATTGCCGGACAGCTTGATATGGTTTCGCCCGAACTGGAACAGGCGGCGACGGCGGCGGTGCTGCTGTCGATGATTGCCGCCCCGCTGATGATGGGCGGCGGGGACGCGCTGGTCGGACGCTTCATCAAGTCGAACTGGGATATGAAGTCGCTCGATCTGCACAGTATGCTGGTGGAAGCGATGAGCAAGTCCGATCATGTGCTGATTATCGGTTTCGGCAGGGGCGGGCAGACGGTCGGGCGCGTCCTCGCCCAAGAAAACATCCCGTATTTCGCACTCGATTTGGACATCGCGCGCGTGCAGGTTGCCAAAAATGCCGGCGAGCCGGTGTCGTTCGGCGATGCGAAAAGGCGCGAAGTATTGGAGGCGGCCGGCTTGGGGCGCGCGAAAATGGTGGTGCTGACGCTGAATAATATGCACGAAGCCCGGCACGTCTTGCACAACGTCCTGTCTATGTACCCCGATATGCCCGTATATGTGCGCGCCACCGACGACGATTACATGAAAACCTTTGCCGATATGGGCGCGGAAGAAGCCGTGTCGGACACCAAAGAAACCGGACTCGTACTGGCAGGCTATGCGATGTTGGGCAACGGCGCGTCGTACCGGCACGTCTATCAGACGATGGCAAATATCCGGCACAGCCGTTATGCCGCGTTGGAAGGATTGTTCGTCGGCAGCGACGACAGTACCGGATTCGGCGAAACCGGTGAAACCGTCCGCCACGCCTTTCCTTTGGCGGCAGAAGCATACGCCGTCGGCAAAACAGTCGGCACGCTTCCGATGGCGGCTTACGGCATCAAACTCTTGTTCGTCCGCCGCCGCACCGGCCGGATTGAAAACCCGGATGACTCGTTTACATTGGAAGGCGGTGACGTGTTGGTGGTCGCAGGCAAAAAAGAAGAAATTATCTCTTTTGAAAACTGGAGCTTGCAGGGAATATAAATGAAATGCCGAAATAAGGCTTGCGCCATTTCCGGTTATTTGGTTTAATAACGCTTTCGCAAAATTCACGGGTGATTAGCTCAGTTGGTAGAGCGTCTGCCTTACAAGCAGAATGTCGGCGGTTCGACTCCGTCATCACCCACCAAGTTTCCTTTCATTGTTGCAAACAATGGATGCGCGGTGGTAGCTCAGTTGGTTAGAGTACCGGCCTGTCACGCCGGGGGTCGCGGGTTCGAGCCCCGTCCGCCGCGCCAAGTTTCAAAATACTGACTCTGTCGGTATTTTTTATGTTCGGGTGATTAGCTCAGTTGGTAGAGCGTCTGCCTTACAAGCAGAATGTCGGCGGTTCGACTCCGTCATCACCCACCAAGTTTCCTTTCATTGTTGCAAACAATGGATGCGCGGTGGTAGCTCAGTTGGTTAGAGTACCGGCCTGTCACGCCGGGGGTCGCGGGTTCGAGCCCCGTCCGCCGCGCCAAAAGTTAAAAAATACCAACCTCCGGTTGGTATTTTTTTTGTTTGTACGCTTTAAAAAATGTTTGTTTCCGGATTTTTCCATTCCCATCCGGTTTTGCGCTGTACAAGGTGTTTTAGCGCGGGCTTTGGCGTATGTTGCAAAATGTTCCGATATTGCATCGTTTGCCATATTGCCGGAGGATAACGGCGGTGTGCCTTGCATTGGCGTATGGCAATTGCGGAATCTATGGGCGTGTCATCCGAACGGGAACGGTTTTCGGCGTACGGTACGATGGAATTGTAATCCATAAACTGCCTGTCCCCGCCGCGCCGGCATTCGTTCAGACGGCATCGGCCCAATAAAAATCCCCCTTTCCGGATGTCTGGCGGAAGGGCTTTCCAAGCTGTAAAACTGCCCAAAGCCATAAAATTACACAATAAAACGCCCGTAAACCGGGCAGCCGGTTCGCAGAAAGCCAAAAATAAAGCCGGATCCGAGGAGGGTAAAACAGGATGTTCCGCACCGGACGACCGCCTTTATGGCAAAATCCGAAGGCTGTATTGTAACCATCGGGCGATTTGGGCGGTTTGTCCCGGATTCCGACGATACGGTGCGTCCAATAGTGGTGACTATATTTTTTAAAAAAGCGTTTTGAGTATGAAAATCACAAAAACAGAACTATTTTTAAGATTAGCCAAACCAAATGAACAAGGTATTTCCCGTTGGGTTAAGACAAGTGAATTTGCCGGGGAATATAAAGATTTGAAATTAGGTAATGGGGGAAGCTGGTGTCGGAAAGATTCTCCATTAGCGAGAGATTATATTGTTGAATTCGATAAGGGCCTTACTTCCGGCAATTCTATAGATGCAATCCGCCTTAATGGCTTTAATCAAGAAAAGCATTTTAAACAATATATCCGAAAAGATATCAAAGACGCGCTTAAAACAAGAAATTGTGTGATGTTGGGGGTTAATGGAAAATCTGAAAATACCAAGATTGAAATCGATCATAAAGACGGTAGGAAAAACAATCATCGTGTCAGTGACATTAAAACGCAAAAATTAGAAGATTTCCAACCGCTTTGCAAAGCAGCCAATGATGTCAAACGCCAAATCTGCAAAACCTGTAAAGAGACGAACAAGCGGTGGAGCGCTAAAAATATTTCGGGCAATCCCTATGCGTTTTATATGGGCGATGAAAATTATTCCGAAGAATTAGGCTGTGTCGGATGTTATCAATACGATCCCGTCGAATATCGAAAGTCCAGTGTTAAGAGAATTGCTGCCGAAGCGGCCAAATATACATCGGACTACATTTTTAAGAAATTATATGAAGAAGATAACGGATGAATTATATCGGCTCCAAACTAAAACTTTCTAACTGGCTGGAAACTGAAATAAGCAATGTGGCCGGCCATTCGCTGTCTGATAAAGTATTTTGTGATTTATTTGCAGGGACGGGGATTGTCGGAAGAAAATTTAAAACAAATGTAAAGCAGGTGATTGCGAACGATATGGAATATTACAGTTATGTTTTAAATAGAAATTATATCGGCAATTGCCAAAGTATTCTTAAAGCGGGCGAACTTCTGCAAAGGTTGGAACAGTTGCCGCCCAGGGAAGGGTTGATTTATCAACATTATTGTTTGGGTTCGGGCTCGGAACGCCAATATTTCAGTGATGAGAACGGTAAAAAAATAGATGCTGTCCGGATTCAAATCGAAGAGTGGAAAAATACGCGCTACATTGATGAAGATACTTATTATTTCTTACTGGCAACTTTGCTGGAGGGTGCGGATAAAGTGGCAAATACGGCATCTGTTTACGGGGCTTTTTTGAAAAATCTAAAAAAGTCGGCATTGAAACCATTGTCGCTCGAACCTGCTTTGTTTGAGATTGGCAGTGACGGACACCAAGTTTATCAAGCGGATGCGAATCAGTTAATAAAAAATATTTCAGGCGATATTTTATACTTAGATCCGCCGTATAACGCCCGCCAATATGGTGCGAATTATCATCTGTTGAACAGTATCGCGCTTTATGATGATTTTACGCCCAAAGGGAAAACGGGCTTAAGGGAATATAGCCGCTCGAAATATTGCTCAAAATCGGATGTGGTTCCGGTATTTGAGGCTTTGATTAGGGATGCGGACTTTCAATATATTTTTCTCAGCTACAACAACGAAGGCTTGATGTCTGTCGGGCAGGTAAGGGAGATTTTTGAGCGTTTCGGCAAATATGATTTGGTTCAAACGGAATACCGGCGGTTTAAGGCAGATAAAACAGAAAACCGTAACCATAAGGCAAATTCGACATTCGAATATCTGCATATTTTAGAAAAGACCTTTTAAAAATTCTTGCCGGATGCTGCAAACAACGCCGGTTTGCATCTGAAGGCATTGTTTATTTTCTGTACGAATACTTGGGTTATCCGTTTGATTCGCAATCTCAGGTCGGCAAAGAAGTATTTGCCAAATTGGGCTTGGGAAAATTGGTCGATTCCATTTTACCCGGCATTGATGCCTTCAACGAACGCCGCGACAAAACCGTTATCGGCACAATGAAAACTACACTGCGCGAGCGCCGGCGGGAGGTTGTAGAAGAAGTCAGCCGCTCCAATGTTCCCAATATCTACCTGCTGACGGTGGATGACGATATTTCCGAAAACAAAGTGATTCAAATGAATAACCACAACATCGTGTTGGTTGTCCCGCAAAACATTAAAAAGCAGCCGCACTTAAAAGATAAACGCAGCGTTATTGATTTTGAAAGCTATTTTTTGGAAGAAATTCCAAACGTTATGAAGTATTGGAAAAAGTAAATGTTTAAAATTATCGACTTGTTTGCGGGCATCGGCGGCATACGCTTAGGCTTCGAGCAGGCTTTTGATGATGTGCGGTGCGTATTTTCGTCGGAAATAGACAAATACGCCGTTCAAACTTATCAAGCCAACCACGGCGGCGAAACCGTCTGTGGCGACATCACGCAGACAGATGTTGCCGATATTCCCGACCACGACATTTTATTGGCAGGCTTCCCCTGCCAGCCCTTTTCCCAAGCTGGTCTGAAGAAAGGTTTTGCCGATACGCGCGGTACGCTGTTTTTCGACATCGAGCGCATCCTGCTGGCCAAAAAACCTCAGGCGTTTTTACTGGAAAACGTCAAACAGTTGAAAGGACACGACAAGGGAAGAACCCTGCAAGTGATTTTGGCACACCTTCAACAGGCCGGTTATAAAGTTTATACGGAAGTATTGAAAGCGCGCGATTTCGGCATACCGCAAAACCGGGAACGGATTTATTTGGTCGGATTCCTCAACCACGATGTGGATTTCCGTTTTCCCCAACCTATCGGGCAGGCAACAGCGGTCGGTGATATTTTGGAAGCATATCCGGACGAAAAATACACCATTTCAGACAAACTTTGGCAGGGATACCAACGCAGGAAGGCTGAAAATCGTGCGGCAGGGAAAGGTTTCGGTTACGGTCTGTTTAATGCCGAATCAGCTTATACCAATACTATTTCCGCACGTTATTACAAAGACGGCAGTGAAATCCTGATCGAACAGCCGGGCAAAAACCCGCGCAAAATCACGCCTCGCGAAGCCGCCCGTTTACAGGGTTTTCCCGACAGTTTCCAAATTCCGGTGTCGGACGCGCAGGCTTACCGCCAATTCGGCAATTCCGTATGTGTTCCCGTTATTCGTGCAATTGCCGAACAGATGAAGGCGGCATTGTCCGCCGTATCTGACCGGAAAGTATAGGGGCGGTAAGGGGATACGGCCGCATCCTTGCCGATGCCGTCTGAAGGTTTTCAGACGGCATTTCCGTTTCTGTCCATCCTCAGCACTCGACCACGCGCACGGATACGGGGACGGCTTTTTTCCGGAGCGTGGCGGCGAGTCCGGCAAGCGAGGTTTCTTTGTAGGTCGCCTTCATATCCCGGCCGGTCTGCAGCATGGTTCGGATGACTTCGTCGAGCGAGACTTTTTTGTCCGTGCCGTCTTCCAAGAGCGCGAGCGTGCCGAGTTTGAGGGCTTTTTCGGCGGCGATGCCGTTGCGTTCGATACAGGGGATTTGCACCAGCCCGCCGACGGGGTCGCAAGTCAGCCCCAAATGGTGTTCCATCGCCATTTCAGCGGCGTTTTCCACTTGTTTGGGCGTGCCGCCAATGACTTCGGCGTATGCGCCCGCCGCCATCGAACAGGCTACGCCGACTTCGCCCTGACAGCCGACATCCGCACCGGAAATGGAGGCGTTGGTTTTGTAGAGGATGCCGATTGCGCCGGCGGTGAGCAGGAAGTTTTCGACGCGCTCCTGTGTGGCGTGGGGGTTGAACTTGCGGAAATAGTGCAATACGGCGGGAATGATGCCTGCCGCCCCGTTGGTTGGCGCGGTAACGACGCGGCCGCCGGCGGCGTTTTCTTCGTTGACCGCCATGGCGTACACCATCGGCCAGAGCTGGGTGTTGACGATTTCGGTTTCGCGCAGGACTTTGAGCTTGGCGGCAAGATGCGGGGCGCGGCGGCGGACGTTCAATCCGCCGGGCAGTTCGCCGTCCGCACCCAAGCCGCGTTTGATGCAGCCTTCCATAACCTCGGCAACGCCGGCGACGCGGCGGCGGATTTCGGCTTCGCCGCATCCGGCAAGCGCGGCTTCGTTTGCCAACACGACTTCGGAGATGTCGAGCCGGTTCAGACGGCATTGAGCAAGCAGCTCGGCGCAACTGGTATAGGGATAGGGAACGGCTTTTTCTGTTTCCGACTGCCGGTCAAAATCTTCTTCGGTAACGACAAACCCGCCGCCGACCGAATAATAAACCTGCTCCTTCAAGACTGCCCCGTCTGAAGCATAGGCGGTGAAACGCAGGCCGTTGGGGTGTTTGGGCAGCACTTGATTGCCGCGTATGTTCAGGTCGCGGTCGGGGATGAAGCGGATTTCTTGTCCGTTGAGGCGGAGGATGTGCCGCGTGCGGATGCGCTCGAGGCGGTCGGGAATGTCTGCAAGCGGAATATCGTGCGGCAGACTGCCTTCCAAACCGAGCATCAGCGCGTCAAACGTACCGTGTCCGTATCCGGTCAGGGCAAGCGAGCCGTAAATGTCGATGGCGATGCGGGCGGTTTGCGCGTCTAAGTCTGCGGCAAAGGCGGCGGCTGCCTTCATCGGGCCGACCGTATGCGAACTGGAAGGGCCGATGCCGATTTTGAAAATATCGAAAATGCTGATCATATTTTGCTCCGACGGTTTTTCAGACGGCACAGGTTCCGTTTGACCAACCAAAAAGGAGACGCGGCACGATGCCCGTCTCCTTTTTTCATTTTGACTTATGCGTCGATATTTTGGGCAATCAGCGCATTGTTCTCGATAAAGGCGCGGCGCGGCTCGACCTCGTCGCCCATCAGCGTAACGAACACTTCGTCGGCGGCAATGGCATCTTCGACGTGCACTTTCAACAGGCGGCGCACGGACGGATCCATCGTGGTTTCCCAAAGCTGTTCGGGGTTCATTTCGCCCAAACCTTTATACCGCTGGATGCCCATACCTTTTTGCACGTTTTGCAACAGGATGTCCAACGCTTCTTCAAAGCTGCCGACAGGATATTCGGTTTCGCCCTTAAACAGGGTCGAACCGGCGGCAACCAAACCTTTCAGCACGGCGGCCGTCTGAACAATGGTCTGATAGGCTTTGCTGTTGAGGAATTTGGATTCGAGGTAGCTGGTCATCACATTGCCGTGCAGCTTGCGCGTGATTTTGATGAAGCGGTTGCCTTCGTGTCCTTCCACGCGTTCCAACACCACTTCTTTTTCGTCCAACAAGGCGGAAAGATCGGCAATGGCGCGGTCTGTGCTTTCTGCCGAAGACAAATCGACCGGTTCGGCATACAGCATCGCCTTGAGCACCAAGTCATCGATGATGCGGCTTTCCTGTCCGATAACGGTTTTTGCCAGCAGGAACTGCTTGGCGGCATCTTCCAAATCTTTCCCCTCCAGCACTTTGCCGTCTGAAACGATTTTGGCTTTTTCCAAGGCGAGTCCGAGCAGCCATTGGTCTTTTTCCAACTCGTCCTTGAGGTAACGTTCCTGTTTGCCGTATTTCGCTTTATACAAAGGCGGCTGGGCGATATAGATGTAGCCGCGCTCGACCAGTTCGGGCATTTGGCGGTAGAAGAAGGTTAAAAGCAGGGTGCGGATGTGCGCGCCGTCCACGTCGGCATCGGTCATAATGATGATGCGGTGGTAACGCAGCTTCTCGGCATTGAATTCTTCCTTGCCGATACCTGCACCCAACGCAGTAATCAAAGCGGCGACTTCCTGACTGGCGAGCATTTTTTCAAAGCGCGCCTTTTCAACGTTCAAAATCTTGCCCTTAAGCGGCAAAATCGCTTGGAATTTGCGGTCGCGCCCCTGCATGGCGGAACCGCCTGCGGAATCGCCCTCGACCAGATAAAGTTCTGACAAGGCAGGATCTTTTTCTTGGCAGTCGGCGAGTTTTCCGGGGAGCCCCAAGCCGTCCATCACGCCTTTGCGGCGGGTGATTTCTCGAGCTTTGCGGGCGGCTTCGCGCGCGCGCGCGGCATCGACGATTTTGCCGGTGATGATTTTGGCTTCGGTCGGGTTTTCTTCGAGGAAGTCGGTCAAGGCTTGGCTGATGACTTCGTTGACGACGGGGCCGATTTCGCCGGAAACCAGTTTGTCTTTGGTTTGGGATGAGAATTTTGGGTCGGGCAGTTTGACGGACAACACGCAGGTCAAACCTTCGCGCATATCGTCGCCGGCGGTTTCCACTTTGGCTTTTTTGGCGACTTCGTTGGCTTCGATGTAGCTGTTGATGGTGCGCGTCATCACTTGGCGCAGCGCGGTCAGGTGCGTACCGCCGTCGCGCTGGGGGATGTTGTTGGTGAAACACTGCACACTTTCCTGATAGCTGTCGTTCCACTGCATCGCGCATTCGACGCTCATTCCGTCTTTTTCGCCGAATGCGTAGAAGATTTTTTCGTGCAAGGGCGTTTTTTTGCGGTTCATGTATTGCACGAAACCCGCCACGCCGCCGGAAAGGGCGAAACTTTCGTGTTTGCCGTCGCGTTCGTCGGTCAATTCGATGTCCACGCCGTTGTTGAGGAAGGAAAGTTCGCGGATGCGTTTGGCGAGGATGTCGAAACTGTATTCGATATTGCCGAAGGTTTCCGTGCCGGCGAGGAAGCGTACGGTCGTGCCTCTCTTGTCGGAATCGCCGACCACTTTCAACGGCTCTTCGGTTTCGCCGCGCACGAAGCGGACGAAGTGTTCTTTGCCGTCGCGGTAGATGGTCAGCGTAACCCAGTCGGACAGCGCGTTGACGACGGACACGCCCACGCCGTGCAGGCCGCCGGAGATTTTGTAGCTGTTGTTGTCGAACTTGCCGCCTGCGTGCAATACGGTCATGATGACTTCGGCGGCGGAGCGTCCTTCTTTCGGGTGGATGCCGGTGGGCATACCGCGCCCGTTGTCGGCGACGCTGACGGAATGGTCGGCGTGGATGGTAACGGTGATTTTGTCGCAATGTCCGGCGAGTGCTTCGTCGATGGCGTTGTCCAATACTTCAAACACCATATGGTGCAGGCCGCTGCCGTCCTGCGTGTCGCCGATGTACATGCCGGGGCGTTTGCGTACCGCTTCCAAGCCTTCGAGCACCTGGATGCTGTCGGCGCCGTATTCTTCGTGTTTTTGTTCAGTCATATTTTTTGCCGGATTTTGAAAAGATTTTGCGATGCCGCCAAAACAGTCCGCACCTTGTGGAAAAAGCGGGCGGGACGGCGTATATAATTGTGTATTATAGCCGATTTTGCCGCCTAATTCAGCGTTATCCGCATCCGGATGCCGTCTGAAAGGGCGGGCGGAGCATTGGCGGCCGGTACGGGCGCGGGATTTGCCCGCCAAGTGGCAAAAGCGTTTTTTTGCCACTAAAATCTACGTCCTATATTTTTCGGACAGGGTGCGGAAATGGAAATATGGAATCTTCTGAATACTTGGCTCGATGCCGTCCCGATACGTGCGGAGGCGGCCGAATCCGTGGCGGCGGTTGCGGCTTTGCTGCTGGCGCGCGCCCTTCTGTTGAATATCCACTTCAGACGGCATCCGGATTTCGGCATCGAAAGCAAGCGGCGGTTTTTGGTTGCCAGCCGCAATGTAACGCTGCTTTTGGTGCTGTTTTCGCTGGCATTTATCTGGTCGGCGCAAATTCAAACGCTGGCTTTGTCGATGTTTGCGGTGGCGGCGGCGGTCGTCGTGGCGACAAAGGAACTGATTATGTGTTTGTCGGGCAGTATTTTAAGGTCTGCCACCCAGCAATACTCGGTCGGCGACTATATCGAAATCAACGGCCTGCGCGGGCGCGTGGTCGACATCAACCTGTTGAACACGCTGATGATGCAGGTCGGCCCGAACCCCTTGGTCGGACAGCTTGCGGGAACCACCGTTTCTTTCCCCAACAGCCTGTTGTTGAGCCACCCCGTGCGCCGCGACAATATTTTGGGCGACTACGTCATCCATACGGTCGAAATCCCCGTCCCCATCCATTTGGATTCGGATGAGGCCGTATGCCGTCTGAAAGCCGTACTCGAGCCCTTGTGCGCGCCCTACATCCCCGCCATCCAACGGCATTTGGAAAACGTGCAGGCGGAAAAACTGTTTATCACGCCCGCCGCCAGACCGCGCGTTACCCGCGTGCCGTACGACGACAAGGCATACCGCATCATCGTCCGCTTCGCCTCCCCCGTTTCAAAGCGGCTGGAAATCCAACAGGCGGTTATGGACGAATTTTTGCGCGTACAATACCGCCTGTTAAACCATCCCGCCGGCTCCGAAACACTTTAACTTTCCCCGGCCGGCCCCATTTCCGGCTTCAGACGGCGTGCCGCCGATATGCCGTCTGAAGCACAACACACAAAGGAAACCCATCTTATGACCGATAACGCACTGCTCCACTTGGGCGAAGAACCCCGTTTCGACCAAATCAAAACCGAAGACATCAAACCCGCCGTCCAAACCGCCATCGCCGAAGCGCGCGAACAAATCGCCGCCATCAAAGCCCAAACGCACACCGACTGGGCGAACACCGTCGAGCGTCTGACCGGCATCACCGAACGCGTCGGCAGGATTTGGGGCGTGGTGTCGCACCTCAACTCCGTCACCGATACGCCCGAACTGCGCGCCGTCTATAACGAACTAATGCCCGAAATCACCGTCTTCTTCACCGAAATCGGACAAGACATCGAGCTGTACAACCGCTTCAAAACCATCAAAAACTCCCCCGAGTTCGACACCCTCTCCCCCGCACAAAAAACCAAGCTCAACCACGACCTGCGCGATTTCGTATTGAGTGGCGCGGAACTGCCGCCCGAACAGCAGGCAGAACTGGCAAAACTGCAAACCGAAGGCGCGCAACTCTCCGCCAAATTCTCGCAAAACGTCCTAGACGCGACCGACGCGTTCGGCATTTACTTTGACGATGCCGCACCGCTTGCCGGCATTCCCGAAGACTTGCTCGCTATGTTTGCCGCCGCCGCGCAAAGCGAAGGCAAAACAGGCTACAAAATCGGTTTGCAAATGCCGCACTACCTCGCCGTTATCCAATACGCCGACAACCGCGAACTGCGCGAACAAATCTACCGCGCCTACGTTACCCGCGCCAGCGAACTTTCAGACGGCGGCAAATTCGACAACACCGCCAACATCGACCGCACGCTCGAAAACGCCCTGCAAACCGCCAAACTGCTCGGCTTCAAAAACTACGCCGAGCTGTCGCTGGCAACCAAAATGGCGGACACCCCCGAACAAGTTTTAAACTTCCTGCACGACCTCGCCCGCCGCGCCAAACCCTACGCCGAAAAAGACCTCGCCGAAGTCAAAGCCTTCGCCAGCGAACACCTGAACCTTACCGACCCGCAGCCGTGGGACTTGGGCTACGCCGGCGAAAAACTGCGCGAAGTCAAATACGCGTTCAGCGAAACCGAAGTTAAAAAATACTTCCCCGTCAGCAAAGTTCTGGCAGGCCTGTTCGCCCAAATCAAAAAACTCTACGGCATCGGATTTACCGAAAAAACCGTCCCCGTCTGGCACAAAGACGTGCGCTATTTTGAATTGCAACAAAACGGCGAAACCATAGGCGGCGTTTATATGGATTTGTACGCACGCGAAGGCAAACGTGGCGGCGCGTGGATGAACGACTACAAAGGTCGCCGCCGTTTTTCAGACGGCACGCTGCAACTGCCCACCGCCTACCTCGTCTGCAACTTCGCCCCGCCCGTCGGCGGCAGAGAAGCGCGTTTGAGCCACGACGAAATCCTCACCCTCTTCCACGAAACCGGACACGGGCTGCACCACCTGCTTACCCAAGTGGACGAACTGGGCGTATCCGGCATCAACGGCGTCGAGTGGGACGCGGTCGAACTGCCCAGCCAGTTTATGGAAAACTTCGTCTGGGAATACAATGTCTTGATGCAAATGTCCGCCCACGAAGAAACCGGCGCGGTATTGCCGGAAGGGCTGTTCGACAAAATGCTTGCCGCCAAAAACTTCCAACGCGGAATGTTCCTCGTCCGACAAATGGAGTTCGCCCTCTTCGATATGATGATTTACAGCGAAAGCGACGAATGCCGTCTGAAAAACTGGCAACAGGTTTTAGACCAAGTGCGTGAAGAAACCGCCGTCGTCCGGCCGCCCGAATACAACCGCTTCGCCAACAGCTTCGGCCACATCTTCGCCGGCGGCTATTCCGCAGGTTATTACAGCTACGCGTGGGCGGAAGTATTGAGCGCGGACGCATACGCCGCCTTTGAAGAAAGCAGCGACATTGCCGCCACAGGCAAACGCTTCTGGCAAGAAATCCTCGCCGTCGGTGGCTCCCGCAGCGCGGCAGAGTCCTTCAAAGCCTTCCGCGGACGCGAACCGAGCATAGACGCACTCTTGCGCCACAGCGGTTTCGACAACGCGGCTTGATCGATGTGAACAAAAAATGCCGTCTGAAACAATCAAACAGTGTTTCAGACGGCATCAGCATTTGCGCGGTTTCGTCATTTTCACAAAAACAGCAAACCAAAATCCCGCCATTCTCGCAAAAACAAAAAATCAAAAACAGTGGGCGTAGGGTGGGCTGAAGCCCACCCTACATCCCACCTTACGGATTCGCCCTACGCCCAAAAAATAAAAAATGCCGTCTGAAACGGTCAAACAACGCTTCAGACAGCATTTTTTGGCAGTCCTTACCCGATCAGCCCCAAGTGCGACAAGAGTGTCCAAGTGCCGATGGCGATCAGCACCAGTCCGCCGGCAAATTCCGCACGCCTGCCGAGCAGTACGCCAAAAGCCCCGCCTGCCGTCAGCCCGACCGCCACCATCACCGTCGTCGCCATACCGATGATTGCGGCGGCAAAGGCGATATTTACCTCCATAAACGCCAAGCCCACCCCGACAATCATAGAGTCGATACTGGTGCCGAAAGCAGTCAGAACCGTCAACCACAGGCTTTCCCGTTTGGTTTCCCGCGCGTCCTCCGCCCCGCCGGACAAGCCCTCACGCAACATCTTCAGACCCAGCCCGCCCAGCAGGACGAAAGCCGCCCAATGGTCCCATTCGCTGATAAACGGCTTGGCATAAAAACCGCCCGCCCAGCCCGCCAGCGGCGTAACCGCCTCAACCGTGCCGAACACCAAAGCCGTTGCCGCAATTTTGCGCGGGGGCATCCTGACCGCCGCACCCTTTGCCAGCGCGACGGCAAACGCATCCATCGACATCCCCAGCGCAATCAAGAGCAAAGCATAAAAACCCATACCGCACCCGTCTTTAAAAAGGGCGGATTATAGCAAAACAGCAAAGCGCGAAAAACGCCGCACGAAAACCCGTATTCCGTCATTCCCGCAAAAACAAAAAATCAAAAACAGAAATATCATCATTCCCACGCAGGCGGGAATCCAGAAACTCAAAGTTGCAAGAATTTATTAGAAATAGCTGAAACTCAACGAACCTGGATTCCCACTTTCGTGGGAATGACGAGATATAGGTTTCCGTGCGGACAGGTCCGTCATTCCCGCGCAGGCGGGAATCTAGTTTTGTCGGTGCGGAAACTTATCGGATAAAACGGTTTCTCCAACCCCGAGTTCCAGATTCCCGCTGTCGCGGGAATGACGCGGAAAAGTTTCCGTGCCGGTTTGAGCCGGCGGGGATGGCGTGGGAATGACGGGATATTTTGCGTTTAATAAAAAACGCCTGCCAAAACGGCAAAGGCGGACGGAGGATGTCGTCTGAAGCGGCAAAGGGGAATAGGAAATGCCGCCCGGGCGGTTCGGGCGGCATTTGTTTTCACGGCGAGTTCAAACCCGGCCATTGTCCTTATTTGCGGCAGGAAGACGGCAGGAATTTGGTGTCCACAGTACCTGCTTTACAAGTCCATTCGAACGAGCCGGAGTTTTGTTTGCCGACGAGTAGCAAGGTTTTACCTGAAATATCTTTGTTCACGCCTGAGGCATTCATAGTAGAGGTAATGGTGGCAGAGGTAGCATCGCCATTAACTTCCACTTTTTGTACATATTTACCTTTAATCGTAGAGGCATTAGCAATACCTGCGGAAGCATTGGTTGTCGGGAACGTGCCGTTGTCGGAGTAATACTCGACCACTGCGGCTTTTTGGCCTTCGGCCAAAGTCAGGGCTTCGGACATTTGGGCGCGCGCGGTGTAGTCTTGGTATGCGGGCAGGGCGACGGCTGCCAAGATACCGACGATGGCGATGACGATCATCAGCTCGATCAGGGTGAAACCTTTTTGGATTGCTTTCATTTGGATGACTCCTGTTTGAAAATGTTTAAGTTTGATTGGAAATTTGCGGTATCTGCCGCAAACGTAAACCCGTAATGTATTTGACCGATGGTTTTTTTGGTTCGGCTTGCCTTCTTACCAGCAAGCGGCGTGCCAAAAACGGGTTCGGCTCGGCATTTTACAGAATATTTTTTTATTTGTCTGTTTGGTATGGGTATTTTTTATATCAACGCGGCGCGGAATGCGGCGGAATAATGCGGCGGGCTGACGTTTTTTGTCAGGTGTGACATTTTTTGTCAGTTTCGGGCTGACGTTTTTTGTCAGATTGGGATTTTGGGAGGGGGATTGGCGGAGCCGGCGGAGTGACGGAAACCCGTATCCCGTCATTCCCGCAAAAGTGGGAATCTAGAAACTCAAAGTTGCAAGAATTTATTAGAAATGGCTGAAACTCAACGAACCTAGATTCCCGCCTGCGCGGTAATGACGCGGAAAAGTGGGTTGTGGGCGGGAATGGCGGAATGGTGGGGTTGGTTTGGTTGGATTGGTAGGAATGGTGGGATGACGAAAATATAAGTTTCCGTGCGGACGGGTCCGGATTCCCGCCTGCGCGGGAATGACGCGGAAAAGTGGGTTGTAGGGCAGGTTGTAGGGTGGGCTTCAGCCCACCAATCCGACAAATCCGACAATCTTACCTGTGCCGTTACGCGCCGCCTTGTACCGACAAACCGATGCCGTCTGAAAACGGCGGAAATGATGGGATTGGCGGATTGGCTTGTTTGGGTTGGGTTCGGTTGGTGGAATGGTGGGGTTGGTGGGCTGAAGCCCACCCTACGTCCACCCTATCGCCCGTCCTATGCATCTACCTTACACATCCGCCTTATGTGAATACCTAAACCGTCATTCCCGCGCAGGCGGGAATCTAGACCTGTCGGCACGGAAACTTATCGGGGAAAAAGGTTTCTTTAGATTTTACGTTCTGGATTCCCACTTTCGTGGGAATGAAGCGGAAAAGTGGGTTGGTGGGGTTGGTGGGAGTGGTGGAGTTGGTGGGCTGAAGCCCACCCTACGCCCACCTTACAGCCCATTCTACAGTCCGATACGGCTTATTGAATCGTCAGAAATACCTAAACCGTCATTCCCGCGCAGGCGGGAATCTAGGTCTGTCGGTGCGGAAACTTATGGGGAAAAACGGTTTCTTTAGATTTGACGTTCTAGATTCCCACTTTCGTGGGAATGACGCGGAAAAGTTTTCGTGCCGGTTTGAACCGGTGGGGATGGCGCGGGAATGACGGGATATTTTGCGTTTAATAAAAAACGCCCGCTGAAACGGCGGGGCGGGATGGGGGAATGCCGTCTGAAGCGGTCAAACGACGTTTCAGACGGCATTTTTATGCCCGGTTATTTCTGGTAGCGGACGGCGCGGGACAGGATTTCTTCAATTTCCATCCACATAATGCCTCCTTACAGCAAACCGGGCTGACCCAGTGCGGGGTCGGTCGCGCGGGCGGCTTGTGCGTCTTCGACAGTCAGTCCGAGGGCTTTGGCCACGCCTTCACCGTATGCCGGATCGCAACGGTAGCAGTTGCGGATATGGCGGTATTTGATGAAGTCGGGCGCGTCGCCCATTGCGGCGGCGGTGTTGCCGAACAAAGCCTGTTTCTGCGCGTCGTTCATCAGGTTGAACAGGGCGCGCGGTTGGCTGAAATAGTCGTCATCGTCTTGGCGGTAGTCCCAGTGTGCCGCGTCGCCGTTGATTTTCAGAGGCGGTTCGGCGAAGTCGGGCTGCTGCTGCCATTGTCCGAAGCTGTTGGGTTCGTAGTGCGGCAGGCTGCCGTAGTTGCCGTCGGCGCGTCCTTGTCCGTCGCGCTGGTTGCTGTGTACGGGGCAGCGCGGGCGGTTGACGGGGATTTGGCGGAAGTTTACGCCCAAGCGGTAGCGTTGCGCGTCGGCGTAGTTGAACAAACGGGCTTGCAGCATTTTATCCGGGCTCGCGCCGATACCGGGCACAAGGTTGCTCGGTGCGAAGGCGGATTGTTCCACATCGGCGAAGAAGTTTTCGGGATTGCGGTTCAACTCGAATTCGCCCACTTCAATCAGCGGATAGTCTTTTTTCGGCCAAACTTTGGTCAAGTCAAACGGATGATACGGCACTTTTTCGGCATCGGCTTCGGGCATCACTTGGATGTACATCGTCCATTTCGGGAAGTCGCCGCGTTCGATGGCTTCGTACAGGTCGCGCTGATGGCTTTCGCGGTCTTCGGCGATGATTTTGGCGGCTTCTTCGTTGGTCAGGTTTTTAATGCCTTGTTGGGTGCGGAAGTGGAATTTCACCCAGAAACGCTCGCCTGCTTCGTTCCAGAAGCTGTAGGTATGCGAACCGAAGCCGTGCATATGGCGGTAGCCGGCGGGAATACCGCGGTCGCTCATCACGATGGTAACTTGGTGCAACGCTTCAGGCAGCAGCGTCCAGAAGTCCCAGTTGTTTGTGGCAGAGCGCATATTGGTACGCGGATCGCGTTTGACGGCTTTGTTCAGGTCGGGGAACTTACGCGGGTCGCGCAGGAAGAACACGGGCGTGTTGTTGCCGACCACATCCCAGTTGCCTTCTTCGGTATAGAATTTCAACGCAAAACCGCGGATGTCGCGTTCTGCATCGGCTGCGCCGCGTTCGCCTGCCACGGTGGTAAAACGGGCGAACATCTCGGTTTTTTTGCCGACTTCGCTGAAGATTTTGGCGCGGGTGTATTGGGTGATGTCGTGCGTTACGGTAAACGTGCCGAACGCGCCCGAACCTTTGGCGTGCATACGGCGTTCGGGGATGACTTCGCGCACGAAGTCGGCGAGTTTTTCATTCAGCCACAAATCTTGCGCCAGCAGAGGACCGCGCGGGCCGGCGGTCAGGCTGTTTTGATTGTCGGCAACGGGCGCGCCGTTGTTCATAGTCAGATGGGTGACGGGGCATTTGGAGGTAGTCATCGCTCTTGTTCCTTTTTTCGGGTTGGTCAAATGGGGGTAAACGGCTTACAGTACGATTTGGCGGAAAGCGTATTCGTAACCGGTTTCTTGATTGCAATAAATTTCTTGAATCGACATTTTGTTTTCCTTTTGTAAAAACTATGGGTGCGACTATACGCCAAGATTTTCGCTATTAAAACTATGAAATCGATTTAATATTGTTATAAGCAATCGGTTTTTGATTTTCGTTTGTTTTTTGTTATCGAACGGAATCCGAACCCGCTCATTAAAACCATTTATAATGCAATGACGCTTTGCGGCATTTTTTGCACCGACAGACTGAAAATAACAATTTCCCCCACATTATCATGACCTTACTCGGAATAAAGCTCAAACAGACCCAGCAGCTCGACCGGCGGCTGCAACAATCTTTGCGCGTATTGCAGATGTCGGGTATCGAACTTGAACGCGAGGTCGAGGACTGGCTGTCGGACAATCCTCTGCTCGAACGCAAAGACACGGATGAATTTTCCGATGCCGGGTTTTCCCATTACACCGCGCCCGCGCGCCAAATCGGCGGGGACGAAGGCGAAGATATGCTGTCCAACATCGCCGGCGAACAGGACTTCAAGCAATACCTGCACGCGCAAGTGTGCGAACACCCCCTTTCCGACCAAGAATCCGCCTGCGTCCACATCCTTATCGATTTCCTTGACGAGCAGGGTTACCTGACCGACAGCATCGAAGACATCCTCGACCATACGCCCTTGGAGTGGATGTTGGACGAGGCAATGCTGAAACAAGCCCTGACCGCATTGAAAAAATTCGACCCGGCAGGCGTGGCCGCCGCCGATTTGAACGAATCGCTGATACTGCAGATAGAAAGATTGGGCGAATGTGCCGCCAAATCCGCCGCCCTGCATATCGTCCGAAACGCCCTCGACAGCATTGACGGCAACCGCAGCCAAACCCTCGCGCGAATAAAAAAACGCCTGCCCCAAACCGACGGCGGTACACTCGAAGCCGCACTCGACCTCATTGCTTCGCTCAATCCCTTTCCCGCCGCCGGTTTTGCCTCGTCCACGCTCACGCCGTATATCCGACCGGATGTCCGGGTTGAGGAAAGTAAAGACGGATGGACGGTCAGTTTCAACGAAGATGCCCAGCCCGCCTTGCAGCTCAACCGCGAATATTGCGGACTGATGCCGTCTGAAGGCGTTTCGCCCGAATGGAAGGAAAAAATCGGCGAAGCCCGGCAATACCTCGACGCGCTCGAATTGAGGAAGGCGACCGTTGTCCGCCTTGCCGAATACATCGTCAAACATCAGGCGGATTTTTTCACTTTCGGCGAAATCGGACTCGTCCCCCTGCTGATGAAGGATGCCGCCGCCGAATTGGGCGTGGCGGAAAGCACCGTTTCACGAGCCGCCAACCAAAAATATCTGTCTTGCCCGCGCGGAGTGTTTCCCCTGCACCATTTTTTCACGTCTGCCGTTCAAACAGGAGGCAGTGGCGAAATATTCAGCCAAACCGCCGCCAAAGCCGTCCTTTCGCAACTTATCGATAATGAAGACCGGCACAAACCCCATACCGATGAAACGATAGTCCGCCTTTTGAAACTTCGCGGTATAGAGGTTTCACGCCGCACCGTTGCCAAATACAGAGAATCCCTCGGGATTCCGGCGGCACACAGGCGCAAAACCGCAGAATGATTGCCGGATAATCCCACAATAAAGACGACAAACCAAAAGCCGCCATTCCCGCGAAAGCGGGAATGGCGGCTCAACGTTTCGTAGGGTGGCGTAGGGTGGGCTTCAGCCCACCAATTCCGCCATTCCAACCAAATCCGCCATTCCCCGCCGAAAACCGAAACCGCCGAATCCCGCCGGTTCGCCAAAACCCTTGATGCGGAGGGATTGGTGGAGGTGGTGGGCTGAAGCCCACCCTACGTCCCACCCTGCACAACACCTGACGACCGCTGAAAAAATTTCAGGCGGCATTTTTATCAAATGCAAAAATATTCCGTCATTCCCGCGAAAGCGGGAATCCGGAAACTTAACGCTGCGGCAATTTGTCGGAAACGGCTGAAACTCAAAGAGCCAGATTCCCGCATGCGCGGGAATGACGGGATTTAGCGGGAATGACGGCGGGGGCGGTTTGGTGGTTTGGATTGGTTTCGGTGGGCTGAAGCCCACCCTACAGCCCGCCCTACACATCTGAAACTCAACGAACCTGGATTCCCGCTTTCACGGGAATGACGGGGGTTTATCAGAAATGACCGAAACTCAAAAGCGGGCAGCCTTGTTTACGCCTTCAAAATATCGAGTAATTTCAAATCGACTTTTTCGGCATCGAATTTATCTTTGGCAATCGCATAACTTGCATTCCCCATCAGGCGGACGGCTTCCCTGTTTTCGATAAAATAAATCATTTTTTCGGCCAAGATGCGGGGATTCCAAGGCTCGATCAGGAAGCCGTTGACCTTGTCGGCGACCGTTTCCCTGCAGCCGGGTACATCTGTTGTAATCACCGCCCTGCCGACGGCCATTGCCTCCTGAGTGCTTCGGGGAACGCCTTCCCTATAATAAGACGGCAATACGAATATATGATGCGCCTTTATCACTTCGGAAACATTGTCCACAAAACCGGGGAAACGGATAATATCGCGGGCGGCAAGGCGTTCCAAATCGCGCCCCCCCCGCGTGATTTGTCGATTGCGCCCAAAGCGGTAAAAACCGTATCGGGGTATTTGTCCTTAACCTGTTCCGCCGCCCGAATAAAATCATCAATCCCCTTTTCTTTCAACAATCTGCCGATAAAGAGAAATTTTACGGGTTCTTTTTCATCGGGAATATCCGCCTCGGAATAAGGATATTGCCGCAAATCCAGACCGATTCCGCCCAAAATATGGATGTTTTTTATTTTGATGCCGTATTGATGCAGCAGATCGTCTTTGTCGTCGGGGTTTAATACAATCAGGCTTTCCAACATCGGCAGGGCAATGCGGTACAAGGCAATCAAAATCCCCTTTATGATTTTTGTTTTTAACGGTATGCCTTCCGGCTGCGGGGTAAATGCGAATCCCAAACCTTCCAGCATCCCGACGATTCTGGGCACGCCTGCCAGTTTTGCGGCAAAAGTGCCGAAAATCACGGGTTTTGCGAAATAAGGGAAAACCAAATCCGGCGATATTTTTTTGAGTTCTTTGAATATGAGGAAGGTGGATTTTATATCGGAAAACGGGTTCAGCCCGCTGCGGTTTGAACGGTAGGTAACGGGTGTAACCCCCATTTCCCTGATAATGTCCAACTCATTGTCGGAAAACTCCGATACAAAGGCATACACCTGATGGTTTTTGCCGATTAATTTTTTAATGATGGGGGCGCGGAAACCGTAAATGCTGGATGCGACTGTTGTGATAAAAACGATTTTCATCGTGTTTCCTTTTCGGTTGAACCCCGCCACTCGGACATCTGTCCTTCGGGGCGGTAGAATCAGACTCTATTTGGGAGGGGCGTAACCCCTTCCAAATCAGGGCGGCACATAGGGCGGTGCTTTATGTGTCGTCCCGTGTGTTGAAACATAAGGCGGATACCTTGAATATAGGATTGGAAATGCGGTCTGCTACGGCAGGGCTTGGGTTTGCCTGCGTATTATAAGGCGGTTGTCTGCGGTTTGATAAGGCTGCCTTTCGTGCAGCGGGGTGCCGGAAACGGGTGGGTGTTTGGAAAATGCCGTCTGAAGGTTTCAGACGGCATTTTTATCAGGCGGTTCGGGATTCTCGGATGGGGAGGTTGAGGAGGGCGGCGGTTCCCGCCAGCAGTGCGTCGGCATACCACATCCAGCCGTAGTCGCCGAATTGTGTCATCACGATGCCGCCTATGTATGAACCGAGGAATCCGCCGATTTGGTGGCTGAGCATCGTCAGTCCGAACAGGGTGGCGAGGTAGCGCGTGCCGAAGAGTTTGCCGGTAATGGAGGCGGTCGGCGTGACGGTGGCGAGCCAGGTAAATCCGAGTGCGGCGGCAAAAATATAGAAATTGGAATCGGTCTTGGGCGAAAAAATGTAGATGAGTACCATCGCGGCGCGCGAGGCGTACAGCCAGAACAGGACGTATTTGCCCCGAATGCGGCTTGTGCACCAGCCGGAAAAAATGCAGCCGGCGATGTTTGCCAGTCCGATAATGGCGATGGATGTCGAGGCGACGGTGGCGGGCAGTCCGCAGAGTGCGATTTCGGTGGGCAGGTGGGTAACGAGGAAGGCGATGTGGAAGCCGCAGGTAAAGAAGCCCAAGTGCAGCAAGAGGTAGCCCGGGTTTTTAAAGGCGGCTGCCAGGGCTTGCCGGAGCGTCTGTCCGCTTCCGGCGTGCGTACGGGGTGTGCCGCAGGCGGGGGTTTTGCCGGCAAGCAGCAGGGCGGCGGGCAGAATCAGCAGTGCGATTGCGCCCCAAACGTAAAATGTGCCCGTCCAGCCGACTTGGGGCAGGACAACGAGTCCTTGAACCAGCGGTGCGAACAGGAATTGTCCTGCCGAACCGCCGGCGTTGACCAGCCCGGATGCCAAACCGCGCCTGTGTGCGGGGACTTGGGCGGCAACCTGCCCCATAATGATGGAAAACCCTCCGGAACCGGTGCCGAATGCGAGCAGCAGCCCGACGGCAATCATCAGCCCCCAATAAGTCGGGATGTTGGGGGCAATCAGGCAGGCGCAGACGAGCAGGACGGCGCCGCCGCTTAATACCCTGAACGCGCCGAAACGGTCGGCAAGCGCGCCGGACAATGGTTGCGATACGCCCCACATCAGTTGGAAAACGGCGATGATGAGGCTGAATTGTGCAATGCTCAATTCGGTGGTGTTGACGACGGGTTGGACGAACAGTCCGAGCGTCATCCTCATCCCGATGGTAATCAGCAGGATGAATGCGGCGGCGGCAATGACCGCCCAAAGTTTGGGTGTTTTCGATGCGGTGTGCGTCATAATGTGTATTTTGAGTCGGTTAGGTTTGCGGATTTTAACAAGCCGGATGATGCGGGCTAAATAATTCCTGATTCTTTGGATATAGCAAACGGTATGCCTGCAGATGCCGTCTGAAAGGTTGGAACTTGGACGGACAATAGAAAATGCCGTCTGAAACGGTTTCAGACGGCATTTCGATGTCGGCGGCGGCTTTGCGGAATCAGCCTTTGAAGCGTTTGAAGACCAGCGTGCCGTTGGTACCGCCGAAGCCGAAGGAGTTGGAAATGGCAACGTCGATTTCCGCGTCGCGCGCTTCGTTGGCGCAGTAGTCCAAATCGCAGCCGGCCTCAACGTCTTGTTCAAAAATGTTGATGGTCGGCGGGATTTTGCCGTCGTGTATCGCCAAAATGCTGTACACGGCCTCCACGCCGCCCGCCGCGCCGAGCAGGTGGCCGGTCATGGATTTGGTCGAGCTGACGACGGTTTTGTAGGCGTGTTCGCCGAACGCGCGTTTGAGGGCTTTGGTTTCGTTGGCATCGCCCAAGGGGGTGGACGTGCCGTGTGCGTTGACGTAATCCACATCTTCGGGATTGATGCCGGCATCTTTCAGGGCGCGGATAACGGCAAGGGCGGGACCTTCTTCGTTCGGCGCGGTGATGTGGTAGGCATCGGAACTCATCCCGAAGCCGATGATTTCGGCGTAGATTTTCGCGCCGCGTTTTTTGGCGTGTTCCAATTCTTCCAACACCAATATGCCCGCGCCTTCGCCGATAACGAAGCCGTCGCGGCCTTTGTCCCACGGGCGGGAAGCGGTGGCGGGATCGTCGTTGCGGGTGGAGAGGGCTTTCATCGCCGCGAAGCCGCCCACGCCCAAGGTGCTGATCGCGCCTTCCGCGCCGCCGGCAACCATTATGTCCGCGTCGCCGTATTTGATCAGTCGGGCGGAATCGCCGATGGCGTGCGCGCCGGTGGTACAGGCGGAAACCATCCCATAGCTGGGGCCGCGGTAGCCTTTGAGGATGGTAACGTGTCCGGAAATCAGGTTAATCAGCGAACCGGGGATAAAGAAAGGGTTGATTTTGCGCGCGCCGCCTTCGATTACGGCTTTGCCGGTGGCCTCGATGCTGGGCAGTCCGCCGATGCCGGAACCGATGTTTACGCCGACGCGGTCTTTGTCGAGGTTTTCCACATCGTCCAAGCCCGAATCGGCGATTGCCTGCAATGCGGCGGCAATGCCGTAGTGGATAAATACGTCCATGCGGCGTGCTTCTTTCGCGCTGATGTATTGTCCGATGTCGAAACCGCGCACTTCGCCGGCGACACGGCTGTTGATGTCGGATGCGTCAAAGCGGGTAATCGCGCCGATGCCGCTTTTGCCTGCGAGCAGGTTGTCCCAAGCCTCTGCGACAGTGTTGCCGACAGGGGAAACCTGACCTAAGCCTGTAATGACTACTCTTCTCTGACTCATGATAATCTCGCTGTTGGTTGTCGGAATGGGGGCATATGCGGCTGTCGTGCAGATGCCGTTTGGAATTTGCGGCAGGTATTTAAACGGAGTTTAAGCAGTTTGCCATATAAGGGAAAAGCCTCTATTGCGCGGTGCAGCAGAGGCTGTTGTGTCGGGCGACGACCGGTTAGCCGTTGTGGGCATTGATGTAGTCGATGGCCAGTTGGACGGTGGTGATTTTTTCGGCATCTTCGTCGGGGATTTCGCAGCCGAAGGCTTCTTCCAGAGCCATAACCAGTTCTACGGTGTCCAGAGAGTCCGCGCCCAAGTCGTCTTGGAAGGAAGATTCGTTTTTCACGTCGGCTTCGTTTACGCCCAGTTGTTCAGCAACAATTTTTTTAACTTGTTGTTCGATGTTTGACATATCAGTCGTTCCTTTATGCCTTGCGGCAGGTTGTTTAAGGGAAATAAATCGGTGGTATTGTACCGACTTTTAATAGAGTTTTCTATCTAATGCCTATTATATCAATATTTGCCGATTTGTACATTTTCGGGCGGTACCGGTTTTGCCGTTCAAATTTGATATATGTGCCGTGTCCGGCCGGCGATTTCGGTTAAAATGGCGGCATTTCTATTTGGAACAGAAAGCCCGCTATGTATCCGCTTGCCCGCCGTATCATGTTTGCGCTCGATGCCGAAAAGGCACACCATTTCACGCTCAATGCCCTCAACACGGTTTATAAGCTCGGTCTGATTCCGGTGACCGACAACCGTACCAAACCTGTAAAATTGATGGGCTTGGATTTGCCCAACCCTGTCGGGCTTGCCGCCGGACTCGATAAAAACGGCGAATATATAGACGCATTGGGCGCGCTCGGCTTCGGTTTCATCGAAATCGGCACGGTAACGCCCAAACCTCAGCCCGGCAACCCTCAGCCGCGTCTCTTCCGCGTTCCCGAACACCGGGGCATCATCAATCGCATGGGTTTCAACAACCACGGTATCGATGCGATGATACGCAACATCGAAAAAAGCAAATTCAGCGGCGTGTTGGGCATCAACATCGGCAAAAATGCAGTTACGCCGATCGAAAACGCTGCCGATGATTATTTAATCTGCCTTGAAAAAGCCTACGCGCACGCAAGTTACATCACCGTCAATATTTCCTCGCCCAACACCAAAAACCTCCGCGCCCTGCAAGGCGGCGACGAGTTGGGCGCATTGCTTGGGGCTTTGAAAAACAAACAGGCACAGCTTGCCTCTGCACACGGGAAATACGTTCCGCTCGCCGTAAAAATCGCCCCCGATTTGGACGAAGCGCAAATCGAAGACATCGCCCACGTTGTCAAATCCGTCGAAATGGACGGCATCATCGCCACCAATACCACCATCGACAAATCAAGTCTCGGCAGCCATCCGCTTGCAGGCGAGCAGGGCGGTTTGAGCGGGCTGCCCGTTCATGAAAAAAGTAATCGGGTGTTGAAGCTGTTGGCAGACCACATCGACGGCAAGCTGCCGATTATCGGCGTAGGCGGCATTATGGAAGGCAGGGACGCGGCAGAGAAAATCCGCTTGGGCGCAACTGCCGTCCAGGTGTACAGCGGATTGATATACAAAGGTCCGGCATTGGTCAAAGAATGTTTGAAGGCGTTGGCGCGATGACGCGATCCGCTCAAAATGCCGTCTGAACGCACGTTTTGCCGTTCAGACGGTATTTTCATTTCCTTTTTCCGCCTGCCGCCCCTTGAAAATCCCAAACGCGCTGCCCTGTTTGAAACAAAGCAAACGCCCGCCGCGAACCGGACAATCTTGATACGCAGCCAAAGCAAGTCCGGCGGTAAGTTGTTAAACATATAAATAATTGATATAAAAAATAATTTTATACTGTGGCGGACAGCTTGGGGAAACGCAAAATATGAACGGCGTTGAAATTCATTATGTGGAAAATAAGGATATGGAGATAAAAATAGATGGGACTGTCCTAGATGACTAGGATAAACTCGATTTTACTAATTGTTTTAAGATGGAAATTTGAACTTTTATCTCACTGTTGTTAAAACGCTATTCGCACTCCTTTAAATACAGCCCAAAATGCTCTTTGGGAATGCCGTTAAACTTGCGTAAATGACGTTTTGCCCGGTTCCAAAAGTTCTCAATTCCATTGATATGGTTTTGTCGTTCAGCAAAATGTGTGCTGTGATTGATACGAAAACGAAGTTTCAGCGAAGCTAAAATGGCTAAATTCGCCCACATCTAATACATCATAGCTACGATAACAATCCGTATAAATAATGCTGTCAGGTTTCACTTGTTCACGGATAATAGGAAATAAAGCAGCGGTTTGAGTATTCTATAAACCGTACCATTTTGCTTCAAAAGACCGGATACGGCGACTTTACCGGCAGCACCGCGACCGCGTTTGCCTTTGCGTTGTCCGCCAAAATAACTTTCATCTGCTTCTACTTCGCCATCAAACATTTCTAAATGTGGACTGTTTTGATAAAAGTGTGGTTTTGATCGGCTGCAACCGTGTCCGTTTTGCCCAATTAAATGGTGATGAGTTGGAAACATTCTCCCGTTTTTTTAGAAATTTGGGTTATGAATTAGAATAAACGAAGGCCGTCTGAAAGTTCAGACGGCCTTTTTTAATGGTTGTTAATGATGATGGTGGGCATGGCGTGCGGCTGCGCGTTTGGTACCGACAGGCACAATCAGCGTTGCGTAAGTATTGTCTTTCTGACATACGCTTTTATCGCCGTAATCGGTCTCGTTCACGACTTTGATTTTCCACAAACCGTCAATCAGAGTAATCACATTGACCACGCCGTTTTTATCGGTTTTGCCGGAGAAGCCTTGAGGTTCGCGGTGGTCATGGGTTGATTCCAAGTCCATTTCCGCCAAAGTGTCCGAGCTGGCGGTAACGGTGGCTTTAACCAAAGGCTCGCCTTTGTACAGGACTTTGACGGGCAAAATACCGCCGGCTTTGACTTCGTTCGGATTTTTCAGCGGAACCAGTTCCAGCTCTTGGCCGATAGGGCGGGTCAATACAGCTTCATCAACTGCGCCGTTGCCCACTTGGACAAAGCTCTTTCCGAACATTTGCGCCTGTTCGCAATAGGTTGAACCGGCCAGCTGTTTCAAGGTTTGCTGTTTCCAGCCGTCTTGGTTTTTCGACCAGAAAGTCGGTTTGTAGGTTGCGCTGACCCAGTAGGAGCCTTCAGGCAAAGCGGCTTTGGAAACGTATTGATAGTTTTCGCCTTTATTTACCAAATCAACGGTTTTCTTTGAGCTGCCGGTCAATTGCAGCGGTTTGAAAATATGTACGCGGTCGTCGGCGATTTTTTCGACATTGGGGAAGTCATGGCTGTAACCCAAATCCGCATGCAGGATTTTGCCGGCTGGCTGATGTGTCGGTGCAGCCACCCAAACATCGTGCGCCTGCGCCACTGCGCCCAATCCCAGCAATCCTAAAAGCATCCATTGTTTCATAGTTTCTACACTCCATTTTGTTGTTGAATGAAAGGCTTTGTATTTTGGCGAGTGGAAACATTACTCTTATTTGCATTTTTTGTAAATAATAAGTAATCGTAAACGATGAGAATAATAGGCTGCGGTATTTTTATTAACGCCTACTAACTCTGCTGCTGTTCTTGCAGTTACACCTGCGACAAATAGCTCAATGAGTTTATTTTGTTTATACCGGCTTAGACGACTTTTTCTCATAGGGATAATTCTAACTTAATTTGAATTTCCCTAGTTATCTAGGACAGCCCCAAATAGATTTTAAGTTTAAGGATTCGATATGTTTAAGGACGAACTAAATGAATTTATCCGACTCATATCTGACCCGGAAAGTGAATTGGATGAATGGTATTTGAGTGATTTTAAAGATGAACATATATGGAAAATGCAAAGTTACGAAGCATTTTCATGTTTGCGTGAAGCAGTCCCCTATTTGTTTGCTTATCCCCAACACGGGTATGAACTATTGGAGATAATTTCCGCGTTAAAAGAAACATCTGATACGACAGAATTATTTTATGAGCCGGGTATCGTGCCTTTGCTGATTGATTTATATAAAGAAGATAGTTATCTGATAAATATGGTCAAACGGATATTCAAATGATGAAAGGGGCGCGGGCGTTTGCTTGGCGGAAGGCAGGTAATCCAATTTGAAGGACGCGGAAGCCGATACGTTAAAAAGGATGAAAAATGGAAAACGGGCAACGGAATAACTGGTTTCCTTTGGAAAAACGAATTTTTTATCTGGAGCATTCGGGGCGGTATCTGATGATTTGCGCCTTATCGGATTATTCCCAAAACAAACATACTGTCGTTATGGCAAATTTCATCTATCCGGATGAAAAAACGGATTGGCGGAATTTGGATGATTTATTCAATGAGTTGGTTTTGGAGGAATTGCAGGCTTCATTTATGGATTGGTATCCGACTGTTGAAGAGGCAATCGGCCGTCATTTGGAAGACTTTTCGTAACAGGCATAATCGGAAGGGTCGGAACGACGGGGCAGGAAAACCGACGTGTGAACACGAAGCAGGCAACCGGAGTAAAAAATGAACCTTGATTTAACCGCTCAAAAAGTCCGCCTTTCTTGGAAGGATATTCTGTGGGGGTATGAGAATAAATACTTGGGTTGGACTGATGTGGCAGCTTATGCCCGAAAAATGACGCTTTCAGATTGTGACGAACGCGTGTTCAAGCTATCTTTAACCAACAAATCCAATATTTTTGAATTAAAACCTGTTCTGGAAGATTTGGCTTCAGAAATGAGGGATTATTCCCCTAAAAATTGGCTGTACATCCTCCTAAATGACGTATTCCATAGAAAAGAAGAATTTGACGACCCTCTGGGGGAAGTTGAAAAAATTTATGCGGATTTTGATTACCCGGAAGAAATAGAGTCATTTGTCAGATATATGCCGCCCAAAGACGGTTATATTCCTTCTGCCCACAGCAATGAAGAAAATATTGCCCGGTTATATGTTCATTGGGAACGATATTTGCACAACGGCGGCGGGCAGGATTAAACCGGCAAATGCCGTCTGAAGCGTTATCCGGCTTTCAGACGGCAAACGGATTAGAGCGGAAGATTTGAAAGCGGGGGCGGGCTGCATTCCGGAAGCGGCAAAACCCGAACCGCCCGCATCGTTGCCGATAAACCGATAAGGAAATCGTTTTGCCGGACCGGGTGCAAATGTTTGATAACAATCCTGCCGCCCGGCAAAAATGCTTTAAAGAAAGCAGGATTGGTTCATTCAAAAGAAAAAATTAAAAAATGACGGTTGATAAGGAACAAGTAGAAAAGATGATTTATTCTGAAAATAAACAGAGTGTTATTGACGGTATGCTCGGTATGACCTTTAGTTCGGAAGAGGATGAAATCCCCTGGATTTCCGAGAAGTTGACGGAGTTGTCGAAACATAAAGACTTGGATATTGCCAGCTTGTCATTAACCTGTTTCGGACATCTCGCCAGGATGCATGAAAATATCGGCGATTGCGATAAAGTGGTTGCTTTATTGCGCTCAAAACAAGGTAATCCGGATTTTCAAGGTTTTGCCGAAGATGCGTTAGACGAGATTTCCTTCTTTATATTTAAAAAGCGTCCGTAAGCGCGGATTAAACCTGTCAATCCGATGCCGTCTGAAGCGTTATCCGGCTTTCAGACGGCATCGGAGGTTGCTATGATATAGTGGCGTGACTTTGAACTGGTGCGGCTCCGCCTTGTCCTGATTTGAAGTGAATCCGCCATCCCGTTCCCGCCATTTTTTCAAATGGAATCCGAAATGTCCGACAACCGCCTCGACACCGCCCGCCGTTATTCCCTTTTTCTCGCCCGCAACCTTGATTCCGGCAAACTCAAGCCCGAAATTTTCCTGCCTATGCTGGACAAGGTTTTGACCGAAGCGGATTTCCAAGCCTTTGCCGACTGGGACACAATCCGCACGGAAGAAAACGAGGAGGAATTGGCGCGGCAGTTGCGCGGGTTGCGCCGTTATGTGGTGTCGCAGATTATCGTGCGCGATATCAACCGCATCAGCGATTTGAACGAAGTAACCCGCACGATTACGCTGTTTGCCGATTTTGCCGTCAATACCGCGCTGGATTTCGCCTACGCCTATTATCGGGATATGTACGGCACGCCGATCGGGCGTGGTACGAAATCGCCGCAGCATTTGAGTGTGGTGGCGATGGGCAAGGCGGGCGGCTATGAGTTGAACGTGTCTTCCGACATCGATTTGATTTTCGTCTATCCCGAATCGGGCGACACCGACGGCAGGCGCGAACGCGGCAATCAGGAGTTTTTCACCAAAGTCGGGCAGAAACTGATTGCGCTGCTGAACGACATTACCGCCGACGGGCAAGTGTTCCGCGTCGATATGCGGCTGCGGCCGGACGGCGATTCCGGCGCGCTGGTATTGAGCGAAACCGCGCTGGAGCAATACCTGATTACGCAGGGGCGCGAATGGGAACGCTATGCGTGGTGCAAAGGCCGCGTGGTTACGCCGTATCTGAACGGCATCAAATCGCTGGTGCGCCCCTTCGTGTTCCGCAAATATCTGGATTACGGCGCGTATGAGGCGATGCGTAAGCTGCACCGCCAAATCCGCAGCGAAGTCAGCAAAAAAGGGATGGCGGACAACATCAAACTCGGCGCGGGCGGCATCCGCGAAGTCGAATTTATCGCCCAGATTTTCCAGATGATACGCGGCGGACAAATGCGCGCGCTGCAACTGAAAGGCACGCAGGAAACGCTGGAGAAACTTGCCGAAACCGGGATTATGCCGTCTGAAAACGTCGAAACCCTGCTTGCCGCCTACCGCTTTTTGCGCGATGTCGAACATCGCTTGCAATACTGGGACGACCGGCAAACCCAATCCCTGCCGGATTCGCCCGAACAGCGGCAACTGCTTGCCGAAAGTATGGGATTTGATGATTACGCCGATTTTTTGAACGCTTTAAATCAACATCGAAACCAAGTCAACCGGTTGTTCAACGAAATTTTGAGCGAACCCGGAGAACAAACGCAAAGCAGCGGCGAATGGCAGTGGGTTTGGCAGGAAAAGCCCGACGAAGAAGGGCGGCAATGCCGTCTGAAAGAACACGGGTTCGATGCCGAAACCATCGCCGCAAGGCTCGACCAAATCCGCAACGGGCATAAATACCGCCGCCTTTCCGCCCACGCCCAGCCGCGTTTCGACGCGCTTGTGCCGTTGCTGGTACGGGCGGCGGCAGCGCAAACCAACCCGACCGATACATTGATGCGGCTGTTGGATTTCCTCGAAAACATCAGCCGCCGTTCCGCCTATCTCGCCTTCCTCAACGAACATCCGCAAACCCTGGCGCAACTGGCAGAGATTATGGGCCAAAGTTCTTGGGTGGCGGCGTATCTGAACAAATATCCGATTTTGTTGGACGAACTCATCAGCGCGCAATTATTAGATACGGCGTTTGATTGGGACAAACTCGCCGCCGAGCTTTCAGACGGCATCAAAGCCTGCGGCGGCGACACCGAAGCGCAAATGGACACCCTGCGCCATTTCCAACACGCCCAAGTCTTCCGCCTCGCCGTCCAAGACCTCGCCGGATTGTGGACGGTAGAATCCCTCTCCGACCAGCTCTCCGCCCTTGCCGACACCGTCATTGCCGCCGCCCTTTCGTGCGCGTGGGCGGATATGCCCAAAAAACACCGCGACACGCCGCAATTCGCCGTCATCGGCTACGGCAAACTTGGCGGCAAAGAACTCGGCTACGCCTCCGATTTGGATTTGGTTTACCTCTATGACGACCCGCATCCCGATGCAGGCGACGTGTACAGCCGCCTCGCCCGCCGCCTGACCAGCCGGCTTTCCGCCGCCACCGGCGCAGGCAGCCTCTACGAAACCGACCTGCGCCTGCGCCCCAACGGCGACGCAGGTTTCCTCGCGCACAGCATCACCGCCTTTGAAAAATACCAGCGCGAAAACGCGTGGACGTGGGAACACCAGTCCCTCACCCGCGCCCGTTTTATCTGCGGAACACCCGAAATTCAGACAGCCTTCGACCGCATCCGCACCGAAATCCTCACCGCCGAACGCGACCAAACCGCCTTGGTAGGCGAAATCATCGAAATGCGCGAAAAAATGTTCCCCACCCACCCGCCGGTTGACGGCAACGTCAAATACGCGCGCGGCGGCGTGGTCGATGTCGAATTTATCGTCCAATACCTCATCCTTGCCCACGCCCGCCAATATCCGCAACTTCTCGACAACTACGGCAACATCGCCCTCTTGAACATCGCCGCCGACTGCGGTTTGATTGATAAAACCCTTGCCGGACAAAGCCGCACCGCCTACCGCTTCTACCGCCGGCAGCAGCACAACACCAAACTGCGCGATGCGGAAAAAACCGAAGTAAGCGACGAATTGCTGTCCCATTACGGCAATGTCAGGAAATTGTGGAAGGAAGTGTTCGGCGAGGAAGCGGCAACCGCCTGAACGAAGAATGCCGTCTGAAGCCCGACGATTCGGGTTTCAGACGGTATTTTCGTACCGTGCCGTTTTAAGGTTGCGGCAGAGCTAAAGCGATTTATCGGGAATGGCTGAAACCCAAAAACCAGATTCCCCTTTCGCGGGAATGACGGGATTTCAGGCTTTTGTTTTTGTGGGAATGATGGGATTTGTTACCCAAGCAAAAATCAAAACAAACAAATAAGAACCGTTTAAAACCCCGCTGTTTCCATTAAAATAGCGCATTCCACTTTTCAGACGGCATCCCTATGTTTCCCGACCAATCCGCCCCCAACCTGCTGCAAGGCTTGAACCCTGAACAACTTTCCGCCGTAACCTGGCCGCCGCAATCCGCCCTTGTGCTGGCAGGCGCGGGCAGCGGCAAAACGCGCGTGCTGACCACGCGTATCGCATGGCTTTTGCAAACCGGTCAGGCAAGCGTGCACAGCATTATGGCGGTAACGTTTACCAATAAAGCCGCTAAAGAAATGCAGACCCGTCTAGGCGCGATGATTCCCGTCAACGTCCGCGCCATGTGGCTTGGCACGTTCCACGGACTCTGCCACCGTTTTCTACGGCTGCACCACCGCGACGCAGGCCTGCCGTCTTCCTTTCAAATTCTCGACAGCGGCGACCAACTTTCCCTGATTAAACGCCTGCTCAAAAGCCTCAACATCGCCGAAGAAATCATCGCACCGCGTTCGCTGCAAGGCTTTATCAACGCGCAAAAAGAATCCGGCTTGCGCGCTTCCGTCTTGAGTGCGCCCGATCCGCACACGCGCCGTATGATTGAGTGCTACGCCGAATACGACAAAATTTGCCAACGCGAAGGTGTGGTCGATTTTGCCGAACTCATGCTCCGCAGCTACGAAATGCTGCAAAGCAACGAAATGCTGCGCCAACACTACCAAAACCGCTTCAACCACATTCTGGTCGACGAGTTCCAAGACACCAACAAACTGCAATACGCCTGGCTGAAACTGATTGCCGGCAACCACGCAGCAGTGTTTGCCGTCGGCGACGACGACCAAAGTATTTACCGTTTCCGTGGCGCGAACGTCGGCAATATGACCGCGCTGATGGAAGAGTTCCACATCGACGCGCCCGTCAAACTCGAACAAAACTACCGCTCCGTCGGCAACATCCTCGCCGCCGCCAACGCCGTTATCGAAAACAACGACGAACGCCTCGGCAAAAACCTGCGTACCGATGCCGAAGCAGGCGACAAAATCCGCTACTACTCCGCCTTTACCGACCTCGAAGAAGCCCAATTCATCGTGGACGAAACCAAAGCCCTCGAACGCGAAGGCCGGAATTTGGACGAAATCGCCGTCCTCTACCGCAGCAACGCCCAATCCCGCGTTATCGAACAAAGCCTGTTCCGCAGCGGCATCCCCTACAAAATCTACGGCGGGCTGCGCTTTTACGAACGCCAAGAAATCAAACACGCGCTCGCCTACCTGCGCCTTGCCGTCAATCCCGACGACGACAACGCCCTTTTGCGCGTCATCAACTTCCCGCCGCGCGGCATCGGCGCACGCACCGTCGAGAACCTTCAGACGGCATCGCAAGAGCAAGGCGTTTCACTTTGGCAGGCAGCCTGCAATGCCGGCGCGAAAGCCGCCAAAGTCGCCGCCTTCGTCCGCCTGATTGAAGCATTCCGCAACCAAGTCGGACAAATGCCCCTACCCGAAATCATCGTCGGCATCCTCAAAGACAGCGGCCTGACCGAATACTACAAAACCCAAAAAGGCGACAACCAAGACCGCCTCGACAACCTCGACGAACTCGTCAACGCCGCCATCGAGTTCAAACCCGAAGACAGCAACTTCGAAATCCTGCCCGACAATATTTCAGACGACCCCGCCTTCCCCATCCTCGCCTTCCTCAGCAACGCCGCCCTCGAATCCGGCGAAAACCAGGCAGGCGCAGGCGAAAAAGCCGTCCAACTGATGACCGTCCACGCCGCCAAAGGCTTGGAATTCAACGCCGTCTTCCTCACCGGTATGGAAGAAGGCCGTTTCCCCAGCGAAATGAGCCTTGCCGAACGCGGCGGCCTCGAAGAAGAACGCCGCCTGATGTACGTCGCCATTACCCGCGCCCGCAAACGCCTCTACATTACGATGGCGCAACAACGAATGCTGCACGGACAAACCCAATTCGGCATCGTCTCCCGCTTCGTCGAAGAAATCCCACCCGAAGTATTGCACTACCTGTCGGTCAAAAAGCCCGCCTACGACCGCTACGGCAATACGCGCCAAACCGCCGCGCCCAAAGACAAAATCATCGACGACTACAAACAGCCGCAAACCTACGCAGGCTTCCGCATCGGACAAAACGTCCGCCACGCCAAATTCGGCACCGGTGTCATCATCGATGCCGTGGACCAAGGCGAATCCGCCCGACTGACCATCAACTTCGGCAAACAGGGCGTGAAAGAGCTGGACACCAAGTTTGCGAAATTGGAAGAGATGTAGAAGGGAGATGGCATAGGCCGTCTGAATCTGGTAACAGCAAATTTTGCCCAAACCTCCGCCGTCATTCCCGCGCAGGCGGGAATCCGGACCTCGGTATTTTGGGAACATTTCAAGGCTGCTACAATTTCAAGCTTCTAGATTCCCACCTGTGCGGGAATGACGGGCGGTAAAAACCGGGTATGAATACCCAACCCCCCCTGTTTATAGCTGAAATCAATAAGGAAGAACATTATGTCCCAAGTTTTTAAAGATTTTGATTTGTCCTCTGTATGGGAATCCGACAGTTGGGCGGATGAAAATTACAAAGAAGCCCCGTTTACCCCTGAAATTTTGGCTGCCGTAGAAAGTGAACTGGGCTATAAATTGCCGCAAAGTTTTATTGAATTGATGGCAGTACAAAACGGCGGGATATTTGTCAAAAACTGCTTTCCGACCACGCAGAGAAATTCGTGGGCGGAAAATCATGTGCAAATTTGCGAGGTATCGGGAATCGGTTTTGAAAAAGAAGGGAGTTTGTGCGGCGAAACAGGGCAAAAACTTTGGCTGGAAGAATGGGAATATCCGCCCATCGGCGTGTATTTTGCCAACGACCCGTCAGGCGGTCATGCCCTGTTTGCCTTAGACTATCGGGCGTGCGGCAAAGACGGCGAGCCGAAAGTGGTGTTTGTCGAACAAGAATCGGATTTTGAAATCGTCGAACTTGCCCCCGATTTTGAAACCTTTATCCGCAGTTTGCGGCATGAAGATGAGTTTATTGACGAGGAAATATAAAACGGCGGTTGAAAAACCGGAATCATCAAGGAAAAACGGGCAGAATAACGGGTAACTGTTTGAATCCTTAAGGGAAACAATTTGGTGGAACGTGCCATCCAAGATCTTTGCAAAGAAAAACTGTCCCCGACAGCATTGACATTATTAACAGAATTTATCAAATTTGGAGCTATCTCAAATATAATGCGGTTATCCTTTTGTATCCATTAAATCATATGCTTCAATTAATTGTTGTTCTAGCTCTTGCACTAATTGAGGATTGCGAATTCCTGACACAATCTCAAATTCTTCTGCATCTATGCAAACACCTGCATAAATTTCAATAATAAGGGAACGCAATAATTGAAGCTCTTCTCTTGTTAAAGAAATAATAATGTCATCACCTGTGTAATTGATTATATTCATAATAATTTTATTTTTGCTTGTCAAAGTAAGTTTTGCCTAAGGTTGGTCTAAATGCTCTTCCACCATCTTTTGAATTTAGGTCTCTGATTACAATTGTTCCAGACTTATAGTGGATTAAATTTAAATCAGGACAAGGCGACGAAGCCGCAGACAGTATAGATAGTACGGCAAGGCGAGGCAACGCTGTACTGGTTTAAATTTAATCCACTATATCATCTCAAATTGCTCTTATGTGTTTGGATTGTAATCTTCGAATTCCCAAGAAAAAAATCGTAATAAGTTTGAAAGTGTCAAATCCCAAGTTTCTTTTGAGCAATATTCTAATATTTTATCAATTTCACTTTTAATCATCTTATGATCAAACTGTTCTAATATTAATGCATTAGACCAAAAAAACCTTCTTTATTACAATGATGGGAAATCCATTTAGGAGAACAAATGCAAAGTGAAAAAATAGATGAGCCTTGTTCTCCTTCGATTCCGATATCCAAATCTATCCATCTATGAAAATTATCTGGAATTTCGGGGGTAAATTTTTCAAAATCAATATCATATAAATTTATGCTTTTTAAATCCAATTTAATCATTAGGGCTGTCCTAGATAACTAGGGAAATTCAAATTAAGTTAGAATTATCCCTATGAGAAAAAGTCGTCTAAGCCGGTATAAACAAAATAAACTCATTGAGCTATTTGTCGCAGGTGTAACTGCAAAAACAGCAGCAGAGTCAGCAGGTGTTAATAAAAATATCGCAGCCTATTATTTTCATCGCTTACGATTACTTATTTATCTAGGACAGCCCCATATCTTTTATAGATAGCTGCTTACCAAGTATCCTTAATTGCTAATTCAAGCCACTCTTCAAAACTATTAAAAAATTCATGGTTTTCTATATTATCTAAATTAATGACAATAACCCTAGGATTTCCTGTTGCATCATTACCATCAAAATAAGCTTCCCATTCTCCATTACTAGCGAATGGGATAAGATTTAAATCAGGCAGGATAGAATTTCTAAATATATAAGCTACTTCTGCCCCTTCTGTTCCATAATTCTCAAACCACCAGTGAAAATTATGTGGCTGAATATAAGGTATTAAAGATGTATCGTTAGAGATACGAACATACTTTTCAGGATAACAAAACCCTTCAGGAAGCATATTACTAGGATATAAATTAAATTCATTTTGAATAATCATTTAATGCTGCTTGCTCTGTATCAATATTACTAAAAATTAGATTAGTTTCAAAAATGAAAAATCACTGTTTTTTCATTTTTTATAGCATATTCAAGTACATGAATAATATTTTTCACTAAGGACTCTGTAGAAAAATCTGAATTTTGTAATTTTTCTTTTACAGCCAAAATACTTTCCTTATCTATTAGCCAATCCCCCTCACTTGGTCCAAATAACCAATTATCGGTAATTTCAGAAACAAGCCTCCATAATCCACGATTTTGATATTCAATAATTTGATTTTCCGTAATTTCTACAACTGTTTCAGATTGAATGTTTTTATAAGCCCAATCAACCATTTCAGTATATTCACTAATTGAAACATTGTCTTTTAAACAGAAAATTAACAGGTTGTGTTCATTCATTTGTCTAAGTTCCTGATATGAGTTTGTTGTTGTAAATAATCTTTTGCTTGCTTACCTTGTAAATTACCGGTTTTCACAACATTACCATTTGAATCAAGATACTGTTTTCGTGAATTATCATGGATTCTAAAATAGTTGTTTTCGTTATCTTTTATAATTGTAATTTTTCCATCTAAACTAGTGTATCGAGTTTTAACTTTATCAGGACTTAAAATACAAGGTGCATTGGGAGTTAGTGTTTTGTGCACTGAATCAAAACTTGCTGAACTCCAGTTACTATTAAACTTCTCAAAATTTTGTTTTCTTTTTTCAGCGGCACTGTTTGGTAAAGATTTAATAGGTTTATTCCCACCTGCCATCTCCCCATCTAAAGTCTGCATATGGCGGGCAGCAGGTTTTTTATAACCGGTATTTTTAACCCAATCCCATTTGGTCGGGTTAAGTTCTACTTTTTTACCTCTCCAAACCGTACCTGCGGCCTCTGCTGCGGCAAGGGCAGTTTGGGCTGTTGCAGTTATATTCGGATGGGCATCAGCCCATTGTCTGGCGGAATTGATACCGTCTTTTATCGCAAAAGCACTGTCCTGTAATAGGCTCGCGGCAGCAAGTTGTGCTTCCGGGCTTAATTTTCCTGAATTATTAATACCTTGTAGAGTCTGCTGCGCAGAGATGTAGCAACTGTATTTTTACCCCGTCGGGTAAAAATACAGTTGCTACGGCTGCTGGGAAAGCAGTTACTATTTTCCCAGTGGCTCAAAATTAATTGTTTCAGCAGATATTTTTATAATAATCCCTACATCAATAATAATTTCACTATAAAATTGGTATTTATATAGCTCTATTTCGGGTATAAACAAGGGAAACAAGCTATCTTCCTTATCCTTATAATCTACGAAATTATTTGTATCTAATTTAAAATTCAAAATATTACTGCATTTGATATATCCGAAATAATTACCTTCAATTGTATCTGTAAAAGATAATGTAAGGGTATTTCCATTATCGGAAAAGATTATTTCATAAAGGCTTACATTGTGAAAAATATTTTTTTTCATTTGACAAAATATCCAGAATGATGATGATTATTTGGCAATGGATTGCCTTCATAATCTTGTCGTTGCGGATATTTTCCCTGTACACCATCGGTTCGCGGCACTCTTTGGGTTCTTATAACCTCTCTATTTGGACGAATATCTATTTTCACGCCATCAGGACCTTTCCATGTTTCATATTGAGCCGCATCTGAACCAGTACGTCTAAAACCTTGTTCTTGCAATGCTTGACGTAATTCATCTCGCGTAGTTGGTTTGATAGATTTAACAACTGGCTTGTTTCCTCCTGCCATCTCACCGTCCAACGTCTGCATATGGCGGGCAGCAGGTTTTTTATAACCGGTATTTTTAACCCAATCCCATTTGGTCGGGTTAAGTTCTACTTTTTTACCGCTCCAAACCGTACCTGCGGCCTCTGCTACGGCAAGGGCAGTTTGGGCTGTTGCAGTGATATTCGGATGGGCATCAGCCCATTGTCTGGCGGAATCAATGCCGTCTTTTACCGCAAAAGCACTGTCCTGTAATAGGCTCGCGGCGGCAAGTTGTGCTTCCGGACTTAATTTTCCTAAATCATTAATATCTTGTAAAGTTTGCTGCGCAGAGATGTAGGTCGGATATTTGTATCCGACAAAAATATTTGACGCATCTATCGTTTCCGAAATACCGCTGTTGGAAAATGTCGGATTCGAGAATCCGACCTACGGCTATTTCGTTTAAGTCATAAATAGTCATTCATGTTCCTTCTGAATTTGCTTTTGCTATCCTTAGAACCAATCATATAAACATTATCATCATTAATTAATGTTCTAAGTTTATGAAGCGGTCAAATCTGTCAAACTACCAGAGATGAAGCATATCCTCTTGGAAGTAATTCTGTTCGTGCTGTTTCCATATCTTCTTTGCCATCATCAGTTACTTCTCTGTCTAAATAAAATCTTACGATAAGTTTTTGTCTAATTTCATCAAATTCTGCCGTAATTAATCTTATATTGATATGAATACACGGTTCATACCTGCTATTAGCCAGTCAGGTGTAGTTGGATGGGGATTCATTTTTAATAATATCTTCAAGCAAGTGAAATGTAAGAAAAGCGTAGATACTTGAAAGCCGGCTATCTGATTGGCAAAAAGAAATTTCGGAGATAAAGAATTTCCGTTTATATTTTTCATAAATTAAATCAACACCTTGTTTTACATAAAAACTAACTTCCTCAGGAAGGATATTTATAACATTCTCTCCTTTTACTTTTATAGTTAATGGTTTGATTTTTATATTTTCATGAATATCTGATAGGATTATTTCTAAAAAATTATTTTTATTTCCAGTCATTCTGGCTATTTTATGTATATTTCCATTGTGTTCGATTATCATTTTATTTTTTCCAAGGATTTCCTTCTATATTGATAGTTTATCTAAAGATTTCATTTAAAATATCCTGACTAATTTCTTGTTTATATAATTCTACAATTTTCTGTTTCTGTGAATTTGTATAAAATTTTTCGTTGGTATCTGCTTGATATTTTAATTGTCTCAATATTTCCATGATTTCATATTCTGACTTTTCATCATATTCTTCAATCATGTAATCAACAAATTGTTTTAGAATATCAAAGGCTTCGTAACTTTCCAAAATTTTAATATGTTTATCGGCAAAATTGGACATATACCATTCGTCAGTGATTGGATTAGTATTTAAATCATCTAAAAAAACATTTACATCATCTAAAAACATGACTAATCCTTAAACTTAAAATCTGTTTTCTCACCGGTTCTTGTGTTTTCAATAAACTTAAAATCTGTTTTTTCACCGGTTCTTGTGTTTTCAATGTAATGTATCTCAATTTTGTTTACGTTTTGAACACGCTTAACCCAACCGTCTTTTGCTAACCAACCATTTTTAGTATCGGACATAGGAGGTATTCTCGCAGGAGTTTTGCCCTGTGGGTTTGCCTTAACTTCTGTTCAATGCGGAAGGCGAGAATATTGCGGACGGAATGTAGAAACCAATATACTTAATTGCCATACCATTCTCATCAAAATATCTGTGCTGTTTAAAGTGCGTGGTGCATTACACGAGTAGTTTTATTTTCAGGCTGCCTGAAAGAAAGATAGGCAACTTATTACTCATCTTACGCTAGCTCTCAATAATTGAATACGTTGCACTAGAACCAATTATTTCTATGAATGTTTGCTCAAACATAAAAATATAGTGTTTAAAGAATTCTCTATTCAAAGGAAAATAACTTTCTTTCAATATCCATTCCACATAACGCTCATCAAGAAGTTCAAAAAAAGATTGACCACCATTTTCATGAAGTAAAGCTCTATCTGCATCTTCCGAAATTAAATCCATAAAAGTATCTATAAAATACGATTCATCAACAACCCTAAAATGAATAACATCTTCAATAGAAATTTTTATGGTTTTATCCGTATTTCTATAACCAACTGCTATAACTTCTACTTTATCAAAGTTTATTGCTGCATTATCAAAATAGAAATAGCCAGTTGGGAAATCTAAGCTTTTTAATTTCATAATTTATCGTGTATTTCCATATCTGATTTTTATTTTTCGGTTATTACTAATTGTTATTTCAAGTGTTGGTTCTCCACCACTACTATCATTACGAACATTAACCGCACGCCCATCAGGCAAATTGCCCGTTATCGTTCCATTAGGACGTGTTTGTACATTTCGAACATTCAGACTATTAAAATCATTTAGTGCGTCATTGTAATCTCCCACTTTATCATACTGAACAGCGGAACCTTTTGTTTTACTCCTTTGAGTAGTATTGCTCAAAATGTCTTTGATTTGTAAATCACTGCGCACCTTACCGGCTTCTATGCGAGCTGCCACACTACTCGGGCTATAAGGGTCGCTATCAATCGCAGGATTACCACCGCTGGTTTTTTGTCCGCTAGTCTGTTTCCCAACCTGCTGTACTGTATCGCCAATTTCATCTACCGTACCTAACGCCTTAGTCTGCATAGGGCGAACAGCAGGTTTTTTATAACCGGTATTTTTAACCCAATCCCATTTGGTCGGGTTAAGTTTTACTTTTTTACCTCTCCAAACCGTACCTGCGGCCTCTGCTGCGGAAAGGGCAGTTTGGGCTGTTGCAGTTATATTCGGATGGGCATCAGCCCATTGTCTGGCAGAGTTGATACTGTCTTTTACCGCAAAAGCACTGTCTTGTAATGCGGTTGCGGCCGCAAGTTGTGCTTCCGGACTTAAATTTCCTAAATTGTGAATACCCTGTAAAGTTTTCCGTGCTGCCGCATAGGTTACCGGGTTTACCGCACTGTCTGTAATTGCCCCAACTCCCAATCCCTGAAAACCCGTTAGAAAAGGATTGGCTGCACCTTGGATGATGCCGCGAATATCATCCATACGGTTAGCCCACCAATTTTGATGGGGGTCGTTTTCCCATATCAGTTTTCCTGCTTCATCAGCACGGCTGAAAAAACCGGAAGCGGCACCGGCATTTTCTTTTAGCCAGCGGTCTGAAAAAGGGGCTTGCGGAACAGTGTTTATCTTTGTTTTTGTAGAAGTTCCTTTGACATAGTAGCTGTATATATCCCTTGCCCCTCCGGGGGGCGGATAATCGCTGCCTTGCGGTCCGTCATATCCATCCTCCGGATGGATTTCCGACCCTGTTCGATGAAGTTGGTAAACGGTAAAACCGCCGTCTACACCGCCGCTGAAATCAGAAGTGCTTTTTGAATCATGATGATCGAACGGACTGTGTACTTCATGTCCGTGTCCTGAAAAATGGGTTTCATAGCCGATAACACCTTCAAATCCTGTCCGTTCGTGTGTAATAGGCAGTATGGGGCCGACCGCAGTTGCATCAAATGTTTGGACGGCGTAAACCCGATTTTTAACACTGCCGCGACCATCGCCGAACAGATGGTATTTACCACCCGGTTCGTAGTGTTTTGCCTGCATATCATCGCGCAAACGGGCATCCAAACCGTTCGCATGACTAATGGGGATTTGCAGCAACGATATTGCTGCTGCAAACAGCATCATGAATTTTTGAATAGGCAATTTCATTTTGTTTTCCTTGGTAGCAAGCGGTTATGGTAGTGTGAATTAAGGTTGCCCTTGTCTATGTTGTCGCACTGCTTCATCGCTGTATCCATACCCCTCATGACTGTTATCAGCCTCTACGGATGGGGCAGAGTTACCCGTATGATTGCCGTATGGTCGGATACTTGTATCCGACAAAAATATTTGACGCGTCTATCGTTTCCGAAATGCCGCTGTTGGAAAATGTCGGATTCGAGAATCCGACCTACGGTTGCTGAACAATGTTTTGTAGAACTTGCTCAAAATCCATGTTTCGCCATTTTCCTTTATATATACCTAATGCAGCACGGGTTACGATTTCGTTTAAGTCATAAATAGCCATTTACGTCCTCTGCTAATTTTCAGCGAGTAGATTGGGTTACCAAACCCAACAAAAAAGCAGCCTGAAAAATTTCAGGATGCTTGTTTTATGTTTTTTATCAATGAATTAGGTTTTAATCCAGCCTGCGCTTGCTAGTTAAACAGTATTTACATAAAAATCTTGCACTGAACAAACAAGCGTATCATGTTCATCATGAAATGATGGGCATAACGTTAATCTACAAATGTTTACATTTAAAGATATTTTTTCAGTTTCAATATTTTTAATTTGTAAGGTTAATACATGAGGATATTTGTGATATAGCTGATTTTTTAATTGTTCGTTGTCTAATATAGCAAAAGGTAATTTTGCACACAAATAACCAATAACTTTGTTTTTATGAAAAAAAACTATCCAATTTTCAATTCCTTCATCCCAATCAAAAGTAAAATCCGTTCCTTCTATGATAAATTTAGCACAAGATATTAAATCTAACTTAACCCAAGTGGATTTATACAGACTCAATGCTGATGAAGTTATAATATTATCTAAATTATAAATTTTCATAAATCAACGTTCCTTACTTGGTGTTCCATGCACAGGTCTAATCCCATCTTTATTCGGTTTTCTACGATAAATGTTAATTATATGTGTCGGTTTTCCGTCTGTATAGCCAACTACGTCGTTCGTTGGAACTTTTGCCTTATTTTGACTATCCCATAAATTATGTTTATCTGCATATCTAGCAGCATCTAATGTAGCTTTTTCCGCATCAACATCTGATTTAAATAAACTTTTGCTATCTATCTTGTCTAGACTAGATGCATCAGGTTTGTGTCGTACCATACTGAGAGGGTCAGTAATATATTTGCCATCCGTAATAGCTGATCCACTATTATAGGTAGTATGCGTATAATTTTTTTGTGGAACGAGACTATTTTGCAAAGATTGTTGTGTAGAAACGCCAGCTTTGCCATTAGGAGTAGCTTGCTTCGCTGGCTTATTCCCACCTGCCATCTCCCCATCTAAAGTCTGCATATGGCGGGCAGCAGGTTTTTTATAACCGGTATTTTTAACCCAATCCCATTTGGTCGGGTTAAGTTTTACTTTTTTACCTCTCCAAACCGTACCTGCGGCCTCTGCTACGGCAAGAGCAGTTTGGGCTGTTGCAGTTATATTCGGATGGGCATCAGCCCATTGTCTGGCGGAATCAATGCCGTCTTTTACCGCAAAAGCACTGTCCTGTAATAGGCTCGCGGCGGCAAGTTGTGCTTCCGGACTTAATTTTCCTAAATCATTAATATCTTGTAAAGTTTGCTGCGCAGAGATGTAGGTCGGATATTTGTATCCGACAAAAATATTTGACGCATCTATCGTTTCCGAAATGCCGCTGTTGGAAAATGTCGGATTCGAGAATCTGACCTACGGCTGCTACCAACCATCATTTTCAGCTTCTTTTAGCCAAGTATCAAAATTTTCAAAAGTCTCGTAATATTTTGTATTATCTAAATTAACTACTATAATTTTAGGATTACCTGATTTATCTGAAATATCAAAACAGGCAGCCCACTCTTGGTTTCTAGCAAAAGGTAATAGGTTTGGAATGCCAGTTATTTCAAAATAAATGTCAATTACTTCTGATATATTGCTTTCTGCATTTTCAAACCACCAAGGAAAAGAATATTGTTCATCGTAGTTAATGGCATGAGTGGATTGAGCTAATTTTAAATAACTTTGCGGATATTTAAATCCTTTAGGAAGCATTGCTTCAGGATACGGAACAAAACTATTTTGTTTTATCATTTCCTAAGTACCTTTACATCATAAATACTTCCGTTAGGAAATCTTTTGCTCCACCCTTCTGGAACTCCTTTTTGTGTTTCTTGCTTTCTAATTCGTAGCTGGATAGCTTCTCCCCAAGTTTGAGGCTCAATACCATCATGCTTAAACCTGATTCTCTCTTTTGATGATAATCGGTCATTAAAATTATGAACATTCGCTTCCACTTTTACCCCTGCTTCACGTGCTGCCATAATACGCGTGTTATCCATACTAGTAGGTGCTCCATCAGGCATATTAACAACATCAACCCTGTCGCCAACCCATGATTTTTTTCGTTCATTGCAGCTACAAGAGAATCATAGTTGTAATTTGCACCACGCTTCTGATAGCTAACTGTAGCTTGTGAAAAAGATGTACGAGTAGGATCTATGATTTGTCTGCCTACCGGCAAGACATAATCTCCTGAAGAAGGTTTAATAGGCTTGTTCTTGCCAGCTATTTGCCCATCTAAAGTCTTTCGGGTAACAGTTGTTTCATAGCCGGTATTTTTAACCCAATCCCATTTGGTCGGGTTAAGTTCTACTTTTTTACCTCTCCAAACCGTACCTGCGGCCTCTGCTGCGGAAAGGGCAGTTTGGGCAGTAGCTGTTATATTCGGATGGGCATCAGCCCATTGTCTGGCGGAATTGATACCGTCTTTTACCGCAAAAGCACTGTCTTGTAATAGGCTCGCGGCGGCAAGTTGTGCTTCCGGACTTAATTTTCCTAAATCATTAATACCTTGTAGAGTCTGCTGAGCGGCTGTATCTGAGCCGGTCAGTGTAGGTTGGATTAAAACCCAGCATTTTCAACATCTTGATGTTTTACTATAAATCTATTCTTGTGCTTCCTTTGTTAGATAAATTTCAACACAAAAGATACGTATGCATTCTCTAATTTTATTTGAGATAAATAATGCATTGCTTTGTCGATACTGTTAAATAAATTACTTCCCTCGTAATACCAATTATCATATGTTTGATAAAAATAATTATCTTTCTTGATATAAATATCTCCCCCCAATACAAGTATTCTCTCATTGATAAATAAATTTAATATATCTATTGCAATGGGGACGGGTAATGCGGCTTCTCTAATTCCAATTCCTATCAAAGATTCTCCTTGTCTCGAATAAATTTCAAAAATTTCATTTAACATATTAATCTCTATCTACTATTTTTCAATCGGTATAAACCCTATTCACAGTTTCATCTTGTATTTCTTTATGAATACTTAATATATTGAGATAACTTAGGAATTTTATTTTCTCAGATTGAGGCAACTCATCAAAACCAAGCCAACAATAAAAATTGTTATATGATTTTAAAAAATCAACAATTTTTATTTTTCCTAAAACCAAATCTTCGACTAACTGGGTTGCATAAATAATATCATTTATGATTTTAACAGGTAAATTATTTGATAGGTAACCATGGGATTCCGTCATCATTGATTTCTCTAGGTGCTTATTTATCTGATTGGTAAGCCTTTTGCGTAAGCTTCTTTCGCCTCCGCAAGTGTCATTTCATTAGGGCCACCATCTATATTAGTTTCTCCTGTATTTTGCCACTGACAAACGTCACAGATATCATAGTCCATAACTTCAGTTCCGCAAACAGGACAATGTAGCCATATTTCTCCGTCAATTTCCCATGTCTTTTTTGAATTCTCCATCATAATACTTCTTTCCTAAGTTTGGTTTAAACATTGTTTTGATTTTGAATGTTTTTGGATTGGCCAAAACATAGATATTGTTATTGATATCATAGCGCACTCGTCTATGTTCCGTCTGATAACCTAATATCTTGTCCGATGTCTGTTTTGATAACAAATCAGACGCCATTTTTTGGTAGTCTTCAATGGTTATATCGCCAAATTCTTTTCCATGAGCTTTGAAATGTCCATTTAAAGATTTCTCAGTAGGAAACTTGGACTTTGTCCATCTGATGCGGTCTTGAATTGTTCCTGTCGGAGAAATAGATGTATCAGGTTTAACATATGAGGCAGGTAAGCCGATATTGTTATCAGAGTGTGTAGGGTGTTGCTGCGTACTTGGTTTTGGTGGCTTATTCCCACCTGCCATCTCCCCATCTAAAGTCTGCATAGGGCGGGCAGTAGGTGTTTTATAGCCGGTATTTTTAACCCAATCCCATTTGGTCGGGTTAAGTTTTACTTTTTTACCTCTCCAAACCGTACCTGCGGCCTCTGCTGCGGAAAGGGCAGTTTGGGCTGTTGCAGTTATATTCGGATGGGCATCAGCCCATTGTCTGGCAGAGTTGATACTGTCTTTTACCGCAAAAGCACTGTCTTGTAATGCGGTTGCGGCCGCAAGTTGTGCTTCCGGACTTAAATTTCCTAAATTGTGAATACCCTGTAAAGTTTTCCGTGCTGCCGCATAGGTTACCGGGTTTACCGCACTGTCTGTAATTGCCCCAACTCCCAATCCCTGAAAACCCGTTAAAAAAGGATTAACCGCACCTTGGACGATGCCGCGAATATCATCCATACGGTTAGCCCACCAATTTTTATTGGGGTCGTTTTCCCATATCAGTTTTCCTGCTTCATCAGCACAGTTAGGATTGGCATTGATGCCCACCCAGTTTCAGGCAGCCTGAAAAGGATTTTTAAGATACGGCTAGGTGGGCTGCGAGAACCCACACTCTGCATAACCATTTAGTTAGATGTATCCATTAGATTATATGCTTCAATTAAATGTTGTTCTAGCTCTTGCACTAATTGAGGATTGCGAATTCCTGACACAATCTCAAATTCTTCTGCATCTATGCAAACACCTGCATAAATTTCAATAACAAGGGAACGCAATAATTGAAGCTCTTCTCTTGTTAAAGAAATAATAATGTCATCACCTGTGTAATTGATTATATTCATAATAATTTTATTTTTGCTTGTCAAAGTAAGTTTTACCTAAGGTTGGTCTAAATGCAGTCCCACCATCTTTTGAATTTGGGTCTCTAATTACAATTGCTCCAGACTTATCATCCCAAATTGCTCTTATGTGTTTGGATTGTAATCTTCGAATTCCCAAGAAAAAAATCGTAATAAGTTTGAAAGTGTCAAATCCCAAGTTTCTTTTGAGCAATATTCTAATATTTTATCAATTTCACTTTTAATAATCTTATGATCAAACTGTTCTAATATTAATGCATTAGCCCAAAAAAAACCTTCTTTATTACAATGATGGGAAATCCATTTAGGAGAACAAATGCAAAGTGAAAAAATAGATGAGCCTTGTTCTCCTTCGATTCCGATATCCAAATCTATCCATCTATGAAAATTATCTGGAATTTCGGGGGTAAATTTTTCAAAGTCAATATCATATAAATTTATGCTTTTTAAATCCAATTTAATCATTTTATATTCAAATGTCCATTAGTTAAGGTTTTTCCATCAACACTTCTAGTAACAAAATTAGCTTGCACTCCCGTTGGGTTAAGTGATTCAGGGGTGTTTGGTTTTGTAGTTGGAGGACGATATAGCCTTGTGCCATCTGCACTTAACATACATCCTTGACAAGATGGACTATTAACTGGTTTAGCTCCGTCTCCAACCCAAATTTTTCCTAACTGTTCAGCCTCTTGACGAGTTGCAGAACCAATACCAAAATTAATTTCTCCCTTTTTATTTGGTTGTATTGTTTTCCAATCATTTACAGCACTTGCTAACCTTGAATCTTGTGCAGCAATGTTTTTTAAGTTTTGCTCAGTTAATTGATTAACTAATTGAGGATAAGTTGCAGCATTGGCTTTTCCTTCCGACGTTATAGATTTAGGCGGTCTATTCCCACTTGCCATCTCCCCATCTAAAGTCTGCATATGGCGGGCAGCAGGTTTTTTATAGCCGGTATTTTTAACCCAATCCCATTTGGTCGGGTTAAGTTTTACTTTTTTACCTCTCCAAACCGTACCTGCGGCCTCTGCTGCGGAAAGGGCAGTTTGGGCTGTTGCAGTTATATTCGGATGGGCATCAGCCCATTGTCTGGCAGAGTTGATACTGTCTTTTACCGCAAAAGCACTGTCTTGTAATGCGGTTGCGGCCGCAAGTTGTGCTTCCGGACTTAAATTTCCTAAATTGTGAATACCCTGTAAAGTTTTCCGTGCTGCCGCATAGGTTACCGGGTTTACCGCACTGTCTGTAATTGCCCCAACTCCCAATCCCTGAAAACCCGTTAGAAAAGGATTGGCTGCACCTTGGATGATGCCGCGAATATCATCCATACGGTTAGCCCACCAATTTTGATGGGGGTCGTTTTCCCATATCAGTTTTCCTGCTTCATCAGCACGGCTGAAAAAACCGGAAGCGGCACCGGCATTTTCTTTTAGCCAGCGGTCTGAAAAAGGGGCTTGCGGAACAGTGTTTATCTTTGTTTTTGTAGAAGTTCCTTTGACATAGTAGCTGTATATATCCCTTGCCCCTCCGGGGGGCGGATAATCGCTGCCTTGCGGTCCGTCATATCCATCCTCCGGATGGATTTCCGACCCTGTTCGATGAAGTTGGTAAACGGTAAAACCGCCGTCTACACCGCCGCTGAAATCAGAAGTGCTTTTTGAATCATGATGATCGAACGGACTGTGTACTTCATGTCCGTGTCCTGAAAAATGGGTTTCATAGCCGATAACACCTTCAAATCCTGTCCGTTCGTGTGTAATAGGCAGTATGGGGCCGACCGCAGTTGCATCAAATGTTTGGACGGCGTAAACCCGATTTTTAACACTGCCGCGACCATCGCCGAACAGATGGTATTTACCACCCGGTTCGTAGTGTTTTGCCTGCATATCATCGCGCAAACGGGCATCCAAACCGTTCGCATGACTAATGGGGATTTGCAGCAACGATATTGCTGCTGCAAACAGCATCATGAATTTTTGAATAGGCAATTTCATTTTGTTTTCCTTGGTAGCAAGCGGTTATGGTAGTGTGAATTAAGGTTGCCCTTGTCTATGTTGTCGCACTGCTTCATCGCTGTATCCATACCCCTCATGACTGTTATCAGCCTCTACGGATGGGGCAGAGTTACCCGTATGATTGCCGTATGGTCGGATATCGGAGAAATCGACCATCAATCCTTCCGTTGGTTTGATTTCCTTGCTTACTTTATACGGCCCCATCCACAATGCGTAATTTTCTTTATAGGCAGCTTCAAACGCATTGGTTTTTGGTTTGATGAGCAATTTTTTATTGGTTCTGTCTACTGCGAAATATTCCAGTTTTGTTTGGGCTTTCAGTGTTTCGGCATTGTATAGGTGCATTTCGGTTCTGTTGCGTATCGTTCCGAATACGTCGATGTTAATAAACACATCTGTATCGGCATTGGCAGGAGAAACAACGTCTATGCCGCGCAGGAAAAATACGGTCTGTACCAAGTGGGAAAGAAAGGCAGTGTCGCGCGGGTTAGTCGTCAAGGTTTCATTTCGATAATCCCCCATCCCGCCAATATTTAAGCCTAGACTGCTCCTACTTCCGCTACCGTCTGATTGGGTGCGCGAGAGTGCAGGGGCATTAAGTGTAGATAAAGAAGTGGTTAAACCTGTCAAACCACCTGATGTTGTTTCAGCGGTGGTTTCGTAACGTGGATAGGTGTAATCGGTACGGACGGCAGGGCTGTTTATGTATTCGCCGCGAAGCAGTGCATCAATGGAGTAACGCCCTCCCGTCAAACTGCCTGAACCTTGGTCGCCCATAGTGGCAATGTACAATGCAACTTTTCGTCCGTGTAATGCCTGTAAATCCATGTCTTTAACAGCAGCTCTGGCAGAAGCGGCCACAAGTTCTTGTTCGACCGCAAAGCGTTTGCCTCCGCCATGCGATGGAATACCTGTCAGTGTCCCGCAGGCAGATAAAATAAAAACTGAAAAAAGAATAGGTATCAGCAGCCGTGCTTGCATAGATTTTCTCCTTTGATGAAAGACAAATTGTATCAAAATTGTAAATAAATTATAAATTAAATAAAATATTTCTTTACTGGTTTTGTGGTTTGGTTTTCAATAGGTTGCCCGCACATAGCGGGATTTGCGGTTGCAATGGCGGCGGTGTATTTTATAGTGGATTAAATTTAAATCAGGACAAGGCGACGAAGCCGCAGACAGTACAAATAGTACGGCAAGGCGAGGCAACGCTGTACTGGTTTAAATTTAATCCACTATAGGCTTTTTTCGGTCAGTTGCCGGTTAATCAGTCCCGGCAGTTCGGACAGGGTGTCGCCTTGCGCCAACCGGTTGCGGCATAAGGTGCTGTAATCGGGGATGCTTGGTTTGTCAAAACGGTAAAACAGGTTGAAATCGGTGCGGATGATGAGTACGGTGTTGCCCTTATGCCGATTTTGTCCGCCTGCTGCAAAGCGGTTTGCCCACTGAAAGGCAAAATGCCGTCTGAACATCGTTCAGACGGCATTTTCAAATGGAAGGCAATATAGTCGGCATATGAAAAATTGATGCGTGAGGCAGGATGGGTTTAGGCTTGTTAATCTCCATATAATAAATGGTTGTCTGACACCTATATGCGACTATATCTGCCGACCCTATGGGCAATCAGCAGTGAACCAGCGTGCCTTCGTTTTCACCCGTTACTACACGTTTGAGCGAGCCTTCTTTGGCGATGCCGAAGACGACAATATTGAGCTTGCGTTCTCGGCAGAGGGCAAAGGCGGTCGCGTCCATCACTTTGAGGTTTTTCAACAAGGCTTCGTCAAAAGTAATGGTTTCGTAGCGCGTGGCGGACGGGTCTTTTTTCGGGTCTGCGGTGTACACGCCGTCAACGTTGGTGGCTTTGAGCATCACGTCGCAGTTCATTTCCGCACCGCGCAATGCGGCGGCAGTGTCGGTCGTGAAGAACGGGTTACCGGTACCGGCGGCGAAAATCACGACTTTGCCTTCTTCCAAATATTGAATGGCTTTAGGACGGGCGTAAGTTTCAGCGATTTGCTGCATAGACAGTGCGGATTGTACGCGCGCTTTGATGCCCAAGGTTTCAAATGCGTCTTTGAGTGCCAAGGCGTTCATCACGGTCGCCATCATACCCATGTAGTCGGCAGTGGCGCGGTCCATACTGCCTGCTTGGGCGGATACGCCCCGGAAAATATTGCCGCCGCCGACAACGATGCCGACTTGCACGCCCATTCTCACGATTTCGGCAATTTCGCCGACAGTTTGAACGATGGTATCGTGATTGATACCGAACGGATCGGAACCCATCAGGGATTCGCCGGAGAGTTTCAGTAATACGCGTTTGTATTTGATTTGCTGTGTCATGGGATACCTTGCTTTCTTTGGGTTGGTTAGTGCCGAGTGTTTAGAGCACTGCTTCAATTTGGGGAAAGGGCGTTTGATTTTTCAGACGACCTTTCGGGATGTTTGGCTGACAGGGTAACGCGTTTTCCGTGGGCGTATGGGGTTGGATAAATTATTATTGGTTGGTTATGATGAAATATTTTCTGTTCGACAGTATAGTGGATTAACTTTAAACCAGTACGGCGTTGCCTCGCCTTAGCTCAAAGAGAACGATTCTCTAAGGTGCTGAAGCACCAAGTGAATCGGTTCCGTACTATCTGTACTGTTTGCGGCTTTGTCGCCTTGTCCTGATTTTTGTTAATCCACTATATTTTAAACAGTGTAACTCTCAAAAAAAAGCACCCTGATTCGTTTGGAATCCAGGTGCTTTCTTTTTCATAAGTGCCTTACACTTTAGCAGCGGCGGCTACTTCTGCCGCGTAATCGACGGTTTTTTTCTCGATACCGTCGCCTACTTTGTAGCGTACGAAGCTGACCACTTCAGTGCCGTTTTCTTTAGCGAATTGGGCAACGGTTTGATCGGGATTCATCACGAATGCTTGGCCGTTCAGAGTGATTTCAGCCAAGAATTTGCGGATGCGGCCTTCAACCATTTTCGCGGCGATGTCGGCAGGTTTGCCGGAAGCGATGGCTTGTTCGGTGTAGATGTGGCGTTCTTTTTCAACGGTTTCGGCATCTACTTCGGCTTCGCTTACGCATTGCGGTTTGGCGGCAACGATGTGCATACCGATTTTGCGCGCTACGTCTTCAGAGCCTTTGAACTCGACCAATACGCCTTCGGTCGCCAATGCGCCGTGGATGTAGGCAACCAGTTGGTTGGCAGTGTCGATCACTTGGAAGCGGCGGACAGACATGTTCTCGCCCAATTTGGCGATGATGGCTTTGCGTTCTGCTTCGACCAGTTCGCTCAGTTCTTCAACGGTAGCCGGTTTTTTCTCGGCAGCAGTTTTGGCAACGAAGTTGGCAAATTCTACGAAGCCGGCATCTTTGGCAACGAAGTCGGTTTCGCAGTTTACTTCAACCAATGCGCCGACATTGCCGTTGATCGCGTAAGCCAATACGCCTTCGGCAGCGGTACGGCCGGCGAGTTTACCGGCTTTCGCACCGGATTTGATACGCAGGATTTCTTCGGCTTTGTCGAAGTTGCCTTCGGCTTCAACCAAGGCTTTTTTGCATTCCATCATGCCCAAGCCGGTAGCGGCGCGCAGGTCGGCAACCATTTTTGCAGTAATTTCTGCCATTTTGAATCTCCTAGATTTTTGGGAAATACGGAAAGGATTTTCCGCATTCGGGAATCGTGTGCCGCGAACGGACGTTCAGACGGCATATTTGAGAAAAGGGGCATAACGCCCCTCTTCTGTACACCGAATTACTCGGCAGCAGCTTCTTGGGCAGCTGCTACAGTTTCTTGCAGCGCTTGGTTTTTGCCTTCCAAAACTGCGTCAGCGATGCCACGGCAGTACAGGCGGATGGCTTTGGCGGAGTCGTCGTTGCCGGGGATGACGTATTTCACGCCGTCGGGGCTGTTGTTGGTATCAACTACGGCGATAACGGGGATGCCCAGTTTTTCAGCTTCAACCAAAGTACCTTTTTGGTAGCCGGTATCGATAACGAAAATCGCGTCGGGCAGGCCTTTCATGTTTTTGATACCGCCCAAAGAACGTTCCAGTTTTTCAACGTCGCGTTGCATTTCCAGAATTTCTTTTTTGCTGAAACCGCTTTCGGCAGCGTTTTCCAAAGCGGCAGTTTTTTCTTCCAGGCGTTTGATGGATTGCTTAACGGTTTTGTAGTTGGTCAGCATACCGCCCAACCAACGGTGATCGACGAAAGGCATACCGGCGCGGGTAGCTTCTTCGCGGATGATGTCGCGGGCTTGGCGTTTGGTACCTACGAACAATACTGTACCTTTGTTGGCAACCAGACGGCGTACGGCTTCTTGCGCCTCTTGGAACATCGGCAGGGTTTTTTCTAGGTTGACGATGTGGATTTTGTTGCGCGCACCGAAAATGTATTGTGCCATTTTCGGGTTCCAGAAACGGGTTTGGTGGCCGAAGTGGACACCGGCTTCAATCATCTGACGCATAGTAATTTGAGACATTTTGATTTCCTTGAAAGGGTTAAGGGCACACATTCAATCGCATAGAACTTGATAGGCGATGCCTATTGTCAAGCACCCTTCGGCGAAAGTGGGCATAAGTTTTAAAAATAGTGTGTTTCCGAAATGGAAAACTGACGGATTATAGCGGATAAGATGCCGTCTGAAAAGGGATTCAGGGTTTTGTGCCGCTGTCTTTTTGCCGTTGTGCGCGCTGCTGTTCGAATTCTGCCTGTTCCTGCTGTCTCATCAGGCGGTTGCGGCGGCGGACGGTGATGGTGCAAACCGTGAACACGGTGGGCAGAACCGCCCAGAAAACCAAATAAATCAAGGCGCGCGCAATACTCGGCTGCGCGGCGGAATACATAACGGCAACAAAAAGATAGCCGATGGCGACGATGTGCCACATTGTGTGCGTCCTGTTTGAATGTTAACAAAATCGTTATAATCGCAACATTCTACCGCAATCCCGAAAGGCCGTCTGAAATGAGAAACGAGGAAAAACGCGCCCTGCGCCGCGAATTACGCGGGCGGCGTTCGCAAATGGGGTGGGACGTGCGGGCGGCGGCAACGGTAAAAATTAACCGCCTGCTCAAACGTTATATCAAGCACGGTCGGAAAATCGGCGTGTATTGGCCGATGGGCAAGGAATTGCGTTTGGACGGCTTTGTCCGCGCGGCGCAAAAACGCGGCGCAAAACTTTATCTGCCTTATATCGAACCGCGTTCGCGGCGGATGTGGTTTACGCCGTATCCTGAAAGCGGAATGGAACGGGAGCGCATACGGGGCAGGGCGAAGTTGAACGTGCCGCAGTTTGCAGGGCGCAAAATCCGCGTGCACGGTTTGTCGGTATTGCTCGTCCCGCTTGTCGGCATAGACCGCGAAGGCTACCGCTTGGGGCAGGCAGGCGGCTATTACGATGCGACGCTTGCAGCGATGAAATACCGTTTGCAGGCAAAAACCGTGGGCGTGGGCTTTGCCTGCCAACTGGTCGGCACGCTGCCGCGCGAACCGCACGACCTGCCGCTGGACGGTTTTGTGTCGGAGGCGGGGATATTGTGTTTTTAGCCGTTCAGACGGCATTTCGGGCGGGAATGCCGTCTGAAGGCGGAATATCGGGAGAAAAGGATGTCGGAAAAGATAATACTGCCGGTCTTGTCGTTGGGCGGCGTTCGTCTCGAACCGTTGGATGGGCATCATGAAACGGGTTTGCGCGAGGCGGTTTGCGATGGGGAGGTTTGGAAGCTGAGGGTAACGTCCGCACCTCATCCGGATAGGGTGGCAGACTATATCGGAACAGCATTGGCAACGCGTTTGGCGTTTGCTGTTATCGATGAAGAGGCAGGCAGAGTAGTTGGGACAACGGCGTATTATCATTTTGAACCGCAGATTCCGCGTTTGGATATTGGGTTTACATGGTATGCGGCATCGGCACAGCGGACACGGATAAACACCTGTTGCAAAATCATGCTGTTGGATTACGCGTTCGATGTTTTGGCTTGCTGTTGCGTGGGATGGCGCACGGATATTCTGAACCTTGCCTCGCAACGTGCCATCGAACGGCTGGGCGCAGAAAAAGACGGCGTGCTGCGTATGCATATGCTCCGTAAAGACGGCAGTGTGCGCGATACGGTTGTGTACAGTATGCTGAGGGAAGATTGGCGCAAAAACAGGGAAATCCTGACCGGTAGGTTGGCGGGGTATGGCGTGCAGGTGTGAGGCAGTATTTTCAAATTTAAAAAACTTAACGCAATATGCTGACAATCTTTTAAAAATTAATATATAAACAATTTTGGTTTTTTACCTATTAAAAATTTGATATATATAGATAAATAACTATTTTTATTTTTCATTTCGCAGTTCCCGGGCTTGGCGGGCGACAGAAAAACTTTGCATTTCCCAGTAAAATCCACTACATTCACGATAACATATTACAAGCCCCTGAAGCGGTGTCGGAAGCCATACTTGCAACGCATTCCAACCCCGAAACAGCGTGCTCGGACACACACTATTGCCGGTTTCCCCTGCTTTTGCGATTCAGGCGTTTGTAGTACGGCAAATAACCATAAGGGCAGAAGATGCCTGTTTTTTAGGAGTAAACCATGGCTGAAGCGACAGACGTTGTCTTGGTGGGCGGCGGCATTATGAGCGCGACTTTGGGCGTTTTGCTCAAAGAACTCGAACCGTCTTGGGAAATCACCCTGATTGAACGCTTGGAAGACGTGGCGTTGGAATCTTCAAACGCGTGGAACAACGCCGGCACGGGGCATTCCGCACTGTGCGAATTGAACTATGCGCCGCTGGGTGCGGACGGCGTCATCAATCCGGCGCGCGCTCTCAATATTGCCGAACAGTTCCACATCAGCCGCCAATTTTGGGCGACGCTGGTCGCGGAAGGCAAGTTGGAAGACAATTCCTTCATCAATGCCGTGCCGCATATGTCTTTGGTGATGAACGAAGACCACTGCCGTTACCTGCAAAAACGCTATGATGTGTTTAAAACGCAGAAACTTTTTGAAAATATGGAATTTTCCACCGATCGGAACAAGATTTCCGATTGGGCTCCGCTGATTATGCGCGGCCGGGACGAAAACCAACCCGTCGCTGCCAACTACTCCGCCGAAGGTACGGATGTCGATTTCGGACGGCTGACGCGCCAGATGGTGAAATATTTGCAGGGCAAGGGCGTAAAAACCGAGTTCAACCGCCACGTCGAAGACGTCAAACGCGAATCCGACGGCGCGTGGGTGCTCAAAACCGCCGATACCCGCAACCCCGACGGGCAGCTCACCCTCCGCACCCGCTTCCTCTTCCTCGGCGCGGGCGGCGGCGCGCTGACCCTGCTGCAGAAATCCGGTATCCCCGAAGGCAAGGGCTACGGCGGCTTCCCAGTGTCCGGCCTGTTCTTCCGCAACAGCAACCCCGAAACCGCCGGACAACACAACGCCAAAGTGTACGGGCAGGCCTCTGTCGGCGCGCCGCCGATGTCCGTCCCGCACCTCGACACACGCAACGTGGACGGCAAACGCCACCTTATGTTCGGCCCTTACGCAGGCTTCCGTTCCAACTTCCTCAAGCAAGGCTCGCTTATGGATTTGCCGCTGTCCATCCATATGGACAACCTCTATCCTATGCTGCGCGCCGGCTGGGCGAATATGCCGCTGACCAAATACCTGCTGGGCGAATTGCGTAAAACCAAAGAAGAACGCTTCGCCTCCCTGCTGGAATACTACCCCGAGGCAAACCCCGACGACTGGGAACTCATCACCGCAGGGCAACGCGTCCAAATCATTAAAAAAGATTCCGAAAAAGGCGGCGTGCTCCAGTTTGGTACGGAGATTGTCGCCCACGCCGACGGCTCGCTCGCCGCATTGCTGGGAGCGTCGCCGGGCGCATCGACCGCCGTGCCGCTGATGATCCGGCTGATGCACCAATGCTTCCCCGAGCGCGCCCCGTCTTGGGAAGGCCGTCTGAAAGAGCTGGTACCGGGTTACGGCATCAAGTTGAACGAAAACCCCGAAAGGGCGGATGAAATTATCGCCTATACCGCGAAAGTGTTGGATATTTAAGCCGAATCTTTCAAGAAAAGCCGTACCCCCATATGGTGTTGATGCCGTCCCTGCTGGTTGTGCCCTTCATCCGGCAGGGCAGGTTTTGATACACGGGGCAGGTAATCGTTTTTTCCCTTTTGCGAATAATGGAACGGTCAAAAAAACAGCGTTTTCATTTCTGAAAACGCTGTTTTTTGTTGCCTGATTAACGTGGGGAACAGTCTTTGAAGACGATTTGGTTGTCAGGTGCGGTAATCATAATGGGCTGTTTGCGGTAGGATTTGCCATCCATCACGCCGGTACCCAAAACATAACCGCCTTCTTTGCCGTAGAATGTTTCCACATTGTCGGATTTGTCCAAATTGACAGGCATTTGCACGCGTTTGCCGTTGATGACGGCGGAGGCGTATGTGGTCAGGCCCTGTTTGTTGAAGCCGTAGGTTACTTTGACTTTTTTACCTTGCTGGCAGACGTAGCTGACGGTTTTTTTGGCAACGGTGGGGTTGTCCGTGCCGGCGGCGGCAGCCATACTGCTGAGCGCGATTGCGGAAGACAGGATTGCGGTGGTCAGAAGTTTCATTTTTATTCCTTTGGATAGATGTGGAGTTTGCCCGTTTCGGGTTGTTTGACATTCTAATGTCGGCGTATCCCGAAATAAACAGGAAATTGGATAAAGTTTGTAAAAAGGCAGGTTCGGCGTTTCAGACGGCATTGTTGGCGTTTTTCGGAAATGAAAAACCTCCGGATGTCCGGAGGTTGCGGTTTAACCTTGTTTTTTTCTTTCGGCCTTAGTCTGTTTGGACAATTCGGCATACAGGTCGGGATGGTGTTTTTTCAACAGGGCGGCGATTTCCATATCTTTTTTGTTGACTTTCGCCAAATCGAGGCATTCGATATGGACGAGGCGGAGCAGTTCGCGTACGGGTTTGGGCATCTTGCGGCCGGTTTCGTAGCGCGAGCCTCCGGATTGGGTAACGCCGACCTTGCCCCAAAAGTCTATCTGGTTCAGCCCGGTCTTTTTGCGGATGGCTTTAACATCTTCAATCTCTTCAAATACTTTCATGGGAATTCCTTTTAGAGTTTGTTTGGTTGCCGCGTAAATTTTAATTTACTTTATTTTTGTAATGTGCCGAGTCAAACCTATTTTTATATTGCATATTATATCTTCGTTTCTTTCAGACGGCATTGTTTATTTCTATAGGGGGGTTAGGGTTTGCCGGTAGCCGGGCTGACGGTGAGGATTTCGTAGCCGGTTTCGGTCACCAAGACTTCGTGTTCCCATTGGGCGGAGAGGGAGCGGTCTTTGGTAACCACCGTCCAGCCGTCGTTGAGGATACGCAGGTGGCGTTTGCCTTGGTTGATCATCGGTTCGACGGTAAAAATCATACCCGGTTTTAGAACGGGGCCCTGTCCTTTTTTTCCGTAGTGCAAAACTTGCGGGGCTTCGTGGAAACCGCGCCCGATGCCGTGTCCGCAAAATTCCTGTACGACGGAATAGCCGGCGTTTTCGGCAACCTGTTGGCAGGCGTAGCCTACGTCGCCCAGTGTCGCGCCGGGTTTGACGGCTTCGATGCCCGCCATCATAGAGGCGTGGGTTACGTCGATCAGCCGTCGGGCGATGGGGGAAACTTTGCCGACGGTAAACATACGGCTGGAGTCGCCGTGGAAGCCGTCTTTTTTGATGGTGAGGTCGATGTTGATAATGTCGCCTTCTTTGAGCGGTTTGTCGTCGGGAATGCCGTGGCAGATGACGTGGTTGACGGAGGTGCAGCAGGATTTGGGGTAGGGCGGGTTGCCGTAGTGCAGGGGGGCGGGATAGCCGCCTTGGACGTTGACGTGGTAGTCGTAAACGAGTTTGTCGATTTCGTCGGTGGTGATGCCGGGTTTGACGAATTGTCCGATGTAGTCGAGGGCTTCGGCGACGAGTTTGCCCAGTTCGCGCATTTTTTCGATTTCTTCGGGGGTTTTGATGATGATGCCGTTCATAATGCTTCCTTGTATTGCGGGTGTGCCTGCCGCGCCGGGTCAGAAGAGGTTGTCGAGAATCTCTTTATGGGGTTTGGGCGGCGTGTTTTTCGGGGTGTCCGGTTTGGTATGGTTTTCTTTGGGCGTTTCTTTTTCTTTGGGTGTTTCTTTGGGCTGCGCCTGTTCTTCGGGTGTTTCTTTTTTGGTCTCGGGACGGGGGATGTTTGTGGGCAGTACGGGGGTTTCGTTGAGTGTTTTTTCAGCTTGTGTTTCGGCGGCGGTTAACGGATCGGCAGCCCGGACCGCATCCGAAGGACGCGGTTTGGCACGGTTTTTTTTGGCAGGGGCGGGAAGGGGCGGTTTGCCGCCGCTTTCGTTTTCATCGTCCGCACTTTCGGGTTCAGACGGGGCCGGTTCGGGATGTGCCGCACCTTGTCCGACTGCGCCGTTTGGCAGCCAGAATTCGGTTTCGCTGGGGCTGTCGGTGTGCTGCGGTTCGGTTTGGAGGGTTTTGCCGCCGTTCGGGTTGAATGTGCTGACGATGCCTACTGCCAATGCGCCGATGGCGGTGATACAGATGAGCAATACGGCGCGTATCAGGAATTTGGGGGTCAGCCTGAAGGGTTTGTTCGGTTTTTTTGCCATTTTGATTGTGCTTTTGGGGTGTCGGGCAATGCCGTCTGAAGGCGGTTCAGACGGCATTGCCGAGTCAGCGTTGGACGTAGTTTTGGTAGAGGGTAATGACTTTTTGTACGCCGACGGTGGTGCTGACTTTTTGGGTAATCTGCGCCTGTTCTTCGGGGGTGAGGATGCCCATAACGTAGGTTACGTTGCCGTAGGTAACGATTTTGACGCGCGCCTGTGTGGCGGGGCTGATGCCCAGCAGCGTGGCGCGGACTTTGGATGTGTTCCAAGTGTCGCCGGCGATGTCGCCCGCAGTGCGCGGCAGGGAGGCGACGGTAATGTAGTTGTACACGCCTTCGGCGGCCTGTTCGGAACGTGCAATCTGACCGACGAACTGTTTCTCGCCTTCGGTGGCGACTTGTCCGAGCAGCAGCAGGTGGCGGTTGTAGCCGACGACGGAGATTTGGGGCGTGTAGCCTTTGGTTTGGTTGTTTTGGCGCAGGTAGGAACGGGCGGTGGTTTCGATACGCAACGCCATAACGTTGTCGTCGGTTTGCGCGCCGGTGGTGCGGCGGTCGACGGCGGATTTCGCGCCGACGGCGGCGCTTCCGATTACTGCGCTGACGCAGCCGCTAAGGGCAAGGCTGAAAATGGCGGTAATGAGTATGCGGACGGTGTGCGGTTTGAATTTCACGGGATTTCCTTTCTTCATCGGTTCGGACGGCATTGCGGCGCGGCGGGAAAAGGGTCAGATGCCTTCCAGCAGCACGGAGTCGATACAGTCGCATATGGCGTGTATCAGCAGGATGTGGTTTTCCTGAATGCGGGCGGTGCGCGGATGGGGGACGTTGAGCAGTACGTCGGTGTCTTTGAGCATCGCGGCGATTTTGCCGCCGTCGCGGCCGGTCAGTGCGACGACGCGCATATCGTGTTCGTGGGCGGCTTTGACGGCTTCGGCGACGTTGGCGGAATTGCCGGAGGTGGAAATGCCGACGAGAATGTCGCCGGCGCGTCCGAGGGCGCGCACTTGTTTGCTGAAGATGTAATCGAAGCCGTAGTCGTTGCCGATGGCGGTCAGGGCGGACGTGTCGGTGGTCAGGGCGACGGCGGCGAGTTCCATACGTTCTTTTTCAAAACGCCCGGTCATTTCGGCGGCAAAATGTTGTGCGTCGGCAGCCGAACCGCCGTTGCCGCATATCAGGATTTTGCCGTCGTTCATCAGGCATTGCAGCATCATCTCGGCAGCCTGCGCGGCGGGTTCGGCGAGCACTTTCCCGGCTTCCTGTTTGGCGCGGATGCTTTCGGCAAAATGGGCGGCAACGCGTTCTGGTAATGTCGTCATATCGTCAACCTGTAATATTCTGTATCCACTCGGGCGGGCGGTTTCCTTCGATGAGTACCGCATCTAGGCGGCACGGTACGTTGGTCAGCCTGTTCTGTTGCAGATAATACTCTACACTTCGTTGCAGTTTCAATAATTTGGACGGCGAAATGCTGTATGCCGCGCCGCCGAACCGTTGGTCTTTGCGGTATTTTACTTCAACAAACAGAATCATGCCGCCGTTTTTGACAATCAGGTCGATTTCGCCGTAGGCGCAGTGCCAGTTGCGGGCAAGCAGCGTGCAGCCTTGGGATTGGAGGAAGGCGAGCGCGGCATCTTCGCCTGCCTCGCCCTGTTTGTGGTTTAAGCGCATAATCGGTTTAACCTTTATAATGTCTGTTTTTCAGACGGTATTCTTATGTTTCAGAAACACTTGCAGAAAGCCTCCGACAGCGTCGTCGGAGGGACATTATACGTGGTTGCCACGCCCATCGGCAATTTGGCAGACATTACCCTGCGCGCTTTGGCGGTATTGCAGGCGGCGGACGTTGTTTGCGCCGAGGACACGCGCGTGACCGCGCAGCTTTTGAGTGCGTATGGCATTCAGGGCAAACTCGTCAGTGTGCGCGAACACAACGAACGGCAGATGGCGGACAAGATTATCGGCTATCTTTCAGACGGCATGGTTGTGGCACAGGTTTCCGATGCGGGTACACCGGCCGTGTGCGACCCGGGTGCGAAACTCGCCCGCCGCGTGCGCGAAGCGGGGTTTAAAGTTGTCCCTGTTGTCGGCGCAAGCGCGGTGATGGCGGCTTTGAGCGTGGCCGGTGTGGAAGGATCTGATTTTTATTTCAACGGTTTTGTGCCGCCGAAATCGGGCGAACGCAGGAAACTGTTTGCCAAATGGGTGCGGGCGGTGTTTCCCGTCGTGATGTTTGAAACGCCGCACCGAATTGCGGCGACGCTTGCCGATATGGCGGAACTGTTCCCCGAACGCCGATTAATGCTGGCGCGCGAAATCACCAAAACGTTTGAAACGTTCTTAAGCGGCACGCCGGGGGAGCTTCAGACGGCATTGGCGGCAGACGGCAACCAATCGCGCGGCGAGATGGTGTTGGTGCTTTATCCGGCGCAGGATGAAAAACACGAAGGCTTGTCCGAGTCCGCGCAAAACATCATGAAAATCCTCACAGCCGAGCTGCCGACCAAACAGGCGGCGGAGCTTGCCGCCAAAATCACGGGCGAGGGTAAAAAGGCTTTGTACGATTTTGCCTTGTCTTGTAAAAACAAAGATTTGCTTTAGTCTTTTGCCGCTTCGGGCGGTGTGCGGAGGGATGGCTTTCCGTCCGGAAAGACCCGGTTAACGCTATATCGGCAAGGCGCGCCTGTACCGAAGGCGGCGGCATATTTTGCCTCCGGGGCGCAGATTTGTTTCAAAACCATCGGGGCAGGCAGGGCGAATCGCCGCCCCACGGTATGTGAAAAACCGCTTATACCTTATAATACCGGCGGAAAATCTGTTCAGACGGCATCAAACAGACGGCAATCCGCCTGAAACCCTATTTGAAACCAACAAACAAGAGCATTGAATGAAATTCATCGACGAAGCAAAAATCGAAGTCGCCGCAGGCAAAGGCGGTAATGGCGCAACCAGTTTCCGCCGCGAAAAATTCGTACCGCGCGGCGGCCCGGACGGTGGCGACGGCGGCAAAGGCGGTAGCGTCTGGGCGGAAGCCGACGAAAACACCAACACCCTCGTCGAATACCGCTTCGTCAAACGCTACCAAGCCAAAAACGGCGAAAAAGGCCACGGTTCCGACCGTTACGGCGCAGGTGCGGACGACATCGTCCTCAAAATGCCCGTCGGCACACTCATCCGCGACCTCGACACCGGTGAAATCGTCGCCGACCTTACTTACCACGGTCAGCGCGTCTGCCTAGCCAAAGGCGGCAAAGGCGGCTTGGGCAACATCCACTTCAAATCCTCCGTCAACCGCGCCCCGAAACAATCCACGCCCGGCGAAGAAGGCGAAACCCGTTCCCTGCAACTTGAGCTCAAAGTCCTTGCCGATGTCGGCTTATTGGGTATGCCCAACGCCGGCAAATCCACCCTGATTACCGCCGTTTCCGCCGCCCGCCCCAAAATCGCCAACTACCCCTTTACCACCCTGCATCCGAACCTGGGCGTGGTACGCATCGACGAAAACCACAGTTTCGTGATGGCGGACATTCCCGGCCTGATTGAAGGCGCGGCAGAAGGCGCGGGTTTGGGGCATCGTTTCCTCAAACACTTATCGCGCACCGGATTATTGCTGCACGTCGTCGATTTGGCGCCCTTCGACGAAACCGCCAACCCCGCCGAAGAGGCACTCGCCATCATCAACGAATTACGCAAATACGATGAAGAACTTTACGGCAAACCGCGCTGGCTGGTGCTGAACAAACTCGATATGCTCGACGAAGAAGAAGCCCAAGCACGCACCGAAGCTTTCCTTGAAGCCATCGGCTGGGACTGCCCCGAACCGGACGACCGCTTCCAATTCGACATCGAAACCCCGCGCCTCTTCCAAATTAGCGCACTTACCCACCAAGGCACGCAGGAATTGGTACACCAAATCAACCAATACCTGACTGAGAAAAAACGCTTGGAAGCGGAGAAAGCGGAGGCGGAGCAGGCGGCCGCAAAAGCCGAAATTGCCGGGCAGCAGCCGAAAACGGATATGGGCGTGTTTAAACCGGAGTGAAAAAAGAAAGGGTTTCAGACGATATTTGTTCTACAAAAAGGTTGTCTGAAACAATTTTAAAGCAAGATTGAAATGGATTAAAAATGTCATCTAACCAATATATCCAGTCGCTTGAGTTGACAAACTTTACCGTTCTTCCAAACGATACTTTTAAATTTTCTGAAAATCTCAATATTATTGTTGCCGAAAACGGTTGTGGCAAAACACATTTGTTAAAAATTTTATACAGCCTGCTAGAAGTAACATCTAACACCAAAAACAGATTACTGAAAACAGAATTGCAAAAAAGTTTTGCCGATAAATTACTGAATGTTTTCCGTCCCGATTCCTTGGGCAGGTTGAGCAAACGTTTGCAGGGGCGAGGGCGTACGGAAATTGTTTTAAAACTGCAAAACGGCACTACGCATAGTAGTCTGAATTTCTCCAGCAATTCATCATCGCAAGTTAATGTTCAAAGCATCGGATTGAAAGAAGATGAATACACTCCGACACCTATCTTCTTACCCAGCCGCGAATTAATTACACTTTGCCCTTGGTTCATTTCCTTATATCAAAACCAAAGCATCCCTTTTGAAGAAACTTGGTTTGATACTTGTACGCAATTAAATCACCCGCTCGCCAAAGGTCCCAGAGAAACAAAAATTCGAGAATTGCTCGAACCTATTGAGAATGCGATGGGGGGAAAAGTATCTGAAGAACAAGGAAGGTTTTATCTATCGCTGACAAACAAGAGTGGTAAGATTGAAGCTCCTTTGGTAGCAGAGGGTTTGCGGAAATTTGTCATGATTGCCCGGTTAATCGCAACAGGGGCTTTGCTGGATAAAGGTTATCTATTTTGGGATGAGCCTGAAGCCAATCTGAATCCTAAATTGATCAAAGTGGCTGCCCGTATTATTTGGTCTTTATCTCAGCAAGGCATTCAAGTCTTTATTGCCACGCACTCTTTATTTTTATTGAGAGAGCTTGAGATCCTCAAAGTAAAGGAGAAAAACATATCAAGCCGTTATTTTTCATTGATTGCAAGTGAAGGTGATGTAAAACTGGAACAAGCCGACGATACAACTGATTTATCAACCATTGTCGCTCTTAATGAAAATCTTGCACAATCAGAAAGATATCTAGATATTTAAGGGAAAACAAATGACAATTACCGAAGGTTCATTGAAATTTGAATTTCCTGAACATTGCATCACCTCAAAATACGATAAATGGTCACACTACCGTAAACAGTTTGAAAATAAATGTTCGACAGGCAATAAAGCCATAGACTTTATCGCAATCGAAGCAAATCAAACACTATGGCTTTGTGAAATTAAAGATTTTAGAATTGGGCAGCGTAATCCGGAAAAGCTGCCTTTAGAACAGGAAATTGCTTTAAAAGTAAGAGATACGCTTGCGGGCATTGTTTCAGCAAAATTTAAAGCAAATAATCCTATTGAAAAAAACTTTGCTGAAGAATCCCTAAAATGTAAAAACATCCGTATCGTTTTACACATAGAGCAGCCAAACGGAATACGTCAAATCTATAATTTGTCGGACTTAAAGGATAAATTAAAAAGGTTATTGAAAGCTATTGATCCTCATGTTGTTATCTCAACCTGCTTAAACCAAAAGTATGTTCCTTGGACGATTACAGAAAGTTCAAATACCCCATGACCACCACCTACAACACCCTAACCCGTCAAAAAGAACCCTTTTCCCCCATCGACCCTGAAAACGTGCGTATGTACGTCTGCGGTATGACCGTTTACGATTACTGCCATTTGGGACACGCCCGCGTGATGGTTGTGTTCGACATGATTGCCCGCTGGTTGCGCGAGTGCGGCTATCCGCTCACTTATGTGCGCAACATCACCGACATCGACGACAAAATCATTGCCCGCGCGGCTGAAAACGGCGAGACCATTGGCGAACTGACCGCGCGTTTCATTCAGGCGATGCACGAAGATGCCGATGCTTTGGGCGTGTTGCGTCCGGACATCGAACCGAAGGCGACGGAAAACATTCCGCAAATGATTGCCATGATTGAAACCCTGATTCAAAACGGCAAGGCTTATCCTGCCGCCAACGGCGACGTTTACTACGCCGTGCGCGAGTTTGCCGCTTACGGCCAATTGTCGGGCAAATCGCTGGACGACCTGCGCGCGGGCGAACGTGTGGAAGTGGACGGTTTCAAACGCGATCCGCTTGATTTTGTGTTGTGGAAAGCGGCGAAAGCAGGCGAGCCGGCATGGGAAAGCCCGTGGGGCAGGGGACGGCCGGGCTGGCACATCGAATGTTCTGCGATGAGTGAAAACCTGTTCGGCAATACCTTCGACATTCACGGCGGCGGCGCGGATTTGCAGTTTCCGCACCACGAAAACGAAATTGCCCAAAGCGTCGGCGCGACGGGGCATACCTGCGGTCATCATCACGCGCAAACCCACCACGGGCAAAGCATCGCCAGCCACGTCAAATACTGGCTGCACAACGGCTTTATCCGTGTGGACGGCGAAAAAATGTCCAAGTCGCTGGGCAACTTCTTCACCATCCGCGAAGTGTTGAAACAATACGACCCGGAAGTCGTGCGCTTCTTTATTTTGCGCGCCCACTACCGCAGCCCGTTGAACTATTCCGACGCGCATTTGGATGATGCGAAAGGCGCGTTGACGCGTTTGTATACGACTTTGAAAAATACGCCGCCCGCCGATCCGATGCCGTCTGAAGCCGGCGATGACTACACGCGCCGCTTTTATGTTGCGATGAATGATGATTTTGATACGGTGAAAGCGGTGGCGGTGTTGTTCGAACTTGCCGGCGAAGTGAACAAAACCAATAACGCGCAACTGGCAGGCCGTCTGAAGGCTTTGGGCGGCATCATTGGTTTGCTGCAACGCGATCCGACCGAGTTCCTGCAAGGCGGCGCGGTTTCAGACGGCCTGTCCAACGAGGAAATCGACGACTTGATCGCCCGGCGCAAACAGGCGCGCGCGGATAAAAACTGGGCGGAATCCGACCGCATCCGCGACCTTCTGAACGAACACAAAATCATTCTGGAAGACACCGCCGGCGGTACGACTTGGCGGCGCGGTTAAAATCCATCGAAAAGGGTAAATGTGCCGCATTTTGCCCTTTTTTTGTTCAGACGGCATTTTTATTGTGAGAACTTATTTTTATTATGCTTAAAATCATTTCCGCCAACGTCAACGGCATCCGCTCCGCCTACAAAAAAGGTTTTTACGAATACATCGCCGCATCGGGCGCGGATATTGTCTGCGTGCAGGAACTCAAAGCGCAGGAAGCAGATTTGTCTGCCGATATGAAAAATCCGCACGGGATGCACGGCTATTGGCATTGCGCCGAGAAGCGCGGTTACAGCGGCGTGGCGGTGTATGGCAAACGCAAACCCGATAATGTGCAAATCGGTATGGGCATTGAAGAATTCGACCGGGAAGGGCGGTTTGTGCGTTGCGATTTCGGCAGGTTGAGCGTCATTTCGCTTTATTTGCCCAGCGGCAGCAGCGCGGAAGAACGCCAGCAGGTAAAATACCGTTTCCTCGATGCGTTTTACCCTATGCTCGAAGCGATGAAAAACGAAGGGCGCGACATTGTCGTCTGCGGCGACTGGAACATCGCCCACCAAAACATCGACCTGAAAAACTGGAAAGGCAACCAGAAAAATTCGGGCTTCCTGCCCGAAGAGCGCGAGTGGATAGGCAAGGTTATCCACAAACTCGGTTGGACGGATATGTGGCGCACGCTTTATCCCGACAATCCGGGCTACACTTGGTGGAGCAACCGCGGGCAGGCGTATGCGAAAGATGTCGGGTGGCGTATCGATTATCAGATGGTTACGCCCGAACTTGCCGCCAAAGCCGTGTCCGCACATGTTTATAAAGACGAAAAATTTTCCGACCATGCGCCGCTGGTCGTGGAGTATGACTATGCTGCCGAATAAGGTTTTGGGTAAATATGATTGGAATGTGGACGGAAAAACGGGAATAGGCGCGGCGTGGGTCGTGGCGGCATTTGTGCTGCCTATGTCGGTGTGGGCGGTGTTTATGCTGGCGCGGATGCAGGGCTGGCTTGCGCCGACCAAGGCTAATCCGCTTTGGGCGTTGGTGTGGCTGCTGATTTGCCTGCCCTGCCTGCTGATTGCGTCCAAATGTTTGGGTTGGAAAGGCTGGCGGCTGTTGGCAAACGTTCTTGCCTGCCTCGCCGTGTGCGCCATATTGAGCGTACCCGCTTCGCTGCTCATCGCCTTTACCCTCCGGGACCTGCTGAAATAGGCGCGGCGGTATGCAGGGTTTCGAACTCGAAGATTTGACGCTTTGGCTGATACGCGATGCCGGAGAGGATCAGATGTGGATAGACCGTTGGGCGGTCAGTTATCCCGTCGTGCAGATGTCCGAAGCATCCGCAAACAGCAGCACGGAAGCGTGGCAAACCGCGCTTCAGACGGCATTCGAACGGATACAGGGCAGACATATCGCCGTTGTTGCACACGGAGCGGGCGCGGCCGCATTTTTGGCGTGGCTGTATCGGGCAGACATCCTGACACGGAAGAAAATCGCCAACATCATCCTTGTACCGCAGCGTCCCGATGTTTTTCCCGACGATGCGGAACACACTTTCCAACGCGTCCGCTGTCCCTGCCGTGCCGCATTGGTGGTGTCCGAACACGGCGGCGTGCCGCACGGTTGGGCGCAAAAACAGGCGGATTTGTGGAACGCCCGCCTGTTGGTTTCCCCGCATTCGGGCAGTTTGAACGGTATGCTCGGCGGCTGGCAGTGGGGTATGAAGCTGATGCAGGAAATGTTGCTGGCGTGAACGCTTGCCTTATCGGAATTTCGGTCAACCGGGGTTGCAAGGAAAATGCCGTCTGAAACAGGCTTCAGACGGCATTTTTTATTCACATCCGGTTTACAGGCTGCCCAACACGATACGCAGCACGCGGCGCAGCGGTTCGGCCGCGCCCCACAAAAGTTGGTCGCCGACGGTGAACGCGCTGATGTATTCGCCGCCCATACCCAGTTTGCGGATGCGTCCGACGGGGACGGACAGCGTGCCGGTAACTTTGGCCGGGGTCAGCTCGCGGATGCTGGCTTCTTTTTCGTTGGGGATGACTTTCACCCAGTCGTTCGCGCCTGCCAAAATCGCTTCGATTTCGGAAACGGGCAGGTCTTTTTTCAACTTCAGGGTAAGGGCTTGGCTGTGGCAGCGCATAGAACCGATGCGGACGCATAAGCCGTCGATTACGGTCGGATTGCCGCTGCGGCCGAGGATTTTGTTGGTTTCCGCGCCGCCTTTCCATTCTTCTTTGGACTGGCCGTTGCCCAAGTCCACGTCGATCCACGGAATCAGGCTGCCGGCGAGCGGTACGCCGAAATTGGCTTTCGGATAGTCTTCGCTGCGCAGGAAATCGGATACTTTGCGGTCGATGTCGAGAATCGAGCCGGCAGGATCGGCAAGCTCATCCGCCACTTGGGCGTGAACCGCGCCCATACCGTTGATGAGTTCGCGCATATTTTTCGCGCCTGCGCCGGAAGCGGCTTGGTAGGTCATACTGGTCGCCCATTCGACCAAATCGTTTTGGAACAGGCCGCCCAGCGCCATCAGCATCAGGGAAACGGTACAGTTGCCGCCGATGTAGTTTTTCACGCCGTTTTTCAAACCGTTGTCGATGACGTTGCGGTTGACGGGGTCGAGGACGATAATCGCGTCGTCTTTCATACGCAGCGAGGATGCCGCGTCAATCCAGTAGCCGTTCCAGCCGCTGTCGCGCAGTGCTTGGAAGACGGATTTGGTGTAATCGCCGCCTTGGCAGGTAACGATGATGTCCATTTTTGCCAGTTCGGCAACGTTGTTCGCGTCCAATAACGTTTTAGCCGCCTGACCGAAATCAGGGGCTGCGCCGCCGACGTTGGAAGTGGTAAAGAAAAATGCTTCGGGAATGTGGGCGAAGTCGTTTTCTTCTTTCATACGCTGCATCAAAACCGAACCGACCATACCGCGCCAGCCGACGAAACCTACTTTCATTGTGTTGCTCCTTGAGGAAAAATCGTTAATAAAATTATGTATGGCGTAAAGGAAGCGTTTTAACGCCGTATTGGGAAAATGTAAAGTTCTTTATCGAATTTTCTTTTTGGGATTGGCGTTTGCAGCAGCAGGGCGGTAGAATGCCATCTGTTTAAGAACAATTATCAGGAACGGATATGGAAGAAAAAAACGACTACACCGACGCGGCATCCGACAACCGCAACGGGCAGGAAATTGAAGTCGGAATTGCCGGCGCAGGCGACCGGATACTTGCGGCCTTGCTGAACCAATTGTTTACCTTTTTAGTTTTGTTGGTGCCGTTTGTCGGACTGATTGCCTTCGCCATCAAGAATGAAGGCAGAATCGTCGGCAGTGAGGAAATAGTCGGACTGCTTTTGGGCACAACTTCCTTTTGGGTAGGACTGGCGGGCATTTTGGCGTACACCGTCGTCCAAATCTACTATATGAGCCGGGACGGGCAGTCATTGGGTAAGAAAATCATGAGAATCAGGGTGTTGAAAACCGACGGCCGCAATCCCGGTTTTGTCGGCACGGTTTTGGTACGCGAAATCGCATGGTCGGTTTTGGTTGCCATTATTGCCGCCGTTATCGGTCTTGCAGTAGGTGACAACGGAGAAAACGCTATCAACCTGCTGGCATTTCTTGCCAACTTTGTCCTGCTCTTTATGGTCAAACGCGACCGCCGCACGCTTTACGACATACTGGCGGATACGGTTGTCGTCAAGCTGCCCAAATAAACGGACACGGCAAAATGCCGTCTGAAAGCCTTTCAGACGGCATTTTATCTTCAGAACCGCTCAAGCATCGTGCAGCGAAGCCGCGTGCAGGGTATTTTCCATCAATGTGGCAATCGTCATCGGGCCCACACCGCCGGGAACGGGCGTAATCATCGCCGCCTGTTCTTTTGCCGTTTCAAATTCCACGTCGCCGCACAGGCTGCCGTCGTCCAAACGGTTGATGCCTACATCGATAACGACCGCGCCGGGTTTGATCCATTTGCCTTTGACAAAGTTCGGAATCCCCACGCCGACCACCAAAATATCGGCGGCGGCAACCTCGTCTGCCAGATTTTCGGTCGCGCTGTGGCAGATTGTTACCGTTGCGCGCGCCAGCAGCAGTTCCAAAGCCTGCGGGCGGCCGACAATATTCGATGCGCCGACCACGACCGCTTTTTTCCCCTTCGGATCAATGCCGTAAGCTTCCAAGAGCGTCATCACGCCCTTGGGCGTACACGGGCGCATCAGCGGCATTTTGACTGCAAGCCTGCCCACATTGTAAGGATGGAAGCCGTCCACGTCCTTATCCGGCGAAATACGTTCCAAGACTGCCTGGCTGTCGAGATGCTTCGGCAGTGGAAGCTGAACCAGAATACCGTCCACTTCGGAATCGGCATTCAGGCGGTCGACCAATGCCAACAGTTCTTCCTGCGATGTTGATTCGGGCAGCTCATAAGACAGTGATTTGATGCCGCATTTTTGGCAGGCTGTTTTCTTGTTGCGCACATAAACCGCGCTGGCAGGGTCGCCTCCGACCAAAACCACGGCCAGGCAAGGCGTGTGCAGATTGTCCTGTTGGCGTTGCGCCACCGCTTCGGCAACCGCTTCCAAACGCTTTTGTGAAACTTCCTTACCGTTGATTAATTGTGCCGACATATCCGTCCTTTTGTTAAACAGGTAGAAAATGCTGAAAATTATCGCATTTTCCGTATATTTTTACAGCAGGATGCGGGAAATAAATTGATCCGGAAATAGGGCTTGGGTTTTGAATCGGGTTAAATGTTTTTCCAAATCAAAATACTATGCCGCTTATACGGGAATTTCAAAAATAAGCGTTGACGCGTTTTCCCCGCCATTGTATGATTCAGTTCTTCAAGTCGGGGCGTAGCGCAGCCCGGTTAGCGCATCTGCTTTGGGAGCAGAGGGTCGTGAGTTCGAATCCCACCGCCCCGACCAATCAATCAGCACGAATCGGCATGAGCGCCCGTAGCTCAACCGGATAGAGCACCGACCTTCTAAGTCGGGGGTTACAGGTTCGATTCCTGTCGGGCGTGCCAAGAATTTGATTGAAAACCGTTTTTATGGTGGCTGTAGCTCAGTTGGTAGAAGCCCCGGATTGTGATTCCGGTTGTCGTGGGTTCGAGCCCCATCAGCCACCCCAGATAAAGGCCCGTACTTTTCGGTACGGGTCTTTTTCCGTTTGCGCGTACTGTCCGCGCCGTCGTACCGGTGCGGCGGTATGCCGTCTGAAAGCCGGGCCGGTCATACGGAAACCGCTTCAGACGGCATTTGCGCCGCCGGCTTTGCCTTTCGCATATGCTTCTGTATCATGTGGGTTTTTCTGTCTTTTATGGTTTTTGTCGGAGGCTTTGATGGTTGACGCTTGGTCTGTCCCTGATTTTGAATCGAAAATCTGTCCGCCCGAGTCGTTGGCGGCGCGTTTGGCGTTGTTGCCGCGCCCGCTGGTGTTTACCAACGGCTGTTTCGACATCCTCCACAGGGGGCATGTTACTTATCTGGCGCAGGCGCGTTCGATGGGGGGTGCGTTGGTGCTGGCGTTGAATACGGATGCTTCGGTACGCCGTTTGGGCAAGGGCGGCGACCGCCCGATTAATCCTTTGGAAAACCGTGCCGCCGTTGCCGCCGCGTTGGAAAGTGTGGATTTGGTAACGTGGTTTGACGAGGATACGCCGGCGGCGTTGATTGAGGCGGTCAAACCTGAGATTTTGGTCAAGGGCGGCGATTGGGCTGCGGATAAGATTGTCGGGGCGGCGGAAACGCTGGCGCGCGGCGGCAAGGTGTTTTCAATTCCGTTTCTGCACCAGACTTCGACGACGAAGACTTTGGCGAAAATCCGTGCGGCAGAGGGCGGAAAATGACGGTTTTAACCCCCCGGCAATGGCGGATTTTGGCGGAACTTGCGGACGGGCTGCCGCAACACGTTCTGCAATTGGCGCGTATGGCGGAGATGAAGCCGCAACAGTTGAACGGTTTTTGGCAGCAGATGCCGGCGCATATACGCGGGCTGCTGCGCCGGCACGACGGTTATTGGCGGCTGGTGCGCCCGCTGGCGGTTTTCGATGCCGAAGGTTTGCGCGCGTTGGGGGAAAGGTCGGGTTTTCAGACGGCATTGAAACACGAGTGCGCGTCCAGCAACGACGAGATATTAGAGCTGGCGCGGACTTCGCCGGACAAGGCGCACAAAACCGTATGCGTGACCCACCTGCAAAGTAAGGGCAGGGGGCGGCAGGGGCGGAAGTGGTCGCACCGTTTGGGCGAGTGCCTGATGTTCAGTTTCGGCCGGGTGTTTGACCGGCCGCAATATGAGCTGGGTTCGCTGTCGCCGGCAACGGCAGTGGCGTGCCGCCGAGCTTTGTTGCGTTTGGGTTTGGACGTGCAGATCAAGTGGCCCAACGATTTGGTCGTGGGGCGCGACAAATTAGGCGGCATCCTGATTGAAACGGTCAGGGCGGGCGGCAAGACGGTTGCCGTCGTCGGCATCGGCATCAATTTTGTCCTGCCCAAGGAAGTGGAAAACGCCGCTTCCGTGCAATCGCTGCTTCAGACGGCATCGCGGCGGGGCAGTATCGGTGCCGCCGTGTTGCTGGAAACATTGTTGGCGGAACTGGACGCGGTGTTGGAACAATATGCGGAAGAAGGGTTCGCGCCGTTTTTAAAGGAATACGAAACGGCCAACCGCGACCACGGCAAGGCGGTATTGCTGTTGCGCGACGGAGAAACCGTGTGCGAAGGCACGGTCAGGGGTGTGGATGAAAAAGGCGTATTGCATTTGGACACTGCGGCGGGCAGGCAAACCGCCGTCAGCGGCGAAATCAGCCTGCGGCCCGATGACAGGCCGGTTTCCGTGCCGAAGCGGCGGGAGCCGGAACGTTTGCTGCTGTTGGACGGCGGCAACAGCCGGCTCAAGTGGGCGTGGGTGGAAAACGGCACGTTCGCAACCGTCGGCAGCGCGCCGTACCGCGATTTGTCGCCTTTGGGCGCGGAGTGGGCGGAAAAGGCGGATGAACGCGTCCGTATTGTCGGTTGCGCCGTGTGCGGGGAATCAAAAAAGGCACAGGTTCAGGAACAGCTCGCAAGTACAATCGAGTGGCTGCCGTCTTCCGCACAGGCTTTGGGCATACGCAACCACTACCGCCACCCCGAAGAACACGGTTCCGACCGCTGGTTCAACGCCTTGGGCAGCCGCCGCTTCAGCCGCAACGCCTGCGTCGTCGTCAGTTGCGGCACGGCGGTAACGGTTGACGCGCTCACCGATGACGGACATTATCTCGGCGGAACCATCATGCCCGGCTTCCACCTGATGAAAGAATCGCTCGCCGTCCGAACCGCCAACCTCAACCGCCCCGCCGGCAAGCGTTACCCTTTCCCGACCACCACAAGCAACGCCATCGCCAGCGGTATGATGGATGCGGTTTGCGGCTCGATAATGATGATGCACGGGCGTTTGAAAGAAAAAATCGGGGCGGGAAAGCCGGTCGATGTCGTGATGACCGGCGGCGGCGCGGCAAAAGTCGCAGAAGCCCTGCCGCCTGCATTTTTGGCGGAAAATACCGTGCGTGTGGCGGACAACCTCGTCATCCACGGGTTGTTGAACATGATTGCCGCCGAAGGCGGGGAATCGGAACATTAAAAAATACACCCTTTTTCAACACGGGGCGGCATCCGTCCGAATCCGTCCGGATTCTGCCGCCCGACAGACTGCCGCCCGGGCGGGCGGGGTTTCAAACATTGAGGAAATTCTAATGAAATGGCTCTTTACCCTTTTGGCGGTACTCAATATTGCCGTATTCGGCGGCACGGTGGGTTATAAATTAGCCGTTAAAGCGGCGGGCGGCGTGCCGGAAAACCGGGCCGTCGAAAACACGCCCCTCGCAACGCCCGCCGCCGGCAATGCGGCTGCATCCGTGGAGGATACGGCGGCACTGCTCAAACAGGGCGACATCCTGAGCGAAGAACAGGCGGAGCAGTTGCGCTTGAAGAAAGAAGCGGAGCAGAAAAAGCTCAAAGAGAAAAAACAGCGCGAGGAAAAAGCCCGCCGCGAAAAACTCGCCGCCGAAAAGGCGCAGGCGGAACGCGAAAACGGTGCGGCGGATGCCTTATGCGCCGCGCAGGCAAGCCTCACGATGGACGAAGACGACTACCACCGGATCAAAGGGCTTTTGGGCAAATGGTCGCACGTTGCCAGCAGAAGCGTCGAAAAACGCACCGCCCAAGCCAAATCCGCCGGCAAAATCTACCGCGTCGTCCTGCCCGTTTCCGCCGATGCCGAAAATCAGGCGGCGGAGCTGTCTGCCAAAGGTTTCAACCCCATACCGTTTGACGGCGCATTAAGTTTGGGTGTCGGCAGCAGCCGGGAAAACGCCCAAGCCCTGCAAAACCGGCTTGCCGGCGCGGGATTCGGCGGGGCGCATATTGTCGAACGCGCTGCGGAAACCGGCCGGCAGGACGATTCTTTGAGCGTGTCGCGTATGACGGTTTTGTTTACCGGCGTGAATGCTTCCGATGCGGACGAAATCCGTAAAATCACGTCCCCATACGGCAAACTGAACCTCAAGTCTTGCAAATAGGCGCGAAAGCCTGACGATAAACGCCAAACCCACCGCGAAGGTGGGTTTGGCGTTTCGGTTTTGAGTATCTGATATATAAAAAGGAATGTATGTCTCGTATATGCCGACTCCAAGTGTAAAAGTGAATGATGAGGGAACACGGTGTTTAATGGTTCGGAATGGACGACTTCCGAGTGGTTTTGATTATACGCTAATAATAATAATTATCAATAAAAATTTAAAAATAAATGTGGATTTTTTGTAATACGATGAAAAATAAACAAATTAAACTATTTGCCGATGTTGGCGATTCGGATTGGCAGACTTTCATTGTGCCGGACAAATCGGGGTCGGCAGGCATAACCGGGGGCTTCGTGCCTGTCGGAAAGAAGCCTGCCGTGTTTGAAACGTCTGTCCGATTTGGCGCGGACAGGGTTGTCATTCGGGGGTGTTTGAGCGTGGATTCGGGATGCGAAAGCGGTGAAACCGTTGCGGATGAAGACTTACGGATGGCTTTAGGTATTTTTAAATGTATTCAAACAACAACAAAACGCTTCTTCTGTTGCCGTACTTGGGGCTTGCGCGGCAGCCTGCGCACCGTGGAGGCCGGGTGTTTCGTTGGTTGCGGCATCGGGGCGGGCGGCAAGGTTTTCCGGCCGGTTTCCCTGTTCCTCACGACAAAGCCGTGATGCCGGGGAATGGCGGTTTGTCCGTTTCAGGCTGCCGCCGTTTTGAGCCGCGATGCCGTCTGAAGCCTTCAGACGGCATTTTTGCCGCCTTTTTCAATATTCCGCCGAATGCCAAAACGGCTGCCCCACGGTCGGCGTACTCGCTTGCGCTTTGGTGCGCGCCTCGACCGGTTCGGCTTCAAATGCCAGCCGTCCGGATTCGACGGCGAGTGCGAAGGCGCGCGCCATATTGACCGGATCGCCGCTGCGGGAAACGGCGGTGTTCAAAAGCACGCCGTCAAAGCCCCATTCCATCACTTGCGCCGCTTGAGAAGGCAAGCCCAAGCCCGCGTCGATAATCAGCGGCGTGTCGGGCAGGCGTTCGCGCAGGACTTTGAGCGCATAGGCGTGAACCGCGCCCAAACCCGTGCCGATCGGAGCCGCCCACGGCATCAACGCCTGACAGCCCGCGTCGAGCAGGCGGCGGCAGGCAATCAGGTCTTCGGTGCAATAAGGCAGCACTTTGAAGCCGTCTTTAATTAGGATTTCCGCTGCTTCGACAAGTTGGAACACATCCGGCTGCAAGGTGTCGTCGTCGCCGATGAGTTCGAGCTTAATCCAATCGGTTTCAAACACTTCGCGCGCCATCTGCGCCGTCGTAACCGCTTCCTGCACGCTTTGGCAGCCTGCTGTGTTCGGCAGCATCGGGATACCGCTTTCTTCCAATAGCGACCAAAACCCCTGACCGTGTGCCTCCCCACCGCTTCCCGCGCGGCGCAGCGAGACGGTAATCATCGCAGGCTGGGCGGTTTGGATGGATTGTTTGAGGATTTCGGGGGTCGGGTAGGCAGCCGTACCGAGCAGCAGCCGTGAAGGGAAAGTTTCTCCGTATAGGGTGAGCATAAAAATTCCTTGATATGTTTGGGATACGATGCCGTCTGAAAGCCGGAGGCGTGCCTTTGGGGCTTCAGACGGCATTCAGCCGCCGACGACGGGGCGGACGATGTCGACTTTGTCGTTTTCGTTCAAAACCGTTTCCGCATACGCGCCTTTGGGGACGAAAACGGTGTTGACCGCCACGGCAAAGGGCTGTTGCGGTGCGGTTTGGGCGATGAGGTCGGCAACGGTCGTGCCGTGAAGTTCGGCGGGTTCGCCGTTTAAGATGATGTTCATAGTTTTTTGATATTTCTGTATTTATCTGGTCAAATTGCTTTATTTCGGATACGCGGCTTACCGGTTGCCGTCATTCCCGCGTAGGCGGGAATCCATTTTTGAAATTCGGAAACTGTTTTTCAAATGATGGTTTCTCAAGTTTTACGGCGGATTCCCGCTTGCGCGGGAATGACGGAATTTGATGATATGCCATATTTAAAACTAAGCATATTTGCGATAACGGGCTAAGTTTCGCCGACACGGCAAATTGAATTTTCTTCGTTTCGGTTTTATCCATTCCACAAAGCCTGAAACGCTTTAACCGCCGCTTCGGGATTTTCCGCTTCGGTAACGGCGCGGACGGCGGCGAGTGAGGATACGCCTGTTGCCAGCACGGCTTGGGCGTTGTTCAAATCGATGCCGCCGATGGCGACGACGGGCGTGCCGCGAGCCTGTTTGACGTATTCGCGCAGTTTGTCCAAGCCTTGCGGGGCGGTGGGCATTTGCTTGGTCGTGGTCGGGAAAATCGCGCCGCTGGCGACGTAGCTGGGATGTACGGACAGGGCGCGGTCGAGTTCGGCGGCGGAGTGCGTACTCAAACCCAAACGCAAACCGGCGGCGGCGATGGCGGCAAGGTCGGCGGTGTCCATGTCTTCCTGCCCGAGATGCACGCCGTATGCGCCTGCTTCTATCGCTTCGCGCCAGTGGTCGTTGATGAAAAGCTGCGTACGGCTGCCCTGACAGGCTGCGGCGCAACGTTCGATTTTGCGTTTCAATTCATCGCCGTGCAGGGTTTTGCAGCGCAGTTGCACCGTGTCGGCACCTGCTTTGACCATGCGCTCCACCCAATCGGCGGTGGGGACGACGGCGTAGAATTTGAGCGGGGATTTTAGGGGCGGGAAGGTCATGGGGTGTCCTTTCGGGCGGCTTTAATCTTGTCTTCGGATATACGCCAAACCGCTTTCTTCATCACGTTCGGGCGCGTCTTTTCCGTTAAAAAGGGCGACTGCCAATCTGACGGCGGCGGCGGTTACGGCGGGGGAAATCATGAAGCCGTGGCGGAAAAGGCCGTTGATTTCAATCAGGCGGCGTTCGCGGCTGTAACGGATTTCTGGGTTGTGGTGGTTGAGCGTGGGGCGCAGGCCGGCGGCGATTTCGAGGATGTCGGCTTCGCCAAAAGCGGGGTGGACGGCATAGAGCGCGGACAAGAGTTCCAGCCCGGAACGCACGCCGGCAGGGGCTTGGCTTTCGCTTTCGATTTGGGTCGCGCCGATGACGAAGACGTGGTTTTCTTTCGGGGCGATGTAGAGCGGATAGCGCGGGTGCAGCAGGCGCACGGGGCGGTTGAGCGTGATTTCGGGCGTGTAAACCCGCGCCACTTCGCCGCGTATGCCGCGCAAGGTGCTGGTGTGTTCGGGGGCTTGGTTCCACGCGGTTTTTGCGCCGTAGCCGCGGCAGTCAATCAGCCAGTCATATTGGGCTTGCAAGTCGTCGGGGGCGCATTCGTGTTCCCAATGGCAAGGGACGTTCAGTTCGTCCAAAGCGTCGGCAAGTGCAGACAATATTTGCCGCCCGTCGAGCTGGCCTTCGGTCGGCAGGTAAAGGCCGTCTGAAAACCGTCCGCCGAGTTGCGGTTCGTGTTCGGCGATGTCGTCGGCGCGCCAACGGACGATTTCCTCATCCGCTACGCCGCCGCGTTTGAGATGGCGGACGAACTCGTTGGATAAAGGCTTGTCCTGCCCGTGCCACACAATCAGGCTGCCGTTTTCCTGCATCATCGTGTGCGTGTTCAGACGGCATCGGATGCCGCGCCAAAGCGGAATGCTCTGCCTGCCCAGCCTGACCACTTCAGGCGTGGCTTCGACCGCTTCCGCCGCAGGCGCGAGCATCGCGGCGGCAACATAGGCGGCGGCGTGTTCGCCCCGGCGGCTGCCTTTGTCGAAAAGTGCAATCCGATAACCTTGTTCTGCAAGCTGTAATGCGGTCAGCCTTCCCGAGAGGCCGCCGCCGAGGATGGCGATACGGATCATAAGGAATTCCTTTGCGGGTATGGCGATTTGTCGGAAAAAAGGCGTGCCGCCGCTGCGGCGGGTGAGGGTTGTTGTGAGGCATTGCCCGACATATCAAGTCCTTAAAAAACATGAAAATGGGGCGGGGAAATGCGGAAAAGGGAACGGAAGCCCGATAAGGCATTTGACGGTTTGTTTCCTACGCAGGCATTACCCCGACAGGTTCTACGGATTTTGCTTTCGCAATCTCAGCCGCCCGGCGGCGGCACTCCGACAAGAAAGATTGAAGTTTACACAAAGCAACGTGCGTTGGCAAAATTCTTACATTTTCGGCGGCACGGCGCATTTCTATAACAAATGCCGTATAATCAAGCCCCTGATTTTTTATGCGCCGACACTATGCATCCTACCTATTCCGCCGTACGAGAGCGGCTGCTCGAAGCCAACCGCCTTTCCCCCGAACTGCTCGCCAAAAGCCTGTGCATCATCGGCGCGCACCACGTCGATTATGCCGACATCTACTGCCAGCGTACCGCCTATGAAAGCTGGCATTTGGAAGAGGGCATCGTCAAATCGGGCAGCTTCCAAATCGATCAGGGCATGGGCGTGCGCGCCGTTTCGGGCGATAAAACCGCCTTTGCCTACGCCGACAGCCTGTGCATCGATTCGATAAACCGTTCCGCCCGCGCCGTCCGCGCGATTGGGGCGGCAGGCGGCAAGGTGTCTGCCAAAATGCCGTCTGAAACGCGCGGCAAGCCGGTTTGTTCCGCGTCCGACCCCATTGCCGGCCTCGATTCCGCCGCCAAAGTCGCGCTGTTGAACAAAGTGGAAGCAATCGCCAAAGCCGCCGATCCGCGCATCGTGCAAGTGATGGCCGGTTTGACCTGCGAATACGATATGGTTTACCTCGCCCGTCTGGACGGCAAACACGCCGCCGACATCCGCCCGATGGTGCGCCTGAACGTTACCGTCATCGCCAGACAGGGCGAACGCCGCGAACAGGGCAGCGCGGGCGGCGGCGGACGCTACGACTTGGCTTATTTCGATGAAACTTTGGTACGGCAGTTTGTCGATGCCGCCGTCAAACAAGCCCTGACCAACCTCGAATCCCGCCCCGCGCCCGCCGGCGAAATGACCGTCGTTTTGGGTAACGGCTGGCCGGGCGTGTTGCTGCATGAAGCGGTCGGACACGGTTTGGAAGGTGATTTCAACCGCAAGGGAACCAGCGTCTTTTCCGGCCGGATCGGCGAGCGCGTCGCCGCCAAAGGCGTTACCGTCGTCGATCAGGGCGATATTGCCGGCCGGCGCGGTTCGCTCAACATCGATGACGAAGGCAACGAAACCCGCCGCACCGTATTGATTGAAGACGGTATTTTGGCCGGCTATATGCAGGACGAAACCAACGCCCGCCTGACGGGTACGCAACCGACCGGCAACGGCCGCCGCGAAAGCTACGCCTCCGTCCCGATGCCGCGTATGACCAACACCTTTATGGAAAACGGCGGCTACGAACCTGACGAAATCATCGCGTCCATCGACAAAGGCATTTACGCCGTCAACTTCGGCGGCGGACAGGTGGACATCACCGGCGGCAAATTTGTCTTCAGCGCGTCCGAAGCGTGGTGGGTGGAGGGCGGCAGGCTGCAATACCCCGTCAAAGGCGCGACCATTATCGGCAACGGCCCCGAAGTGTTGAAACACGTTTCGATGATAGGCAACGATACCGCGCTCGACAGCGGTGTCGGCGTGTGCGGCAAAGAAGGGCAGAGCGTCCCCGTCGGCGTGGGGCAGCCGACCTTGCGGATTGATGCCGGACTGACCGTCGGCGGCAGCGCAATCTGACGCGGAATCCGGCGCGATGCCGTTTGAAAGGTTTTCAGACGGCATCGCCTTATTCTTTTTTTCGATGTTTGATATTCCCAAGCATTCTTTAACATTATCTTACAAGTTTATTAAAATACCGCCTTTCGTTAAGCTGATTGTCTGATTCTGATGAACTGGTCTTATCTGATCGATGCCGTACCCAAATTCTCCGATGCGGCAAAGCTGACGCTGGAATTGTCCGTTTACGGCGTTGTTTTGTCGTTGCTGTTCGGCCTGCCCGTCGCCGTGGTAACGGCATACCGCATCCGACCCTTCTACGCATTGGCGCGCGCCTATATCGAACTGTCGCGCAATACGCCCCTGCTGATCCAATTGTTTTTCCTGTATTACGGCCTGCCGAAAATGGGCATCAAATGGGACGGTTTCACCTGCGGCGTAATCGCGCTGGTTTTCTTGGGCGCAAGCTATATGGCGGAAGCTGTCCGCGCCGGCATCCTCGCCGTACCAAAAGGGCAGGTCGAAGCGGGCAAGGCAATCGGTTTGAGCCGCTTTCAAGTGTTCCGCTATGTCGAATTGCCGCAGGCTTGGGCGGTCGCTTTTCCGGCTGTCGCCGCTAATATATTGTTTTTAATGAAAGAAACATCCGTTATTAGCGCGGTCGGCATTGCGGAATTGTTGTTTGTTACCAAAGATGTGATTGGTATGGACTACAAAACCAACGAGGCTTTGTTTTTGTTGTTTGCCGCTTATTTGATTATCCTGCTGCCTGTTTCTTTGTTGGTACGGCGATTGGAAAACCGCATACGGAGTGCGAAATATGGCATTTGAATGGCTGTTTGAAGGAAAAAATGCGGCACGGTTGGGCGAAGGCCTGCTCTTAACGGCACAAATTTCTTTAATCTCTGTTGCGGCTTCTTGCGTATTGGGAACGCTGTTCGGTCTGGTTTTGCGTTCGCGCAACCGGCTTGTCCGCCTTATCGGACGGTTTTATCTCGAAACCATCCGCATCGTGCCGATTTTGGTGTGGTTGTTCGGACTGTATTTCGGTTTGTCCGTGTGGACGGGCATACACATCGGCGGATTTTGGGTCTGCGTTTGGGTTTTCACGCTTTGGGGCATCGCCGAAATGGGCGATTTGGTGCGCGGCGCATTGGAATCGATTGAAAAACATCAGGTGGAATCGGGCTTGGCACTGGGTTTGAGCCGCCGCCAAGTGTTCCGATACATCGAATTGCCGCAAAGCGTCCGCCGCGCTTTGCCGGGGGCGGTTAATTTGTTTACGCGAATGATTAAAACCAGTTCGCTCGCCTCGCTTATCGGTGTGATTGAAGTGGTCAAAGTGGGGCAGCAGATTATTGAAAACTCGCTGCTGACGCAGCCCAATGCCTCATTTTGGGTTTATGGACTGATTTTTATGCTGTATTTTTTATGTTGCTGGCCGCTGTCGCTGTTGGCGGCAAAGCTGGAACAAAAATGGGAACACTGATATGGCTTTACTGAGCATCCGCAAGCTGCACAAACAATACGGCGGCGTAACCGCCATCCAATCCTTAGACTTGGACTTGGAAAAAGGCGAAGTGATTGTGTTGTTGGGCCCGTCCGGCTGCGGCAAATCCACCCTCCTGCGCTGCGTCAACGGTTTGGAGCCGCACCAGGGCGGCAGCATCGTGATGGACGGCATCGGCGAATTCGGCAAAGACGTTTCCTGGCAAACCGCCCGGCAAAAAGTCGGTATGGTCTTTCAAAGCTATGAACTGTTTGCCCATATGACCGTCATCGAAAACATCCTTTTAGGCCCGGTAAAAGTACAAAACCGCAACCGCGCCGAAGCAGAGGCTCAAGCCGACAAATTATTGGAACGCGTCGGTTTGTCCGACCGCAAAAACGCCTATCCGCGCGAACTCTCCGGCGGACAAAAACAGCGCATCGCCATCGTCCGCGCCCTGTGCCTGAATCCAGAAGTCATCCTGCTGGACGAAATCACCGCCGCACTCGACCCCGAAATGGTGCGCGAAGTCTTGGAAGTGGTTTTGGAACTCGCCCGCGAAGGGATGAGTATGCTGATTGTTACCCACGAAATGGGATTCGCCCGCAAAGTTGCCGACCGCATCGTCTTTATGGACAAAGGCGGCATCGTCGAATCGTCCGACCCCGAAACCTTCTTCTCCGCACCAAAAAGCGAACGCGCCTGCCAATTTCTGGCAGGTATGGACTACTGATTTACCGCAAACCGTCCGAACCCCTTTCAGACGGCATTTCATCCCAAGCAAACATTCAAAAAGGAGATTCCCAATGAAACTGAACGCCAAATTTAAAGCCCTGTTGGCTTCCGCCGCCATCGCCGTCGGTCTGACCGCCTGCGGGGGCGGCTCCGGCGATGCCCAATCTTCACAAAGCAGCGGTGCGGCAACCGTTGCCGCCATCAAGGAAAAAGGCGTGATCCGCATCGGCGTATTCGGCGACAAGCCCCCGTTCGGCTATGTTGATGCCAACGGCAAAAACCAAGGCTTTGACGTTGAGATCGCCAAAGACCTGGCAAAAGACCTGCTCGGCAGCCCCGACAAAGTCGAATTTGTCTTAACCGAGGCCGCAAACCGTGTCGAATACGTCCGTTCCGGCAAAGTCGACCTCATCCTCGCCAACTTCACCAAAACACCCGAACGCGCCGAAGCCGTTGATTTCGCCGATCCCTATATGAAAGTGGCGTTGGGCGTGGTTTCCCCCAAAGGCAAACCGATTACCGACATTGCGCAACTGAAAGACCAAACCCTGTTGGTCAACAAAGGCACGACCGCCGACGCTTTCTTCACCAAAAGCCATCCTGAAGTCAAATTATTGAAATTCGACCAAAATACCGAAACCTTCGACGCACTGAAAGACGGACGCGGTGCGGCACTCGCCCACGACAACGCCCTGCTGTGGGCGTGGGCGAAAGAAAACCCGGATTTTGAAGTCGCCATCGGTAATTTAGGCCCTGCCGAATTTATCGCCCCCGCCGTTCAAAAAGGCAATGCCGATCTTTTGAACTGGGTCAACGGCGAAATCGCCGCCATGAAAAAAGACGGCCGTCTGAAAGCCGCCTATGAAAAAACCCTCTTGCCCGTGTATGGCGAAAAAGTCAAACCGGAAGCATTGCTGGCCGAATAAGTTTGTTTGACAAGAAAATCCGTATCCGCATTTGAAGGCGGGTGCGGATTTTTTTCAGCCGCCGCAAATATCGCAAATTCAAAGGAAAACCAACTATGTCATTGTTTTTTTATTTATTCCGTTGTTGCCGCTTGCGCGGAATAACGGCGGAGCGTTTCTGTTATTCGGATAAATTCCTACGGTATTGAAACGGCGATAAGGTGTTTTTCTTTATTATATAATTTCAATGCAAAATGATATTTTTTGAACAAGCGTGCCGCAAAGCTGGAAAAAATGTTCAAGCCGCATCGGCGGCAGACGGGATAAAAAATGACGTTTGACGAATGGTTGGGCTTGTCAAAACTGCCTAAAAATGAAGCAAGAATGCTGCTGCAATATGTTTCGGAATATACGCGCGTGCAGTTGTTGACGCGGGGCGGGGAAGAAATGCCGGACGAAGTCCGACAGCGGGCGGACAGGCTGGCGCAACGCCGTCTGAACGGCGAGCCGGTTGCCTATATTTTAGGTGTGCGCGAATTTTATGGCAGACGCTTTACAGTCAATCCGAGCGTGTTGATTCCGCGTCCCGAAACCGAGCATCTGGTCGAAGCCGTATTGGCGCGCCTGCCGGAAAACGGGCGCGTGTGGGATTTGGGGACGGGCAGCGGCACGGTTGCCGTAACCGTCGCGCTCGAACGCCCCGATGCGTTTGTGCGCGCATCCGACATCAGCCCGCCCGCCCTTGAAACGGCGCGGAAAAATGCGGCAGATTTGGGCGCGCGGGTCGAATTTGCACACGGTTCGTGGTTCGACACCGATATGCCGTCTGAAGGGAAATGGGACATCATCGTGTCCAACCCGCCCTATATCGAAAACGGCGATAAACATTTGTTGCAAGGCGATTTGCGGTTTGAGCCGCAAATCGCGCTGACCGACTTTTCAGACGGCCTAAGCTGCATCCGCACCTTGGCGCAAGGCGCGCCCGACCGTTTGGCGGAAGGCGGTTTTTTATTGCTGGAACACGGTTTCGATCAGGGCGCGGCGGTGCGCGGCGTGTTGGCGGAGAATGGTTTTTCAGGAGTGGAAACCCTGCCGGATTTGGCGGGTTTGGACAGGGTTACGCTGGGGAAGTATATGAAGCATTTGAAATAATTGTTTGCAAAATTGGCGGGTTTCCCGTTATTGGGTTATGATGTGTTTCGATATGTAAACATTTATAGGTTTGGAGCGATAAATAATGAATGCAGTCGTAGTTGCCGTAATCGTGATGCTGGTGCTGTCGCTGTCGCGCGTGCACGTGGTATTGAGCCTGACGATCGGCGCGTTTGTCGGCGGCGCGGTGGCGGGTATGCCGCTGCAAAACATTGCCGATGCGGTGGGACAGGTCAGTCAGGCGGGGATTATCCCCGTGTTCAACAAAGGTTTGGAAGGCGGTGCGAAGATTGCGCTTTCTTATGCGATGCTCGGCGCGTTTGCAATGGCGATTACCCATTCCGGTCTGCCGCAGCAGCTTGCCGGCGCGGTCGTCCGCAAGCTGAACCGGGGCGGTATGCCCGACAGCGTGCGTTCGGGCGAGGGCGCGGTCAAATGGCTGCTGCTTTCCATCATCCTTGTGATGGGCATTATGAGTCAGAACATCATCCCCATCCACATCGCCTTTATCCCGATGATTGTTCCGCCTCTGCTTTTGGTGTTCAACCGCCTGAAAATCGACCGCCGTCTGATTGCGTGCGTCATCACTTTCGGGCTGGTTACGACTTATATGTTCCTGCCTTACGGCTTCGGCGCGATTTTTTTGAACGAAATCCTGTTGGGCAACATCCATTCCGCCGCGCCGCAGCTTGATGTGAAAAACATCAACGTGATGGCGGCAATGGCGATTCCCGCGTTGGGAATGCTGGCCGGACTCCTGCTGGCGTTTGTCCATTACCGCAAACCGCGCCTGTACCAAAGCAACAATGCCGATACGGCGGGTAACGCCGATGCGGCAAACCGTCCGCAGCCGTCCGCCTACCGCAGCCTGGCCGCCGCCGCCGCCATTGCCGTATGCTTTGCCATCCAGTTGATGTATGAAGACTCGCTGGTGTTGGGCGCGATGCTCGGTTTCGCCGTATTTATGATGTTGGGCGTCATCAACCGCGACAAGGCAAACGACGTATTCGGCGAAGGTATCAAGATGATGGCGATGGTCGGCTTCATTATGATTGCCGCGCAGGGTTTTGCCGCCGTGATGAATGCGACCGGGCATATTCAGCCGCTGGTGGAAAGCAGTATGGCGATATTCGGCAACAGCAAAGGTATGGCGGCATTGGCGATGCTGGTTGTGGGGCTTTTGGTAACGATGGGCATCGGTTCGTCCTTTTCCACTTTGCCGATTATTGCCGCGATTTATGTGCCTTTGTGTGTCGGTTTGGGTTTTTCGCCGCTTGCCACCGTCGCCATTGTCGGCACGGCGGGGGCGTTGGGCGATGCCGGTTCGCCCGCGTCCGATTCCACGCTGGGCCCGACGATGGGGCTGAACGCCGACGGGCAGCACGACCACATCCGCGATTCCGTTATCCCGACCTTCATCCACTACAACATCCCGCTGCTGATTGCCGGCTGGATTGCCGCGATGGTGCTGTAAATGGACGCGGTTCAAGAGTTGGAACGCCGTATTGTCGAATTGGAAATCCAATCCGCGCTTCAGGAGGACGTAATCGCCGGCCTGAACGCGATGGTGGCGGAATTGCGGCAGACGCTGGATTTGCAGCAGGCTCAGTTGAGGCTGCTGTATCAAAAAATGCAGGACAGGAATCCCGACGCGCAAGAGCCGTATTCCCTGCGCGACGAGATTCCGCCGCATTATTGATGCGCCGCCGTATCCGGATTTCCTTAAAAAAGGCTGTGTTTGAATATTCCGCCGATGCAAACCTAAGATGTAACTTTAATCAGTCGGACAAAATGCCTTTTATCCGATGGAACCGTTTTCCGCCCGAACGGAAATAAGCGGCTTCCCCCGTTGCAAACAGATAAAACCAACCGGGTATTCATACACAGCCAAAAAAAAAGCCGTCCGAACCCAAAGGGGACAGACGGCCAAACACATTACGGGGAAAACGTCTTACTCAATGAGTCTGCGAAACAGACATTGCTAAAACAACTGCAATTATAAGGTAAGTTTATTTTTTTTTTTTTTTTTTTTTGCAAAGAAATGTAAATTTTTAAAACCGTTCCGCCGAATCCGTTTTTATGCCGTCTGAAACGGCGGCAGGGTTTTACCGCGCCACGCCGCAAACCGGGCATTCGGGGTTGCGCGGCAGGTCGAAATATTGCCAGCCCCCTTCCAAGGCGCGGTAAACCGCCAGCCTGCCGTGCGACGGTTCGCCCGCATCCAGCAGGATTTTCAGTGCCTCCGCCGCCTGTGTGCAGCCGATGATGCCGACCAGCGGCGAGAATACGCCGAAAAGGGAACAGATGCCGTCTGAAGCCGATCCGCCGTCAAACAGGCAGGCGTAACACGGCGAGTCGGGCAAGTCGGGCCGGTACACGGCAAGTTGTCCTTCAAAACGTACCGCCGCCCCTGAAACCAGCGGTGTTTTCGTGTGCACGCAGGCACGGTTGACGGCTTGCCGCGTGGCGTAGTTGTCGCAGCAGTCTAAAACGATGTCGGCGGCTTGAACCAAACCGGTCAGGCGGCAGCCGTCGAGTTTTTCGTTGACGGCGCGGACGTTGACGGTATGGTTGATGCGGCGCAGGCGGTCTGCCAAGGCTTCGGCTTTGGGTTTGCCGACATCGCCCTCGTCAAATGCGACTTGGCGTTGCAGGTTGTGCAGTTCGACCGTGTCGGAATCGGCTATGGTCAGCGTGCCGACACCCGAAGCGGCAAGGTAGGGCAGGGCGGCGGCACCCAAACCGCCGCAGCCGACGACCAAAATATGCGCGTCGGAAAGTTTCTGCTGCCCTTCGATGCCGATTTCGTCCAAGAGGATGTGGCGGCTGTACCGCAGCAGGAATGCATCGTCGTTGTCGTGTTCGGTCGTGGTCATGATGATGTTCGGAAAAAACAGTTGCGGGCGATTGTAACGCTGCCGTCGGGCGGCGTTCAACTTCAGACGGCATTTCGGGACACGGGCGGTTAAAGTGTGAACGGTTTGGCACGGATGCGGCATTTGGGGTACATTTACAATATTTACGGCAAACGAGAGAGAAAAATCATGCAACTGCATATCCTGAACAATCCGAAGGACGCGGCTTTGGCGGCGGACGCGGAATTTCTGAAACAATCCCTGTTCAACCTCCTGCACGAAGAAGCCTCGCCGTTGGTTGTCGAAACGGTCAAACTCTTGTCCACTTCCGACGACAGCGCGGCATTGATTGAAAAAGTATTGCCGCAATTGGACGAACGGCAGACCTACGACCTGACGCTTGCCTGCGGGCTGTTCGCCCAGATTTTGAATATCGCCGAAGACGTGCACCACGAACGCCGCCGCCAAATCCACGAAGAAGCCGGACACGGCGGCGCGGAAGGCAGCCTGACGGAAACCGTCCGCAGGCTCAAGGCGGGGAAAGCCGACGGCAAATCGGTGCAGCGGCAGTTGGACAATACGTCCGTTACCGCCGTTTTGACCGCGCACCCGACCGAAGTGCAACGCCAAACCGTTTTGAATTTCAACCGCCGCATCCGCGCGCTGCTGCCGCAACGCGAACGCTGCACCAATGCCGACGCGCTGGCACGGCTGCGCCGCGAAATCGACACCGTGCTTTTGGGCTTGTGGCAGACCAGCGAAACGCGCCGCCACAAACTCAGCGTCAACGACGAAATCAACAACGGCGTGTCCATCTTCCCGATGAGCTTTTTTGAAGCCCTGCCCAAACTCTACCGCAAGATGGAACACGACTTTCAGACGGCCTATCCCGATGTCCGCGTTCCGGACATCCTCAAAATCGGCGGCTGGATCGGCGGCGACCGCGACGGCAATCCGTTCGTTTCTGCCGAAACCCTACGCTTTGCCTTCCGCCGTCATGCCGATGCCGTGTTCCGTTTTTACCGTGGCGAACTCGACAAACTTTACCGCGAACTGCCGCTCTCCATCCGCCGCGTCAAAGTCAACGGCGATGTGATGGCGTTGTCCGACAAATCGCCCGACGAAGAAATCGCCCGCACGGAAGAACCCTACCGTCGCGCCATTGCCTACATTATGGCGCGCGCTATGGGCAAAGCGCGCGCGCTCGGTTTGGGCATGGGCTGCAAATTCGGCTTTCTCGAGCCTTATGCTTCGGCACAAGAATTTCTCGATGATTTGGAAAAATTGCAACGTTCCCTTATCGACAACGGCAGCCGCCTGCTTGCCGAAGGCCGTTTGGCAGACCTCATCCGCTCCGTGTCCGTGTTCGGCTTCCATATGATGCCGCTTGATTTGCGCCAACACGCGGGCAAACACGCCGATGTGGTTGCCGAGCTTTTCCAACACGCAGGCTTGGAAGACTACAACAGCCTGAACGAAGAGCAAAAACAAGCCGCCCTGTTGCGCGAACTGGGCCACCAACGTCCGCTGTACAGCCCGTTCATCACATACAGCGAACACACCCGCCGCGAACTGGCGATTTTCAACGAAGCGCGCAAAATCAAAGACGAATTCGGCGAAGATGCCGTAACACAAAGCATTATTTCCAACTGCGAACAACCCGGCGACCTGCTCGCCTTGGCATTGCTGCTGAAAGAAAGCGGCCTGTTGGCGGTGGAAAACGGCAAACCAAAAAGCCGTATCAATATCGTGCCGCTGTTTGAAACCATCGAAGCGTTGGAAAACGCCTGCCCGGTGATGGAAACGATGTTCCGCCTCGACTGGTACGGCGCACTGCTCGAAAGCCGGGGCAACATCCAAGAAATCATGCTCGGCTACTCCGACTCCAACAAAGACGGCGGCTACGTTACCAGCTCATGGTGCCTCTATCAGGCGGAATTGGGATTGGTCGAACTCTTCAAAAAATACGGTGTCCGCATGCGCCTGTTCCACGGACGCGGCGGCAGCGTCGGACGCGGCGGCGGCCCTTCTTACCAAGCCATTTTGGCGCAACCGGCCGGCAGCGTGGCGGGACAAATCCGCATTACCGAGCAGGGCGAAGTCATCACTGCCAAATACGCCGACCCCGGCAATGCCCAACGCAACTTGGAAACCCTGGTTGCCGCCACTTTGGAAGCCGGCATCCCGACAGACAAAAAAGACCCCGATGCCAAGCTGATGCAGGCATTGTCGGACGTATCGTTCAAATACTACCGCGAACTGATTACCCACCCCGACTTCATCGACTACTTCCTGCAAACCAGCCCGATTCAGGAAATCGCCACCCTCAACCTCGGCAGCCGTCCCGCCAGCCGCAAAACTTTGGCGCGGATTCAGGACTTGCGCGCGATTCCGTGGGTATTCTCTTGGATGCAAAACCGGCTGATGCTGCCGGCTTGGTACGGTTTCGGCAGCGCGGTGGAAACCTTGTGCGAAGGCAGTCCCGAAACCCTCGCCGCCCTGCGCGGACACGCCCGAAACAACCCGTTCTTCCAAGCCATGCTCTCCAATATGGAGCAAGTGATGGCGAAAACCGACATCACCCTCGCGGAAAACTATGCCGGCTTGAGCGAATCGCCCGATAAGGCAAAAATCATCTTCGGGATGATCAAGGAAGAATACCGGCGCAGCCGCAAAGCCCTGCTCGACCTGCTGCAAACCGAGGAACTTTTGCGCGACAACCGCAGCCTTGCCCGCTCGCTCGCCTTGAGGATTCCCTACCTGAACGCCCTCAACGGCCTGCAGGTCGCTATGCTCAAACGCCTGCGCAAAGAGCCCGACAATCCGCACGCGCTGCTGATGGTCCACCTGACCATCAACGGCGTGGCGCAAGGTTTGCGCAATACAGGCTGACGGTGCCGCATCGGGGCAAAATGCCGTCTGAACACCTTTCAGACGGCATTTCCCTGACCGCACTTGCAGAGAAACAGCGATTGTTTTAAAGTGAACGGCAGTGATATGTTGAAAGACGACCAATGAAAATTACCGTTATCGGCGCAGGTTCGTGGGGTACGGCGCTCGCCCTGCATTTTTCCCAACACGGCAACCGCGTATCCCTGTGGACGCGCAACGCAGACCAAGTCCGCCAAATGCAGGAAGAACGTGAAAACAAACGCGGGCTGCCCGGCTTTCCCTTTCCCGAAACGCTGGAAGTGTGTGCGGATTTGGCAGACGCGCTCAAAGACAGCGGACTTGTCCTTATCGTAACCTCCGTTGCCGGATTGAGAAGCAGCGCAGAGCTGCTCAAACAGTACGGCGCGGGACACTTCCCCGTCCTCGCCGCCTGCAAAGGATTCGAGCAGGATACCGGGCTGCTGACCTTCCAAGTATTGAAAGAAGTATTGCCCGACAATAAGAAAATCGGCGTACTCTCCGGCCCGAGTTTTGCACAGGAACTCGCCAAACAACTGCCCTGTGCCGTCGTCCTCGCTTCCGAAAACCAAGAATGGGTCGAGGAACTTGTCCCACGGCTCAACACTTCGGTTATGCGGCTTTACGGCAGTACCGACGTTATCGGCGTGGCAGTCGGCGGCGCGGTAAAAAACGTTATGGCAATCGCTACCGGATTGTCCGACGGTCTGGAGTACGGGCTTAACGCCCGTGCCGCACTGGTTACGCGCGGACTGGCCGAAATCACCCGCCTTGCCTCCGCAATGGGCGCGCAGCCCAAAACCATGATGGGGCTGGCCGGTATCGGCGACCTCATCCTCACCTGCACCGGCGCACTTTCGCGCAACCGCCGCGTCGGCTTGGGTTTGGCAGAAGGCAAGGAACTGCATCAGGTGCTTGTCGAAATCGGACACGTTTCCGAAGGCGTAAGCACGATAGAAGAAGTTTTCAATACCGCCTGCAAATACCAAATCGATATGCCGATTACCCAAACCCTGCTGCAACTCATCCGCAAAGAAATGACCCCGCAACAGGTTGTCGAAAGACTGATGGAACGCAGCGCGCGTTTCGAATAAACAACAAACAGATGCCGTCTGAAGCCTTCAGACGGCATACGGACAGGTAAGGTTATGAAACAAAATATCGAAAAACTCGAAAGCAGCGTTTATACGTTGGTACAGAAATTCGAAACCCTCGTCAGCGAAAACCGCCGTCTCAAAGAAACCGTTGCCGAGCTCAAACGGGCGCACGAGCGGCAAAAACTCGAACACGAAACCGCCGTCGACGAACTCAGCGAAGCCCTGCTCGTCCAAGTCGGCAAACTCAAAGAAGACCTGCAAAACAAAATCGACAGCCTGACAGAAGAAAATGCACGATACCGCAGCCTGCTCGAACAGAGCAGGGAAAAAATCAGCGCACTGGCAGCGCGCCTCCCCCAACGGCAGGAAACGCAGCAATAAGGATTAAAGGATGAACATCGAACAAGTCCATATCGAAGTCATGCACGCCCGGCTGACCGTCAACACGCCGGCAGAAGAAAAAGACACACTGTTGCAGGCAGTCGGAATGCTCAACAGAAAAGCCGAGGCCATCCGCGAAGGCGGACGCGTCGCGGACAGCGAGAAAATCGTCATTATGGCCGCGCTCAACGTCGTCCACGACCTGTTGAAAATCTCCCTTGACGGCGGAGATTTGGCAATCGGCGATTTTGCGCGTAAAATAACCGATATGGACAACGCCTGCCAAAAAGCACTATCCCGCTTGGGGCAGGAATAACAGTTTTTCCCTGCGGTGTCCGCGAAGGCATATATTCCTTTGAACCAATAAGTTCGCTTAAGGCTGCCGGGAGCAGTAGTGGGCGCGAGCGTCCCCTTGCGGACGCACCCGAAACTACCCGGGGCAGCCGCCTTGTCAGCAAGGTTCAAGCGGATTCGGCCGAAACGGCTCTCGTGGGGATTCCCATAAAAGGCCGCATCTCAAGATGCGGCCTTTCTTTCGTCAAACCGCCTTGAAAAACACAAAATATCCGGAACCGGCGGCATAACGGGAAAACCTTTGCGTAACGCAGTAATGCGATTGACAAAATCGAATCCTGTCTTTAAAATCCATAACTTTCTATATCTATCTGGATTTCCACTATGAAAACCTTTTCAGCGAAACCCCACGAGGTGAAGCGCGAATGGTTCGTCATCGATGCCCAAGACAAAGTCTTGGGTCGCGTTGCAGCCGAAGTCGCCAGCCGTCTGCGTGGCAAACACAAACCTGAATACACCCCCCACGTCGATACCGGCGATTACATCATCGTCATCAACGCGGACAAACTGCGTGTAACCGGTGCCAAATTCGAAGACAAAAAATACTTCCGCCATTCCGGTTTTCCCGGCGGCATCTACGAGCGCACCTTCCGCGAAATGCAGGAGCAGTTCCCCGGCCGCGCTTTGGAACAAGCCGTAAAAGGTATGCTGCCCAAAGGTCCTTTGGGCTATGCGATGATTAAAAAACTGAAAGTGTATGCGGGTGCGGAACACGCCCACGCGGCACAACAACCCAAAGTTTTAGAATTGAAATAAGGACGCGACATGAACGGCAAATACTACTACGGCACAGGCCGCCGCAAAAGTTCAGTGGCTCGTGTATTCCTGACCAAAGGCACCGGCCAAATCATCGTAAACGGCCGCCCCGTTGATGAATTCTTCGCACGCGAAACCAGCCGCATGGTTGTTCGCCAACCCTTGGTTCTGACTGAAAACGCCGAATCTTTCGACATCAAAGTCAATGTTGTCGGCGGCGGTGAAACCGGTCAGTCCGGCGCAATCCGCCACGGCATTACCCGTGCCCTGATCGACTTCGATGCCGCGCTGAAACCCGCCTTGTCTCAAGCCGGTTTCGTTACCCGCGATGCCCGCGAAGTCGAGCGTAAAAAACCGGGTCTGCGCAAAGCACGCCGTGCAAAACAATTCTCCAAACGTTAATGTTGGAAATTCAAAAAACCCTGCTTATCGCAGGGTTTTTTATTTGTAGCAGGAGGTTTCCCATTGGCAATCTAAAGATTACAGATTGGGCAAAAATCAAAAACAGTACATGAAAAAATAGAAAAACCGCCCGGGTATGGTTTGAACAAGGGAAATCAGACCGGTTCCAACTCACTTAATCCGGGCAAGTCCGCGAAGCCGCGTTCACGTATGATTTGGCAAAAGTTGTTCAGATAACTTTTATCTGTGTCTTCAGTGCGGATGGCGGCATACAGTTTGCTTTGCAGTCCGTCGCCGGTAATCTGTCGGTGAACGATATAGCCTTTTTCAAGATAGGGCATGACTGTCCAATAGGGAAGGGCGGCAATGCCACGTCTGCTGGCAACCAGTTGGATAATGGCGATGGTCAGTTCGCTGTGCCGGCGGGGCGGGTTGATGTTTTTCGGAATTAAGATTTTTTTGGGTAAATCCAGCATTTCATCGGGAACGGGATAGGTAATCAGGGTTTCCCCGATAAAGTCTTCCGCCGTCCAAACGTTTTTGGCGGCAAGCGGATGGTCCGGTGCGCAAATGCCGACCATTTCGTAGGCAAACAGCGGTTGGAAAGAAATACCGTTTTGTTTTTCCGCTTCGGAAACAATGGCAAGATCGGCGCGGTGTTGCAGCAGCAGCCCGATGGGGTCCGCTTGGAATCCCGATACGATATCCAATTCGACTTGGGGCCATATCGGGCGGAATTCACC